>CBDDRJ010000138.1:0-136727 GCA_965233055.1 uncultured bacterium
GCATCGGCTTTTCGCAGGCCGAAGTGGCGATCGAGGACACCAATGTGCTGCTGCGCGCGCTGCAGTATGCCAAGACCTTCGGCTACACCGTCTGGCTGCGTCCGCAGGACGCGCACATCGGCAGCGGCGGCATCGCCCACAGCGGCCCGCTGGCCTCGCGCCTGGGCCTGTCCGGCGTGCCAGTGATGAGCGAGACCATCGCGCTGCACACGATTTTCGAACTGATGCGCGCGACCGGCGCGCGCGTGCACCTTTGCCGCATGTCGTCAAGCGCCGGCCTCGAGCTGGTGCGCGCGGCCAAGAAGGAAGGCCTGCCGGTCAGCTGCGACGTCGGCGCCCATCATGTGCACATGACCGACGCCGACATCGGCTTCTTCGACCCGAACGCACGCATGACGCCGCCGCTGCGCAGCGGCCGCGACCGCGATGCGATCCGTGCCGGCCTGCAGGACGGCACGGTCGACGCGATCTGCTCCGACCACACGCCCGTGGACGACGACGAAAAATTGCTGCCGTTCGGCGAAGCGTCGCCCGGCGCCACCGGCCTCGAGCTGCTGCTGTCGCTCGCCATCAAATGGGCCGACGACCAGGACGACAAGGGCGCACTGTCGCTCGCGCTGTCGCGCATCACCTGCGACGCGGCGCGCGTGGCTGGCCTGGCGGCCGGCACGTTGTCCGTTGGCGCTGCTGCCGACGTGGTGCTGTTCGACCCGCAGGCGCGCTGGCTGGTGTCGGGTGCCAACCTGGCCAGCCAGGGCAAGCACACGCCTTTCCTCGGTTACGAGCTGGCAGGGCAGGTCAAGGCAACCATCGTGGCAGGCCACGTCGCTTACCAGCGCTAGCAGAAGCCGCGGTTCCGTATGAAGATTTTGCAGGCATTGCGCATCGCACGCGTCGTACTTCATTTGTTCGCAGGTATGCTTACCTGCGGCCTGGTATTCCCATGGGTCGGCAGCGGCGTGCGCAACCGGTATATCCAGCGCTGGTCGCGTCAGCTGCTGCGCATCTGCAATGTCAGCGTGGAGCAAATGCATGGCGCGCCCGCCTTATCGCACGCGATGATCGTCGCCAACCATGTATCGTGGCTCGACATTTTCGTCATCAACACGCTGCACCCGTGCCGCTTCGTGGCCAAGTCGGAGATTCGACAGTGGCCGCTGGTGGGCTGGCTGGTCGACAAGGCCGGCACGGTCTTCATCGCGCGCGGCAGCCGGCGCGACCTGCGCAATATTTTCAAGGGCCTGGTGGCCAGCCTGCACCTGGGCGAGCGCGTCGCGTTTTTCCCGGAAGGCGAGACCGCGTCGCAGGGCAGCATGCTGCCGTTCCACGCCAACCTGTTTGAAGCGGCGATCGACGCCAGGGTGCCAGTGCAGCCGTACGCGCTCAAGTACGTCGACGCCGATGGCAACGATCATCCGGCGATCGACTATGTGGGCGAGACCACTTTCGTCCAGAGCATGATGACGGTATTGAAAAGCAGCCAGGTGCGGGCGCAACTGACCTGCCTGACGCCGATGGAGGCGGCCGGCGCCCACCGGCGAGAACTTTCCCAGGCCTGCGAACAGGCGATCGCGCAGGCTCTGGTCTAAACGCTCTTGATCGGCCGGTACTCGGGGCAGTCCACTTGCAGCAGGCTGAGATCCTGCAGGCATACTGCGGTCAGCCTGCCGCCCCAGACGCAGCCGCTGTCGACCCCGACCAGGCCCGGCCGCATCAGCAGGCCGAGCGCCGACCAGTGGCCGAACACCACCGTCGTGCCTGCGCTGCGCCGGCCCGCCACGTCGAACCATGGCATCAGGCCCGAGCCTTCGGGCGCCACGCCGCTTTCCTTGAGCTTGAAATCCATCCGCCCCTGCGCGTCGCAAAAACGCAGGCGGGTCAGCGCGTTGACAATGAAGCGCAGGCGCGGCGTGCCTTGCAGGCCGTCGTCCCACTGTGCCGGCTCGTTGCCGTACATCGAGGCCAGGAAGGCGCTTGACGCCGGTCCCTGCAGCGCCGCCTCGACTTCGCCCGCCAGCGCGATGGTTTGCGCCGCATCCCACTGGGGCGGCACGCCCGCGTGCACCAGCAAGGCGCCGCCGGTTCGCAGGGCCAGCGGGCAGTGGCGCAGCCAGTCCAGCAGCTGCTCGCGGTCGGGAGCGGCCAGGATGGCGTCGAGCGTGTCGGATTTGGAGCTGGCCTGGCCGCCGGCCGCTACCGCCAGCAGGTGCAGGTCGTGGTTGCCCAGCAGGGCCGTGGCGCGCCCGTCCAGCGCCAGCTGGCGGGCCAGGCGCAGCGCCGCCAGCGAGTCGGGACCCCGGTTGATCAGGTCGCCGACAAAGACAATGCGGGCACCCGGCGCCACCGCGTCGATGCGCGCCACCAGCAGCGCCGCTTCATGGGCACAGCCCTGCAGGTCCCCAATGACATAGGTTTTCGTCGAATCGGCGGTGAATTGGGCCATGTTTACCATGCATTTAGTTATTTAGACGCGGCCCGGTTTCCCTTAGAATGGAGACTCGAGTAACGCTTGGCGGGATACTACGTGATTTTAGTGACTGGTGGTGCCGGATTTATCGGATCCAATTTCGTGCTGGACTGGCTGGCCCAGTCGGACGAGCCTATCCTCAATATCGACAAGTTGACCTATGCGGGCAACCTGAAGAACCTGGCCTCGCTCAAGGACGACAACCGCCACGTGTTCGTGCGGGCCGATATCTGCGACCGCGCGCAGATGGAAAGCCTGATGGCGCAGCACCAGCCGCGCGCCATCGTGCATTTCGCCGCCGAGAGCCATGTCGACCGCTCGATCCATGGCCCGGGTGAATTCATCAACACCAATATCAACGGCACCTTCAGCATGCTCGAAGCGGCGCGTGCCTATTGGACCGGCATGGCCGACGACGCCAGGGCCGCTTTCCGCTTCCTGCATGTGTCGACCGACGAAGTGTTCGGCACTCTGGGGCCGAATGATCCGCCGTTTTCCGAAACGACGCCCTATGCGCCGAACAGCCCATATTCGGCCTCCAAGGCCGCTGCCGACCACCTGGTGCGCGCCTACCGCCACACCTACGGCATGCCGGTGGTGACCACCAATTGCTCGAACAACTACGGCCCTTACCATTTCCCCGAAAAGCTGATCCCCCTGATGATCGCCAACGCGCTGGCAGGCAAGCCGCTGCCGGTGTATGGCGACGGCCAGCAGGTGCGCGACTGGCTGTATGTGAGCGATCACTGCGCCGCTATCCGCCGCGTGCTGCAGGATGGCCGCCTGGGCGAGACCTATAATGTCGGTGGTTGGAACGAGATGGCCAATCTGGACGTGGTGCACACGCTGTGCGACATCCTCGACCAGCTGGCGCCGAAGGCCACCAGCTACCGCGAGCTCATTACCTACGTCAAGGACCGCCCCGGCCACGACCGCCGCTATGCGATCGATGCCAGCAAGCTCGAACGCGAACTGGGCTGGAAGCCGGCCGAAACCTTCGAGACCGGCATCATGAAAACCGTCCAGTGGTACCTGGCCAACCAGGCCTGGGTCGCCGACGTGCAGTCCGGCGCCTACCTGAACTGGGTCGAACAGAATTATGGCAAGCGGGAGAACCAGGCATGAACCAGTCAAAGCAGCGCAAGGGCATCATCCTGGCGGGCGGTTCCGGCACCCGCCTGTATCCGATCACGATGAGTATTTCGAAGCAGTTACTGCCGATTTACGACAAGCCGATGATTTACTATCCGCTCACGACGCTGATGCTGTCGGGTATCCGCGACATCCTCATCATTTCGACCCCGCAGGACACGCCGCGCTTCAAGGAGCTGCTGGGCGACGGCTCGCAATGGGGCATCAACCTGACGTATGCGGTGCAGCCGTCGCCGGACGGCCTGGCCCAGGCCTTCATCATCGGCCGCGAATTTGTCGGCAACCATCCGTCGGCGCTGATCCTTGGCGACAATATCTACTATGGCCATGGCCTCGACCAGAAGCTCAATGTGGCCAACGACAACCTGCACGGCGCGTCGGTGTTTGCCTATCACGTGACCGACCCGGAGCGTTATGGCGTGGTCGAGTTCGACAAGCAGCAGCGCGCCATCTCGATCGAGGAAAAACCGGCCCAGCCGAAATCGAACTACGCGGTGACGGGCCTGTATTTCTACGATACCCAGGTGTGCGACATCGCCGCCAATATCAAGCCGTCCGCCCGTGGCGAACTGGAAATCACCGACGTCAACCGGGTCTATCTGGAAGCGAACCAGCTCAATGTGCAAGTGATGGGGCGCGGCATGGCCTGGCTCGACACCGGCACCCACGAGTCCCTGCTGGACGCCTCGCAATTCATTGCCACCATCGAGAAACGGCAGGGCCTGAAGGTGGCCGTGCCGGAAGAGATCGCTTACCGCAAAGGCTATATCAACGCCAGCCAGCTCGAGCAGCTGGCGGTACCGCTGCGCAAGAATGGCTATGGCCAATACCTGATGCAAGTGCTGGAAGATAAGGCGTTTTAATATGCAAGTAACCAAGACTGCTTTGCCGGAAGTATTGCTGGTCGAGCCTAAGGTATTCGGCGATGACCGCGGCTTCTTCTTCGAGAGCTTCAACCAGCGCCGCTTCGAGGAGCTGACCGGCCTGCGTCCGAACTTTGTGCAGGACAATCATTCGAAGTCGGCAAGGAATGTATTGCGCGGGCTGCACTACCAGATCCAGCAACCGCAAGGCAAACTGGTGCGCGTGACCAGCGGCTCGGTGTTCGACGTCGCCGTCGACGTACGGCGCGGCTCGCCCAATTTCGGCAAATGGGTCGGCTATGAATTGTCGGGCGAAAACAAACGCCAGCTGTGGATCCCGGCCGGCTTCGCCCATGGCTTCGTGGTCACCAGCGACACGGCCGAATTCCTGTACAAGGCGACCGATTACTGGGCGCCCGAGTTCGAGCGCGCGATCAGCTGGAACGACCCGGCCATCGGCATCGACTGGCCGTTCGACGGCGAACCCCTGCTGTCGGGCAAGGACATGGCCGGCAAGCCGCTGCTCGAGGCCGAAGTTTACCCTTGACGTCCTCACCACCCTAAAGTGGAGGGGATTCCCACTTCTGGCCTCTCACGTCCGAGAGGGGACACTGGCTTGTGCCAGCCTCCTTATTCAGTACTGCGGGATATCTTTCGACCTCGCCAGCGGCGACCGCAGACCGGATAATCGATTTACTGCAGCGCCCCGGCGTCTAACGACAATCCTGAAACGCTTAGACTGTAGAGTACTCAACATGCCGAAACGTTCAAATGTTCTGACGGTTCTACGGAGACCGTCTCCATTCCTCCCCGCCCTGAACGGCGGGGTTTCTCGGAGACACTGATGAAAATCTTGCTGAGCGGATCGACCGGCCAGGTCGGCTATGAACTGGTGCGCAGCCTGCAGGGCCTGGGCGAGGTGGTCGCCGTCGACCGCGACCGCATGGACCTGTCCAATCTCGACCAGGTGCGCGACGTCATCCAGGCGGTGCGCCCGGGGCTGATCGTCAACCCGGCCGCCTACACCGCCGTCGACAAGGCCGAAACCGACAGCCTGCTGGCCCACCGCATCAATGCCGACGCCCCGGCCGTGATGGCGCGCGAAGCCCGCGCGCTCGGAGCAAAGCTGATCCATTATTCGACCGATTATGTGTTCGACGGCAGCGGCTCAGGGCCCTACCGGGAAACCGATGCGACCGGTCCGATCAATGTCTACGGCCAGTCCAAGCTGGCCGGCGAGCAGGCCATCGCCGCCTCCGGCGCCGACCACCTGATCCTGCGCACCAGCTGGGTGTACGGCATGCGCGGCAAGAATTTCCTCCTCACCATGATGCGGCTGGCGCGCGAACGCGAGCAGCTGCGCGTCGTCAACGACCAGCATGGCGCGCCCACCTGGAGCCGCACCATTGCCGATACCACGGCCCTGATCCTGTCGCAGGCCCGCGTCGGCGGCCCGGACTGGTGGCGCCAGCATGGCGGCACCTACCACCTGACCAGCCAGGGCCAGACCACCTGGTATGGATTCACCCAGGCCATCCTGGCAGCGGCTGATATTCAATGCAATCTGGTGCCCATTCCCAGTGCCGAATATCCGGTACCGGCGGCCCGGCCCGTTAATTCTGTCATGGACTGCAGTAAACTGATGTCGAATTTCTGCCAGTTGCCAGATTGGGAAACGGCCTTGCATTTATGTCTTTCCTGAATGATTTTTGCGGGAAATACTGAATCGATATGACGGGGGTCAATAACCATCAATGTATTAAATGTTATTCGTGGTTATAGTGGCTACAAATACATGACATGTTATTTGTTTCTCAATACATGTAAATACGCCAAATATTATCAGTCGTCACACTTACTTCCGTTCTTTCGCCTGCGCTAGCTCCGTCCCACCGCCTTTACTTGGCGGCAATTCTGGCCAAATCGGCCATGTTCGGCATTTTTCCTTACCGCATTGCGGTACAATCACGGGTTGGCAATCCGCGCCCCTGGTCGGCGCGGGTGCACGCCAGTTAGCAAAACACAAATAAACTCAAGAACAATGTTTTCATTCCTGGTGAGCTTCGTCGCCTCCCTGCTGCTGACTTTGCTGGTAATTAAGCAAGTGCGCCTGCACGGCCCGGCGCTGGACGCCGACTTCAACGGCGTGCAAAAAGTGCATGCTCACCACGTGGCCCGGATTGGCGGCCTGTCGATTTTCCTGTCGGTGGTGCTGTCGGCCGTCATTTCGATCTACCGCGTGCCAGCCATGGGCCAGTGGCTGATGTCCCTGCTGCTGTGCTCTGCCGTCGCCTTCGTCGGCGGCATCGCCGAAGACTACACCGGCCGCGTCAGCGCGGCCAAGCGGCTGGCCCTGACCATGGCCGCGGCCCTGCTCGGCGTGTTCCTGATGGATGCCACGCTCGACCGTATCGATTTGCCGTTTGCCGTATGGCATATCCATTACCTGTGGATCAGCATCCCGCTGACCGTGCTGGCCGTGGCCGGCATCGCGCAGGCCGTCAATATCATTGACGGTTTCAACGGCCTGGCCAGCGTGGTGACGATCTGCATGCTGATCTCGCTCGCCTATGTGGCGTCGCAGGTGAACGATGTGTTCGTGCTGGTGGCCGCGCTGATGGTGGCCGGCGCCACGGCCGGTTTCCTGATCTGGAACTACCCGGTCGGCCTGATTTTCCTCGGCGACGGCGGCGCCTATTTCATCGGCTTCATGCTGGGCGAGCTGGCCCTGCTGCTGGTCATGCGCAACCCGCAAGTATCGACCTGGTACGCCGTGCTGCTGCTGATCTACCCGGCCTTTGAAACCCTGTTCTCGGCCTACCGCCGCATGTTCGTGCGCGGCAAGTCCCCGACCATGCCCGATGGCATACACCTGCACAGCTTGATTTTCCGGCGCGTGGTGCAATGGGCGGTCGGCCGGCGCGAAGCGCGCGCCCTGATGCGCCGCAATTCCCGCACCTCGCCGTATCTTTGGATGTTTTCGCTGATGGCGGTGATTCCGGCCACCTTATTCTGGCGGCATACGGAAATATTAATTTGTTTCGGTTTCTTGTTTGTTATCAGTTATATCTGGCTATATGCGCGTATTGTTCGATTTAAAGCGCCGCGCTGGATGATACTCCGGAAGTAGGCGTGGCTAAATGCACGATTTAGTGTATATTGCGACAATTGGTGAGTTTTTATATTCTCAATAACCTACAGCGAGGAAAGAAATGGACCTATCGAATATGTCAGTCGGTGATTTGCGCAATCTGCAAGAGCAAATCAAAGTCGAAATGAAAAAACGCGAACACCAGGAAGTGGCCAAGGCCCGCGAACAAATCCTGGCCATTGCCCAAAGCGTCGGCGTGCCGCTGAAGGACCTGATCGCCAATGGTGCCCGCAAGACCGGCACCGTGGCCGTGCGCTACCGCCACCCGAACAACGCTACCCAGCAATGGACCGGCCGCGGCCGCCAACCGAAGTGGGTCAAGGAATGGGTCGACGGCGGCAAATCGATGGACGCGCTGCGCGTATAACACCCCCGGCCGATTTCCCATTCGGCCAGCTTGTCGCTACAATCTCACCCATTGCGGCGTAGAATTGCCCTTGTCTTTTAGATAAGGCGGCAATCCGCCGGCAATCGGGTCTGGCCTGCCAGCTGGCGGGCCATGCGTTCCTATCCAATGCACAGCAAGCGCCGGCCACGGCTGGCGCGCCGCTTGTCGCGCTCAACAGCACACAATATGATCCCAATTTCCAAGACGATTTTCAAAGCCTACGACATCCGCGGCGTGATCGGCAGCACCCTCGACGCCGGCGTCGCCCGCCAGATCGGCCACGCGTTCGGCATGGCGATGCTGGCCAAGGGCGAGCAGACGGCCGTGATCGGCCGCGACGGCCGCCTGTCCGGACCAGCGCTGGCAGCGGCGCTGGCGCAAGGCTTGCAATCGGCCGGTGTCGATGTGATCGACCTGGGTGTGGTCGCCACCCCGATGGTCTACTACGGAACCCACGTGCTGGGGGCGCAATCGGGCATCATGGTCACTGGCAGCCTCAACCCGCCCGACTACAATGGCTTCAAGATGGTGCTGGCGGGCGAGGCGATCCACGGCGAGGCCATCACCGCGCTGTACGACCGCATCGTCAGCCATGACGGCAGCACCGCCGCCACCGCGGGCAGCTACCGCAGCCACAATATCGCCAGGGCCTACCTTGAGCGCATCATTGGCGACGTCAAGCTGGCACGCCCGATCAAGATCGCGGTCGACTGCGGCAACGGCGTCGCCGGCGCCTTCGCGGGCGACCTGTTCCGCGGCCTCGGCTGCGAGGTGGTCGAACTGTTCTGCGACGTCGACGGTACCTTCCCGAACCACCACCCGGATCCGGCCCACCCGGAGAACCTGCAGGACCTGATCCGCTGCCTGCAGCAGACCGACTGCGAGATCGGCATCGCCTTCGACGGCGACGGCGATCGCCTCGGCGTGGTCACCAAGGATGGCCAGATCATTTACCCGGACCGCCAGATGATGCTGTTCGCGGCCGACGTGCTGACCCGCCATCCGGGCGCGCAGATCCTGTACGACGTCAAGTGCACGCGCCACCTGGCGCCGTGGATCAGCAAACACGGCGGCGTGCCGCTGATGTGGAAAACCGGCCATTCGCTGGTCAAGGCCAAGCTGCGCGAAACAGGCGCCCCGCTGGGCGGCGAAATGAGCGGCCACATCTTCTTCAAGGACCGCTGGTACGGCTTCGACGACGGCCTGTATTCGGGCGCGCGCCTGATGGAGCTGCTGACCCGCGTGGCCGACCCGTCGGCCCTGCTCAACAGCCTGCCGATGTCTTCGTCGACGCCGGAATTGCACCTGCACCTGAAAGAAGGCGAAAACGTGGCCCTGATCGACGCGCTGCGCGCCAACGCCACCTTCCCTGGCTCGGAGCAGATCATCACCATCGACGGCTTGCGGGTCGAATACGCCGATGGCTTCGGCCTGGCGCGCTCGTCCAATACGACTCCGGTCGTGGTCATGCGCTTCGAAGCGGAAAACGATGCCGCGCTGGCGCGCATCCAGGGCGAGTTTGCGCGCGTGATCCGCGCCGCCAGGCCCGACGCCGACTTGCCGTTCTAAGCCGTGGAGCCAGGCTTGAAAATCCTGCTGGTGCGCGTGTCGTCGCTGGGCGACGTGCTGCACAACCTGCCAATGGTGGCCGACATCCTGCGCCACCATCCCGGCGCCACCATCGACTGGGTGGTGGAGGAGGGCTATGTCAGCTTGGTGCGGCTCAATCCGCACGTGCGCAGGATCATCCCGTTCGCGTTGCGCCGCTGGCGCAAGAGCCTTGGCAGCGCTGCCACGCGCGCCGAGATCAGGGGCTTCATCGGCGACCTGCGCTTTGATGCGTACGACTACGTGTTCGACACCCAGGGCCTGCTCAAGACCGGCATCATCATGGGCGCTGCCCGCATCGTCAAAGGCGGGCACAAGGTTGGCCTGGGCAATGGCAGCGAAGGCTCCGGCTACGAGGGCATCTCGCGCCTGTTCCATACGCGCAGCATCAAGCTCGACAAGCGCACCCACGCGGTCGCGCGCGGCCGCCTGGTGGCGGCGCAGGCGATGGGCTACGACATCGACAGCGTGCCCGAGTTCGGCCTGCCGCCGCCGGATGCCGCCAACCGTCCCGACTGGATGCCGTTCCAGCAGCCGTATGCCGTGTTCTTCCACGGAACTGCGCGCGACGCCAAGAAATGGGCGCCCGAGAACTGGATCGCCATCGGCCACGAACTGGCGCCAATGCCGGTGCTGCTGGCATGGGGCTCGCCAAAGGAAAAAGCCGAGGCAGAGACGATCGCCAGTGCGCTGCCAAACGCCAAAGTGCTGCCAAAATTGTCGATGGACGAAGCGGTGACGCTGGCGCGTAATGCGTCGCTGGCCATTGGCGTCGATACCGGGCTGACCCATATCGCAGCGGCGTTTGTACGCCCGACCATCGAATTGTATTGCGACTCGCCCAAGTGGAAGACCGAGGGCAACTGGTCCAGGCGGATCATCAACCTCGGTGACAAAGGGGCGCCGCCGTCGGTGGCGGAGGTATCGGCGGCGATCGGCCAGTTGGCGGACGCAATTTGATCCGCGCCCTGTATACATTTGCCTGGTGGCTGGCGCTGCCGCTGGTGCTGGGCCGCCTGTGGTGGCGCGGCCGCAAGGAAGCGGGCTACCTGGAGCACTGGGGCGAACGCCTCGGCTTTTATGCGCAGGCACGCAGCGATGCGATGACCATCTGGGTGCACGCCGTGTCGGTCGGCGAAACGCGCGCCAGCGAACCCCTGGTCGATGCCTTATTGAAGGCTTATCCAGCCAGCCGCATCGTCATGACCCACATGACGCCGACTGGCCGCGCCACCGGGCAGGCCCTGTACGGCAAACATGGCCACCGCCTGGTCCAGTCGTATATTCCCTACGATATTGGCGCCATCGTCGCGCGCTTCCTGCGCCACTTCGAGCCGCGCATCTGCATCCTGATGGAGACCGAGGTGTGGCCGAACCTGATCGCGCAATGCGCCGCGCACAAGGTTCCGGTAGCCCTGGTCAATGCGCGCCTGTCGGAGCGTTCGCTGCGCCGCGGCCAGCAATTCGGCAGCCTGATGCTTGACGCGGCCCGCGCCATCCCGTTGGTCGCGGCGCAAACCGAGGCCGACGCCGAGCGCATCCGTTCGCTGGGCGCCCCACACGTGGGCGTGACCGGCTCCATCAAGTTCGACGTCGTCGTCCCGCAGGCCGCGCTGGACACCGGCAAGTGGCTGCGCGGCCTGATCGGCGGACGGCCGGTGCTGCTGTGCGCCAGCACCCGTGAAGGGGAAGAGGGCGACATCCTCGATGCCTGGCGCGCCGCGCCGCAAACGCCGCTCGACCCGGCGGCGCCGGCCGCGCTCAATCCCTTGCTGCTGCTGGTGCCGCGCCATCCGCAGCGTTTCGACGAGGTGGCCGCGATGGCTGCCGCCAGGGGCCTGTCGGTCCAGCGCCGCTCGCAGTTGGGCCAGCTGGACGCGAAAGTGCAAGTGCTGCTGGGCGATTCGATGGGCGAGATGTTTGCCTACTATGCGGCCTGCGATTGCGCCTTCATCGGCGGCAGCCTGCAGCCGCTGGGCGGACAGAACCTGATCGAAGCCTGCGCTCTGGGAAAACCCGTACTGGTCGGCCCGCACACCTTCAATTTTGCGCTGGCGACCGAGCAGGCGATCGAGGCAGGCGGCGCTGTGTGCGTCGCGGACGCCACCGAGCTGATGCAGCAGGCCATGCGCCTGCTGGCCAATGACGCCGCGCGTGCCAGTATGGGCGAACGGGCCATGGGTTTCGCCAATCAGCACCGTGGTGCTACCGCGCGCACGATGGCCTTGATTGCGCCACTGCTTTGAGTGTGATGTAAGTACCGGATTCGATGAAAAAAGTTCGTTCAATGACTCAGGCTATTCATCCGCAGGACCCTGGTTCGAGTTCAGTCAGGGGAGCTACTTTACTTCAAGATCTGCCGGCCAGATCGCCAGCTGTCAGCGTGACCAGGCGCTCTGTCGTCGGATTTGCCGATACTGCCATTCCCAATGAGCCCGGAATACTTGACAGTAAGCGTCAAGTTGCGCTGACTACCCAGTATCTTTTGCCAGCATTGCCTGAACTGGAGGCGTTCTTTCTTGCCGTGCGCGCGCACTTGGACGGCATCCTGCAACCATTGCAGCCAGTCATGCTTGGAAAGGCGTATCCCTTGGGACAGTGCCTCGAAATTTCCTTGGCCGCGCTGCGTGAACTACGGCGAGCCGACGTCGGCGAGATAGCGCAATCGCCAGCCGCGAAAGCCGGGTATGCGGCGTTTGCTGCGTTTCGTAAATCCGGTGGCATGCTGCGTCGGGTATGGGGGGACTTGCGTGGTGAATTTTTTCAGAATGCTTTTCAGCTCGGCAGCCTGTATCTCGATGTGTCCAATGATACGGTAACGCTCACCAAGCCGAAGGTTGAGATTCTGCCATTCTGGCAAGCTCGCCTGTCGCCGATTTCTGATTACAGGCATTATGCCCGGCTCGCTTCGCGTTACTGGAAACATCGTATCTATCCTAACCATGTCTTGCCCGAATTGGCGCCGTATTGTCCTATGGTTGAAATCACGCCCAATGGCTGGATGTTGTTGGCAAGTCGGACGGATTACATGATTGCCATGACGCAAGCCAAGCGTTTCACCCCGAGTGAAGACATGGTGTCCAGTGATGCGATGCCGGACGAGGTTTTCGATCGCGTTGTGCAGGCACTGAAAGATTCGCCGTGGAAGCTGCCGGCCAGCGCCGAGGGGGGGAGAAAACTGGCATTGCGAGCTTGCCGCGAACACCGAGAGCGTTGGCATGTGATGCGGCACCACAAAATGAAACTAATGGACATGGCGCTTGATATCAATAACAGGCTGTTGCAGGACACCAAGGCCCAGCCTTACGCCGATCAATCTCAATCATTTGCCCCTGCACCCGCCAGTGGCTCAGGACCTGCCATGGGTGAAATTTCAAAAATAAACGTGAACGGCGTCAGCTATGATATGGCGACTTTGTCGGAAGAAGCCAGGCAGAATGTCGACAATTTACTCGTCATCGAAGCGCGGATTGCAGGCTTGCAACGTGAACTGACGATGCAACAGGCTTCCCGCAATGCCTGTAGAGAAGCCCTGGTCAAGGCCTTGCCTGCTGCACTGCAATTGGATGCGCAATAGGAACAAGTTACCAATTACAACGCTGCTACCTCAGCAATACTTGCGAGCAGCAGTGAGCGCGCATAGTCTGCCGGTGTTTGTCCTATCAATGCCCGGAAGTCGTGAATGAAATGGGCCTGGTCGAAATAGCCAAGCTCAAGCGCCAGTGCTGCCCAGTCTAACGTGGCGCCGGCTTGCACCCGCGCGATCGCTTCGTGCAAGCGATAGCGCTTGATGACCCATTTTGGACCGATACCAACATACCGCTGAAAGAGCCGTTGCAAGGTGCGCTTGTCGACTGCAGTCCTTGCCTGCAGATGGTCGACTGTTGTCAGGCTCAGGTCTTCGGCGATCAGGGCGACGATGTCATTTACCCTGGCAATATTCGGGTCCGGCCGCGGAAGGTTTGCGAGCAGCAACGATATCGCCATTTCTGGCAGAGCGTCGACCCGCAGGTGGCGCTCCATCGCCTCGACGCCAGGAAACAAATCGCGCGCCGCGATGCTGCTGTTGGCAAGCGTGGCAACGGACCCGCGCAGGAAGGGTTGAAAGCCCGCTGGTTTGAATTTGATCCCAAAAGCGAAATCTTCATCGGCGAGGTCGCGGTCAAAGCGATCGGTGTGCACACCATAGATGCGCGCGCGGCCGCGTTCGACCACAAGATGCACATTCGGGTGAGGGACGGTCGCTTGCCGCTGCGGCGGCAAGCCGCGCAAATCCCAGCGCACCGACCAGAAATGCTCGACATAAGTGGACAGTACCTCAGGGGCGGCGATCCGTTCGTGCTGAAACTGGCCCTGTGTCAGTTGGGGGCGCAGCACGCCACGCGCTTTGCCAGGGAGTGAGCTCATTTGTCGCGTTTTTCCAATCATATCTTTGGCGGTGACCCTACAGTTCGGTGTGCAGGGAGGGTACGGCGCCCGCCCATTCTAAAGGATGAAGCGATATGATGACGGCAGTAGGGAAGTGGATATGGGTGGCTGCATTCTCTCTCTCGATGGGATTGCCCGCCATGGCCAATACAGCAAAGGAAAATGGGATGATACAGGCGACAGGACAGTTCGAAGTGAAGCTCACGCCACAAGCACCACCGGCAGCCATTGAATCGGCCAGGCTGGGGAGGATGTCGATCGATAAGCAATTTCAGGGAGACTTGATCGGACACAGCCTCGGAGAGATGCTGGCGGTGCACACCGAAGTAAAGGGATCGGCCGGCTACGTGGCGCTGGAACGGGTCGAGGGTAGCCTGGGCGGGCGCAAAGGCAGTTTCGTGCTTCAGCACAGCGGCACGATGAACCGTGGCGCCTCCACGTTGACGCTGACCGTCGTTCCGGATTCCGGCACCGGTGAACTGGCCGGACTGACCGGTTCAATGACGATTGATATCGTCGATGGACAGCATAAATATGCGATGGACTATCAGATTGACTGACGCGGCATATCCCCGCGTGGGTTCGATGTGACCGAACCTACCCTACATCAACGAATTTTTGAGCAGAAGGTAATACAGCCCGTTGACGACGAGCGGCGGCAGCAGCAGCGTCGATGCGGCAAGCCAAGTCATGGTGCGGGCACGGCGTTCCAGCGCAAGCTTGCGGCGGTAGCTGCGGTCTGCCACAACGCCGATCGCCGGAACCAGGACCAGGCAGCTGAGGCCATAGGCAATCATGCAGATCGCCGTCATGGTGAACGCGTCGATGCCCGCACCATCGCGGCGCGCGCCGGCGATCGCTACCGCGCTGTAGATCGTGGCGGCCATCAGGGGGAGCACCCCGAGCAGGACGGCGATGGTCAGCTTTTTGTCAAATGTCACACTGGTTCCATCAGGTAAATAAGGTCGGCAGCTGCTGCGAACGCAGGCGCAGGGCTTCGCGCGCGCCATCGTAATCCGGGTAGATCAGTCCGACCGTCGCCCAGAATTTCGCGCTGTGGTTCATCTCGCGCAGGTGCGCCAGCTCGTGCGCCACCACGTAGTCGATCAGCGGCAGCGCAAAGTGGATCAGCTTCCAGTTCAGGCGGATCGCGCCTTGCACCGTGCAGGAACCCCAGCGCGTGCCGGCCGAGGACAGCGTCAGGCTGCTGTATTGCACCCCCAGCCTGGCCGCGTAATGATCGAGCCGCTCGGCAAACAGGCTGGTGGCCTGCTCCATATACCAAAGGCGCACGCGTTCCTTGAGCTGCCATTCCGACAGGCCAGGTACCACGCCGATGCGCAGCATCGCCTGCTCTTTGTCGTAGATGCAGTGGCTGCGCTGCGCATCTTCCAGCCTGAGCGTGATGTCGGCGCCGATGAAAGGCAGCAGCGCGCCATCGATCCATTCGATGGTGCGCACCTGCTCGCGCTGGGCGCGGCGCTCGCCCCGTTCGCCAAGCTTGGTCAGGATCCAGCGCTGCTTGGCGCGGATCGCGCCGTCGATTTCGGCCAGCGTCACGCGCTTGGGCGCCGTCACGCGCAGGCCGTCGTCGTCGATCATGAATCCGATCGAGCGGCGGCTCGAACGGCGCAGCTCATAATCGAGCGCGTGCTTGCCGAGCTGGATATGGCGCTTGGGAGAGGTGTTGGTGCCGGGCGGCGGCGTGATCGCGCGCGGTGGGACGGGCGGCGCCTTGAACAGGGGCTGCGGTGCTGCCGGCGCTTTGGCCGGCTGCAGCGCCGCAAAAAAATCCTGGGCGAAGAGTTCGAGCTGATTCGGATTGACTGGACGGGACTTCATTGGCGATTGCGGTGTTGATACGCGGAGCAGCTCGCCAATCCCACTCAGCCAGCGCTGTAGGCGTGGGGCGAAATGACGCGCATTTCTGATTCTATCCAATTTTCTACCTCTTGCATCATGCTGTCAGGCGTGTGGTTGTCAGGCGAAATCGGCTTGCCGATCGAGACGGTAATCAGCCCCGGGCGCTTCAGGAAAGAATTCTTTGGCCAGCATTCCCCTGAATTATGCGCGATCGGTACCACCACCGTATTGGTTTCGATCGCCAGGCGCGTGCCGCCGCTTTTGTATTTTCCTTTTTGCCCGACCGGGATGCGGGTCCCTTCAGGGAACATGATAATCCATTGGCCACCCGCCAGGCGCCGCTTGCCGATTTCTACAACATGTTTGAATGCGTTTTTTCCGGCGCTGCGGTCGATCGGGATCATGCGCAGCAGCGCCATGCCCCAGCCGAAGAAGGGAATATAGAGGATCTCCTTCTTGAACACGTAGACCAGCGGGCGGCGCATACTCGGCAGCAGGAAGATGGTCTCCCAGGCCGACTGGTGCTTCGACAGCAGGATCACCGGCTGGTCAGGCAGGTTCTCGTAGCCTTTGACCTGGTAGCGGATGCCGCAGATGACGCGGGCGCACCAGATGATGAACACATTCCAGCGCGAGGTGACCCAGAATCGCTGGTTGTACGGTAGCGGGGCGGCCAGGAAGCAGACGCAGGCCCAGACGATGGTCGCCACTGTCATGATCAGCGTGAAGGTCAGCGAGCGCAGGAATAAGGTGAACTTCAACAAAAGGTGGCTCCGGAGACTAGATGGGAATATGGGCTGCAGCAGCGTGGGTCTTGAGCAGGGCGGAGACCATGTGGGCCAGGTCGGGGAACACCCGGGTGCCGGGTGGCAGGCCGCCTTTTTCCTGGGTCTTGACGCCTTTGCCGGTCAGGACCAGGTAGGGCGTGCAGCCACTGATGAATCCGGCCTGCAGGTCGCGCAGCGAGTCGCCCACCGTCGGCACGCCCTTGAGGCTGATATTGAAGCGCTTGGAGATCTCTTCGAACATGCCGGCCTTGGGCTTGCGGCAGTCGCAGTTGTCGACCGCGGCATGCGGGCAGAAGAAGATCGCGTCGATATCGGCGCCGACCTGCTGGGCCGTCGTGTGCAGCTTGTGGTGGATGTTGTTGAGCGTGGCCATGTCGAACAGCTCGCGCGCGATGCCGGACTGGTTCGACGCCACGACCACCCGGTAGCCGGCCTGGTTCAGGCGGGCGATCGCTTCGAGCGAACCGGGGATCGGGATCCATTCGGCAGGCGACTTGATGAATTCGGCGGAGTCGTGATTGATGACGCCATCACGGTCGAGAATAATCATCTTCATGCTGCCTGCTCCCTGGATGTTGTGCTGAGCAATGATCGTACCTACGCTGCCAGTTTCGAGATGTCGGCGACCCGATTCATCATGCCATGCAGCGATGATAGCAAAGCGAGGCGATTGTCGCGCAGGCGCACGTCATCGGCCATCACCATCACGCCATTGAAGAAGGCGTCCACATCGTCGCGCAGCTGCGCCAGCGCCACCAGAGTGCCGGTGAAGTCGCCTTTTTCGAAGGCAGAATCGGCCTGCGGGCGCACCCGGCCGATGGCCGCGTGCAGCTTGCGCTCGGCTTCTTCCTGCAGCAGCTCGGTATTGACGCTACCAATGGCGACATCGGTCTTCTTGAGGATATTGGTAATGCGCTTGTTGGCAGCGGCGAGCGAAGCGCTCTCCGCCAGCGCCGCAAAGGCTTGCACCGCTTCCAGGCGCTGCACGATATCGTCGAGGCGGTCCGGGTTCTGGGCCAGCACGGCTTCCACTTCGTTCGGGCTGAAGCCGCGCTCGCGCAGGATGCCGCGCAGGCGGTCGATGATGAACACCGTCACCTCGCTTGAGGGATCGGTAAAGCCGGGGCGCGACGCGAACACGGCGGCCGTTTCCCTGAGCAGCGTGCTGATCGACAGCGGCAGGCGTTTTTCGAGCAGCATGCGCAGCACGCCAAGGGCATGGCGGCGCAGCGCGAACGGGTCCTTGTCGCCGGTCGGTTGCAGGCCGATCGACCAGATGCCGACCAGGGTCTCGAGCTTGTCGGCCAGCGCCACATTGGTGCCGGTGGCGGTGGTCGGCAGCGCGTCGCCGGCAAAGCGCGGCTGGTAGTGCTCGGAAGCGGCCAGCGCCACTTCGTCGTGCTCGCCGTCGTGGCGCGCGTAGTAGGTGCCCATGATGCCTTGCAGCTCGGGGAACTCGCCGACCATATCGGTCAGCAGGTCGGCCTTGGCCAGCAGGGCGGCGCGTTCGGCCAGCGTCTCGCTGGTGTCCGTCAGACGGGCGATGGCGCCGGCCAGCGCCTTGATGCGTTCGGTGCGCTCGAGCTGGGTGCCCAGCTTGTTGTGGTAGACCACATTGGCCAGCAGCGGCAGGCGCGACGCCAGCGTTTTCTTCTTGTCCTGCTCGAAGAAGAACTTGGCGTCGGACAGGCGCGGGCGGACCACGCGCTCATTGCCGCCGATGATGTGCTGCGGGTCGCTCGTTTCGATATTCGATACGATCAGGAAGCGCGAGCGCAGCTTGCCATTGGAGTCGGTCAGCGCAAAGTACTTCTGGTTGGTCTGCATGGTCAGGATCAGGCATTCCTGCGGCACGGCCAGGAACTCCTGCTCGAAATTGCATTCGTAGACGACTGGCCATTCGACCAGCGCGGTCACTTCGTCGAGCAGGGCTTCCGGCATCAGCACCTGGTCGGCGCCGGCCTTTTCCATCAACGAGGCGCGGATCTTTTCCTTGCGCGCTTCGATGCTGGCGATGACCTTGCCTTCAGTTGCCAAAGTCGCCGCGTATTTTTCGGCGTGGGTGATCGTGATCCGGCTGCCATCGGTCAGGAAGCGGTGGCCCAGCGTCGTGGCGGCGGAAGCCAGGCCCAGCTGGGTCAGCGCAATGATTTTTTCGCCATGCAGGGCGATCAGCGAATGGGCCGGGCGCACGAACTGCACGGTGCTGCCGTCCGGGCGCTGGTAGCTCATCAGCTTGGGGATCGGCAGCTTGGCGACCGATTCATCCAGCGCCGCCTGCAGGCCGGTGTGCAGTTCGCTGCCCGGCGCGGTATAGGTGTAGTAGAAGCTGTCGGCTTTGCCATCGCTGGCACGCTCGAGTTCGGCCACTGTCACGTTCGGGAAGCCCAGCGCGGCCAGTTTCTTGGCCAGCGGCGGCGTGCCATTGCCGGCAGCGTCCAGCGCGACCGAGACGGGCAGTACTTTTTCGCGGATCGACTTGTCGGGCGAGCTGGCGCGCACCCTGGTGATCGACACGGCCAGGCGGCGCGGCGTGGTGTAGGTGGTGGCGACGAAGCCGTCGTCGAGGAAGTCGCGCGCCTTCAGGCCATTGACGACGCCGGTTGCAAAGGCGGCGCCCAGTTTGATCAGGGCCTTCGGTGGCAGTTCTTCGGTCAGCAGTTCAACGAGTAGGGTCTGGTTCATGGTTCAGTTCTGTTCTTGTTCTCAGGCGGAGGCAACGGCAGCTGGCAGCATCGGGAAGCCGAGCTTCTCGCGCGAGTCGTAATAGGCCTGGGCCACCAGGCGCGACAGGGTGCGCACCCGGCCGATATAGGCGGCGCGCTCGGTGACCGAGATGGCACCGCGCGCGTCGAGCATATTGAAGCTGTGCGAAGCCTTCATGATCTGCTCGTAGGCCGGCAGCGTCAGCGCCAGTTCGATCAGGCGCTTGGCCTCGGACTCGTGGTTGGCAAACTGCGCAAACAACAGCTCGGTATTGGCGTGTTCGAAGTTATAGGTCGACTGCTCGACTTCGTTCTGGTGGTAGACGTCGCCGTAGGACAGGCGGCGGGTCACGCCATTCTCTTCCCACTCGGTCCACACCAGGTCGTAGACGTTCTCGACACCCTGCAGGTACATCGCCAGGCGCTCGATGCCGTAGGTGATCTCGCCCAGCACCGGCTTGCAATCGAGGCCGCCCACTTGCTGGAAATAGGTGAACTGGGTCACTTCCATCCCGTTCAGCCACACTTCCCAGCCCAGGCCCCAGGCGCCCAGCGTCGGGCTTTCCCAGTCGTCTTCGACGAAGCGCACATCGTTTTGCTTCAGGTCGAGGCCGAGCGCTTCAAGTGAACCGAGGTAGAGATCGAGGATGTTTTCCGGCGCTGGCTTCAGCACCACCTGGTACTGGTAGTAATGCTGCAGGCGGTTCGGGTTTTCGCCATAGCGGCCATCCTTCGGGCGGCGCGACGGCTGCACATAGGCGGCGCGCCAGGGTTCAGGCCCGATCGCGCGCAGGAAGGTGCCGGTGTGGAAAGTGCCGGCGCCGACTTCCATATCGTAGGGCTGGAGCAGGGCGCAACCCTGTTTGTCCCAGTAGGTTTGCAGGGTCAGAATGATTTGTTGAAATGTGAGCATCTTGTAAAGGCTGCGCGCAGTGGCGAGCAACGAAAGTGAGTTCGCTAAAACGACCAATTTTAGCGGGTTTTGGGGCCCTTCTGGGACAGGAATTGCCGAGGGTTGGCAAAAAGTCAGCCTTGACGCCGCTTTTTGCCGAAAAACCATGCCGTGCCCAACAACAGGCCGGCCAGCGCCAGGGCCGGGATGTTGCCAAAGCGGATATACGGGGTCATGCCCTGCATGCCTTGCACACTGGCAACCAGGGTGCCGCGCGTATAGGCAGGCAGCGAATGGGTGACTTTGCCGCGCGCATCGGTGATGGCGGTGGCGCCGGTATTGGTCGAACGCAGCATCGGGCGACCCGTCTCGAGCGCGCGCATGCGCGAAATCTGCAGGTGCTGGTCGATCGCCAGCGAGTCGCCGAACCAGGCCAGGTTCGACACATTGAGCAGCATCGACGCCGGCAACGTCGAATCGCGCAACTGGTAGGCGATTTCTTCGCCAAATAAGTCTTCGTAGCAGACATTGGGCAGCACGCGCTGGTCCTTGACGATGAACGGCGCTTGCAGCGCGGCGCCGCGCGCCATATCGCCCAAAGGGATCTGCATCATGCTGACGAACCAGCGGAAGCCGGTCGGGACGTATTCGCCGAACGGCATCAGGTGGGCCTTGTCGAAGCGGTAGCTGGCGCCGTGCGGGCTGATGCCGGCCACGCTGTTGGTGACCTGGCCGGCACTGTCGATTAACGGAATGCCGAACGCGATATGGCTGTTGCCCGCCTGCGCGGCCTGGCCCAGGCCGGCCAGATAGCCAGGCGGCAAATTGTGCGGGAAGGTCGGGATCGCCGTCTCCGGCAGCACGATCAGGTCGGCAGGCGCGGCGTCGACCATGGCGCGATACAGGCCGAGCGTGGCGGCGGCGTGCTGCGGGTCGAACTTCATGCGCTGGTCGATATTGCCCTGCAACAGGCGCACGCTGATCGGCTGGCCCAGTGGCGTGGTCCAGTCGACATGCGACAGGCCGGCGCCGGCGCCCACCAGGGCACCGATCAGGCCGAGGGCGGCGAGCCGCCTGCGCTGGGTCAGCATGACGAGGGCGCCGGCGCATACGGCCGCCAGCAGCGAGGTGCCGAATACGCCGATCACCGGGGCCCAGCCCGCCAGCGGGGCGTCGATATGGGCGTAGCCGATGGCGCCGCCCGGATAGCCGGTAAACAGCCAGCCGCGCAGCCATTCGAACAGGACCCAGCAGGCCGGCAGCACCAGCAGCAGGAAGGCCGGCACGTCCAGTTGCCAGCGGCGCCGCAGCCAGCTGGCCAGCAGCGTAGCAAGACCGCAATAGAGGCTGATGTACAGGGCGAACAGGCAGACGCCGGCCACCGCCAGCGCCGGCGGCATGCCGCCGTAGCGGTGCATCGAGATGTAGATCCAGTGCATGCCGGCCACCGTCCAGCCGAAGCCGTAGGCGGCGCCGACCCAGTAGCTGCGGCGCGGCGCGCTGTCCAAGCCGATCTGGTAGAACAGGAAGGCCAGCGACAGCGGCTGCAGCAGCCAGTGGCCGTAAGGGGCGAACGCGAACACGGTGAGGGCGCCCGCGAACAGGGCCAGCAGCATCGGGCGCAAGGTGGTGCGCGGACCGGTGGCGGGCGTGAACCAGTCCCGGCGGCGCATCAAAGGACGCATCAGGCGGCGTCTTCGACCAGCGGCAGTTTCTCGACCAGCAGCACGTGGACCTGGCGCGCGTCGGCGCGCAGCACTTCGAAGCGCAGGTTGTCGATGTCGAACTGGTCGCCCTTGTGCGGCATGCGGCCCAGGTGGTTGGCCACCAGCCCGCCGATGGTGTCGACGTCGTCCTCGGGCAGTTCGGCCCCCAGTTCTTGGTTGAACTGGCTGACCTCGGTCAGCGCCTTGATGCGCCAGCGCGGGCCCAGCATGCCTTCCTTGATCGACAGGATATTGTCTTCTTCCTCGTCGAAGTCGTATTCGTCTTCGATGTCGCCGACGATCTGCTCGAGCACGTCTTCGATCGTGATCAGGCCGGCCACGCCGCTGTATTCGTCGACGACGATCGCCATGTGGTTGTGGTTGGCGCGGAAGTCGCGCAGCAGCACATTGAGGCGCTTCGATTCGGGGATGAAGATGGCCGGGCGCAGCATGTCGCGCACGTCGAACGATTCTTCGGCGTAGTAGCGCAGCAGATCCTTGGCCAGCAGGATGCCGATGATCTTGTCGCGGTCGCCCTCGATGGCCGGGAAGCGCGAGTGGGCCGTGGCCAGCACTTGCGGCATCCAGTCGTCGATCGGGTGGCTGATGTCGATCACATCCATCTGCGAACGCGGCACCATGATGTCACGGGCGGACAGGTCCGACACCTGGAACACGCCTTCGATCATCGACAGCGCATCGGCGTCGATCAGGTTGCGGGCATGGGCATCTTGCAGGACTTCGAGCAGTTCTGCCCGGTTCTCTGGCTCAGGGGAAATCAGTGCGGTCAGCCGTTCAAACAGCGACCGATGAGGTTTGGCGTCAGTTCTGACGTCACTAGGGTGCTCGGGCATAATTGGCGTGAGCCGTTGTTGCTAAGGCTATAGGATACACCAAAAGCGCTGCTGCCCGTTTTTTATGCAAGCGGCGCCCCTTCGGGGGGGCGGGGCGCCGCCGGCACGCTTACCGGGGCAGGCGGATGGAACGCTGGCCGTTTCCGCCCTGGATCACATTGACGTCGATCACATTCCCTTTGGCGTCACGGCCAAAGTCGAGCATGACCAAAGTGTTGTTCAGGACGAAGCCATCGGTCTTGTACGGGACGATCTCCACCGGCTGGCGGCCGGTGCGCTGCATGATCAGTCTGGCGCCCTCGCGCCGGATCACCCTTTCGTTCTTGTCGTCGATCCGGTACACGCCGACATAGCTGTCGAGCGTGCCGGCATCGAGCGCGATCGGCTTGAAATCGGGGTAGGGCTTGCCGATGGCGAGGGCGGCGGCCTTGCTGGCGATCATTTCCGGGGCGACGCCGCCGGAATCGGCATTGGTCAGCACGGCGACATAGACCTTGCTGGCCGGCAGCCGCACGGCATAGGTGCTAAAGCCATTGATGCCGCCGCCGTGGGCGATCGCGGTTTCGCCCTGCAAGGTGCCGATTTGCCAGCCCATGCCATAGTTGGTCGGGCGGCCGCTTGCCACCGTGGCGCCGGTGAATGCGCGTTGCCAGCTGGGCGCGGCCAGCAGCTTGCCGGCGCTGATGGCGGCATCCCATTTGGCCAGGTCGTCCACGGTGGAGGCGAGCGAGCCGGCCGCATAGGGCTGGGTCATGCTCAGGTGGCGGGCCGGCGCGAACGTCTTGCCGTCGCCGCTGTAGCCTTGGGCGCGCGTGGCCTTGCTGCGTTCGTGCCCTTCGTAGGCGGTGTCGTTCATGCCGAGTGGCTTGAATACCTGCTCGGCCAGAAACTGCGCATACGGCTTGCCGCTGGCCTTTTCAATGATCGCGCCCAGCAGGAAGTAGCCGGAATTGGAATAGCGCCAATGCTGCCCCGGCTTGAAGTCGCGCGGGCTGTTCTTGAAGCCGTCGATCATCTCGGCCACGCTATAGTCCTTGCCCATATTCTTTTCGTAGGCCGGGTTCGAGGTATAGCTGGCGATGCCGGACGTATGCTGCAGCAGCTGCGCGATGGTGACCTTGTCTCCGCCCGCGGGGAAATCCGGCAAGTGGCGCGTGATGTCGTCGTCGAGCGACAGTTTGCCCTGTTCGGCCAGCATCAGGATCGCGACCGCCGTGAACTGCTTGGTGATGGAGCCAAGGCGCAGCACGGTGTCGGGCTGCAGCGGGGTCTTGTGTTCCAGGTTGGCCAGGCCATAGCCCTTGCGCAGCACGGTCTTGCCGTCCCTGGTGACGATCACGGTGGCGCCAGGCTGGTCGGCCTTGAAATGGCCGGCGATCGAGGCATCGATCTGGCTCGCCAGCGCTGCATCGGTGGTGGTGGCCGGCGCCGCCTGGGCCCAGGCGGCCGGGGCCTGCAGGGCGATCAGGGCGGCGGTGCAGGTGGCGGTGAGTTTTAACATGGACAGTCCTTCCTGGAAGTCGATAGTGAGGCTGGCAATATAGAACCGGCTCGCCGCGCTGCCCAGCGGCGATCGACGAAGTGCATCTGGGCGGTGGCGAACGGCTTTGGAAGCCGATTAACGGTGAGGCGGCGCCCCGCCTTTACTCACCGCAGGCGAACTGCACGCTGACTGACGCCGCCCTGGAACACATTGAGGTCGACCACTTTGCCGCTGGCGTCGCGGGTAAAGTCGAGCGTAACAAGCGTATTTGGCAGGAAAAATCCGTCCGCCTTGTAGGGCCGGATCTCGACCACCGGGCGGCCGCTGCGCTGCATGGTCAGCGTGGCGCCATTGCGCCGGATCACCCTTTCATTCTTGTCGTCGATCTTGTAGGTGCCGACGTAGGCGTCCAGCGCCTTCGATGCAAGCGCAATCGGCTTGAACTCCGGGAACGGCTTACCCATCGCCAGCGCTGCTGCCTTGCTTGCCACCATCTCGGCCGAAGCCACGCCGTCATCGGCATTGGTCAGGACCGCAACGTAGACCTTGCTTGCAGGTAGCCGCACCGCATAGGTGCTGAAGCCATTGATGCCGCCGCCATGGGCGATCGCCGGCTCACCCTGCAAGGTGCCGATTTGCCAGCCGAGGCCGTAATGGGTGGGATTGCCGTTGGGAAGGATGGCGCCGGTGAACGCCTGTTGCCAGCTGGCCGGCTTGAGCAGCCTGCCGGCGCTGATGGCAGCATCCCAGCGCGCCAGGTCGTCCACCGTCGATGCCAATGAACCGGCGGCATAGGGTTGGGTCATGCTCAGGTAACGGGCCGGTGTGAATGCCGTCAACAGGCCGACACTATAGCCTTGGGCGCGCGCCGCCTTGCTGCGCTCGCGGCCTTCGTAGGCAGTGTCGTTCATGCCCAGCGGCTTGAATACGTGCTCGGCGAGGAAGTCGGCATACGGTTTGCCGCTGGCCTTTTCAATGATGGCACCCAGCAGGATGTAGCCGGAATTGGAGTAGCGCCAGTCCTGGCCTGGCGCGAAGTCGCGCTCCGCGCCCTTGAAACGGTCGATCATCTCGGCCACGCTGTAGTCACGGCCCATATTGAGCCAAAAGGTCAAGTTGCTGGTATAGCTGGCGATGCCCGAAGTATGGTTCAACAACTGGGCGATGGTGACCTTGCCGCCGTTGACGGGGTAGGCCGGCAGGTGGCGGTTGATGTCGTCGTCGAGGGAGAGCTTGCCCTGCTCGGCGAGCATCAGGATGGCGACGGCGGTGAATTGCTTGGTGATCGAGCCCAGGCGCATCACGGTGTCCGGCTGCAGCGGCAGTTTTTGCTCCAGGTTGGCCATGCCGTAGCCCTTGCGCAGGATGGTCTTGCCATCCCTGGTCACGATGACGGTGGCGCCCGGCTGGTCCGGCTTGAAATGGCCTTGGATGGCGGCGTCGATCTGGCCGGCCAGTGCTGCTTCGGTGAGAACCGCGGGCGCGCTGTGAGCCGCCGCAAAGGGCGCGGCCTGAGTCAGGATCAGGGTAGCGGTGCAAAGTGCGCAGAGTTTGAACATATGCCGACTCTCCAGTGAAGTGAGGCACGCACTGTAGCGCCTGCCTGCTCGCCAGCCCAGCTGCGGGCGATGAACTGCAGTCTCGAGGGAGTGGACTGGGCTTTGTTGGCGACAGAGCGTCAGAACGGTGGCAGTACTACGTGTTTTTCCCTACAGACAAGGTCAAGCCTGTAGCACTAATATCGATCCCACTGATCAGCAGAATCAGCCAAACTATCTTGGGAGACGAATATGTATAAACGACTGCGATTCATCAGCCTGTGGCGCTTTGCGCCGCTGGCCCTGCTGCTGGCAATCGTGAGTGCCGGCGCACAGGAGTACCCGGCCAAGCCGGTCACGATGATCGTGCCGTTTGCCGCCGGCGGACCCACCGATGTGGTCGGGCGCGCCCTGGCCAAGGCCATGTCCAAGGTCAGCCGCGGCCAGTTCACTGTCGAAAACACGGCCGGTGCCGGCGGCACTTACGGCGCCACGCGCGCCGCCAGGGCGCCGCCCGACGGCTACACCATCCTGCTGCACCATATGGGGCAGGCCACGGCGCCGGCGCTGTATCCGAAGCTGGCCTATGACCCGGTGGGCGATTTCGAGCCGGTCGGCTTGCTGGTTAACGTGCCGATGGCGCTGGTGGCGCGCCCCGGCTTCGGGCCGAGCAATTTCAAGGAACTGCTGGCCCACTTGCGCGACAAGAAACAGCAGATCAAGGTCGGCAATGGCGGCATCGGCTCGGCCTCCCACCTGTGCGGCCTGCTGCTGACCTCGCGTCTCGGGCTGGCCGTGCAGACCATGCCGTACAAGGGCACCGGGCCGGCCCTCAAGGCGCTCGAGGCGGGGCAGATCGACCTGCTGTGCGACCAGACCAGCAATGCGCTGGCCGGCATCAAGGCCGACAGGATCAAGGTCTACGGCGTGACCACCCGGGCCCGGCTGGCGTCACTGCCCGCTGTGCCCACCATCGCCGAAGACGTGTTGCCCGGATTCGAGATCATGGTGTGGCATGCGCTGTTCGCGCCCAAGGGCACGCCCAAGGCGGTCATCGACCAGCTGGCCGCTTACCTGCAGGGCAGCTTGAAGGATGCCGAGTTCAAGGCCGCCATGGCGCAAGCCGGCGCGGACCTGGTCGGCAGCGAGCAAGCCCGCCCGGAGGCCTTGCGCAGCTTGCTGAAAGCGGAAATCGACAAGTGGTCGCCGCTCATTCGCAAGGCCGGCGTCTACGCGGAATAGCATCCGGGGCCCGGGAACGTAGGGGGTAGGCTTGCCTACCCGCGCGGATCGGGCAGACCACAAGAAAACGCGTGGGTCAACCATTACCCACCCTGCCGTCCAATGTCACTACACTAGTACGGCGCGGGGAAGCCGAGGCCGGTCAGGATCTCGGTTTCGATCCCTTCCATCTCTGCCGCTTCTTCGTCGTCCTCGTGGTCGTAGCCCTGCGCGTGCAGCACGCCGTGCACGATCAGGTGGGCGGCGTGTGCCTCGACGCTCTTGCCTTGCTGCTCCGCTTCCGCGTTCAGCACGTCGGTGCACAGGATAATGTCGGCGCGGGTCGGCGCGTCGTCCTCGATCTGTTCGCCTTCGTTGTAGGCGAAGGTCAGCACATTGGTGGCGTAGTCCTTGTGGCGGTACTCGCGGTTGAGCGCGCGGCCTTCGTCGGCGTCGACAAAACGGATCGTCAGTTCGGCCGGCGCGAACAGCGCCGCGCTAATCCAGCGCCGGATCTTGGGACGGGTGAGCACGGCCTGCAGGCGCGGGTCGGCATACTGGACCGACAGGGCCAGCTTATTTTTTACGGTCATGCTTGCCTACCGGGACAGGTTTGGGAAGGGGCGCCATATCGTGCAGCGTCTGGGCATGTTCGTAGGCGTCGACAATGCGCGCCACCAGCGGATGGCGCACCACGTCGGCCGACGAGAACTGGGTGAAGGCGATGCCGCGCACGTCGCGCAGCACCTGCATGGCGTCGAGCAGGCCGCTCTTCTGCGATTTGTGCAGGTCGACCTGGGTGACGTCGCCGGTGATGACGGCGCGGCTGCCGAAGCCGATCCGGGTCAGGAACATCTTCATCTGCTCGACCGTCGTGTTCTGCGCCTCGTCGAGGATGACGAAGGCGTGGTTGAGCGTGCGACCGCGCATATAGGCCAGCGGCGCGATCTCGATCACCTGTTTCTCGAACATCTTCTGGGTGCGGTCGAAGCCGAGCAGGTCGTACAGCGCGTCGTACAGCGGGCGCAAGTAAGGGTCGACCTTTTGCGACATATCGCCCGGCAGGAAGCCGAGCCGCTCGCCCGCTTCGACCGCGGGGCGGGTCAGGATGATGCGCTTGACGGCGTCGCGCTCGAGCGCGTCGACGGCGCACGCTACCGCGAGGTAGGTCTTGCCGGTGCCGGCCGGGCCGATGCCGAAGCTGATGTCGTGCTCGAGGATGGCGCGCAGGTACTCGATCTGGTGCGGGGTGCGCCCGCGCAGGTCGGTGCGGCGGGTGCGCAGGAACGGGCTGGTCAGGTCTTCGTCATTGACGGCCTTGTGCGGCGCCGGTTCAAGCAGGGCCGGCTCGGCCGGGTGGATCAGGCCGCTGCGCTGTTCGACCAGCGCCAGCTGCACTTCCTCGATCGGCACGACCTTGTTGGCGACCTTGTAGAAACGCTCGAGGATCTGCACCGCCCGCTCGGCGTTGTGGCCGCTGACGATGAATTTTTCGCCGCGCCGGAACACGGTGACGTCGAGCGCGGCCGAGATCTGGCGCAGGTTCTCGTCGAGCGGCCCGCACAGGTGGGCCAGCCGTGAATTGTCGAGTGGCTCGGGAATGAAGTAATGCGGCTGGACGGGGGTCTTGGTTTTCAAGGGTGGCTACAGGTTGTGCGCGGCGAACCAGTTCGGCGCGGATCGGGCTAGTTTACCGTAGATTGGGCCGGGCCAGAAAAACCCACACAAAACCACCAAAATTGCACGATTTGCTGATAGTGTTGTACAAATGGCATTGATATTGTGAAAAGTGTTTGTAAAGTAAAAGAGAGGCTTTCCGGAGAACAATTTCCGAGCCGAAAACTCGAGCCCGGGCGGAGGACACGATGGCAGGTTCCATTTCAACGCTGGCCAACAACGGCATTGCGGGCGGCAGCGCGCCGCCGGCTCGTTCCGGCGCCGACCGCGCGCTCAGCCGCCAGGTAGGCGACCTCGGCAAGGCATTGGCCAATAATGACGTGGCAGCGGCCCAGTCGGCGGTCGCTTCGCTCAAGAGCGCGGCGCCGACCCAGAACAGCGGCACCGATTTCTCCAATGCCGTCAAGGCGCTCGACCAGGCCTTGAAATCGAACAACACCAGCGGCGCGGCCGAAGCGTTCGCCAATTTGCAGCGGGCCCAGCGGCGCCTCCAGCTCGAACGCCAGGGCGGACCGGCGCAGGATGTGCCGAACCGCCCGCGCCTGGGCGCTGCGAGCGAACTGACCCCGGCCAGGGGGCCGGCGCGCGCCGCGGTGCCCGACCGCGCCACCGGCGCCGACACGGCCCGGATCGCCAGGCAAAACAGTGCCGGCGCCCAGCGCGCTGCTTCCGAACAAGCTTTCATCACCCGCCAGGACCTGGCCGCCAAGGCCGCGCAAACGACCCCGCAGCCAGAAGCGAAACCGATCGGCAGCACGATCAACACCACGGCCTGACACCACAGACGCCCGCAAACCCCGCCCGCGCAGCCCGGCGCGACCGCCCCGATCGCGCCGACGTTGCTATGCATCATGCGCTCACGTGCGCCAGGAAAACACCTACTGTGGTGAAATGCCTATGTAACAAGGTTTCTCGCATTTGATTGATATCGAACAATGCTAACCAGCCCCTCGTCAGTTGTACTGGACGGCAGGCTTCAGCAGTAGGCGAAGGGCTTGTTTTTACATCGTTGGAGGGAACTTTTGCCCACGGAACACGGTCTTTATTAGGTTCGTAACGGAACTATTTCAACCCACATCGACGAGGATTATCATGGCACACCATGCGTTGTCATCTCAAGAAAGTTATAACCCCAACCACTTGCTCGACATTCTGCTGGGCAAGATGCAACTGAAGAACGACGCGGCCCTGTCGCGCATGCTTGAAGTCGCACCGCCCGTCATCAGCAAGATCCGCCACCACCGCCTGCCGGTCGGCGCCTCGCTCTTGATACGCATGCATGAAGTGACGGGCATGAGCATCCGTGACCTGCGCGACCTGATGGGCGACCGGCGCACCAAGTACCGCCTGTCGGACGCCCAGGGCCGCCCCAAGCCGGACGATAAGTCCGAGGCATCGTCCGGCAACTACGCGCATTGAGGGTGCCGGCGGGGCGTGGTCCTCACATCGAGAGGATCACGCTGATTTCCCCGAATTGCAGCTCGGTCTCGCGGAACACATGCAGATAGGTTTCCTCATTGAGGCCCATCGCGTTCCACGCGACCGGCGACACCGTCGGGACCATGTCGTCCTGCTCGCCGGCCAGGTCGAGCGCATGCGCGATCGCATCGGCCACATGCACAATGGCGGCCAGGAAACCTGCGCCCGGCGCGTCCGGTTCGTGGTGGCCTGCAATTCCTAGCAGCATCGTTTCCGAGAAATTCCAGTGGCTCGCCAGTGCCGCGCCGGCCATCACATGGTCGACCCCGAGCACGCTGCGTTCGGCCACCAGCACGCTGCAGTCGTGGTCCTTGCGGTAGGCCAGCACCGCCCCGTACTGTTCCGGAAAGCTCGACAGCAGCACCAGCCGGCCGATATCGTGCAGCAAGCCGCCGGTAAACGCATAATCCTGATTGAAGCGCAGGTGGCGCGCCAGCACCTTGGCGCACACGGCGGTCGCAATCGAATGGCGCCAGAACGCCTTGTCGTCGAAGCCGGCGCACAGGCCCTTCGGAAACGCGCCCGTCACGGCCGCCGCCGTGATCAGATTTTTCATCGCCTTGAAGCCGAGGAAGGACATCGCCTGCTGGATGGTCGTGACCTTGACCTGCAAGCCATAGGTCGACGAGTTGGCCAGGCACAGGGTCTTGGCGGTCAGCGCCTGGTCATATGACAGCTTCTTGGCCAGCACGGCCATGTCGGCGTCATCTGCATCAATGCTATTGAGCAGTTCCATGACGACGGCGGGCAGGGATGGCAGGTCGTCGAGCTTGCGGACGATGTCATCGAGCGACAGTTCGGTCATGCGGCGCTCTCCCCGCCCAGGCGATAATCGCCGACAAATTTGTACAGCGTGGCGGTGGACCAGTCGCGGTCGTTGTCGGGGTCGTGGTGGCGGAACAGCACGGCCAGCCGGGCGATACGGGCCTGGCGCGCCGCTTCCTCGGCGTTGCGCTCGACCGTATTGAGGTCGTCGCGGTTGATCGGCAGGATGTCGACGCCGCGGCGCGGCAGGGCGGCCAGGATGGCCGCGGTCAGCACGGTTCCTTCGGGCAGCAGCACCATGCCTTGCGTGTCGAGCAGTTCGCTCGCCAGCACCATTCCGGGTTGCACCTGCGCCAATGGCAAGTGTTGGTAACTCGCGCTCATCGGGCCTCCGTTTTCCTTGCTTCAATCTTAGCACTTCGGCAGCCCGGATGGGGCCGCATGGCGTCGCGTGGAAATTGTGCGACAGCATGGATTTCTTGCCAAGACGAGGGGGTTCGCTTACATTGGTGAGAATTCGCACGTGGGGGCCTAATGTTCAGTATCCAAAGCCGGCTAAAGCTTCTGTTCGTGGTGATCGTGACCCTGGTGCTGGCCATTTCCGGAAGCTATACCCAGTATTCGCTGGGCAAGGAATTGGAAAGCGGCGACCAGAGCCTGCGCCAGGGCGTGCTGACCCGGCTCCAGATCAGCCTTCCTTCGGCGCTGTGGGACCTCGACAAATCCAAAGTCGACAGCATCGTCGAGGCGGAAATGCTGCCGTCCGAAGTGGTGGCGATCCGCGTCTACGACACCTCGGTCGGCCTGTTCGCCGGCAAGATGCGCAATGCCGACGGCCGCTTCGTGGCGGTGGCCAACAACGCCCAGCCGACCGGCTCGCCGGTCGAAGCGAGCCTGGTGTTCCAGGACGGCGGCTCGGCCAGCGCGTCGATCAAGCCGGTGGTGGTGGGCAAGGTCGTCATCAATTTCAGCCGTGCAAAGATTGACGCCGCCCTCAAATCCGAACTGATGCGCAAGGTAGCCGAGGTGCTGTTCCTCGACGTCATCCTGGTACTGGCGCTGTCGCTGTCGCTGCGGGTCGTGTTCGAGCCGCTCAAGCAATTGCGCGACGGCCTGTTCGTGCTGGCCACCCGCAGCACCGACGATGTCGAAGAATTGCCTGAGAGCCGGCGCGACGAGCTGGGCGACGTCATCATGGGCTTCAACCAGATCCAGCGCCGCCTCAAGTCGACCATCGCGCGCATCCGCGAAGCCGAGGATGCGGCGCGCCGTTCGGCCCAGCAAACCACGCAGGCGCTGCAGGACCTGCGCCAGACCCAGGAATCGCTGCTGCAGTCGGAGCGGCTGGCCTCGCTCGGCAGCCTGGTGGCCGGCGTCGCCCACGAAATCAACACGCCGGTCGGCATCGCGCTGACCTCGGCCTCGGTGCTGCGCGACGCCACCGACGCGATCCAGACCGCGGTCGGCACCACCGGCCTGAAAAAATCGGAAATCATGCGCTACCTCGAGACGGCGGCTGAAAGTTCGCGCCTGATCATGAACAATGCCTACCGCGCCGCCCACCTGATCCACAGCTTCAAGCAGATCGCGGTCGACCAGACCAGCGAAGCGCGGCGGCCGTTCTCGCTGAAGGACTATGTCGACGAGATCATTTCGAGCCTGCAGCCGAAGCTCAAGAAAACCCCGATCCGGCTGACCGTCGAATGCCCGGCCGAGATCGTGCTCGACAGTTATCCGGGCGCCTTCGCCCAGGTCATCACCAACCTGACGCTGAACTGCGTCGAGCATGCGTTCGAGGTGGACACGCCGGGCGAAATCCAGATCAGTGCCCGGCTCGACGGCGAGATCGTCGAGATGCACGTGGTTGATGACGGCAAGGGCATCGCCCCCGACGTGCTGGACCGGATCTTCGACCCGTTCTTCACCACCCGGCGCGGGCAGGGTGGCACCGGCCTGGGCCTCAATATCGTCTACAACCTGATCGCCAAGCAGTTTGGCGGCACCATCACCGTCACCAGCACGCTGGGCCAGGGCACCCACTTCCTGCTGCGCATCCCGCGCGTGACCCCGCAGCAGGACGGGCACGACCCGGTGGCGGCGCAAGGTCACGCGGTGCCTGCCGCCAGCGATGGCTCGGCAATTTGAACGTGGCGCGGGTAACGAAGTTACCCACGCGGTTCTGCCAACATGACGCCAACTTCACGCGTGGGTAATACCTTACCCACCCTACGCCCCATCAAGCCCGCGCCGATGAACAATAAGTAAGGGTAGTATCCAGGTATGACTCAATTCCGGTATATCGCCCTGCTGCGCGGCATCAATGTGGGGCGCGCCAAGCGCATCGCGATGGCGGACTTGCGCAAGCTGGTCGCCGACCTCGGGTTCAGCGATGTGCGCAGCCTGCTCAACAGCGGCAATGTGGTGTTCGGCGGCGCGCTGGTCGACCCTCTAGAAGCGGCCGGGCGGATCGAGGAAGCACTGGTGCTCAAGCTGGGAGTGGCCTCGCGCGTGACGGTCCTGCCGCTCGAACATTTGACCGCCATCGTGGCAGACAACCCGCTGGTGGAACTGGCCAGCGATCCGGCCCGCCTGCTGGTGTTCGTCGCCGGCGCCGCGGCCAGCCGCCAGCTGGTGGCGCCGCTGACGCAGCAGGACTGGGCTCCGGAAGCGCTGGCGCTGGGCCGGCACGCCGCCTATGCGTGGTGCCCGGCCGGGGTGCTGGCCAGCCGGGTGGCGGCGGCCCTGAATAAACTGCTGGGCGACGACACGACTGCCCGCAACTGGAGCACGATCAGCAAACTGCACGCGCTCGCCTTGACCGATTAGCAATGTTTGCAGCAACGCGCTAGAATGTTTACGACAAGAATGCGCGCAGCGCACCAACCAGGGCTAGGGAGCAGGCAATGAAGGTGGACAAGGACATCGTCAAGGGCATCTTGATCTTGCTGGGATTCATTGCGATCGTGCTGACGATCTTCGTCATCGTTTCAGACTCGACGCCCAACAAGGCCAAATGCATTGCCGAAGCGCTCAGGAACAAGGTGCCAGTCGCCCACATCGATAAACTGTGCCGCCTGACCGAAACCCGCCCCGAACGCTGAGCCTGCCCGCACCTGAGAAGCCGCCATCACTGGCGGCTTTTTTGTCTGACTGTTTGTCAAAGCTCGATTGTGCCGGGTGCTGAAGCGACTACACTAGCAAGAGGTGGCAGCTGTCTATCATAGGAGCACTACCATGGCGAGTCCTTCACGCAATTCTGAACCAGATGGCAACGGCGGCAAACCTCCCTATAACGGGCAGGTCGAGCCTCGCCTCGCTCGAATAGAAACCGTATTGGAGTATGTGCAACGGGACGTTGGCGACCTGAAAACCGACGTCCGTGCGATGCGCAAGGAGCACAGGGCCGATTTCCGGATGGTTTTCAGCGCAATCATCACGATGGCGCTAGGAATGGCAGCGATGATGGCAAAGATGTTCAACTGGCTCTGATCGCCAGCTTTATCCCAATCGCTGCCCTGAATGGGTGTAACGCTCGAGCAGTTCCGCGCAATAGGCCGTGTCCGACAGGTCGACCGCGCCCATCAGGGGATCTTCCTCGGCGCGCAGGGATGCGCTGAACAAGTTGTGAAAGAACTGGACGAGGCGGCTCATGATCATTCCCAAAAAGTGAGTTCGTTGCATTCATAGTTGGTACGAACTACCTAGATTAACGGATGAGCTGATCAAAAGTTGACGCAAAGTTTCCTCAAATTGCGCCAAAATTTGTAAGAAGTTGTACAGATCGCTTACATCTGTTACCTGTATCGCGCGCCCGCAATTTTTCTGTACCGCTATAGTCATGGCACGGTCGCTTGCCGCTCGACACCTCACGCGACGATGACTATTTTCAGGTTCTATGTTTGACTTTACCAAGCTTCAACTCGCCCTCCGCAACAACTATGTCAGGGCGGGCTTGCTGGCTCTGCTCGTCGGCGGCATCGCCGCCGCCTGGTTCGGCGACACCGCCCAGGATCCCAGCCCGGTCCGCCATTCGCAAAATATTGCCGAAATCACAGCACTGCCCGCCGCCGCAGCGCGCCTCGACTACCTGCTGGTGGCCAAGCCGCTGACGGAAGCGCCGCGCTATGTGTTCAAGTTCAAGGACGCGCCCACGCTGCATGTGGTCAAGGTGCCCGCCAACACCCACCAGAGCCTGGAGCGGGAAGTGCTGCTCAAGCACGCGATCCCCTATGGCATCGCCAGCGACGCCTGGCTGGCAAGCCACAAGGCGGTGCTGCGCGATGCCGACGCCACGCTCGGCCTGCAAGCCCAGGACTTCCTCAAGCGCCACGGCTTCAACCTGCTGCTGATCGCCCTGCTGCTGTACATGCTCAAGTTCGGCCTGCCCGGCCTCGGCCAGTCGGCCGCCGTCATCATGCCCGACAAGCTCAAGGGAAGCATGGACGACCTGATCGGCATGGACGACATCAAGCAGGAAGTGCTGCATCTGGAAGACATGATCCGCAACCGCGCGCTGTACCAGGCCCACAATATCGACAAGCCGTTCAACGTCATGCTGACCGGCCCGGCCGGCACCGGCAAGACCAAGCTGGTCGGCTACCTGGCCAAGAAGCTCAACCTGCCGCTGATCCAGGCGTCCGGCTCGGCGCTCGAATCGGGCTTCGTCGGCGGCGGCTCCAAGGCGCTGGGCGCGCTGTACCGCAAGGCGTGCGCGCGCAAGAGCTGCATCATCTTCCTCGACGAGGCCCAGACCCTGTTCATGCCGCGCGGGCGCGGCGACAAGAAATGGGAAGACGACACCGCCAATACCCTGCTGGGCCTGCTCGACGGCGTCAAGAGCGACCAGGGCACCGGCGTGATCTGGGTGGTGGCGTCCAACTTCGACGACGCCTCGAGCGAAATGGACGAGGCGATGCTGCGCCGCTTTTCGGTCAAGATCAACTTCCGCCTGCCCAATAAGAGCGAGCGCAGCGCCTTGCTCGACAGCTTCCTGCGCCGCAAGCAGGAAGGCCTGGTCGACTGGGCCAACCTTGACCTCGAGCAGATCGCGCAGATGACGGCCAACCTGTCGCCGGCCCTGCTCGAAACCGTGGTCGAGCGCGCCAGCATGATGTCGATCCAGGAAAAGGCCATCATCGACACCGACCTGATGTTCCGCGCCTTCGAGCGCGCCACCATCGGCCTGACCGACCGCGCCACCAGTTTTGAGAAGGAAAAGCAGCGCGAACGGGTGGCGCTGCACGAGCTGGGCCACTTCTTCATGCAGATCGACCCCCAGCTGCGGGCCCGCCTGCCGCTGTTCGAGATCAAGGACAAGTCGCCGCTGCTCAAGATCAGCACCGAGTCGGTGTCCAAGCTGGGCGCGCTCGGCTACGTGCTGCAGTCGAACGACGATATGTCGCTGCGCACCCTCGAGCAGCTCGAGCAGGACGTGATCCAGCTGTACGGCGGGGTGGCGGCCGAGGAACTGTTCTATGGCGCGCGCGGCATTTCGGTCGGCAGCCAGAACGACATCGAGAAGGCGACCAAGCTGCTCAACCTGATGGTCAACCGGCTGTCGATGTATTCGCATTCGAAGATCGACTACGCGCTATTGCGCCAGGATGGCCACGGCGAGCAGGCGATCGCCCAGGTCGAGGCCAAGGCCGACGAGCTGTACCGCCACACGCTCGAGGCGATCAAGGACTACCAGGCGATCATCGCTTCGATCAAGGAAGTGCTGCTGGAACGCTATGTGCTGTCGAAGGAAGCGGTGTTCGCCCTGATCGCCGATCGGACCCACCTGCTGCCCGAGTCGCTGCACACGCCGCGCCGGCGCAAAGGCGATTCGTAGGGTGGGCATGTCGCCGCACTAACAACCGTGCGACGACCTCGTGCCCACCGAATTGCCACGCTGGCATGCGAGCGATCGGTGCGCATGTCGCCGCACTTACAGCCGTGCGACGACCTCGTGCCTACCGACGGCTGGTGGGCACGCAGTGCCCACCCTACGGCACTGATTCCCGCGTGGGCATGTCGCCGCACCAACGTCCGTGCGACGACCGGTGCCCACCCTACGGCACGGTCGCGAGATTGAGCAGCACCTTGCGCACCGATGCGCGCACCGCGTGGAACTCCTTGCTGCGGGTGGTCCGGTTCAGGCGGAACAGCATCAGGCCCTCGATCTGCGCCACCATCAGGATCGCGCGCTGCATATACTCGTCGTCGGGGATGGCCGGGTTCAGGCCCTGGATCAGCAGGTAGATCGCCTTGCGCTCGCGCCCCAGCATCTTGGCCATCAGGTTCGAGGCAAACGTATTGCGCGAGGCCAGCGCCCAGATCTCGAAGAAGATCGCATGGGTGACCGGATCGGTGATCTCGTCGAGGAACATGTCGACGGTCGACAGGAATTGCTCGACGCGGGTCGCGCCCTGCATCTCGTCGCGGATACTGTCCATCTTGGCCTGGAACAGTTCCATCGTATATTCGAGCGAAGCCTCGAGCAGGGCGTCCTTGCTTTGGTAATAATGCTGTACATTGGACAGGCTGATGCCGACCCTGCTCGCCACCGCCCGCATCGACAGGCCCGCATAGCCTTCGGCCGCCAGCAGCGCGCGCGCCGCCTGCAGGATCTCATGGGCGCGGCCCAGCCCTTTTTCGGTCGTGTAGGACGGTTTGTTGCGGAGCGATTGTATTGTGCTGGACATGGTTCAAATTATCGCACGTCAATTGACAAATAGTACGAGTGACCTATAATCGCATGCAATAGGTCGATTGACCTACTAGTTGCGAAAAAACAATCAGGAGAAGTTGATGAGCCGCAAAGCATTCGTCACCGGCGTGGGGATGATCCCGTTTGCCAAGCCGGGCGCCAGCGCCCCCTACGACCAGATGGGCGCGCAGGCGACCCGCGCGGCGCTGGCGGACGCCGGCATTGCCTACGACGACCTCGAGCAGGCCTATGTCGGCTACGTCTATGGCGACTCGACCGCCGGCCAGAAGGCCCTGTACCAGGTCGGCATGAGCGGCATCCCGGTCGTCAACGTCAACAATAACTGCTCGACCGGCTCGACCGCGCTGTTCCTGGCGCGCCAGGCGATCGCCAGTGGCGCCGCCGATTGCGTGCTGGTGCTGGGCTTCGAGCAGATGAGCCCGGGTGCCTTGGGTTCCGTGTTCACCGACCGCCCCAGCCCGTTCGACCCGTTCGACGCCGTCACCGACAAACTGGTCGGCAAGCCGGAGATTCCGCTGGCGCTGCGCTACTTCGCCGGCGCCGGCCTGGCCCATATGAACAAATACGGCACGCCGCTGGACGCCTTCGCCAAGATTCGCGCCAAGGCCAGCCGCCACGCCGCCAACAATCCGCTGGCGCTGTTCCGCAAGATCGTCACGCCACAGGACGTGCTCGACGCGCCGATGATCTGGGACGGCGTGATGACGCGCCTGATGGCCTGCCCGCCGACCTGCGGCGCCGCCGCCGCGGTGCTGGTGTCGGAGAAGTACGCCAAAGAGAAGGGCCTGAAGACCGACGTCTTCATCGCCGCCCAGGCCATGACGACCGACCGCGCCAGCACCTTCGACTCCAACGACATGATGCGCCTGGTCGGCTACGACATGAGCGTTGATGCGGCCGCCAAGGTCTACGCCGAAGCGGGCATCGGCCCCGACCAGGTCGATGTCGTCGAGCTGCACGACTGCTTCGCCCACAATGAACTGATCACCTACGAAGCGCTGGGCCTGTGCCCGGAAGGCGGCGCCGACAAATTCATCTGCGACGGCGACAACACCTACGGCGGCAAGGTCGTCACCAACCCGTCCGGCGGCCTGCTGTCGAAAGGGCACCCGCTGGGTGCCACCGGCCTGGCCCAGTGCTATGAGCTGACCCACCAGCTGCGCGGCAGCGCCGACCAGCGCCAGGTCGCCGGCGCCCGCGTCGCGCTGCAGCACAACCTCGGCCTGGGCGGTGCCTGCGTCGTTACTCTGTACCAGGCGGCCTGACATGAACATCCTTGGCACCTCAAACTGGATGACGCCGGAGCTGGAAGACCTGCGCCAGGCCGTGCGCCGCTTCGCCGAGGCCGAACTGACGCCGCACCGCGAACGTTTCAGCAAACAGCAGCACGTCGACCGCGACTTGTGGAACAAGGCCGGCGAAATGGGCATCCTGTGCGCCGACATCCCGGAGCAGTACGGCGGCTCGGACGGCAGCTTCGCCCACATGTCGGTTGTGTTCGAGGAACTGGCCTACGCCGGCGACATGTCGTTCGGCATCCACGTGCACGCCATCGTCGCCCACTACATCCTCAATCAGGGCACCGAAGCGCAGAAGCAGAAATACCTGCCGCTGCTGGCCTCGGGCCAAATGATCGGCGCTATCGCCATGTCGGAGCCGGGCGCCGGGTCCGACCTGAAGGGCATCCGCACCACCGCCACGCATGACAGCGGCAGCTATGTGCTGAACGGTTCCAAGACCTTCATCTCCAATGGCTACCTGGCCGACCTGATCCTGGTGGTCGCCAAGACCGACCCGCAGGCCGGCGCCAAGGGCGTGTCGCTGGTGCTGGTCGAGACAAAGGGGTGCGACGGTTTCCGCGTCGGCCGCATCCTCGAGAAAGTCGGGCAGAAGGGCCAGGACACCTGCGAGCTGTTCTTCGATAACGCCAGGGTGCCGCTCGAGAACGTGCTGGGCGGCGTCGAAGGCAAGGGCTTTGCCCAGCTGATGACGGAGCTGCCCTACGAGCGCACCATCCTGGGCGTATCCGGCGTGGCCGCCATCGAACGCGCGCTGCAGCTGACGGTGACGCATACGCGCGAGCGCAAGGCCTTCGGCCAGGCCCTGATCGAGATGCAGAACACCCGCTTCGTGCTGGCCGAGATCAAGACCGAGGCCACCATCGCCCGCATTTTCATTGACCGCTGCATCGAAGACATGGTGGCCGGGCGGCTGGACACGGTGCGCGCCTCGATGGCCAAGTACTGGATCTCCGACCTGCAGTGCAAGGTCGTCGACCAGTGCGTGCAGCTGTTCGGCGGCTATGGCTATATGCTCGAGTACCCGATCGCCCAGATGTATGTGGACGCGCGGGTGCAGCGCATCTACGGCGGCGCCAATGAAATCATGAAAGAAATTATCGCCCGTTCGCTTTAAGGAAGAACCCCATGGCTGGTCCTCTGGCAGGAATTCGCGTCATTGAAATGGTGGGCCTGGGCCCATGTCCGTTTGCCGCCATGATGCTGGCCGATATGGGCGCCGAAGTGATCCGCATCGACCGCAAGGCGGTGCCGGGCGCGCCGAATCCATACCCGATGCTCAACACGCCGTTCGACGTGATGGCGCGCGGGCGCCGTTCGCTGGCGCTCAACCTCAAGCTACCTGCCGCGCGCGAAGTGGTCAAGCAACTGGTGGAGCAGGCCGACATCCTGATCGAAGGCTTCCGGCCCGGCGTGATGGAGCGGCTCGGTCTGGGGCCGGATGACTGCATGGCGCGCAATCCCAGGCTGGTGTATGGCCGCGTCACCGGCTGGGGCCAGCACGGCCCGCTGGCGCAGGCCGCCGGCCACGACATCAACTACCTCGCCCTGACCGGCATGCTCGCGGCCATGGGCCGCCCCGGCCAGGCGCCGTCGCCGCCGCTCAACCTGCTGGGCGACTTTGGCGGCGGCGGCATGATGCTGGCGTTTGGCGTCCTGTGCGCCGCGCTCGAAGCCAAATCCTCGGGCAAGGGCCAGGTGGTCGACGCCGCCATGACCGACGGCGCCGCGCTGCTCGGCGCGATGGTGTACGGTTTCAAGGCGCATGGATCGTGGGACCTCGAACGCGGTGCAAATATGCTCGACGGCGGGGCGCCGTTCTACGACAGCTATGCCTGCCAGGACGGCAAGTTCATCACGGTCGGCGCGATCGAACCGCAGTTCTACGCGCTGATGCTCAAGCTGGCCGGAGTCGACGATCCCGCCTTCGACCAGCAGATGGAGCGCGCCCGCTGGCCCGAACTGAAAGGCAAGCTGGCCGCCCTGTTCGCCAGCCGGCCACGCGCCGCCTGGTGCGCGCTGCTGGAAGGGACCGACGCCTGTTTCGCGCCGGTGCTCGACATGGACGAAGCGCCGCTGCACCCGCACAATGCGGCGCGCGCCACATTTGCCGACATCGACGGCGTGACCCAGCCGGCCCCGGCGCCGCGCTTTAGCCGCACCGTCCCGCCGTTGCCCAACAGCGCCTCCGGTGCAGGTGCCGACAGCGATGCCGTGCTGCGCGACTGGGGCTGGAGCACGGCTGACATCGAGAGTTTGCGCACGCAAGACGCGCTATAATCGGCGCCTGCAAAGAATCCCCGGTAGAACTTCAGTATGAAAAACACAAGCATCTTCGCGCTGGCGGGCATCGCCGTCGCGCTCGCCGGCTGCGGCGGCAGCACCAGCGGCGGCAGCGCCAAGCCGCCCAATGCCTTCGCCGCGCAGATTGCGCAGGCGGGCGTCAGTCCGGCGCTGGCCGCGTCCGATTACGCCACCGTCGTGCAGCAGTTGTATGTGTCGTACTTCGGCCGTCCGGCCGATACCGGAGGCTTCGCCAGCTTCAAGAACCAGTTGGCCGAGATCGGCGCGCCGAACGACATCCAGCTGCTGATCGCTGCCTATGACAGCGACCCCCGCGTCAAGAGCCTGATCGACAGCTTTGGCAGCAGCGCCGAGTCGGCCGCGTTGTACAGCGGCGACAATACCGCCTTCGTCACCGCCATCTTCACCAACGTACTGGGCCGTGCGCCCGGTGCGGGAGGCCTGGCATACTGGGTCGGCGCGCTCGATACAGGCGGATCGTCCCGCACCCGCGCCTCGCTCGACATTCTGGCCGGCGCGTTGAACAATACGTCGGACCAGGGCCAGATCGATGCCGCACTGGTCAACAAGAAGATCACGGTCGCCCTCAACTTCACCAATACGCTGATCGCCGCGCCCGTCAATGGCTATAGCGGCGCCGCCGCCGCCGCGCGCGCCCGCACCATGCTCTCAAGCCTGACGGCGAGCACCACCGCCGCCGAGCATGAAGCATCCGTCAGCGCCGTCGTCAGCGAACTGGCGGCACTGGTGCCATCGTGGTCGCTGCGCGCTCCGATGGCCAACTGGCTGGCCCAGTCGGTCAGCGTCAATTACCTGATCTCGGGCAATTGCATCGGCTCCATCGCGGAAGCCAATGGCGCGCCGAGCCAGGTGGCGTTCGATGGCAGCACGCGGACGGCAGTGGCGACAGCCGCAGTCTGGCAATTCGCCTATAGCACCTGCACGCCGGCGGCCTTCAATGCGGTCGAAAGCAATTACTACGACAGCAACTACACTCTGGTCGGCAGCGCCATCACGACAGCACACGCGCTGAGCGCGACGGAATTCGTCACCTTTGCGCAGCCGGCCAATGCCTTGCCGGTCACCGTACGCGTGGGCGATACCGGCACGATCGGTACTGCGAATGTCTACGCCACCAGTGCCAAGTCCGGCACGCCCAACACCCGTGTCTTTAGCTACGCGATCGAAGCCGACGATGGATCGACCAGCACCGCCATCGCCAACTTCACCACCCGCACCTCCAATAGTGAGGGTCAGCTGTTGATGACACTGCAAACCAGGTACCGCCTCGGAACCAGCCCGACGATCGCCCTGATCGCGCAGGATATTCAGGCGTCGACCACCAACACCTACCACCTGGTCAAGAAGGCCCAGCCAACGGCGCTGTCGACCACCGACACCGTGGTCGGCAGCGGCGCCGTGGCGTCGAGCGGCAAAGTGGTCACCGTTAACTACACTGGCTGGCTGTACGACCCGACCGTCGGCAACCGCCACGGCACCCAGTTCGACAGCTCCAGCGGTCGCGGCCCGTTCAGCTTCACGCTGGGCGCGGGCGCCGTCATCGCCGGCTGGGACCAGGGCGTGGCGGGCATGCGGGTGGGCGGCAAGCGCACCCTGATCATTCCGAGCCAGCTGGGCTACGGCAGCAGCGGCGCCGGCACTTCGATCCCGCCGAACGCCGGCCTGGTGTTCGAGGTCGAAGTCATCAGCGTCCAATAGCGGCACCCAGCACGAATTGCCCCAGAAGTCAGATGGCAACTTCTGGGGGCATCTCGTTGTGCCTCCTCGTTCCCGGATAAAGACCCTCAACATGAAGCATTCAAATATTGTCACGCTGGTCAGTTTCGCCCTTGCCCTCGTTGCCTGCGGCGGCACCACCCATGGAGACAACACCAAGCCGCCCAATGCCTTCGCGGCGCAGGTCACCCGAGAGGGCGTCAACCCGGTGCTGGCGGCGTCGGACTACTCCGCCGTCGTACAGCAGCTGTATGTTGCGTACTTCGGCCGCCCGGCCGATACCGGCGGCTTCGCCAGCTTCAAGAGGCAGATGGCCGAGATCGGTGCGCCAAACGACATCGCGCTGCTGCTCGCTGCCTATGATCGCGACCCTCGCGTCAAGAGCCTGATCGACAGCTTCGGCAGCAGCGCCGAGTCGGCTGCCCTCTACCGTGGCGACAATACCGCCTTCATCTCTGCTATCTATACAAACGTCCTGGGGCGCGCCCCTGCTGTGGGTGGCCTGGCCTTCTGGGTCGGCGCCCTCGACGGCGGCAGCTCGACCCGTGCCCGCGCCTCGCTCGACATCATGGCCGGCGCTCTGAGTAACAAGACCGAGCAAGGATTGGTCGATGCGGCGCTCGTTAAACTGAAGGTCGCGGTCGCCACCCATTTTACGGACAAGCTGACCTCTGCTCCCGTCAATGGCTATAGCGGCGGTTTCGCCGCGGCCCGTGGCCGCCTCATGCTGTCCGGCCTGAACGCGAGCGCGAGTGCCACGGACTACGAAGGCGTCATCGCGTCCAACGTCAGCTATCTGGCGTCGGCACCGTCAGTGCCGACCTGGCCGCTGGGCAGCCTGCTTACTAACCGGCAGTTTCAAGTGTCGCGCACCAAATACTCGGTATCTGGGTCCTGCATCGGGCTGGTAACGGACTCGAACAACATCACGAATGGAGTCGTGTTCGACGGTGTATCCCGCACCGAGGTAACTACGACTTCGTCGTGGCTGCAGAGCAACTGCAATCCGTCGGCCTTCGATCATATTGAAAGTAACTACTTCGACAGCTCCCGCAATTTAGTCGGTAGTGCTGTGGCCACTGCTAGTAACCTGAGCGTGAACGGCACCGAGTTCGTCTCGTTCGATAGTCCGGCCACGCTGCCTGCCAACGTTCGCGTTGGTGATGCCGGTACCATCGGCACCGCCACCGTATACACAAACAGTGCCAAGCAAAGCGTCATAGGCAGGCGCGACTATACGTATTCGGTTGAGGCCGACGAAGACAGTGCCCTCCATGCCATCGCCAACCTCACCACGCGCACCATTAATCCGGCAGGCCAGACGCTACTGACGACGCAAACCAAATACAAACTCAGTGCGTCCATCGTCCCAATTGCCCAGGACATCCAGTACGCGACCACAAGCACGGTTCACTTGGTCAAGAAGGGCCACCCTATCTTCCCGGTTTTCACCGACACCGTGCTTGGCAATGGTGCCGAGGCCACTGAAGGCAAAGTAGTCACCTTCAATTACACCGGCTGGCTGTATGACCCGACCGTGCCCAACCGCCGCGGGCTGCAGTTCGACACCACGACGGGCCGTGGCCCGTTCTCCTTCACCATGGGCGCAGGCAGTGTCATCCAAGGGTGGCAGGATGGCCTGCAAGGCATGAAAGTCGGCGGCAAGCGTACCCTGATTCTCACCAGCTCGCTTGGCTATGGCAGCACTGGTGGCGGACCCTTGGTCCCACCTTACGCGGCGCTGGTGTTTGACGTTGAGCTCATCAGCGTCAAGTAAGGACTGGACAGTCCAGCGACGGACCGGTCCTGCCAAAAGGTGAGGCGGATGCTAATCGGCCAACCCAAATGCAACAATGCAATTTCGATATCATTTACGCAATTCCGACTTTTTTGTTGTATTCTAGAAAAGTAGGGTAAAGGTGGGCGCCAGCAACCCGTTACCATAAGGTGGCGGACGCTGCAGCCTGTCTCGCCTTTCCGTTTGGGGGGAAAGCATGAATGAATTGATTGCACGGGGCCAGCCGAAAGTGGCTGACCAAGCTCTCGTCAACTGGGACGACAAGTACTGCCTGATCATCGACGAGATCGCCGGCATCCGGCGACTGTTGCGCGAAAGCTTGCGCAACCTCGGCGTCAAGCATTGCGACCAGGCCACCAGTTGCGGCGAAGCGGTCGCCATGTTGTCGAAGCAACGCTACGACATCGTCCTGTGCGACTACAATCTCGACGGCGGCAAGAACGGCCAGCAAGTGCTGGAAGAAGCACGCGTCAACCACTGGCTGCTGCCGTCGTCGATGTTCATCATCATCTCGGCCGAAAAGACGGTCCAGTCGGTGATCGGCGCGGCCGAGCACCAGCCCGACGCCTACCTGATCAAGCCCATCACCGAAGGCGTGCTGCTGTCGCGCCTGAACCGCATCTACAACGAAAAGCAGCTGTTCCGCCGCATCGACCAGGCCTATGCCGAACGCGACTTCCACGAAGCTGCGCGGCTGTGCGACCTGCAGGTCGAGCAGGACCGGGCGCACGAAGTCGAACTGCTGCGCATGGAAGCGCAGATGCTGATCAAGGCCGGCGAACTGAACGCAGCGCGCCAGGTATTCGAGCGGGTGCTGGCCAAGAATAGCTACAGCTGGGCGCGCGTCGGCGTGGCCAAGATCCGCATGCAGGAAGGCGAGTTCGAATCGGCGCGCCAGATCTTTGCCGGCGTGATCGAAGAGAATAAGTATTATATGGATGCCTACGACAATCTGGCGACCGTCTACCAGCAGCTGGGCCAGGCCGACGAAGCCTGCAATGTGCTCGAAAGAGCCGCCAAGATCTCGCCCAATTCGGTCATCCGCCAGCGCACGCTGGGCGAAGCGGCGCTCAAGATGGGCAAGGTCGACCTGGCCGAGCGCGCCTTCCGCAAATGCATCAGCGACGGCGCCAATTCGATCAACAAGTCGGCCGAGCCTTACCTCGGCCTGGCGCGCGTGTACGGCATCAAGCAGGAACCGAAGGAAGCGCTGGCGCTGCTCGAATCGCTGCGCAAGGAATTTACCGGCAGCGACCTCGACCTGCGCGCCACCATCACCAAGGGCCTCGTCTATTTCGAGAGCGGCGACCAGCGCAATGCGCGCCTGCTGGGCGACGAGCTCGAAGCGATGCTGGCCAAGACCGACGAGCGTCCCGATACCAATACCTGCCTCGACCTGGCCTCGCTGCTGTTTGCCGTCGGCGCCCAGGATTCGCCGATCGAGTTGCTCGCCTATGTCACCAAGAACAATGACGACAATAAGGCGGTGCTCGAGAGCGTGCAGAAAGTGTTCGAGAAGGCCAGCATGGCCGACGAAGGCACCGCCGTCATCCTGTCGTCGCGCAAGGAAGCGTCGGACCTGATGAACCAGGGCGTGCTGCTGTGGAAGACCGGCAAATACCAGGAAGCGGTCGACTGGATGCACGAAGCGCGCATGAAGCTGCCGGACAATATGCGCATCCTGTTCAACTCGGCGCAAATGCTCATTTCCTTCATGCAGCACAACGGCCACGACCCGGCATTGGAACAGGAAGCCCACGAGGTGCTGCTGCACGTCGACAAACTGTCGCCGGGCCAGTACCGCTTTGCCCAATTGATGGAGCAACTGAACGCCATTTCGCCGCGCGGGCGGATCGGCGTCACCGCCTAGGCCAGAGCTGCCGCTTGAACCGGATGCCGCCGATGCGCGGCAGTTCGGTAAGGTATAATCGCCAGCAATTTGATTGCTATTGGGTCGTAGGTTTATTCATGGGAAATTTCTTTCGTCGCGCCGCGATCTATTACTTGTTGGGCGTGGTGTTTTTTGGCTGGGGGTTCGCCTCTGCCGTGTTCCAGTTCTTCCCGTATCCCCAACTCAAGGCGACAATTGCCGAAATCAAGGCGTTTTTCGACGGTTCGCTTCATAAGGACGTCAAGGATATCGTCCAGCTCGACCATCAGGAGTCGCGCTCGGAATTCAATTTCAGCGGATTGAAAATCACCGATAAGAGTTTCCAGGACAATGGCTATTTTCTGCTGTCGCGCTACAGCAAGCAGCATGGCCAAACCATTGTCGAACTATTCGATATTTCGGCCAACAAGGCAGTGCATACCTGGGTGCCGGATCTCGGCGCCATCTTCAAGATGACTCCGAAAAATGCGGATGGCGTCAATACCAAGATGGCCTATCGCAGCCAGCATCCATTGTTGATGGACAATGGCGACCTGCTGATCGGCAGTGGCGAGGGGCCGCTGGCGCGAATCGACCGCTGTGGCAAGCCGGTATGGGCGATCGACCGTCATTTTCACCATTCCATCGAGCTCGACGCGGCAGGCAATATCGTTGCACCCACAGTGCTTGCGGGCGATACAAAAAAAGCCAATCTGGACGTGCGCGAAGAAGGCTTCGCCATCATTTCCGGCCAGGGCAAGATACTGGCCGAATACTCTGCCCACGATTTGCTCGTGGAAAATGGTTACCGCGGCTTGGTATACGGCGTCGGCGTTTTCGAGACCGACCGCTATCACCTCAATGACGCGCAACCGTTGCGAGGCAAGGTCGCCGCCGACGGCGTCTTGCTCAGCATCCGCAATCTGTCCACCGTGGCGCGTTTCACGCCGGCCACCGGCAAGATCGAATGGCTGCAAACGGGCCCCTGGCTCAATCAGCACGATGTCAGCGAACTTGGCGATGGTCAATATGCCGTCTTCGGCAATAACCTGGTGCGCGGCCCGGAAAAAATCATCGGCGACGGGCATTCCGAAGTCTATCGCTTCACGCCTGGAACGGGTCAATTCCCCACGCCGTACAGTGCCATCCTCAAGCAAGCGGGCATGCGCACCAACTACGAGGGGCGGGCTGACATCCTCGACAATAACGATGTCTTCATCGAGGAAACGAACCGGAACAGGTTATTGAGGGTATCGTCCACGGGCATCCGTTGGGAATATGTCAACGGCATCACGCCTACCACCACCGGCGCCTTGCACTGGTCGCGCTATCTGAAACGGGCGTCCGTCGCCACCGAATGGATGAAAGGTCTGTCATGCAATTAACTGCTCTCTGCATCGCTCTATTATTGGTCCACACCAGTGCTTCTGCCTATGTCGGGCCGGGCCTCGGTGCCGGCGTTGTCAGCGTCATCTTGGGGTTGCTGGCGTCGATCTTTCTCGCTATCTTTGCCATTTTTTGGTATCCGATCAAGCGTCTGATCAAGAAACTGAGAGGGGCAGGCAAGAAGCCGGAGGCGGCCTCCCGCCAACCAGAAACTCTGAACGACAATACAGAGCCGAAGGAATGAGCTGGGTCATCGCCCTATTGAGCACCATTGTTTTTGTGGAGACATTTCTCCGAGTCCCAATTATTCCGAGGTGCAAATCCTTGGGCGGATTGGTGTCCAAGATTCTGAGCACTTTACGGTCAAATCATATTTCCGACCACTGGAAGGAAAAGGCCCTGCGCCAGTACGCCCTGCTCCTTGCTGGACACAGCCTTGCACTGTTTATGTGCCTGCTGTTGTATTTGATACCGGGTATTTGCATCATCCTCTTGTCCGAATCGATGGGGGTGCAGGTCTACGCCAGGTTGACTTCAGTGGCAGGCATCGCCGCCTGTACCCTGGCGGGCACCCTGTACGCCTTGGGTCGCAACCGGATCAAGAACGCCAATGCCAAACAATAATTACGGCTTTCTCGACCGGCTGCTCCATCGCCTCGCCTTGGGTAGCGATACTGTCGCCGCGATGACGTTTGAACTTGAAAACCTCCTCTTTCCCGCCGTCGACAAGCACCAGACGGAACATGGCAATCCCGTGTTCGTGGCTGGCCTTGCCCGGGCAGGCACCACGTTATTGATGCGTTTGCTGCACGATACGGGGGAATTTTGCTCCCTCACCTATCGCGATATGCCGTTCTTGCTGGCCCCCAACCTTTGGCAAAAACTGGGGGGCGCATCGGCCCAGGCTGGCGCGGCAAGCGAGCGCGCGCACGGCGACGGCTTGCTGGTCAATGTCGACAGCCCGGAAGCATTGGAGGAAGCATTCTGGCGCGTTCACTGCGGGGCGGACTATATTTTCCCCACCCATTTGACGCCGATGGCGGCCGATGCGGAGGTGATACAAAAGTTTCGCCGCTACATAGGGCTTATCTTGCGTCGCCATGGCGGCAATCGCTACCTATCCAAGAACAACAACAACATCTTGCGGCTCGGTACATTACGCAAAGCCTTTCCAGACGCGGTCATTCTCGTGCCATTTCGCAATCCGCTGGATCAGGCGACTTCGCTGCTGCAACAGCATCGGCGTTTCACGGCAATGCACGGCGAAGACGCGTTTTCGCGCAGTTACATGGGCTGGCTGGTACATCATGAATTTGGCGGCGACCACCGGCCATTCAACTGGGGCACCGCGATCGGCAATCACGGCACGCCCGACAGCCTCGACTACTGGCTGGTCCAATGGATCAATGCCTACACGGCGTTGTTGGCGCAGGCGCACGACGCATCGCTCGGCTTGATTTTCGTGGATTATGACGCTCTTTGTGCTGACCCGCAGCGTTACTGGAGCGTCCTGGCCAAGAAAACGGGCTTGCGCGATGGCTTGCCAGGTGGGGAAGAAGTGCGCGCGCAAGCAAACAAGCCCGCTCCGGCGCTGGAGAGCGCATGGCTGCATCGGGCCAATCTGCTTCATCAAGAACTGACGCAATTATCGACAGTTTGATCGCAGCCTCCCAGCCTACAGCTGGGCCTTGAACTGGATGCCGACGATGCGCGGCTCGCTGACCACGCCCGTCATATTATTGAAGTCGATGCCGTTGACCAGCACCACCTTGTTGCGCAGATTGCGCACAAAAGCGGCCAGTTCGTACTTTCCCTCGTTCCACTTGTAGCCGGCGCGCAGGCTGCCGTCGAGCAGCGGCTTGCCCACGTACTCCTTCGCTTCGTACAGGAAAAAATTGTACTTGCCGCGATAAGACCAGTCGGTCAGCGCGAAGGCTTCGCCATTGCCGATCCTGACCCCGTAGCGCAAGCTCAAATTGGCCATCCACTTGGGGCTGCGCGGCATCGGGTTATTGTCGATCAGCACGGAGCGCGCCAGCGGTCCGGCCGGGTCCAGCACCACGCAGCCATTACCGCAGGGCAGGATGAACAGCGCCTTGTCCTTGATGCGCACGTCATTGTAGCTGCCGCCCAGGCTCAGCTTGAGGGCATCGCTGAGATTGGCCTGGAATTCGCCTTCGACGCCGTGGCCTTCGACCCTGGCGGCATTGATCAGGCGGTTCTGGTTGACCGCGCCCGAGCCGGCCGTCAGTTGCATGTCCTTGACGGTGAAGCTGAACACGCCGAGCGAGGCGCGCGCGCGCCGCTTCAGCAGGTCCATCTTGACGCCGGCTTCATACGACAGGGCGCGCTCGGCATTGGCGCTTGAAATGGTATTGCCGAACAGGATGCGGCCCTGAATGCTGGGCGCGCGGTAGCCGGTGGCGGCGCGCGCGTACAGCTGCGTGTCCCTGTTCAGCGCATAGCTGGCGCTGGCATCCCAGCTGGTATTGGACGACTGCGGACTGGCGCGCAGCGGGCCGACCAGCGTTGCGCCCATCGTGCGCGCGGCGGACAGCTTGCGCTCGTCGTCGGTATAGCGCAGGCCGGCACGCAGAGTCAGGGCGGGGCTGACGGCGTAGTTCAGCGCGCCGAAAGCCGCCCACGAGCGGCTGGTCTGCAGTTGTACGGCGTAGGCCGTTTGCTGATTGCCTGCCAGCGTATCGAAGTTGAAACTGTCGACCTGGATGTCTTCGTAAAAATAATACAGGCCGCCGATCCAGTTCAACGGTCCTTCGATGTTCGATTCGGCGCGCACCTCCTGGGTCAGCTGCTTGTGCCTGGGCAGGCCGTCGGCCGTCTCGGCGGTGAAGGGGATCGTGCCCGGCCCCATCGGTGGCGCGGCGATCGCGCCAAAACCGGCGTCGACGTCGGCGCGGCTGTAGAACGTCGCATTTTCGTAACCGCTGATCGCATGCAGGGTCCACTGGTCCAGCGTCCAGCGCAGGCGCGCGCTGGCGCCACGGGTTTCGAGCGACTGGCGGTTGATGCCGTCGGTCGGCAGCGAACCATAATCGAAACCGGCCACCAGATGATTGGTGCCGCGCTCGATGATATTGGCGCGGTACACGGTGGCCCGTCCGCCCATCGTGCGGCCATGCGCATTGAACAGGGCGCTGAAGTGCCGGCCCGGCTGGTACTGCAACTGGAAGCGCATCGCGCTGTCGTGGTAGCCCTCGAAATGGCTAGTCGGCGCATTCGGACGCGGATTGTGGACCCGGTTGTCGCGGTGCTGGGACAGCATCGACACGCGCACCGCCCAGGCAGCACCGAGCGGCTGGTTATAGGCGCCGTCGACATTCAGGATGCCGTAGTTGCCAAGTCCGACGTTGAGGTAGCCTTCCTGCTTGCGGCCCGGCCTGGCCGACTCGAACTTGATGACGCCGGCCGGCGAATTGCGGCCGAACAGAGTACCTTGCGGCCCGCGCAGCACTTCGACCTGGTCGATGTCGAACAGGGGGAAGCTCTTGAGCAGAGGGCTTTCCTGCACCACATCGTCGAACACCACGCTGACCGGCTGCGAAGCGTTCATGTCAAAGTCCACATTGCCCAGGCCGCGCAGGAAATAGCGCGGGAAGGAGCGGCCGAAATCGGACTCGACGTGCAGGCTCGGCACGCGGGTGGCGAGGATGCGGATGTCGCGCCCGCCGGAGGTCAATACATCGAGGGTCTCGTCCCTGATGGCCGATATGCTCATCGGCACATGCTTGATGTTTTCGGCGCGGCGCTGGGCGGTGACGATCACTGTTTCCAGTTGGCCGGCATCGACGGCCTCAACTATGGGGCCGCTCGTGGCAGGCGCCTGGGCCTGGACAGCAAGCCATGGCGCGCAAGCGAGCAGTGCCAGGAAAAGGCGGGAACCGCTGCCGCGGGTTTGCAGTGGACTGGCATCGGTGCGCATACTTATTTCCTTTCGGAATGATCAGTCCGCCAGCTTCATGGATATTCCATCCTAAGAACTTTACAAACATTAATCAATAAATATATTTGCATGCTGCGTGCTATGATTTCCACACGATGAAACCACTATTTTCCGTGCTGGCGTTACTGCTGGTTAGCATATTGGCTGGCCCGGCCAAGGCGGAAGTCATCACCGTTTATACCAGTGCCAATTTTGCGCCGCTGATGGTCGACGACGAGCGCGGCCTCTACCCCGACCTCATCAATTACCTGAACCGGCAGAAGCTCGGCAAACTGAGCTTCAAGCTGTCTTACCTGCCGCGCAAGCGCCTGCAGGTCAAGCTGGAAGAGGGCAGCATCAAGGGCATCATCATCGGTATGATGCCGCAGTGGTTTGACGATGCCGGCCAGACCAAATACCTGTGGACTGCGCCTTTCGCCGGCGACAATTTCATCCTAGTGTCCAATAGCAGCAAGCCGGTCAATCCGGGCATCTCTGCCACGCTGCCGGGGACGACGATCGGCTTGACCCTGGGGTATGTCTATCCTGGCATTGACCAGTGGATTGCGATGAATGGATTGGTGCGCAACGATGCACTCAGTGAAGAAAAAAATATCGAGAAGTTGCTGCTGGGCCGCGTCGATTGCATCGTCGTGTCGCAGACGGTCATCAACTACTACATCAAGATCAACAAATGGCAGGGCAAATTCCAGTTCGGCCATGTGCCGGGCCAGTTGACCGAGCGGCGCTTCCTGATTCCGCACGCGTACAAGCATGTGTACGACAAAATCGCGCCGGTGATTAAGAAGCTGGACAGCGATCCCGCGTGGCAGAAAATCGCCGATAAATACTGAGCGCGGACTGCAAGGGAAGCGTTGCCGTGCCCGCTGTAAGCAGGCAGGCCGATGCCGCGCAGGCGCAAGGATATGGATATAATGATGTATCCATTCCTTTATGAGCATTAAGGCCGTGAACGAAAATCTCAGCAAACAGCAGTCGCAGGAACTGTTCGAAGAAGTGGCGAGCTATTTTTCGCTGTTTTGCGAGCCGACCCGTCTGAAAATCCTCAGCGCCGTGTGCGCAGGCGAAAAATCGGTCGGTGAAATCGTCACAATCGTCGAATCGACCCAGGCCAATGTGTCGCGTCAGATCAATATGCTTTACCGTGGCAAGGTGTTGGCGCGGCGCAAGGAAGGTACCCAGGTCTTTTACCGGGTCGATGACCAGAAGACTCTGTTGATGTGCCAGACCGTCTGCAACGAGATCGCCAGCAAGATCGGCCTCGGCCAGGGCGCGGCATTGCTGACGGTTTGAGCGGCGCAGGCACGATCGCCTGCGCCCCTCGTTGCGCTGGCTGAACTGCTGCTAGTTCAGCGGCACGGCGCCGCTGGTCGGGCGTTTTTCCAGCGTCCACTGGTGCATCGAACCGTCGAACAGGCGGGCGCTGCGTGCACCGAGAATCTCCGACAATACAAACCATGGGCCCGACGCCAGGTGGCCGCTATTGCAGTAGGAAACAGTCGGTGCGGCGCTGTCGATGCCTTGCGCGGCGAACAGGGCGCGGTAAGTAGGCGGTGCCAGGAATTTGAGGGCGCCGCCCGCCGACTTGAACAGCAGCTCGGCCGGGTACGATTTGGCGCCCGGCACATGGCCATGGGCCGACACATAATCGCGCTTGACGAGGCCGTGGAAATGCTTGGCATCGCGCGCGTCGACCAGCGCCGCGCCATGCTCGTCAATAGCTTGCTGCACGTCGGCCGGGCCGGCGTAGTAGCGGGCACTGCGATCGCCCTTGGCGCTCCAGTTGCCGGCCATGGCCGGCGCCGGCGCCGAACTGGTGGCGCGCTGCTCGATCAGCCAGTTGGCGGTGCCGCCGTCGAGCACGGCAATATCATCCTCGCCATACATCTTGAATTGCCAGTACACCCGCAGGGCATCGTCGATGTCGGCTGCGTCGACGCCGACCGGGATCAGCACGATCGGTTTGCCAGCCATCACGCCGGCGGCGCGCAGGCGCTGCTCGAAATCGGCCTGTTCCGGGATCATGTACTTGACCTTCATGGTGCCGAACTGGCGCTCGGTGCGCATGGTCTTCATGTCGATCAGGCGTGCGCCAGGCAGGTGGCCGCCGACTTCGGACAGCACCTGCTTGCCGTTGACGGTGTCGAACTCGGCCTTGGCAGTAAACGATTTGACGTTGCTGCGTACATCGATCAACTGCACCTGGTCCTGGTGCTGGGCCAGCCAGGCGCTGTCGACGAGCGGGCCCGGCAAGATACCCGCTTGCGCGGCAAGCGTGCCGGCGAGCCACAGGGCAGTGGCGGCAATGGTGGAGAAAAATGGTTTCATTGGAATATCCTTCTGTGTGCCAACATTAATGGGAATTGCTCAAGTCGCTGGCCTGCAAGCGCCGCGCCAGCGAAGCGTCGCAGCTGCTGAGCAGCTCGGTGCGGCGCTGTCTGTACCCGCCGTCAGCCTGCCCTTTGGCGGCATGGCGGGCCAGCGCCTGGTCACGCCGCGCGATCAGCCTGGCCAACTGCGGTTCAAATAATTGCACCATGGCGCTGAGCCAGTCTGCGACCGGCGCCAGCCGGCCGCGTGCCTGGATGCGGAAGCCTGCCAGCCGCGCCAGCAGGGCTGGGGCCGGCAGCGGCTGTTCGCCGGTGACCCAGGCGTCGGTGGTAAACCAGCGCAGCGGCTGTCCCTGCGGGTCGAGCGACAGGCCGGCCAGATGGGCAAAGCCGGGCTGGCCAGGGACATCGACGAACAGGTGGAAGTGGCCATGTTCGCCACCGCCGCGGCCGTGCGCATGGTAGAAGTAGCGGCAGCCGCTGGCCGTGTCATGCAGGTCGCCGGCCGGGTAGTGGCGGTGCGCCGTGCAGCTGGGCGCGCCCGCCATGGCGGCGTGCGCCATCGTGCGGCCGGCCGCGGCCTGGCGCAACGCAATGTCGAGCACGCGCTGCGCCGCCGCCTTCATTTTTTCGGCGCACATGGGGCACAGGGGTTGCCGGCCGCCTGCTTCTTTTTCTTCCTGGCCGGACCGCAGGGGTTGGCGGGGCCGCAGGGGTTGGCCGGCTTGGCGCTGGCCGCGCTCACGGCTTGCCCTGGCGCGGAGCTGGACGGTGCCGTTGCGCTGGCCGACGGCTTGGGGCTTGGCTGGGCGTGGGCGGCCGGCGCCAGCATGGCGGTGGCGACGGCCAGGGCGGCCAGGGAGTCGGCCAGATGGCCGGTCTTGCGGGAACGTGTCGTCATTTTTTCCTCTTAAGGCGATGGTCACAATACAGGCCAGCCGGGCTGGCTTTTCACATAGGGAAGGCGTCAGCGCTCACACACGGCGCCGGCCACTGCCTGCTCGGCGCTGACAGTGCCGCCGCGCTGGCGTTCGAAATAGGCGCCGGCGCGGTAGACTCCGGCCAGCGCCGCGCCCAGCAGGGCTACCACCAGCCAGTCGGGCACGCCAAACGCTGCGCTGAAGGTGTCGCCGCGATCGACCGCAGCCGCCTCCATCAGCGCCTGCAAGGTCGGACCGTAGGCGGCGGCAAAGCCGACCGTGCCGAGCACCAGGCCGGCCAGGAAGACCAGGGCGTCGAGCCGCCCCGAAAACAGCGCCACCACCGAGGTACCCGGGCAGTAACCGCCGAGGGCAAAGCCGGCCCCGACCAGCACGCCGCCGGCGGGCGCCGCGCCCAGCATGGCTGGCGGCACGAACACGGAAGCGGGCTCGATCAGCCCGGTCAGCCGTAGCGCAACCAGGCCGGCGGCGGCCACTACAATGGCGGTGAACATCACTTTCAGCACCGACCAGTCGCTCAGGCGAAACTGCGCAGTGAGCTTGCAGGGGCTGCCGAAACCGGCATTTTCCAGCACGAAGCCGAACAGGAAGCCACACAACAGGCCCGAAACCAGGCCGCTATCGAGTAAGGGCAGCATTTCAAATCCCCCGGGTCAGGCGCGTCACCAGCAAGCCGGCCGCGAAAAAAGTGGCAAGGAAGACGAAGGCGGCCAGGCCGAGGGTGGCGGCGCCGGACAGGCCCAGGCCGCTGGTGCAGCCGGCTGCCACCCGCGCGCCAAAGCCGGCCAGTATGCCGCCGCCCAGCGTCGCCAGCGTGCGGCGCAGGCCGCCAACGCTGTGGCTGCCATCGAATTGCACCCGCCAGCGGCCTGCCATGAAGGCCGCCGCCAGCGCGCCGGCAGCCACCCCCACCACCTGCCAGCTGATCCAGGCATCGAGCGGATTGCCGTCTTCGACCATCGGACCCAGATAGTCATTGGCGGCGGTGGCCACCGCCGCCACCGCCAGGCCGATGGCGGCGGTGGCTCGGGTCGAGGCGCCGGTCGCCCCCAGGCCATGGCCGGTCACTACGAAGGTGAGCAGCAGCACCAGGCCCAGTGCGATGCCGGCCAGCCAGGCTGGCCAGAAAGGTTTGATGTCGTTCATAGGGTGCTCCTGGTGTCGCTAGAAGTCGCCCTGGGAGGCGCGCTCCATCATTTTCCACATCGTGTTGCGCACCTTCATGGCGGCTGCATTCAAGTCCGGCGGCAGCTTGCGCCCCATCCTGACCATCATGTCCATATTGAGCGTATACATCCACAGCCCGTCGTCGCGCTCGACCACGCTGATGCGGCAGGGCAGGTAAGCGGCCATATGTGGGCTGAAATCGATCATCATGCGCGCCGTGGCCGGGGTGCAGTAGGAATACACCTTGAGGAATTTTTCACGCTTGCCGGAACGGGCTTCCAGTTCTTTCGACAGCGGCAGTTCGCCCACCGAGCGCATATTGTCTTCGGCCGAGATGCTGGCCAGCGCCATCTCGAGCTGCTCGATCGTCACGCCCGGCTTGACCTTGCGCTCCCAGGTGGTGGCGACCGCGATATCGCCTTTGGAATCGACCCAGCGGTCCCACATCTTCATCGATTCGGGGCCGGCGCCATCGGCCAGATTGTTCATTGCCGCCATGGTGCCGCAACCGCTCAGCAGAACGGCAGCGGTGGCGAGGGCAAACAGGCGGGCCAGGGTGGGGTGCAGTGTCATCGGGGAGTCTCCTTGTGGGCGTGATTGCGGCATTTATATATGCCTGTATGAGCATTGAAGCACATACGCATAGAGCTGTAAAGCAATACCGGGATGTTGCATTGCAGTATGAAAAGTGGTTGCATTGTTCACCGTCATCCATATATGATTGATTGAGCATATAACTATAAATGAATTGGAGGCGGCCGCAAGGCTGGACTGAAGCATGAGCGATTTGCGGCATTTAATAGGGCGCATCATCAAGGCGCCCGAGAATTTTCTGGACGACCAGCGGCTGGCCGAGGCGCGCACGGCGCGTCGCAGCTTCATGGGCAAGGCGCTGGCGATGGGGGCCGGCGTGGCTGCGGCCGGCTCGGCTTCAGCGCAGCAGGGCGAGTCGGCGATCCTGACCCTGCCTGCGCACAGCAAGACGCTCGGCATGCCGGTCGCGGCCAAGCCCTACGGCCTGCCATCCAAATGGGAAAGCAATCTGCAGCGCCGCGAAAGCCCCGGCCTGACCCGGGTGCCGCAAGCCTCGGTCAGCTTTACGCCGCTGCAGGGCTTGTTCGGCATCATCACCCCGAGCGGCCTGCATTTCGAGCGCCACCACCAGGGCTGGCACGACATCGATCCGAGCGGCCACCGCCTGATGATCAATGGCCTGGTCAGGCAGCAGCGGGTGTTCACGATGGATGACCTGATGCGCCTGCCAAGCGTGTCGCGCATCCACTTCATCGAGTGCGGCGCCAATACCGGCGCCGAATGGGCCAATGTGGCACTGCCGACCGTGCAATATACCCATGGCATGCTGAGCTGCTCCGAATACACCGGGGTCTTGCTGTCGACCCTGCTCGAGATGTGCGGTATCGACAAGGCCAGGGCCAAGTATGTGCTGGCCGAAGGCGCCGACGGTTCGTCAATGACGCGCACCATCAGCATCGAGCGCGCAATGGACGACGTGATCGTGGCCTGGGCCCAGAACGGCGAGATGCTGCGCCCCGAAAACGGCTACCCGCTGCGGCTGGTGGTGCCGGGAGTGCAGGGCGTGTCCTGGGTCAAGTACCTGCGCCGCATCGAAGTGGGCGACCAGCGCTACGACACCAAGGATGAAACCATCCACTATATCGACCTGATGCCCGACGGTATGCACCGCCAATACACGTCGGTGCAGGAATGCAAGAGCGTGATCACCACCCCGTCCGGCGGCCAGACCCTGCTCGACCGCGGCTACTACAACGTGACCGGCCTGGCCTGGTCAGGGCGCGGGCGCATCAAGCGGGTCGACGTCAGCACCGATGGCGGACGCAACTGGCGCACGGCGCGCCTCGAAGGCCCGGTCCAGAACAAGGCCCTGACCCGCTTCAATATCGACTGGGTGTGGGATGGCAGCGAGGCGGTGCTGCAAAGCCGAGCGATCGACGAGACCGGCTATGTGCAGCCGAAGCTGATGCAACTGCGGGCGGTGCGCGGCACCCGCTCGATTTATCACAACAACGCGATCCAGTCATGGAAAGTGTCGCCCAATGGCGAAGTGTCGAATGTGCAGGTGAACGGATGAAGCAGACAGTGAAAACGGCCCTGACGGGCCTGCTGCTGGCGCTCGCTGCGGCAGCGCAGGCGGCCGATGCCCCATGGCAGGCGATCGGCCGCGCCGCCACCGCGGACGAAGTCAAGGCCTGGGATATCGATGTGCGCGGCGACTTCAAGGGCTTGCCCAAGGGCCAGGGCAGTGTCGCGCGCGGCGAACAGGTGTGGGAAGGCAAATGCGCCAGCTGCCACGGCAGCTTCGGCGAATCGAATGAAGTGTTCACCCCGCTCATTGGCGGCACCACCGCGGCCGACATCGTGAGCGGGCGCACGGCGGCGCTGGCGCATGGCGGCGTGGCCCAGCGCACCACCATCATGAAGGTGGCGCGCCTGTCGACCGTGTGGGACTACGTCAACCGCGCGATGCCGTGGAATGCCCCCAAGTCGCTGGCCACCGACGAAGTCTATGCCGTAGTGGCCTATATGCTGAACCTGGCCGCGGTGGTGCCGGCCGACTTCACCCTGAGCGACGCCAATATCGCCGCCGTGCAGGAAAAACTGCCCAACCGCAATGGCCTCAAGCGCGTCGACGGCCTGTGGGACACGCGCGGCAAACCCGATGTGTTTAACACGGCTTGCATGAAGAACTGCGGCGCCAGCCCGGCCGTCAGTTCCTTCCTGCCCGACTTCGCGCGCAATGCCCACGGCAATATCGCCGAGCAGAACCGCCCGCTTGGCGCGGTGCGCGGCAGCGACACCAGCAAACCGGCCCCGGCGGCCCCGGCGGGCGCGTTCAAGCCGGCAGCTGTGCCGGGCGCGGCCGGTCCGGCCGGCGCTGCAGGCGCCACCAAGCCGGCCGCCGTGCCAAATGCGGCCAAGGCTGGCGCCGGCGCGCCCGATGCGCAGGCCCTGCTGACCAAGAATGGCTGCACCGCCTGCCATAGCGTGACGGCCAAACTGCTCGGTCCATCGCTGCGCGCCGTGGCGGCCAAATACCAGGGCAAGGCCGGGCTCGAAGCCTACCTGGCCGGCAAGATCAAACAAGGCGGCTCCGGCCTGTGGGGGGCCATGCCAATGCCGCCCCAGACCCAGTTGTCCGATGGCGACGCCAAGGCCATCGCGCAATGGCTGGCCGCCGGCGCCCAATAGCAAACCACGCTCATTTCACCGAACAATCGCTTTAACACAGGAGACAGTATGAATACGACCCGACGTTCCCTACTTAAGACCACTTCGGCCTTCGGCATCCTGCTGGCGGCCGGCCTGGTCACCGGCAGGCAGGTGCTGGCGGCGACTGGCCGCGAAGGCTTCGAGGCCAAGACCCTGGCCGAGGCGCTGGCCGTGCTCGGCGGCACCGCCGTCGACAGCAAGGACATCACGATCACCGCGCCGGACATCGCCGAAAACGGTGCCGTGGTACCGGTCGGGGTGGTCAGCACGATCCCGAACACCGAACAGATCTACCTGTTCGTGGAAAAAAACCCGAACCCGCTGGCGGCCGTGTTCAACTTCCCGGCCGACACCCCGGCTCAGGTGCAGGCGCGTCTGAAGATGGGCCAGAGCACCAATGTCGTGGTGGTGGTCAGGGCCGGCGGCAAGCTCTATTCGGCCAGCAAGGAAACCAAGGTCACCTTGGGCGGCTGCGGCGGCTAAGCGCCCGCAATTACATTTTTGATTCAGGAGAACACCATGGCTGATCCAATGAAAATCCGCGCCGCCTTCAATGCCGGCATGACCGAAGTGAAAGTACTGATGGCCCACCCGATGGAAGGCGGCTTGCGCAAGGATGCGCAGGGCGTCCTGGTGCCGGCCCACTACATCACCGATGTGACGGCAAGCCACAATGGCAAAGTCGTGCTGAGCTGCCTGTGGGGCCAGTCGGTGTCGCAGAACCCTTACCTGGCCTTCAAGTTCAAGGGCGGCGCCAAGGGCGACAAGGTGGTGGTGAGCTGGAAGGACAATAAGGGCGATGCCCGCACCGATGAAGCGACCATTGCTTAAGCGGGGGGCCACTGCCATGCAAGCGAACACTTTGGGCAAGCTGGCCGCGCTGGCCGGCACGGCCTGGCTGGCGGCCGGCGCTGCGGCGCAAACGCCGGCCGACGAGATCGCCCGCTACCGCGCGATGCTGGCCGACGGCAATCCGGCCGAGCTGGTCGAGATGCAGGGCGAAGCCCTGTGGGCGGCCAAGCGCGGCCCGCTCAAGGCCTCGCTGCAAGCCTGCGACCTGGGCAAGGGGCCGGGCGTGCTGGCCGGCGCCTATGCCGAGCTGCCGCGCTATTTCGCCGACACCGACGCGGTGATGGATGCCGAGACCCGGCTGGTCCATTGCATGGTCACCCTGCAGGGCTTTGCCCGTGCCGACCTGATCAAGAAACCATTTTCCGGCCAGGGCCAGCGCGCCACCGATCTGGAGGCGCTGTCGGCCTATGTGTCAGCCGCTTCGCGCGGCAGCACCATCAAGGTGTCGCAGCAGCATCCCAAGGAAAAGGCTGCCTACCAGCGCGGCGAAAAGCTGTTCTTCCACCGCGCCGGCCCCTATGATTTTTCGTGCGCCTCCTGCCACGCCACCAGCGGCCAGCGGATCCGGCTGCAAGACCTGCCCAATTTGCAGGATGCGGCGGCGGCGCGCGCCGCCTTCGCTACCTGGCCGGCTTACCGCGTCAGCCAGGGCGCGGTGCGCAGCATGCAATGGCGCATGAATGACTGCTTCCGCCAGCAACGTTTCCCGGACCTGCAGTATAGCTCGCAGGCATCGATCGACCTGATCACCTATCTCGGCGTCAAGGCGGCCGGCGGCAGCATGGATGCCCCGGCCCTCAAGCGCTAGCCATGACACAAGGAAGCAGCATGAAAAAGCGAATCACTTGCGCCGTGGCGATGACCATGGCGATGCTGGCCAGCCAGGCCGGCGCTGCCGACCAGCCCGGCCAGCCAGCCTTGCGCGACTCGTTCGCCAGCAAAGGCATGGCCGGCATCGAGCGTCTCGAGCAGAGCGACGCGCAGCGCCAGTGCAGCGCGCACGCACGCCAGCCCTTGCCGGCGGCGCAGCTGGCTGCGCTGGAACAGCAGGCGCTGGCCGCCGTGCGCTATCCGGCCAACGGCGTCTATCTGGGCAACTGGAAGGAAGGCGAAAAGGTCGCCCAGAACGGGCGTGGCATGCAATCGTCCGATGACAAGAACACCGTCAATGGCGGCAACTGCTACGCCTGCCACCAGCTGGCCAAACAGGAGATCGCGTTCGGCAATATCGGTCCGAGCCTGAACCACTACGGCAAACTGCGCGGCGGCCCGACCTCGGACGTGCTCAAGTACACCTGGGCCAAGATCTATAACTCGCATGCCTTCGCGGCCTGCTCGACCATGCCGCGCTTCGGCGCGGCCGGCATCCTCGATGAACAGCAGATCCGCGACCTGATGGCGCTGCTGCTCGACCCGGCCTCGCCGGTTAACCAATAAGCAGGAGTAGTGATGAGTGTAAGCCGGCGTGAATTCCTGCAGGTGCTGGCCGTCGCCAGCGCGGGCGGCATGGCCCTGTCCCACAACGATGCGCTGGCAGCGAGCCCCGGCGCCGGCGAGCGCCTCTACCATGTGCCGGCCTTCGGCAATGTCAGTTTCATGCACTTCACCGATTGCCATGCGCAATTGATGCCGATCCATTTCCGCGAACCGAGCGTCAACCTGGGCCTGGGCAGCGCCTTCGGCAAGCCGCCCCACCTGGTCGGCGAAGCCCTGCTGCGCCAGTTCGGCATCGCCCCGCACACGGCCCGCGCACACGCGTTCAGTTACCTCGATTTCGAGCAGGCCGCCCGCACCTACGGCAAGGTCGGCGGCTTCGCCCATCTGGCCACGCTGGTCAAGCGGGTGCGCGCCGGCCGGCCGCAGGCGCTGCTGCTCGACGGCGGCGACACCTGGCAGGGCTCGGCCACGGCGCTGTGGACCCGCGGCCAGGACATGGTCGACGCCTGCAAGCTGCTGGGCGTGGACATGATGAGCCCGCACTGGGAATTCACCCTCGGCGCTGAACGGGTGCAGCAGATCGTGCAGGGCGACTTCAAAGGCAAGCTCAATTTCCTGGCGCAAAACGTCAAGACCACCGATTTCGGCGACCAGGTATTCGAGCCCTATGCGATGCGCGAACTGAACGGCGTGCCGGTGGCGGTGATCGGCCAGGCCTTCCCGTATACGCCAATCGCCAACCCGCGCCATATGGTGCCGGACTGGACCTTCGGCATCCAGGAAGCGCAGATGCAGGCCACCGTCGATGCTGCCCGCGCCAAGGGCGCGCAAGTGGTGGTGCTGCTGTCGCACAACGGCATGGACGTCGACCTGAAGATGGCTTCGCGCGTGACCGGCATCGACGCCATCCTCGGCGGCCATACCCATGACGGGATGCCGGCGCCGGTAGTGGTCGGCAATGCCAGGGGCCAGACCCTGGTCACCAATGCCGGCTCGAACAGCAAATTCCTCGGCGTGCTCGACTTCGACGTCAGGCAGGGCCGGGTGCAGGGCTACCAATACCGCCTGCTGCCGGTGTTTGCCAATCTGCTGCCGGCCGACGCCGCCATGCAGGCCCATATCGACCAGGTGCGCGCACCCTACCAGGCCAGGCTGACCGAAAAGCTGGCCGTCAGCGAAGGCCTGCTCTACCGCCGCGGCAATTTCAACGGCGCATGGGACCAGCTGATCGTCGACGCGCTGATGGAAGTCAAGGATGCCGAGATCGCCTTCTCGCCCGGCTTCCGCTGGGGCACCTCGATCCTGCCGGGCCAGGCCATCACGCGCGAACACCTGATGGACCAGGTGGCCATCACCTACCCGGCCACCACCGTCAGCCAGCTCAGCGGCGCAGCCATCAAGACCATCCTCGAAGACGTGTGCGACAACCTGTTCAACCCCGACCCCTATTACCAGCAGGGCGGCGACATGGTGCGGGTAGGCGGCCTGCAATACAGCTGCACGCCATCGAATGGGGCCGGCGCGCGCATCGGCGATATGCGGCTGGGCGGCGTGCCGCTGCAGGCCGACAAGCTGTACCGGGTGGCCGGTTGGGCCCCGGTGGCCGAAGGGGCCCAGGGCGCGCCGATCTGGGACGTGATGGAACAGTATTTCAAGGCTCATCCGGTGATTGCGCCGCGCAAGCTGAACCAGCCCAAGCTGGTCGGCGTGGCCGGCAATCCGGGACTGGCAGGCGGCTGAGCAGGGCGTCGGCGGGATCGGACAGGAAAGGGCCGGACAGGGTTAAGGCAGGAAAGGTAAGGCAAGAAAGGTAAGGCAGGAAAGGTAAGGCGGGAAAGGTAAGGCGGGAAAGGTAAGGCAGGAAAGGTAAGACAGGAAAGGGTAAGGCAGGGCAGGGACGTAGCAGTCGAGACACACACAATAAAATATCAGGAGACCTGGATGTCACAACAAGCGCAGCACTATCGCATTTCCTTGCTGGCCGGCGCACTCGGCGCACTGCTGGCCTTGCCGGCCGCGGCCACCAATGGATATTTCTCGCACGGCTACGGGATCGTGGCCAAGGGCATGGGCGGGGCTGCCACCGCCACCACCTTCGATGCCATGGGCGGCGCCAACAACCCGGCCACCATGGTGTGGGCCGGCGCGCGCGTCGATGTCGGGGCCGACTGGTTCCGTCCGGGCCGCAGCGCCAGCCGCAGCGGCGCCGCCATCGCCAGCCTCAATGGCAGCAGCGTCAGCAGCAAGGAAAACTTCCTGATTCCCGAGTTCGGCTACAACACCATGCACGACGCCACACTGTCGTTCGGCGTCACCGCCTACGGCAATGGCGGCCTGAACACCACCTATGACCAGGGCAGCTACCAGTGCGGCGCTCCGGGCGGCAATAATATGCTGTGCGGCAGCGGCCAGCTCGGCATCGACATGGTGCAGCTGATCGTGGCGCCGACCGTCTCGTATAAATTCCATCCGAATCATTCGCTGGGTCTGTCGGTCTTGCTGGGCTATCAGCGCTTCAAGGCCGCGGGCCTGCAAGCGTTTGACAACGGGCCAGGTTTTCCTCCCTTTACCGGCGCGCCCGGCTTTGTGACAGGCAAGGGTTTCGACGGCTCCTACGGGGCCGGCGTGCGGATCGGCTACTACGGCCGCATCACCGACCAGCTTGCCGTTGGCGCAGCCTATGCGCCGAAGATGAAGATGAGTAAGTTCGACGCCTACAAAGGCTTGTTCGCCGGCGGCGGCAGCTTCGACATTCCATCGAGCTTCAGCCTCGGCCTGGCCTGGACACCGGACCCGGCGCTGACGCTGGCGCTGGACTACCAGCAGATCGGCTACGGCGCGGTGCCGTCGGTGGCCAATGCCAGCCGGCCGGTGGCGCCGCTGGGCGCGGCCAACGGACCCGGCTTTGGCTGGCGCGATATCGAGGTCGTCAAGCTCGGCGCCGCCTGGCGCATGGATGATCGCTGGACCTTACGCGGCGGCTATAACCGTGGCGGCAATCCGATCAGCGCGGCCGACGTCAGCTTCAATATCCTGGCGCCGGGCGTGATCAAGGACCACCTGACCTTCGGCTTGAGCTATGCGTTGTGCAAGCAATGCCAGCTGAGCCTGTCGTATATGCATGCGCCGCGCGTCGATGTCAGCGGTCCCTCGCTGTTCAATGGCCTGTTCCCGGCGCCGCCGATGGCCGGCGGCACCGAGACGATCGGCATGCGCCAGCACGCCATCGGCATCGCCTATAGCCAGCAACTGTAATGCGCCGGCCCCGGCGTGCCGGGGCCGTGCCAGGAGAAAACATGCCCTTGAAACTGCTGCAACTGGCACTCGGCGCCGTGCTGGCGCTGTGCCTGGGCGCGGCCGGCGCGGCCGGGCTCGACATCCGGCTCGAACCGCTGCAAGTGTCGCCGAATGTGTATTATTTCCGCGGCGAATCCGGCGCCGCCAGCGCGGCCAATAAAGGCTATATGTCCAATGCCGGCTTCGTCGTCACGTCCGATAGGGTGGTCGTGTATGACGCGCTGGGCTCGCCAGCGCTGGGACAGGCGATGATCGATGCAATCGGCCGCATCACCAGCAAACCAATCCGCCAGGTCATCGTCGGCCACTACCATGCCGACCACTTCTATGGCCTGCAGGCATTCCGGCGCATCGGCGCGCGCATCCTGGCCCATGCCAACGGCAAGCTCTACCTGCAATCGGATCTGGCCCAGCAGCGCCTGGCCCAGCGCCGCGGCGAACTCTTCCCCTGGGTCGACGACGACACCGCCCTGGTCGCGGCCGACCAGTGGCTGGTGTTCGACCGCAGCGGCGAGATCGTGTTCCGCCTTGGCGGCACCACGTTCAAGATCATCGACAGCAGCGGCGCCCATTCGCCGGAAGACTTGATGCTGTTCGTCGAGCAGGAGCGGGTGCTGTTTGCCGGCGACCTGTATTTTTCCGGCCGCATTCCCTTCGTCGGCAATGCCGACAGCAAGGCCTGGCTGGCGGCGATGGAGCGCATGCTTGACGCGCACCCGCACACGGTGGTGCCGGGCCACGGAGCCGCTTCCACCAATACTTTGGCCGATATGCAACTGACCCGCCGCTACCTGCAGTACCTGCGCCAGACCATGGGCGCTGCGGTGCAGCAGATGACGGGCTTCGAGGAAGCCTACCGCCAGACCGACTGGTCGGCCTTCGCCGCCTACCCGGCCTTCGAGCAAGCCAACCGGCTCAATGCCTTCGGCACCTATATCCTGATGGAACAGGAAAGCCTGCAGTCAACCCAAGGGGAAAATAAATGAAACGTTTCATCGCCGCCTGCCTGCTGTTGTTTGCTGCCGTTGTCGGCAGCGCCAGTGCCGCCCACCCGGAAAAAGTGGTCTACCATTTCAGCGACAGTGCCAATGCCATGGCGGGCTTGCGCAATATCCGCAACCACCTGGACCAGAATCCGGCGGCCCGCATTGTTGCCGTTAGCCACGGGCCCGGCATCGACTTCCTGCTCGACGGTGCCCAGGACAAGAATGGCAATCCCTACGATATCGTGGTGCAGGAACTGGCGGCGCGCAAGGTGGAGTTCCGTGTGTGCAATAACACGCTGGTGGCGCGCAAAATCGAACGCAGCAAAGTGCTACCGGAGGCCAGCATCGTGCCTTCCGGTGTGGCCGAGATCGCCCGCCTGCAATCGCAGGAAGGCTTTGCCTACATCAAGCCGTGAAGCGCACATTAGCCGCCGTGCTGGCCATGACCCTGGCCGGCGCCGTGCAGGCGGCCGGTCCTGGTGCCCAGTCCAGCGAGCCAGGGCGCCTGCTGGAGGGGGCCCAGAGCGAGGCCGGCAAGACCCTGCATGCCAAGAATAATTGTGCGGCCTGTCACCAGCAGCGCAGCGGCTTGGGCGAGGCGGCCTACTATCAGCGGACCCAGCGCAAGGTGGCCACCCGCGAAAAATTGATCGCACAGGTAGAGGCCTGCGATACCACCCTGCAATTGGGCTTGTTCCCGGAGGAGGTGCGCGACATCGCCGCCTACCTCAACGCCGCCCACTATCGTTTGGACTAGACCAGGCCAGCCCGGCTTGCTTGGCCCCCACGACACTGGCTTGCTTTCGCCGCATCCGGTCACCGAGCATGGTTCAGGAATACAGCAATGGCGACGCGGCTTTTCAAGCTGCCGCGGCAGTAGCAGGCAGCGCGGTGCTCAGCTGGCTTTCTGATCAATCGCGGCCAACCTTGCCTTCATGCGCTCGGCGCGCCCGGGATTGCGCTCCGTTTCGATCATCTTGCGCAGGATATCCTTCTGCGCCGCTTTCAGCGCATCGTCCGCAGGCACGGCCAGGTCGGGCGTCACGCCCGTGCCCTCCCAATTGGTCTTGGTGACGCGGTTGATCGTGCGGCCATTCGGCACATTGGCTGCAAAATTGGCGTCAATGCGTTCCATATCCCCCGGGTGGGCACCGCCGGCCGTGGTCTCGCCGACCACGGTCACGCGCTTGAGGTGCTTCAGCGTATAGCTGAAGTCTTCCGCTGCGGAGAACGAATCGCTGCTGGTCAGCACATAGACCGGCTTGTCCTTGCCATAGCGGGCGCCGGCCAGCTTGTCGGTAGTCCACATCTGGACCGTGCGGTCGCCTTTGCGGAAGTAGATGTCGCTCAGATGTGTACGTTTTTCAAGGAAATAGCTGGCCAGTAAGGCGACCGTATCGGGATCGCCCCCGCCGTTACGGCGCAGGTCGACAATCAGCGCATCCGAGTTCGTCACCAATTGCATGGCGGCGGCGAGCGCCTCCGCGGCAATACTGGCGCGCGCAAACATGCCCAGTTCCAGATAGGCGATATTGAATGGCAGGCGTTGCACGCGGTCGATCCCGAAGTTCATCGATTTCATGTGCGCCAATTCCTGCGCCAGCTGTTCGGGAGACTCGCCTTGCGTCTGTGCCTGCAGCGGGATCGGGCGCTCGCTATAGGCCAGCATCAGGTGCTTGTCCTTGGAGTCGGCCTGCAGATGTCCGGTCAAGGTTGCCGCCAGCTGCTTTGCGCTGGTGATGTCCCGGTACTCGCCCCGAGCGACGCGAGCGCGGATGCTGCCCTCCAGCGCCCGTGCCTGGTCCGGAAAAACATATTTCTGCTTCAGTTCGGATAGCAGGGTATCAATGATGTGCTGGCGGCGTTCCGCACTGATGGTGATGTCGGCCTGGTTCGGTCCGCCACTTGGCATCTGGGCCAGAGCGGGTGCCGCGACAGTGGCGGCCAACAGCAGGGAAGCGGCAATGCGATTCAATGGAAACATGCTCTGGTCTTTCGTGGTTTACGGTTGGTCGAGTGTGGCGTGGGCGGCGCGGATGCGGTCGCTGAAGGGTTTGGCCTGGAGGGCCGCGATTGCGCTGTCGAGCAGGGTCGAGAGCGAAAACGGCAAGTCCTGCTCAAGGTCACGCGAGGCAATCGCGGTCGCGGCCCAGCAGCGTTCAAGCTTTGGCAGCAGGCGCTTGCCCTTGGCACTGAGGCGTACCAGCTTTTGGCGGGCGTCACCGGGCGCCGCGACTTTTGTGACCAGGCCGTCGGTCAGCATCAAGGCCAGGGTCTGGGTGGCGGCCGGCTGAGTGATTCCGGCTTGATCGGCCAGTTGGCCAGTAGTCAGGACATCGCCGGCCTGCAAGGCGCGCATGATCGGCGTATAACGAGGCCGGTAACTGAGACCGGCTTCGTCATAGGCGGCCGCGACAGCGCCATCGAGCAACTCGATCAGATGGCGTAATTGGGTTCCGTGTGTACGTTTCATAATTGGATTCTATCATCACTTATATAAGTGCTTATACATAAATTCCGATGATTCGCTTAAATTTCTTGGTCTTGTTAGGGACTTTCTTCGCGATGGACTATCTATGCCATTAGATGGTATAGTTTGACATGGCCAAAGCAAAAAACAGAAGGTCGGCCTCTCAACTTTCGGCCCGTCCGCCAGCCGGACGGAAGCGAACCTTTAAAACGAAGTGGTTTGCGAAAGAAGCCAGGCTTGCTGGAATTTCTGATGCCGAACTGTGCGAAGCGATGGCCGAGGTTTGGGTCGGGAAGGCAGATGACTTGGGCGGTGGCGTATGGAAGAAGCGACTGAACTACAACCAGGATCGGTCCATCATCTTGGCCAAAGGGAAACGGTATTGGATTTTCACCTACCTGTTCTCAAAAAAGGACCAAGCAAACATTGACGATGAAGAACTGGCCGGTTTCAAAAAACTTGCCAAGGTCTACGAGAAGTTAACCGATGCGGACGTTGCCATTGACGTGCTCGCGAAAAAATTGATTGAGATTTGCCATGACTGTTAAGACGAAAGCAAAGAGCCGAGCATTCGAAGCGATCCACAGCGCGGCCTCTGATTTACATGAGATGGATCAGATCGATGCAAAGACTATGCGCGAATTCGACGCCTCATGCTTGACCAAAGTGCCTGTCTATACAGCGAAAGACGTTCAGCGCATCCGGAATCGATACAAAGTTAGCCAGAGCGTTTTCGCCAGTTACTTGAATACCAGTACCTCGACGGTTCAAAAATGGGAAGTAGGCGATAACGCCCCCAGCGGCCTCGCCGCCAAGATGCTCTACGTGGTGGAGAAATTAGGGCTTAAGGCGCTGGCATAATTAATAGAGCCAGTTGACGGGACGTCAAATCATCTGTTCATCAGGAAGCTGGAAGGGGGGCGCCGGCAGCCTCTATCCTTTCCTTGATGCCTGCGGCAGCTCGATCGTCGTCGCGATAATTGATGGCGACGGCATAGCCTTTTTGCGATGCCAGCAGGGTGACCGCAGCGCCAATTCCTCTGCTGCCACCAGTGGCGAACACGCCGCGCTGATCCATAATGGGGTGCCTACTTGAGGCGATGGAGCGCACACAGCTTATTGCCATCCGGATCAAGCACATAGGCCAGGTACATGGCACCGACGCCGTTATCGCGCACGCCAGGCGGGTCCTCGATCGACCTGCCGCCGTGTGCAACCGCCGCATCATGAAATGCCTTGACCTGTTCAGGCGAGCTACATTTGAAGCCGATCGTGGCGCCGTTCGCCGCGCTCGCCATTTGTCCGTTGATTGGCTCACTGACGCAAAAGGTGTTTCCTTCGTGACGGTAGAACAGCCGCATGTGTCCAGATGGCCCCTGGTTTCGGTACGGCTCACCCACGCCGAGTGTGCCAAGGACGGCGTTGTAGAACACTTGGGACTGTTCGATGTCATTCGAACCGATCATTACATGGCTGAACATGGTATTCCTTTCGTGTGGAGCTGCCTGTGGTTGATGTTCCTACGTCATTTTTCAAACGGCTAGACTGTAGCAGATGCGAATCACCCGCGTTGCCACTAGCGCTGGCGCGCCCGCTGCGCCGCCAGAGTGCAGGCGTCGTCGAGACGGTCATTTCCCCAGAACATCTCGTCGCCGACGAAAAACATCGGCGCTCCGAAGATGCCGCGGCTCTGGGCCGTGGTGGTACGTGCACGCAGCGCATCTTTGCTGGCGTCGGTCTTCGCTTGTGCGATCACTGTTTCGCTGTCGACTCCAATGCTGTCTAGGATTGCTGCAATGACAGCTTGCTCGCCTATGTCGCGATCATCAGCAAAGTTGGCCAACATGACTTGCTCGCAGAACGGCAGCATCCACGGCGACCCTTCACCCAGCATGGCGACGCGGGCAGCCAGCAGCGAGCTGCGCGGGAAAGCCGAAGGTCGCTGCCAGCGCAGGCCATACTTGTCGCACTGCCGCTGCATATCTCGCCAAACGTAATTGCCTTTCATCGCTTGCAGCACGAACGGCGACGTGTCCCATCCCAGCGATTTGAAGACCGGCCCGAGCAAAAACGGTGTCAGCTCGAACTGCAGCTGCGCTTCGGCCGCGAGCTGCCTGATGCGCATCATGCTCAGATAGCTGTAATTGCTGCCGAAGTCGAACCAAAATTGGATCTTATCCATGGAGATATGCTTTCAGTCGAAAATGAGGAGACAGCGGATTTCAATGCTCTCGCGTGGCGGAGTGCCGGCCGGCGTGGCCGGATGCGCAAACGCGGCATGTGGCGTATAGCAAGCCACGTCGGCGGCCGAATCGAATTGCTTGAACACCAGCACCTCGTTGAATTCCATTGAATGAAAATAGGACCAGCTATGAGCGGGATTGTGTAGCACTTCGAAGATTTCGCCAGTGCGGGTTGGATAGACGATGTCGGCAGCCACCAGGTCGCCCGGTTTGACGGTGCGCGCATCGCAAACGGCGAGCGGGGAGTCCAGCACTGGCAAGCGCGTCGTGCGCCACAGATTGATGATGGCAAAACGCTCGACCTGCGCGAGGCCCAATGCTTCAAGCTCCAGCGCAAGCCGGCGCTGCGCCGAAGCCGGCGTGAAATCGCAATGGACCCGCGTCGCTGCGCCAGGACGTTGGCCGGCGAGCGCGCCAAATGGGCTAAGCGCTGCAGCGGCACGCCGGCGCACCAGATGGTCGAATACGATGGCGCGCCGCGCTCCACTGACGGAACGAGCCAGTTCCTCCATCTCCGGGTAGTAAAGCTGTTGTATCGTTTCGCGTTCCGCAAAGTCACGCATGGCGCTCGGCGCGCTGCACAGCTGAAAACCCTCGCGGTCTAGCACGGGAGCAACGACCTTGCCGCGCCCATCGCGGATGGTGACCGGAACCGACGCGTATTCGCTCGTTTTCCAGGTGTGGCCGCCTGGCGGGGCGAGTACGTAAGTCACGGGCTTGCTGGCCGTACTTTGCAAATACTCGAGCGAGGCGCTGACGGGCTCGATGTTGACAGGTGTCGCATGCATGACAATCCAATACAAAAGTGGCGGGGTCTGGAGTCCTAATTAGAATACGTTCGTGCGAACGGCTCAAACGGTTAAAATGACTTGTTCGCATGCCCGCTGGGCATGTCACGACGACTTCTTAGGCAAGAATGGAGTGTCATCGAATGCCAAACCGGCTGATTGACTTGCCACCGCTTGACCTGCTGCGCACCTTTGTCGCGGTTGGGCGCCGCATGAGCATCACGCTCGCTGCGCAGGATCTGTGCATCGTGCAATCCGCAGTCAGTCGCCAGGTCCAGGCGCTGGAGGCGGCGCTTAACTGTCGCCTGTTCGTGCGCTCGTATCGCAGTATCGAGTTCACACCGGAAGGCCGGCATCTGTTCCGGTCGGCCGACCCGATGCTGGAACAACTGGGCTCGGTGATTGGCACGCTGCGCCCTCCCGGCGAGCGGCCGTGCATCACCATTACTGCTTCCATCGGCCTGACGACGCTATGGCTGTTGCCGCGGCTGGGCGCCTTTCAGCGCAATGCCCCCGACATTGACGTGCGGGTGGCCGCAACCAACCGGGTGATGGACCTGGAGCGTGACGGCATGGATCTGGCGCTGCGCTATTGCCCGGATGCGCTGGCGCCGCAAGGGGCGACGCGACTGTTTAGCGAGCTGCTCGTGCCGATTGCGCATCCATCGCTGGCAGTGACGGCAATCGAGGATGCGGCCCAGCTGCGCAGGCAGGTGCTGATTGACTATGACGACAGTTCGCGGCCCTGGCTGCAATGGAAAAACTGGTTGCGCGAGGCCGGGCACAAGGCAAGCTCCGGCGGGGCAGGGCGTTTGCTATTCAACCAGTACGACCAGGTTGTGCAGGCGACGCTGGCCGGGCAGGGCGTTGCGATGGGCCGCCTGGCATTGGTCAACAACCTGCTCGCCGAAGGAAAGCTGGCCTTGGCCACCAACAGGCCGCCCGTCGCAACCGACCACGGTTACTGTCTACTTACGCGGCAAAGCGCCGGCAGTCCCGCACAGCAGGTGGTACGGGACTGGATTTTGGACGAGGCAGTGAAGACGCAGGCGGCAATGGGATAGGCGGACTTGGCTAGTGATTTACACAGCTTGACATTGCTTGATTGCACAAGTATTGTACTAGCCAAAGTAGTACAACGACTTAGATCGAAAGCATCCGTGACCTCACGTGTCCCTCTTTTTGTCAACATCGCCGACGATGACCTTGGGCCTGATCATAGCGCCAAGATCGCGGATGGCTATCACGCCATGTTTATGCTGATGGTGTTGCACGCCAGTCGTTCGCCATTCGCTTCAGGCGCTGCAACCGCACTGGGAGACTCTAGATCATGATGGTTCTCATCGGTATTGCCATCGTTCTTGGTGGCGTCTTCGGGGGATTCGTGCTGGAAGGCGGCCACCTCGGTCCACTTTTCCAGCCCTATGAATTGATGATGATTGCAGGCGGTGCGCTCGGCACATTTGTTATCTCAAACGACAGCAAGTCGATGCGCGCGACGCTGGCGGTATTGCCGACGATATTTCATTCGGCGCGGCAGAGCCGAGGCCTGTACATGGATCTGATGTCGCTCCTGTATGACGTTCTAAGCAAGGTGCGCAAAGAAGGTTTGATGTCGATTGAAGGGGATATCGAAGCGCCGAGCAATAGCCCTGTCTTTTCAAAGTATCCGTCGATACTGTCTGATCATCATGTCATGGAATTCATCACCGATTACCTCAGGCTGATGGTCTCGGGGAATATGGATGCATTTCAAATTGAAAACCTCATTGATAACGAAATAGAGACACATCATCAGGATGGCGTGCTTTCAATTCATGCGATCAACAAAATCGCAGATGGCCTTCCCGCGTTTGGTATTGTCGCAGCAGTCATGGGCGTGGTGCATACAATGGGCTCAGTGGGTCTCCCACCAGCAGAGCTAGGCAATCTGATCGGGGCTGCATTGGTCGGGACCTTCCTGGGGATATTGCTGGCGTATGGTGTTTTCTCGCCAGTTGCCGGATTGTTGCAGCGAAAATTGGAGGAATCCACGAAGGTATATCAATGTATTAAAGTGACATTGATCGCCAGCTTGAATGGCTATGCTCCAGCACTGGCAGTTGAATTTGGTCGAAAGATTATTTCTGCAAGCGAACGTCCCTCGTTCATTGAATTGGAAGAGCATTTCAAACAGAAAAAGGGGAAATAGCTCAGCGTTTTGCTGATGTTCGCTTGACGGCATCATAGAAGTAACCCTGCCAAAACACTACAATCTTGCCTTTGCTTTTTAGGAATGCTTCAGTGCAGTTCAGGTCTATGACCGTAATGGTGTCGGGCAGCCCGAGATTGCCAACTCGGGCGTGATAGCCCTCCCTCAAGAATTTCGCTGCGTCCTCGCGCCGCCGCGTTAGTTCCGGCGCACGATACGGTTCGCCATTGAACGTGAGGCTGTCACGCCGCACGACCATCGTCCTGCCGACTAAGGCTGCGGCTTGCTCGTCTGTCATCGAAGCCACATCAGCTGAGTCCAGGACTTTGGTTAGTGTCCATGTGCCGAGAATGTCGGCATCTTTCATGGGCTGATTCGCCTCGGCCGAGCGAGCAGTAAGCGTCAGAACTATGGTCAAGACTAGCAGGAGCCGGCAAGTGCGCAAATAGTTCATCTGCCTCCCCCAAGCCGATGCTTGCGTCGAACTATCAGTGTATGCCGAGTCATTCGCAAGGTTCTTGCAAAGCGACAAGAAGGATCAGGGATAGGTGGACTGTGACAATGGCTTGAAACCCGCATGGATGCTAGCTTCGGCAAACGGCTTATTGTCGGTGTACCTCCACTGACACCTCCAAAAATAGTCGGTACCGGACTGGATTGGCGTTACGCTGGTCAACGGGCCCCTGTCACCGTAGATCCTGGCAGTCGCCTATAGGCTAAACCCAAATCTGCTACACCGTCGGACCGGCAGAATCGCTACGAGTTCTTTGGACGCCAGCTAGCTGTCAAAAAATTGCCTTTCGAAATTGACCATCGATACGACATTTGCCGACGGCAAAGCCTTATACTTGGAGTAACAATCACAGCATGAAAAGAAGGTTTCCGAATGACCGGTCCTCATCTCGCTTTCGTCGCCTACCCGTCTCGTGATGCGCAGTTGCTGGGAATTATGCGTTCGGCTATCCAAAAAGCGAATGCCGCACTTGGTCCCGTCCAGTTCGATTCATGGGAGTTCAACGACATTCCTGGCACCCCGTTGATTTCTCCGATCCTGGAAAAAATCGATGACTCAAGTTTCATTGTTGCTGACATTACTTTTCTGAACCCGAACGTCGTATATGAAATCGGATTCGCCATCGGTAAGGGGAAACGCGTCTTTTTGACACGACACCGACACTCCGCCGGCGACCGCGACATGGCGCGACGGGTTGGCATTTTCGATACCCTCGGCTATTTCGAATACGATGATGCGGATGGGCTCGCCGGTCGGCTTACTACCCCAATTGACGAAACACCGCTTTCATTCTCGTTGAAAGTGGACGTGCAGGCACCGGCATATGTGGTCGAGCCTCCGGAAAAAGGCGCCGCGGCAACGATGATGACGTCACGCTTAAAAAAAGCGCGCTATCGCTATCGAAGCTTTAACCCGACCGAAGACTCCCGTTTGTCCGCAGTAGACGCTATTCGCCAAGTCGGCGCGTCAGCCGGTGTTCTCGTGTCGTTGGAGCAAGAGCAAACGAGGGACTGGGCTGTCGTGCATAATCTGCGTGCCTTATTCGTGGCTGGTCTGGCCGATGGCATGGGTAAACCCTTGCTGATCCTGTGTCCAGACGGGTACGATGCGCCGCTCGATGTCCGGGACGAAGTCAAACCGTATCGGTACCCTGACGACATCGTCGAGCACGTCGCAGCACTTGTGCTGGAACTGACAGACTATTTGCAGCAGGTTGAGCCGCCTTCAGGCAAGGCGACTACGTCCTTGCAGCGGCTATCGTTCGGCGACCCGACAGCAGAAAACGAGATGACGACCTTGGGTGCGTACTACATGCACACTGACCAGTTCGGCCGCGCGCTGCGCGGTGAAGTCAATTTGGTGGTCGGACGGAAAGGTTCCGGGAAAACAGCGCTGTTTTTGCAGTTGCGTGACCGCTTGCGCGCCGACAAACGCAATGTCATGGTCGACTTGAAGCCCGAGGGCTACCAGCTGATCAAGCTGAAAGAAGATCTGCTGTCTTACCTGACGGAGGGCGCGCGACAACACCTTATTACCGCCTTCTGGGAATACCTGCTATTGCTGGAAGTGACCTATAAGGTCCTAGAAAAAGACCGCGTAACCCATAAACATAACCACGAATTGTATGAGCGTTACCTCGATCTTGAAGCGACCTACAAGGTCGAAAACTTCTCTGTTGAAGGAGATTTCTCCGAGCGACTGCTGACGCTATCAAATCGCATTGCCACAGAATACCGAGCCCGGTTCGGCGATGGAGCAAATACAAAGCTGACTGCCGATGACGTGGCATCGCTGATATACGCACATGACTTACGCGCGTTGCGGGAAAAACTGTCCGACTACCTGCAAACGAAGCAAGCGGTTTGGATCTTGTTTGACAACCTCGACAAGGGCTGGAATACAGGTGGCGTCGACGAGATCGACGCAATCGTATTGCGCTGCTTGGTGGAGGCCGGGCGCAAGATCGAACGTGACATGACCAAGCGCAAGCACGTGTTTCACTGCATCGTCTTCATCCGCAACGATGTCTACGAATTACTGATGAAGAGCAGTGCGGACTACGGTAAGGACATGCGAGCGGTACTCGACTGGACCGACGCTGATATGTTGCGCGAGATGCTTCGCTTGCGGCTCGTATCCGGAATTGAAGGTATCGCCGACGATGTAAGTTTCGAGCAGGTCTGGCGCGACATTTGCATTTCCCATTATCGGGGCGAGGAGAGTGCTGCCTACATGATTGAGCGTTCGTTGATGCGCCCTCGCAATCTGCTTAAGATCTTCGCGCACAGCAAGGGTTTCGCAAGCAACTTCAGTCATGCAAAAATCGATGAGAGCGATATCGAAAAGGGTATGCGAGCATATTCCCAGGACCTGTTGATCGAACTTGACCACGAACTCAACGATGTCTTTCCGGCGGTTCCCAACCTGTTGTACAGCTTTCTGGACGCGCCGTCCGAAGTCAGCGCCGCGCAACTGCGCGAGATTCTCCTTGCGGGCGGGGCGCCCGAGGACGCGGTCGACCAAGTGCTCGGCTTTCTCCTATATTACGGCGTGATCGGCTTGAGAACCGAGGATGACGTGCAATACATCTTCGATGTGAATTATGACTCGAAGCTGCTCAGCCTCCGCGCGGCGCGGCAAGGAGACCTTGCGCGGTATGTAATCAATCCAGCGTTCTGGCCGGCACTCGGCATTGCTGCGGCCTAGGCGAATGAGCGGCGTTCCGGCTTTGCCGGAATCGAGCATTGTCATCAGATGAACGATGCGCGCGCCTGATGGCGCTTGCAACCGCGCTGCGCCGGCAGTCAGAGGAGTGGCAGTAACGGCGGGGTAAATCGCTGCGCGATTGAACATAAGGTCACCTTACGTTGCAAATCTGACCGTTCGCTGGCGCTCCTTGGCCAGATCGCTGCGCGCCCTTCGGGTTGACGTAAGAAACCTTATGTCTTGCGCCCCGCCGTTACTGCCAGGTCAAAAGCTGATATGAGGTACGAGGCCGCACCTTCGGCGCTTGCCGCTGTGCTTCGCCAGTAGTCAGGGGGAGGGGGCGCGCGGCCCGTCGCCGCTTGCCAGGCTGGCTGCGCCAGCAGTCAGATTATTTCAAAAGAGGGAATCCGGTCCAATGGCTGGGGCCACTGGCTCGGCAACCTGTACTGCTTTCTTGCGGTTCTGCTCGACCTTCGGGGGATCGCAATGATCCGGCGTTGATGCCGATTTGCTCGCGTGCTTGACCTTGTCTTCCGAGCTTGGCGGGGTAGCTACGCCATCGTCGCGCTGCGGTAGCCCGAACAAGTGTCGCTCATCAGCTTTCACAAGTGCTTGATCCATGAATTCGTTCAACTCGCTTGCCGAGAATTCGCCGCGCTCAACTCTCGCAAGTATCACCGCCCCGACAAGGATTTTTCGCCGTAAGTCATCGGATCGCTTGCGCTTCGACTCTTCAGCCCGTTTGCGCGCTTCAACTTGCTGCTTTTGGGCTCTCAGCTGTTTGATCCGTGTTTCGATTGCCTCAATGCGCTTGTCGTTGGTAATCATATGCTGTCCCTGTAACGGTTGAGCTCATTAGAACTCAGCCTTTGCAAGGTACACATGAGCCAACACAAAACACGGCGCGGTCGATTAATTGCGTCCCAGCTCGAACTACAAGGGCGCACTTAGAGTATTCCCCTGCGGGGATTACCCGTGCGGTGACAGCGCGACGGCTCGACGGAAGGGCAACCCCAACAGCGACGGCGAGCCATGGCAATTTTCCATCTGACGATGAAGGCGATCAGCCGCGGCAGTGGACGCAGCGCCACCGGCGCTGCAGCCTATCGTTCGGGCGAATTGATTCTCGATGAGCGCACTGGAATAGTCTTCGACTTCACGCATAAACAGGGTGTCGAACATGCTGAACTGATCCTGCCCGGTGGCGCCACGGGCGACCGCGCCCAGTTCTGGAACCAGGTCGAACTACATCACAAGCGTGGCGACGCCGTGCTGGTGCGCGAAGTCGAGGTATCCCTGCCAAACGAATTGAACGCTGGCGATCGCCTTGCGCTTGCGCTGGCCTACGGCCGCGAACTAGCTGATCGTTACCAAGTTGCAGCCGACGTTGCAGTACACGCGCCCAGCCGCCACGGCGACCACCGTAACCATCACGCCCACATCATGCTGTCGGCCTGTTCAGTCGATGCGGAAGGAAATCTCGGCAAGAAGGTCGTCGAGCTCGATCCCATTCATTGCCAGCGCCATAGACTCGACAATGCCGCCGACCGGGAGCGAAGCCGTTGGGCAACGCTCGCAAACTCGGAACTTGAGCGAGCCGGTCATAGCGAACACCGAATCGACCACCGAACGCTAGAAGCACAGGGCATTCAGCGTGAGCCGACGCATCACCTTGGTCCTGCGGTATCGGCGATGGTGCGCGACGGACGCCCCAGTCAGGTGATTGAGCGTATCCAGGAGCAGGCTCACGAGCGGCTGTATCAGGCGCGTCTGGCAGGTGAACTGGAACGCGAGCTGCGACAGCTTGAGAAAGCTCTTGTCGACACCAGCGTCGACATGGCCGCTGCAATGCGCGAGCGTGATGCAGCGCGCGCTGTTGGCGGCATCGCGCAGGCCGGCATGGCGGAGTTCCGCGCGGAGTTTGAACGGCACAAGCGCGTCGAATTCGAAAAAGCGGAAGCGCTGCGTGCATTCGAAGCTTTCAAGGCCGAGTACCAGGCCAAGCAGCAGCTCGAACTTGACCGAATCGAAGCGCATAAGGCTGAAGCGGCCATGCGCCGACAGGAGCTGGAACGCGGTACCAAGAAGGATCTTTCGCACCAAGCCAAAGAACATGTGCGTGGACGCGGTGGGTACGAACGCTAGATCGATCAACCTGACCATCAAGATGGAGCCACAATGGATACGAAGCAGCAATTGTTTGGATTGATGCTTGTCGCTGAAGAGCAGCAGAAGGCGGCAGGCGCGGTTTTGGCGAACCTCACTACCGAGCTGAGTGCTCTGTCCGACCAACGTGCCGCATTCGCGGAGGAGGTCGAGGCGTTGAATGGGATTGCGGACGAAGCGGTCTCGACGATTCAATCGGCCACAGAGGAAGCCGTAACAAACGCGGTACGCCAAGCCCTCAGCGGTATGTCCCGCGAAGCTCTGCTTGCCTTCCATGCCTCGTCAAAGCCATTTCTCGACAGCTTGGAACGCGTGGGTACCGACGTGTACAAGGCTGAGGACAAGCTGCGGGATGCAGTGCAATGGTTTTCCTGGCGATGGGCCGGCATTACTGCGGCGGTAGGGGCAGGCTTTGTGGCCGCGCTATGGGTGCTTGGCATGGCAATGTTTCAATCGCAACGGCATGCCATGGTCGGTTTGCACGTAGAGCGCGAAAGACTGACGGCTGAAGTGGCGGAATTGCGTGAACAGGCGGATATGTGGGCAAAGCGAGGCGGGCGCGCAAAGTTGGAACGATGCGGGCCAGAGAAGCGCCAATGCGTTCGGGTCATTCCAAGTGAGGCATATGCCAAAGATCACTTTGTCTTATACGGGTACTAATTTATGTACCAGTACTAAATTTGCCTCGCAATCATTTATCTTGAGCGGAACTTGCAGACGATTGCCCAAGACTGCCGATAACATAGGTCACAACTACTGCGAGAAATATAAATGAACAAAAAGCTTCGGCCACAACCAGCTTTCGCCCTGCCACAGTTGGGATGATGTCACCAAATCCAATAGTTGCTGATGTTATTACGCTGAAATAAAAGGCGGAAAAAGAGTCTACTACTGGCGTAGTTCCGAAACGAAGGGCATCAAAATGCAAATACAATCCAGCAAACCATGCTGTAAATTCTACAAAATTGAGCCCGAGCGAGATTAGCGTCCTGTTTAAGGATAACGGCGCATGCCAAAAATTTCGCAGAAGAACTATTGCAATGATATTGGAAAACAAGTCAACTAACGAAATGGTGGCGAGCACCACGTAGTAATTTTCCGACCACCCTCCACTAAATAACACAAATACTGCAAGCGCAGTTTTCGCCATTACATATAATTCAATTGATATTTTTCGCGCCGTTTTGCTTATTCTGCCAGATATCCAGCGTACAAACATCGCCGGAGTTACCATCAAAATGATGCAAAGAAAAAAGATGAAAAATCTTTCTAATAATAGTATTTTTTCATATTTCCCATTTCTGATTTTCAACAGATCAAAAGCTAACGAGCAATGCTTGACGTATGGGTTGTGAAAGGATGCGGTCATCTTCAATTTATCTATTTAATAGTCAACTTGCAAAAGGAGGGTCGCATTAAATTATTTTATCCCCCAAACATTCGCAGTCTTCGCATCGAATATTTGAACCTTTGCATGGAATTTGTGCTCGATACTTTTTATATGGGCGGCATCGGCTTCAGAGTAAACTCCAATATATATACTCCAAAGTTTCGGTTCTTTCTTGGATAAGAGGTGTGCTGCTTTATTAAGCGCCTCGATTATATGCTCATCGTACGGACCAAAATTGAATCCAAATGTCACTAGAGAACCATTGATTGACGAAAGGGCATCATAACATCGAGATAGGTAACGGTTGTGCCTAATGTGTTCGAGCTTTTCGTCGCCATTGCCAGCCGTGACAAAAATCGGATAATTTCCATTATTGAGCCTTTCTTTGATATTTTCGAGTAAATATCCGTTGTAATCATATTGTTCTTTAATGATTTCGGCTTTCTGATCAAAGATATGCAATGCGCCATGAAGATAGTGAATATTTTGCTCAGAAACATTGGGTCCCCAAATAAGTTCAGAATATTCTGGTTCTTCTCCCTGGACGACATCGGTAACGTTTAGCAGTTCCTTCCCAAAACCATCTATGGGGTTGACGACGGCTTCGCGCATCAAGACCCAGTAAAGAAGTAGGTCATAGTTAGTCGTAAATATTTGACCGCCCACTGACAGGAATAAACTAAGAAAAGCTGCACAGGACTTACTATTTTCCTCTGGCATTTTGAATACATGCTCAGGATGAAGTTCTTGAATCGATTCAAGGAGCCCTGCCTTTAAATGTGCGGCCGCCTCAGCGATCTGATTTTTTAAAGACTCGTCAGCTCCGAATGCATTTAATAGCGCTATTGTCGTGTCCAACTGCTGCATTACCAATTCAAAATTTTTGGTCTTAATTGCGCCAAAAAGTTTGTTGATAAGATCATCGTCCTGTGAAGTTATGAAGTCATATAGTGCGTTGTACGAAAAAATCTTCGTATCGTAGGCCATGCTGAATCCGTTGCCTAACAATAGTGATGTGATTCGCTTTTTCTTTGCCAAAGACGTTATTACTTCATCGAACGTAAGCATATTTTGGATTCCTTGTTTCATTATTATTTTTCAAATCGACGCAGCCGCGTCAGCTCCGGCCATTTGCTTAAGATCAGATGTGGATGAAGTTCGTCCATTGTCGCACTGTTTGTCAATTTTGCATCAATTGGAGTTTCGCCAGGCTTGGTATGCTTTCCTTGGGAGCAATTTGACTCACTTAGGGGTGGCACATGCGAGTGGAACAGCCTTTGCCGGTACAGCACCGGTTGATCAAGCTTTCTGAGGTCCTGAAGTTGTCTGGACTGTCCCGTACTGCATTGTATAAATACGTTCGCGCCCAGCAGTTTCCGGCTCCAGTCAAATTATCGGAACGCTCTGTTGCGTGGCTGCAGAGTGAAGTCAACGCATGGATCGAAGAAAAGGTGCAGGCTAGAGACACCCGGTCGGTTCGTGCGCGATGACCATTGTAGTAGCGCACAGTCTCAGAGGTTACTGGCCAGTCTTGCGCCTTTGCGCACCCCCGAATCGGCCGGCGATTACTTTGCCGCTTGCCGCTTCGTCCAGGTAATCGGCGTAGTCCTGCATCATCACTTTGCGCTCGTCGAGGAACAGCGCTCGGTCGTACGCTTCGCCGTACACGTCGCCGGACATGTGCGCTAGCTGTCGATCCACGACTTCATGGCGGTATCCAAGGCGCTCCTTCAAGACGCCCATAGCCAGTGACCGGAAACCGTGTCCTGTCATCCTGCCGCCATAGCCCATGCGCTTAAGGGCCGCAAGGATCGCCCAGTTACTTGTTGGTCGAGAGTGGTCATTCCGGTTCGGGAAGAGGTACTCGTTGCCGCCGGTGAGCGTGTACAGTTCGCGTAGCAGCTCCCAGCCTTGGCGCGGGAGGTGAACATGATGATCGACCTTGCGCGGGTTGATCTTCCGCTTTCCCATCTTCATGCGATGCCACTTGATGATCCATACTTCGTTCTCGAAGTCGATCTCCGACCATGGCGTCTCGGTCAGTTCACTGGTGCGAACGAAGACCATCATCATCAGCCGTAGCATGATCCGCGTCTGCATGAACATCGAGAACTCGTGCTTGTACAGGACGCGAAGGAATTCAGGAAGTTCGTCAGGCGTGATCGCTGGGTGGTGGCCTTTGGCGCGCGGCTTCAATGCCCCGCGCAGGCTAGGGATTGGATCCACTTCGGCGCGCCCCGTCGCTATCGCATAGCGAAAGACCTGGCCGGAGAACTGGGCGCAGCGGCGCGCCATTTCAAGTGCTCCACGCTTTTCGATTTGTCGCAGCGCGTCGAGCATGACGGGGGCTCTGATATCTGCGATCGGGTGTTTACCGATCAGGGGGAAGATGTCGCGCTCCAGGCGGCGCAGCACGTTTGTTGACGTGGTCTCCTTCCAGCCCTCGGCCTTGTTCGCATGCCACTCGCGCGCTATGGCTTCGAACGTGTTCGACGCGGACGCCTCTTTAAGCTGCTTAGTCACGCGCCGGGCTTGCGCCGGATCGGTCCCGGCAGCGATTAGCTTTTTGGCTTCGGCGCGCTTGGCCCTAGCATCGCCCAGCGACACGGCAGGGTAGGCGCCAAAGGTGAGCATGTTCTTTTTTCCGCTAGCTTGAACGTAATTCATGCGCCAGATACGCGAGCCGGTCGGATTTACTTCAAGGAAGAGACCGCCACCGTCGCTGAGCTTGTACCGAGCCGTACGCGGTTTGGCGTTGCGCACCTGTACATCGGTTAATGGCTGAGCAAGTTTGGGCATTTTTGGAGGTATGACGTTCGGCGACCGTGAGTCATACCTCCTAATATCCGTCTAAAAATCTGGGATGTCAACGGACCTCATCAGACGTCCACGCACAAAAAAGCCGCAGTCTCAGAGGGAGAACTGCGGCTTCTTGGACTTCCTGGTACCTTGGAAGAGTAATTCTTGGTGGTGATAGGTGGACTTGAACCACCGACCCCAGCATTATGAATGCTGTGCTCTAACCAACTGAGCTATATCACCCAACAGCCCAGCATTATGGGCGCTTTTGAGCCTTCTGTCAAGCAGCTCAAAATCGATTATGTCGAGTTTATTACCTTTTTATCATCGAAAGCAGGCTGCCCGCCGGGTCCGGCCCGAGGCAATCGATGACGATGCGCTCTGGCATTGAACGCAGCCAGGTCAGCTGGCGCTTGGCCAGTTGGCGCGTCGCGATGATGCCCGTTTCGCGCAAGGCGGCACGGTCGATCTTGCCGTCGAGGTAGTCCCAGGTCTGGCGGTAGCCGACGCAGCGCATCGACGGCAGGCTGGTGTTGAGGTCGCCGCGTGCACGCAGGCGCGCCACTTCAGCCACCAGGCCCTCGTCGTCGCGATCGCCCAGCATCTGGTCGAAGCGTGTGGCGATGCGCGCGTGAAGGACGGCGCGGTCGTTCGGCTCCAGTGCGAATGATTGCAAGGTGAATGGCAGCTCCAATTTTGGGCGGCCAGTCAGCAGGACTGACATCGGCTGGCCAGACAGGGCGTGAATTTCAAGCGCGCGGTTGATGCGCTGCGCATCGTTCGGCGCCAGCCGCTCGGCAGTGACCGGGTCGACGGCGCGCAGCTTCTCGTGCATCGCGGGCCAGCCGATGCGCGCTGCCTCCTCGTCCAGCTGTTCGCGCAGCGCGGCATCGCCCTTGGGCAGGTCGTCCAGGCCTTCGGTCATGCCCTTGTAGTACATCATGGTGCCACCGACCAGCAGCGGCAGCTTGCCGCGCGCGCTGATGTCGGCCACTAAGCGCAGCGTATCGTCGCGGAACTGCGCAACCGAGTAGGCCTCGAGCGGGTCGATGATGTCGATCAGGTGGTGCGGCACGCTGGCCAGCTCTTCCGCGTTTGGCTTGGCGGTACCAATATCCATCTCGCGATAGACCAGGGCCGAGTCGACCGAGATGATTTCCGACGGGATTTCGCGCGCGATCGCCAGCGCGGCAGCGGTTTTGCCCGTCGCGGTCGGGCCCATGATGGCAACGGCGTGCGGCTTCATGCTTATTGGCCGCGCAGGAATAGCTTGTCGAGCGCGGAGATTTCCAGTTGCACCCAGGTTGGGCGGCCATGGTTGCACTGGTCGGCGCGTTCGGTCGCTTCCATGTGTCGCAGCAGGGCGTTCATCTCCTGCTGCGACAGATTGCGGTTGGCGCGCACCGCCGTGTGGCAGGCCAGCGTGCCAAGCAGTTCATTGCGGCGTTCGATCAGTACGCGCGAGCCGCCGTATTCGCGCACGTCGCGCAGCACGTCGCGCGCCAGGGTCTGGGCGTCGGCGTTCTTCAGCAGTGCAGGCACGGTGCGTACCGCCAGCGTGGTGGGCGACAGCGCGGCAATGTCAAAGCCCAGCGACTGCAGGGTTTCCTGATGTTCCTGCGCGGTGCCGACGTCGACGGCGTCGGCATAGAAGGTCACAGGAATGAGCAGTGACTGGACCTGCATCTCGGCGCCCTCGTCGATTTGCGCGTCGAGTGCGTTCTTGAGCTGCTCGTAGACGATGCGTTCATGGGCGGCGTGCATATCAACCAGCACCAGGCCCTTGGTGTTCTGCGCCAGGATGTAGATGCCGTGCAGTTGCGCCAGCGCGAAGCCGAGCGGGAATTCGTCCTGCGACATGGACTGCGTTGCCGGCATTGCAAATGGCGTGACCGGCGCGGCTTGTCCTGGCGCGCTTTGTGCTGGTGCCGCGTATTCGGTATTGGCGAACAGGGCGCCGTAGTTATCGGTGCGCTGAGCGACACCCGGTACCGGATAGGGCGACGGCGAATAAGTAGCCGATGGCGCGCCGGAGAGCTGGGTGCCGAACGAGGTTTGCTGGTGCTCGCGGCGCGCGCCGAAGTCGGCTGCCATCAGCGGCGCCGGCGCGGTGCCGAACGAGGTGGCCGAAGTGGCCGCCAGCGCGCGCTGGACTGCATGGAAGACGAACTGGTGTACTGAGCGGCTGTCGCGGAAGCGCACTTCAATCTTTGACGGGTGCACGTTGACGTCCACCAGTGCCGGGTCGAGGTCGAGTGCCACCACGTAGGACGGGAAGCGGTCGCCGTGCAGCACGTCCTGATAGGCGGCGCGCATGGCGTGGACCAGCAGCTTGTCGCGCACGAAGCGGCCGTTCACGTAGAAGAACTGGCCGTCGGCGCGTGCCTTGGATGCGGTCGGCAGGCCGATGAAGCCGTGCAGGCGCAGCGGCCCGGCCGACTCGTCCAGCGACAGGCGGGCCTGGGCGAATTCCTCGCCCAGGATGTGGGCGCTGCGCTTGGCCATTTCGCCGACGTTCCAATGGTCGATCGTGCGGCCGTTGTGCGACAGGGTGAACGAGACGTCAGGGCGCGCCAGCGCGATGCGGCGCACGACTTCGGCGCAGTGGCCGTATTCGGTCTGCTCGGACTTGAGGAATTTGCGGCGCGCGGGGGTGTTGTAGTACAGGTCGCGCACGTCGATGGTGGTGCCGGGCGCGCCGGAGGACGGGGCGACCGTGCCCAGGTGCGAGCCTTCGATTTCCCAGGCGTGGGCGCTATCGGCCGTGCGCGAGGTGACGGTGACGGCGGCGACGGCTGCGATCGACGCCAGCGCCTCGCCGCGGAAGCCGAGCGTGCCGACGTTTTCGAGGTCGTGCAGGGACGCGATTTTCGAAGTGGCGTGGCGGGCCAGGGCCAGCGGCAGCTGCTCGGGGGCGATGCCGCGGCCGTTGTCGGTGATGGCGATGCGCTTGACGCCGCCTTCCTCCAGCCGCACGGCGATCTGGCTGGCGCCGGCGTCGAGGGCGTTTTCCAGCAGTTCCTTGACGACGGCGGACGGCCGCTCGACCACCTCGCCGGCGGCGATTTGCGAGATGAGCTGGTCGGGGAGGGCCTGGATCGGGCGGTGGGTCGGGATTGGGGCGTTCATGCCACGATTATAGCGTGTGGTGCAGCATACTTTCGGTGGGCAGGGGCTGCCCACCCTACGAATGGCGGTCGGTTCCGTAGGGTGGGCCCTCGGGCCCACCGAGCACCACGAATGGCGGTCGGTTCCGTAGGGTGGGCCCCCGGGCCCACCTAGCACGGCCATCTTATTTGGCGCGGACCGGGATCGGGGCGTTGCACAGCTCGATGTGGCCGGCCGGGCGGATGTAGAACGGGCCCGGACGGTTGCGCTGCGACTCGACCGCCTTCTGGTAGCTGGCGCTGTCGGTGCGCATGATCTCGAGCTTGCTGCGCTCCGCTTCCGGTAGGTCGGCCGCGATCTTGATCGAGCTGATCGTCACGTTCATTTCCGGCTTGTCGTACATGCCCATTGGCGCCGGGCCGCGCGGCATTACCGACAGCAGCGGCATGCCAGATATGACGCGGCCGACGACGGTGATGTTGCGGTCCAGCGCGCGCGGCGCGTGGCCGGTTACGACGTACAGTGCGGTGCCGCTGCCGGTGTCCGGGTCGTTGTCGCGGCCGACGCCGACCATGCCATAGCAGTGGGTCAGCCAGGTCTGGCCGGCCTTCGGGTCGCGCCCGACCGGGAAGCCGTTCGAATGGCCCACCTGCGGCGCATAGCCGTCGAAGTCCTTGAGGCGGGTGAAGTGCTTGTCGCTGGCGATCGGGGCGGTGAATTCGGCCTTCAGCTTGTCCTTGGCAGTCTTGGGTTTGCGCGGGTTGGCGTCGTCCGGGTCGCCCCACTGGACGACGAAGTTGTCCGCCGAGCGGTGGATGAACAGGCCGTCGAAATACCCTTCGCGCACCATCGCCTTGATATTGGCCGCATGGTTCGGCGCAAAGCTCGGTGCCAGTTCGATCACCACCCGCCCCGCCGGGATCTGCATGTACAGCGTGTTTTCCGGGTCCGGCGCGCGCCATTCCTCGGCCTTGGAGGCGGCGATGACTTCCGGCAGGGACGGCTTTTTGGTCGCAGCGTGGGCGGCGCCGAGCGCCAGCAGGGTGGTGGTCAAGAGGGCGAACTTCAGGCGGAGTGCTGGCATCGTCGACTTTCTGGAAAAGGGGGAGGGTTGTTGGCGTGTAATATAACAGAGCGGCAAGCGTGCAGGCGCCCCGCGGGATGATATGATGCTGCGGCTACCAACTCAGGAATAATGATGGATCTGATGCAATTGGTCGACATGCTCCTCCATGTCGATAAGACTTTAGGTACTTTGCTGCAGCAGTACGGAATTTATGTCTACGCGGTCTTGTTTGCGATCGTGTTCTGCGAAACCGGCCTGGTCGTCATGTTCTTCCTGCCCGGCGACACCCTGCTGTTCATCGCCGGCGCTTTCTGCGCCACCGGCGAGATGAGCTATCCGCTGCTGGTGTTCCTCCTGATTACCGCCGCCGTCACCGGCAATACCGTCAATTACCATATTGGCGAGGCGATCGGCCAGCGCGTATTTACCCACGATTACAGGTGGATCAACCGCGACGCACTGATGCGGACCCACCAGTTTTTCGAAAAGCACGGCGGCAAGACCATCGTGCTGGCCCGTTTCGTGCCCGTGGTGCGCACCTTCGCCCCGTTCGTGGCCGGGGTGTCGGACATGACCCATGCCAAGTTCCAGCTCTATAACTTCACCGGCGCCAGCCTGTGGGTGCTGTCGCTGGTCACCGGCGGCTATTTCTTCGGCAATATCCCTATCGTGCGCGACAACCTGACGGCGATCGTGCTGATCGGCATCAGCGCCGCCGCCGTGCCGGTTGCCCTGGGTGCCGTCTGGAAAATCGGCAAGCGGGTCCTGCGCAAGTCCTGAGCGAGCCCGGACGGCACGGGCAATGCAGTCATAAATTCAAGTTTTCATGCTTGCGCGCCGATACCCTGTCTGTGAATCAACATTTCTGGACATCCATGCGTACCCTGATCGCCCTGATCGCTTGCTGCCTCGTCCTGCCTTCGGCCCTGGCGGCCGATCCGCCCAAAGCGGCCAGCCAGGAAGCGCACGCGCCTGAGGCGGTAAAACCTGCCGCCCCGCTTGATGTGGCCAAGCCTGCACCGGCCGCCGTCACCAAGCCGGCCGCACCGGCCCCATTGAGCGCCGCCGCCCAGCGCGCCAAGGAAGAAGAAGCCGAAGCCGAACTGTCGGTCAAGATCGCCGCCCGCCTGGCCGCCATGCGCGCCAACCAGGCCGCCCGCGCCGCCGCCGCCGAAAAGGCCCGCAAAGCCAACGCCGCCAAGAAGAAAGAAGCTGTCGTCGTCGCCGCCATGCCGGCCCACGGTACCCACTGGAGCTATGAAGGCGAGCTGGGGCCGGCCAACTGGGGCAAGATCAATGTCGACTGGGCCAAGTGCAGCACCGGCAACCGCCAGTCGCCGATCGATATCCGTGACGGCATGAAGGTCGACCTGGAACAGATCGTGTTCGACTACAAGCCGTCGTCGTTCAGCGTGGTCGACAACGGCCACACCATCCAGGTCACCCTCAGCGGCGGCAATTACATCACGTTGCAGAACCGCATGTACGAGCTGATGCAGTTCCATTTCCACCGCCCGTCGGAAGAGCGCATCAATGGCCGCGGCTTTGAAATGGTGGTGCACCTGGTGCACCGCGACGCCGAAGGCAGACTGGCCGTGGTGGCACTGATGCTGGAACGGGGCAAGACCCATCCACTGATCCAGACCGTGTGGAACAATCTGCCGCTGGAGAAGCACGACACCGTCAACCCGACCATCGTGCTGGACGTGTCGGAGATGCTGCCGAACCGCCGCGACTATTACACCTTCATGGGTTCGCTGACGACACCGCCTTGCAGCGAAGGCGTGCTGTGGCTGGTGATGAAAGAGCCGGTGCAGGCTTCGCCGGCCCAGATGGCGCTGTTTAGCCGCCTGTATCCGCTCAATGCCCGCCCGATCCAGTCCGCCGCCGGGCGCGTCATCAAAGAATCGAACTAAGCACCAGTTCGCCGCGCCAGCTCTTCGCTGGCGCCAGCGTCAGCGGCGCAATCAGCGCCGGTTCGACGCACAGGAAACGGCGGTACTCGCCGTCTTCCATATCGGGCAGTGCCGCCGCATCCTGCGCACCCGGATTCCACACCACCGCATCGGCAAAGCCGCTTTGCGTCATTGCCAGCGTGTGCTCGCCTGAATGCAGCGCCAGGCTGCTGCCGACGCCGTGGAAGATCTGGTCGATATGATCTTCGATGGCCAGCGCTTCGTCCTGCACGCCGGTGACGCGCGCATGCGCCAGGTCGTCGACCAGGTAGTAGCTGTGCAGTGCGGCCGAAAACGCAAAGCTGGCATCGCCGCTATTGATGACGTCGAGCGCCAGCACCAGCGCGTCGCAGCGCAGCGTCACGGATAGGCGCAGCAGGAAGTCGTGGGGCCACGGCGCGGCCAGGTCCGACTGGGTCAGCACGAAGCGCGCAAAGGCGCTGTCGCCGCCGCCGCCGCTGGTCTCGAGGCGCCAGGTCGAAACGCGTGCAAAGCCATGGCGCATGCCATCGCCGCGTTCGGCAAACTGGGGAAAGATCACCGGCACGCCGCCACGGATGGCGCGCTTGCCGTCCCTGTTCGATCGCACGCTGCAGAACAGCTGTTCGCGGCCGCCAGCGCTTTTCCAGGACACCAGGTGGGCGCCGTACAGGGTGATGGTGGCACTGGCGCCATTGGGTAAGGCAAGGTGTATTGCGGGCAGGTCGCCCCATTGACTGATCATGTTTAGGTTTGTCGGCTCTTGGCCATTGGCGGGTTCTTGGCAAAATATTGGCGGATGCCGCTGACGATGGCGTCCGCAATCTTATCCTGGTGGCCGGCGTCGGCCAGCTTGGCCTCTTCCTGCGGATTGGAGATGAAGGCGGTCTCGATCAGGATCGACGGGATATCGGGCGCCTTCAGCACGGCAAAGCCGGCCTGCTCGACGGCGCCCTTGTGCAAGCGGTTGATGCCGCCGATCTCGCCCAGCACGGCTTTGCCCAGCCTGATCGAGTCGCTGATCTGGGCCGTGGTTGACAGGTCCAGCAAGACGCTGGCAAGCTGCCGGTCGCGTGATTTGATGTTGATGCCGCCGATGGTGTCGGCCAGGTTTTCCTTGTTGGCCAGCCAGCGCGCGGCGCTCGAGGTGGCACCTTTTTCAGACAGCACGAACACCGACGAGCCGCGCGCGGACGGCTCGACAAAGGCGTCGGCATGCAGCGACACGAACAGGTCGGCCTGCACCTTGCGCGCCTTGGCCACGCGCACGCCGAGCGGCACGAAGTAGTCGCCGTCGCGCGTGAGCATTACGCGCATATTCGGCAGTTCTTCGATCCTGGCCTTGAGGCGCTTGGCAATGGCCAGCACGATGTCCTTTTCGCGGCTGCCGGCCTTGCCGATGGCGCCCGGGTCTTCGCCGCCATGGCCGGGGTCGAGCGCAATGGTGATCATGCGCGCCACCTTGGCTGGCTTGGGATTGGGCTTGGCCGCCTCGATTGGGGTGGCGGGGCTGACGCTGGGCACACTGGCCTTGTCGAAGGCGGCGATGTCGTCGCGCGCCCATTCGCCTTTTTCGATCATGGCGGCGATCGGGTCGACCGGGCTGACCGGGTAGAGGTCGAAGATCAGGCGGTGCTTGTATGGCCCGGCAGGGGCCAGCGCAAACACCTGCGGTTTGATCTTTTCCTTCAGGTCGAACACCAGCCTGACCACGCCCGGCTTGAACTGGCCGACCCTTACTTGCTTGATATAAGGGTCGCCCGACTTGATCTGGGCCACCAGGCCCTTGAGGGCGTCATTGAGGCCGAGGCCGTCGATGTCGACCACCAGCCGGTCCGGGTCGGCAATGACGGTATGGGTGACATTGAGGATGCTGTCGTTTTCGAGTGTGACGCGGGTGTAGTCGGCGGCCGGCCACACGCGCACGGCCAGGATCTGTGCCGCGCGCGCCGGGCCGGCGGCCAGCACCGACAGCAGCAGCGTGCCGCCGGCCTTGAGGACGGTACGGCGGCTTACAGGTTCGGTGCGAATTTGAGGCGGTCGAGGCATTGCAAGCCCAAGTGTGACAGTGCTTGCAATTCTACATCACGACCAGCCCCGGCGACGCTCAGGAAGATGGCCAGGTCGGGCGGCGGCAGCACGGTTTCGGCCTTCTCCGGCCATTCGACGATGCAGACATTGCGGTGGTTGAAGTCTTCGCGGAAGCCCGCGTCGAGGAATTCCTCCGGACTGGCCATGCGGTACAGGTCGAAATGGATCACATCAAGCAGCTGGCCGTCGACGGTGACGCGGTAGGGCTCGGACAGCGTGTAGGTCGGGCTCTTGACGTGGCCGTCGTGGCCGGCGGCGTGCAGCAGGGCGCGGGTGAGGGCGGTTTTGCCGGCCCCGAGGTCGCCATGTAGATAAATTGCCATGCCCGGCAGGATGGCGCGGGCCAGCGAGGCGCCCAGGGCGGCGGTGCCGGCTTCGTCGTGCAGGTGGGCTGTGAAGTGCTTCATCGCATAAAATGGTTGTATGTCTAAGTCCGAAACCGAACTGCTGGAACTGGCCCTGCGCATCAAGCGCTGGGGGCGTGAGCTCGGCTTTGCCGACCTGCGCATCGCCGATGTCGACCTGTCGCATGCCGAGGCCGGCCTGCTGGCCTGGCTCGACGCGGGCAGCCACGGTGAGATGGATTATATGGCAAGCCACGGCTTAAAGCGTGCACGGCCGGCCGAACTGGTGCCCGGCACGGTGCGCGCCATCAGCGTGCGGATGGATTACCTGCCCGAGGGCGGCAGCGCAGACTGGCGCGAACATGAGGCCCGGCGCCTGCTGGAGCCGGGCGCTGCGGTCATTTCGATCTATGCGCGCGGCCGCGATTACCACAAGGTGCTGCGTTCGCGCCTGCAGGCGCTGGCCGACCGGATCGAAGCGGAGGTCGGCGCGTTCGGCTACCGCGTATTTACCGATTCTGCGCCGGTGATGGAGCTTCCGCTGGCCGAAAAGTCGGGCCTTGGCTGGCGCGGCAAGCATACGCTGCTGCTCAACCGCGAAGGCGGTTCGATGTTCTTCATCGGCGAGCTGCTGGTCGACTTTCCGCTGCCGGTCGATCCGCCCACCGCCAACCATTGCGGCCAGTGCAGCGCCTGCATCGATGTGTGCCCGACCGGCGCCATCCTCGGCCCCGGCAAGCTCGATGCGCGCCGCTGCATTTCCTACCTGACGATCGAATTGAAGGGCCCGATCCCGGTCGAGCTGCGGCCGCTGATCGGCAACCGGGTCTACGGTTGCGACGACTGCCAGACCGCCTGCCCGTGGAACAAGTTCGCCGCGCGCGCGCAGGTGCCCGATTTTGACGAGCGCAATGGCCTGGGTAGTGCCAGCATGGTGGAGTTGTTTGGCTGGACCGAAGAACAGTTCATGCAGCGGCTCGAGGGCAGCCCGATCCGCCGCATCGGCCACGCCAGCTGGCTGCGCAACCTGGCCGTCGGCCTGGGCAATGCGGCCGGGCAGGCCAAGGGCGATGCCGCCATCGTTGCCGCACTGACTGCACGCGCGGATCATCCGTCTGCGCTGGTGCGCGAACATGTTCAATGGGCCTTGGGGCAGCATGCTCCGCGTGGGTAGGGTGGGCACTGCGTGCCCACGCGGCATTGCACGAGCTGCGGATGCACGCGTGGGCACGCAGTGCCCACCCTACCGGTCTACAGCAGGCCGGCCAGCTCGACGGCTGACTTGACCTGCATCTTGTCGAAGATGTTGGAACGATGCACCTCGACGGTGCGCATGCTGATGTTTAGCTTGTCGGCGATGACCTTGTTCATCTTCCCGGCCAGGATCAGCTCCAGCACTTCGCGCTCGCGCGCCGACAGACTCGCCAGCCTGTCCTGCACCACGGCTTTGGCCCCGGCCTGCTGTGACGCGATCAGCGCCTGCGACACCCGGTCCATCAACTGGTTGTCGTTGAAGGGCTTCTCGAAAAAATCAAATGCGCCGCGCTTTAGCGCATCGACTGCCATCGGCACGTCGCCGTGGCCGGTCAGGAAGATGACGGGCAGTCGCGCCGTCAGGCCGCGCTGCGACAGCTGGTCGAACACGGCGATGCCGTTGATGTCCGGCATGCGCACGTCGAGCAGCACGCAGTCGCCTTGCGGGTCGAAGGCGCCGCCGGCCTGTTCGACAAAGGCCAGCGCCGTGGCGTAGCTGCGCGCCGTGATGCCGCGCGAGCGCGCCAGGAAAGTCAAGGCATCGCGGATCACTTCTTCATCGTCGACGATATGCAGCATGCTCAGTCTCCCGTTGTATTCAAGGGCAGGGTAAAGGTAAACACGGTGCCGCCGCCCGGATTGGGGCGGTGCTCGAGCTGCCCGCCATGGAATTCGATGGCAGTGCGGCAGATCGACAGGCCCATGCCCATGCCTTCCGCCTTGGTCGAAAAGAAGGGCGAGAACAGGCGTTCGGCCACCTCGGGGTCGATGCCATGGCCATGGTCGATCACCGACACCGTCAGCATGCCGTCGAAGGCGCTGGCATCGATGCGCAGCAGGCGCCGTTCCGGTGACACGTCCTGCATGGCGTCGATCGCGTTGCGGGTCAGGTTCAGCAGCACCTGCTCGATCATCATGCGGTCCGCGCTGACGGGGGGCAGGTCGTTGGCGATCTCGGTCTGGATCGCGACGAAAAAGCGGCGCGCCTGCATTTCCAGCAGCGCGCGGATGCCTTCGACCAGCGCCGCCACGTCGATCTGCTCGCGCCGCGGTTCGCGCTTCTTCACGAACGCATGCACGCTGCGGATGACCTGCCCGGCGCGCCGGGCCTGCGCACTGGCCTGTTCCAGCGCCGGGCGCAGCAGGGTGCAATCGACCGGCGCGCCGCTTTGCTCGGCTATGCTGACCACGTTCAGCGCGCCGCTCGCATAGCTCGAGATGGCCGCCAGCGGCTGGTTCAGTTCATGCGCCAGCATCGACGAGATCTCGCCCATGGTGGCAAGGCGCGCGCTCACCTGCAGCTTTTCCTGCTGCTGGCGGTTCAGCTCTTCGACCCGCTTGCGGTCGGAGATGTCGAGGATCGATCCCATCCAGCCGGTCTGCTTGCCGTTGCTGTCGACCAGCGGCGCCTCGAAGATCAGCACCGGCACGCGCTGCCCGTCGGGGCGCTGGAATACGGTTTCGAACTGCGGCGTCACGGTGCCCGACAGGACTTCGGCGAAGCGCTTCTGGTAGTCAAGCATCGCCTCCGGCGCCCAGTAAGGCATCGGCGGCAGCTTGCCGACCAGTTCATCGCGCGGCAGGCCGACGATCTGGCAGAACGCCGGGTTGACGTAGGTGACGCGCCCTTCCAGGTCGCGCGCGCGCAGACCCGTCACCAGCGAGTTTTCCATCGCGGTGCGGAAGGCCATCTGCTGGCGCAGCGCGCCTTCGGCCGCCAGCCGCCGCGCAATATGGCGCCACAGCGCCGCCAGGCTGGCCGCCAGCCCCAGTGCCAGCGCGATGACAGAGCCGACCAGCAGGTTGGGCAGCAGGCGCGGCGCGCTCTTGACGCTGTCGGTCGACAGCATCAGGCTGGCGCCCGGCAGGTCGAGCGCGCGCTTGTGGGTGTAGACGCCGTGTCCCGGCCCGGCGGCGGCGCGCTTGGCCACCACTTTGTCGTCTTGGTCAAGCAGGGTGATCTGGTTATCCTGGGCGAACCACCACGGCACCATTTCGTCGAGCAGGTGCTTGGTGTCGTAGGTGGCCACCAGTGTGCCGATGAAGTGCTCGCCCTGGAACAGGGGCAGGTAGTAGTCGATCGCGTTGGAGCCGCCCTGCGCATACGGCTCGCCATAGACGGCACGGCGCCATTTGCGGGCCCGCTCGAGCGAGGCGGCGGTGTTGGCGGCCGGCGCCGGCGCGCCCTGGGTGGTGGCTAGAATAGCGTCGTCGGCGTCGAGCCAGGCCAGGCCGTGCAGTTCGCGCGCGCTCGACTGCAGCTGGCGCAGCCGTTCGCGCGCCGCGTGCGGCGCCAGCAGGCCGCCGACGATCTCGTTGCCCACGGCAGCGAGGTTTTCCTCGTTGCGCGCGAACTGGAAGCGGATGGTCTGCTCGACCCACAGAGTGTCGGCGATCAGCTGTTCCTGGCGCTCATTGCTCTCCATCTGGCGCGCCTGCCATGGCAGCCACAGCAGGGTCGCCACGAACAGCAGCACCAGCAGGATCGGTACCAGCCAGCGCCATGGGCCGGCCAGACGAAGATGAGTTTTTTTCATGCGTGCAAGATTAGACCCGTTTGGCTGCCACCCTATTGTGGTTTTCCACAATATCGCTACAGTAGGCAAGAGGTGAGAATTCTTTTAGTTAATAATAAAGCCAATCGATGGTCATAGGAGACAATATGAAACTGCACGCCCTGCTATTTGCATTTGCCGCTACCGCCGGCGCCCAAGCCCTGGCCCAGGCGCCGATCGTCATCAAGTTCAGCCACGTGGTCGCCATCGACACGCCCAAGGGCCAGGCCGCCGAGCGCTTCAAGGAGCTGGCCGAGAAGGCCACTAAAGGCCGCGTCAAGGTCGAGATCTATCCAAACAGCCAGCTGTACAAGGACAAGGAAGAGCTTGAAGCCCTGCAGCTGGGCGCGGTCCAGATGCTGGCGCCGTCGCTGGCCAAGTTCGGCCCGCTGGGCGTCAAGGAATTCGAAGTGTTTGACCTGCCGTATATCTTCCCGTCCAAGGCCGCGCTGTACAACGTGACCGAAGGCCCGATTGGCAAGGGCTTGCTGAAGAAGCTCGATGCCAAGGGCATCACCGGCCTGGCCTACTGGGACAATGGCTTCAAGGTGATGTCGGCCAATAAGCCGCTGCACGCCCCGGCCGACTTCAGGGGCCTGAAGCTGCGCATCCAGTCGTCCAAGGTGCTCGACGCGCAAATGCGCGCGCTCGGCGCCAACCCGCAGGTGTTGGCCTTCTCCGAGGTCTACCAGGCGCTGCAGACGGGCGTGGTCGACGGCACTGAGAACCCGCCGTCGAATATGTACACGCAAAAAATGCATGAAGTGCAAAAGCACGTGACGGTGTCGAACCACGGCTATCTTGGCTATGCCGTCATCGTCAATAAGAAGTTCTGGGACGGCTTGCCGGCCGATATCCGCAGCGCGCTGGAAAAAGCGATGGTCGATGCCACCACGTTTGAAAAGGCGATCGCCCAGCGCGACAACGATATCGCGATGGACATGATCAAGAAGGCCGGCAAGACCACCATCTACAGCCTGTCGGTCAAGGAGCAGGCTGACTGGCGCAAGGCGCTGCTGCCGGTGCAAAAGCAGATGGAAGAGCGGATCGGCAAGGACCTGATCCAGGCCATCAATAAAGAAGCCGCCAAGTAAGCTGGCGATGAAATTCCTCGACCACCTGGAGGAGTGGCTGATCGCCACCCTCATGGCCATGGCGACGGTCATCATTTTCGTCGCCGTGGTTCACCGCTACTTGTCCGGGCTCGACATCCCCGTCATGCAGGATTTCCTGATCGGCTTGAATACCAGCTGGGCCCAGGAGCTGTGCATCTTCATGTTCGTCTGGATGGCCAAGTTCGGCGCCGCCTACGGCGTGCGCACCGGCATCCATGTCGGCGTCGACGTCGTGCTCAACCGCCTCGACAAGCCATGGCATACGCGCATGGTGGTGTTCGGCATGGCCGCCGGCGCGCTGTTTACCGCCATCGTCGGCACGCTGGGCGCCTACCTGATCTGGCACCTGTCGGGCGACCAGACCTCGGAAGTGCTGGAAGTGCCGATGCGCTACGTCTACCTGGCGATCCCGCTGGGCTCCTACCTGATGAGTTTCCGCTTCCTGCAGGTGATCGTGAGCTTCCTGCGCACGGGCGAATTGCCCAAGCATGACCACGGCCATGTCGAGGGCCTGGACGAAGAACTGGCCAAGGAAGGAAAAGGCGCATGAACGCGACCATTATTTTCGTGCTGCTGCTGACGCTGATGCTGACCGGCATGCCGATCTCGATTTCGCTCGGCCTGACGGTGCTGACCTTCCTGTTCACGATGACCAGCGTGCCGATCGAATCGGTGGCGATGAAGCTGTTTACCAGCCTCGAGAAATTCGAAATCATGGCGATCCCGTTCTTCATCCTGGCGGGCAATTTCCTGACCCATGGCGGGGTGGCCAGGCGGATGATCAATTTCGCCAGCGATATGGTCGGCCACTGGCATGGCGGCCTGGCGCTGGCCGGCGTGCTGGCTTGCGCGCTGTTTGCCGCCGTGTCCGGCTCGAGCCCGGCCACCGTGGTGGCGATCGGCTCGATCATCCTGCCGGCCATGGTCAGGCAGGGTTATCCGAAGCGTTTCGGCGCCGGTGTCATCACGACCTCGGGCGCGCTCGGCATCCTGATCCCGCCGTCGATCGTGATGGTGATGTATTCGGTCACCACCAACACCTCGGTCGGCCAGCTGTTCATGGCCGGCGTGGTGCCGGGGCTGTTGCTTGCTTTCCTGCTGGGCCTGACGACCTGGTTCCTGGCCAAGAAGCATAACTACCCGCGCATGGCCAAGGCAACATGGGCCCAGCGCTGGCACTCGTTCCGCCGCTGCGCCTGGGGCTTGCTGCTGATCGTGATCGTGATGGGCGGCATCTATAGCGGCAAGTTCACGCCGACCGAGGCGGCCGCGATGGCTGCCGTGTACGCGTTCTTCATCGCCGTGTTTGTCTACAAGGACTTGAAGATCAAGCAGGTCGGCAAGGTGCTGCTCGATTCGGCCTCGCTGTCGGCGATGCTGCTCTACATCATCACCAACGCGATGCTGTTCTCGTTCCTGATGACGAACGAAAACATCCCGCAGGCGATGGCCGAGTGGATCACCAATAAGGGCCTTGGTGTGGTCACCTTCCTGCTGGTGGTGAACCTGCTGCTATTACTGGCAGGCAATGTCATGGAGCCGTCGTCGATCGTGCTGATCATGGCGCCGATTCTTTTCCCTGTGGCAATGAAGCTGGGGATCGATCCGGTCCACTTCGGTATCTTGATTGTGGTCAACATGGAGGTCGGCATGTGCCATCCGCCGGTGGGGCTAAACCTGTATGTTGCCTCTGGAATCACCAAGATGGGCATCTCGGAATTGACGGTCGCCGTGCTGCCCTGGCTGCTGACGATGCTCGGCTTCCTGGTCCTGGTGACCTATGTGCCGCAAATTTCACTTTGGTTACCAAATCTCATATACAAGTAATTTAATTGAGTTAGCGTCGCAAAAATGAGACGGACTCCCCGGTCAAACACGTTATTATTGCGTCCTCTTCTGCACAAGCAAGCTTGCTGGCAGGATAGAACGAATAGTTGGATTGGGGAGTTGAAGTCAAAAGAATCGGTATACATACCGGAGAAACTTGAGGAGACACACGTTCTACAGAATGCCATTGCACCTCCGGTGACAAATGGCCGGGAACGTGAAGAAATTCAAAACGCACCGCTGGTGCGTTTTTTTTTGTCGTAACATACCATTTTGATTCAGGAGCGCTTGCTTGAAACTGAAGCTGACTTTCTTGCTGACTCTTTCCGCCTGCCTGCCGGCTGCCTTTGCCCAGAGCACCGTGTATGGCGTGATCGATGCGGCGCTCGAATATGGGCGCTACAACCAGGGCCTGTCGCAGGCGCGCGTGAGCAGCGGCCAGCTGTCGCCGTCGCGGCTGGGCTTTCGTGGCAGCGAGCAGATCGATGGCGAGCTGAAAGCCAATTACGGCATCGAAATCGGCGTCGCGCTCGACACCGGCGCGGGCGGCATCGGCAACACGCTGTTTTCGCGCGGGGCTTTCGTCGGCCTCGAACACAGCGCCGTGCGGGTCGACCTCGGCCGCATGTTCGTGCCCGTGTTCTGGGTTTACCTTCATTCCGATCCGAGTGCCGTGCCGGCCGCCGCCGGCGGCTCGATGGCGCTGCTGCAGCACGCGGCCACGCTGGGCCGCAGCGGCTCGGCCGGCTTCTACGACAATGGTGTGCGGCTGCGCTTCAAGCCGGCCATTGGCGTCGATTCCGAAGTGTTCTATTCCCATGGCAATGAGCTGGGCGGCGCGCGTGCCCGCGACGGGCGCAATGTCGGCGCCAACCTGATGATGCGGCGCCCGCAGTGGTGGATCGGTTACGGCTACAACCGCTACACGACGCGCGGCGCGGCCGACCTGTTCGACGTCAGCCAGACCACCCATATGGCAGGCGCGACCTACGATGCCGGCTGGATCAAGGTCGGCGCCAATTATCTGAACAGCAAGAAGCTGTCGGCCAGCGGGCGCGATGCCGAATCAATGATCCTGTCAGCCAAGATACCTCTGGGCACCGGCAGCATCAATATCGGCACCGGGCGCCTGACCGAGACGGGCGGCAGGGTAGCGCAGGCGATGCACGCCGGCTATGTGCTGCCGCTGTCGAAGCGCTCGACGCTGTACACCTACCTGAGCCGCATCAACAATAACGCGGTCGGCACGCGCGGGCTGGCGCTGATCCACCAGACCCAGGGCACGGTCGCGCCCGGCTTCGACCCGTCCGTCCTGATCACCGGCATGCGCCACGACTTCTGATGCGACACGCTTCCGGCAGCGAACACTTCAGCGCCATCGTGGCGGCACCCTTCGGCTTTGTCGGCATCCGCACCGATGATGCCTGCGTGCGCGAGCTGTTCTACCTGCCGCCCCACTTTGCCGAAAAGGCGGCGCAGGATGCGCTGGCCGAGCGGGCCGCCAGGCAGGTGGAACATTATTTGCGCGACCCGGAATTCGTGTTCGACTTGCCGCTGGCAACGGTCGGCAGCCCGTTCCAGCAGCGCGTATGGCAGGCGATCTGCGCGATACCGTGCGGCACGGTGGCGACCTACGGCCAGCTCGCGCGGAGCATCGGTTCGATGCCGCGCGCGGTCGGCCAGGCTTGCGGCGCCAACTGGTTCCCGATCGTGATCCCGTGCCACCGGGTGACGGCGGCCGGTGGCCTGGGCGGCTTTTCCAACCACGACGACGAGAATGGATTTCACCTCGGGGTCAAGCGCTGGCTGCTGATCCACGAAGGCAATTTGGGGGCGCCATGGCTGCAGCAGACAATGTTCCCCTGATCGACGCATTCTGCGACAACTTGTGGCTGGAGCACGGGCTGGCCAAGAATTCGCTGGAGGCTTACCGCCGCGACATGCGCCTGTTTGCGCGCTGGCTCGACGTCAGGCGGCCCGGCTGCGCCAGCCTGCTGCAGGTCGAGGCGCACGACATCAACGCCTATATGGCGGAAAAGAGCGAGGGCTCAAAGCCGAGCTCGGCCAACCGGCGGCTATCGGTGCTCAAGCGCTTTTACGGGCTGGCGCTGCGCCAGCACCAGATCAGCGCCGACCCCTGCCTGAAACTGCCGTCGGCGCGCCAGCCGCAGCGCTTCGTCCACACGCTGACCGAGGCCCAGGTCGAAGCCTTGCTGGCGGCGCCCGACTGCGCCACGCCGCTCGGCCTGCGCGAACGCACGATGCTCGAGCTGATGTATGCGAGCGGCCTGCGCGTGTCCGAGCTGGTCGGCCTGAAACTGGTCGAGCTGTCGCTCAATGACGGCGTGCTGCGCATCACCGGCAAAGGCAGCAAGACGCGGCTGGTGCCGTTCGGCCAGGAAGCAAGGCTGTGGATCGAACGCTACCTCAAGGATGGCCGCGGCATCATCCTGAACGGCCAGGTTGACGACGCGCTGTTCGTGACCGGGCGCGGCGGGCCGATGACGCGCCAGATGTTCTGGATCCTGATCAAGAAGCACGCGGCCAGGGCCGGCATCACGGCGCCGCTGTCGCCCCACACGCTGCGCCATGCATTTGCCACCCATTTGCTGAACCATGGAGCCGACTTGCGCGTTGTGCAACTTTTACTGGGGCATTCGGATATTTCTACCACGCAAATTTATACCCATGTTGCCCGGGAGCGCCTCAAGCGCCTGCATGCCGAGCATCATCCACGTGGTTAATTCAAATGTTAGAGTCATAACTGCGTCATAATGGCCACATCCGATAAAATCGATCAACGCAGAGGTGATTCATGGCGAAGACAAATTTCCAGTACGAAAAGCGCCAACGGGAATTAGAAAAGAAGAAAAAAGCTGAAGAAAAGGCCCGGCGCAAGCTCGAGGCCAAGAGCAATCCGGGCGGCGAAGCAGAGGCCGCGGACAGCGACGACGAGTCCGAGTCCGACCCGGAAACAAAAAGCCCGGCCTGAACCGGGTTGGTAGGGTGGGTAACAAAGTTACCCACGCGAAAGTTAGATATTCCACAAACGGCCGACGGGCCGCAAACGCCACGCGTGGGGCCAACGGGCCGCAAACGTCACGCGTGGGGCCAACGGGCCGCAAACGTCACGCGTGGGGCCAACGGGCCGCAAACGTCACGCGTGGGCACGCAGTGCCCACCCTACGCCACTCAAGGCCAAGAGCAATCCGGGCGGCGAAGCAGAGGCCGCGGACAGCGACGACGAGTCCGAGTCCGACCCGGAAACAAAAAGCCCGGCCTGAGCCGGGTTGGTAGGGTGGGTAGCTTTGCTACCCACGCGAACGTCGAACCCGCCATGAACGGCCAATGGGCCGCGAACTTCACGCGTGGGCACGGGGTGGCCGCACGGTTTTTAGTGCGGCGACATGCCCACCCTACGCCACTTTCTCTTCTTCCTTGTAGACTTCGACTTCTTCCGCTTCGTCCTGCCCCCTCATGAAACGGGCAAAGCGGCGTCCGATATTGTCGAGGTAGGTGTAGGCCACCGGCACCACCACCAGCGTCAGCAGCGTCGACGTGATCACGCCGCCGATCACCGCGCGCCCCATCGGCGCCTGCGATTCGCCGCCGTCGCCGGCCCCGATGGCCATCGGCAGCATGCCGAAGATCATTGCCAGCGTCGTCATCAGGATCGGCCGCAGGCGCACCTGGCCAGCCGCCATGATGGCGTCGAACTGGCTCTTGCCTTCGCGCTGGCCATGGTTGGTGAAGTCGACCAGCAGGATCGCGTTCTTGGTCACCAGGCCCATCAGCATGACGACCCCGATCACCGAGAAGATATTCAAGGTGCTGCCCGTCACCAGCAGGGCGATCAGCACGCCGATCAGCGACAGCGGCAGCGACATCATGATGGCGATCGGCTGCAGGAAGCTGCCGAACTGGGAAGCGAGCACCAGGTAGATGAAGATGATCGCAATGCCGAGCGCCTTGGCGGCGCCGCCGAGCGTTTCTGCCATTTGCTCGGCCTGGCCGCCGACATCGAAGCGGATGCCTTCCGGCAGCACGATCGACTCCATCGCCTTCTTGACGTCGCTGTCGACGTCGCCACCAGGGCGGCCTTCGACGCCGGCGTAGATGGCCACGCGCCGTTCGAGCGCCTGACGCTTGAGCACTTGCGGGCTCGATGACGGCACGAACTGCACCACCTGGCGCAGCGGCACCATGATCGGGTTGCCCTGCGCATCGAACTTGCTCGACGCCAGTTGCAGGTCGGCCAGGTCGGCCACTTTCTGGCGGCCGCTCTTGGGCAGCTGCACATTGACGTCATAGTTCTGGCCGTCCGGCGCCAGCCAGCGGCTGATCTGGTCGCCGGCGACGAACGGACGCAGCGCCAGGCCGATCTGCTGGGTCGACAGGCCGAGGTCGCTGGCCAGTTCATTGTCGATCTTGACCGTAGTGGACGGGTTGGCGCCTTCCTGGCTGTATTCGATGTCGGCCACGCCCTTGATATTGCGCATCTTGTCCATCAGCTTGTGCGCCACTTCGTCGAGCTTGGCTTCGTCGCGGCCCAGGATCGCGATGAAGATCGGCTTCCATCCAACCGACATGGTGATGCCGGCGATCGACTGCAGGCGCGCGCGGATGACTTTTTCCATTTCCTTTTGCGAACGGCGCTTGGTCTTCTTGATGTCGGTCAGCTTCAGGTTGACCTGGGCCGCATTGCGGCCGTTCCAGGTGCCGATGGTGGTGCTCTTGCTGTCGATTTCCTTGAACTCGGCCAGCGCCGCTTCGACCTGCTGCACCTTGCTGTCGGTGTATTGCAGGCTCGAGCCGACCGGGGTCTTGAAGCTCAGGCTGATGAAGCCTTCGTCCGTTTCCGGGAACATCTCGCCGCCGACCAGGGGCATCAGCATCAGGCTGCCGACGAACAGGCCCAGTGCCAGCGCCAGCGTCGATTTGCGCCAGTTCAGGGCCACCTGCAAGGTCTTGCCGTACCAGACATGGACGCGGTCGATACCGTGCTCGACCTGTTCCATCATGCGGCCCAGCCACGGCACATACTTGAAGCGGTTCTTGACCGGGTCGCGCCACACCGCCGACAGCATCGGGTCGAGCGTGAACGAGACGAACAGCGACACCAGCACGGCCACTGCGACGGTGATGCCGAACTGCAGGAAGAAGCGGCCGATGATGCCGTCCATGAAGGCGACCGGGATGAATACGGCGACGATCGCAAACGTCGTGGCCATCACGGCCAGCCCGATTTCATTGGTGCCGTCGTGGGCCGCCTGCAGGTGGCCCTTGCCCATGCCCTGGTGGCGCACGATGTTTTCGCGCACCACGATGGCGTCGTCGATCAGCAAGCCGATGCACAGCGACAGGGCCATCAGCGTCAGGAAGTTGAGGGTGAAGCCGAAATACTTCATCGCGATGAAGCTGGCCATCACCGAGATCGGCAGGGTCAGGCCGGTGATGATGGTGCTGCGCCACGAATGCAGGAACAGGAACACGATCAGCATCGTCAGCGCGGCGCCTTCGATGATGGTTTTCTTGACGCTATTGAGCTGGTTCTGCACCCGCTCGGACTGGTCGTCCATGACGCGCACGACGACGTCGGCCGGCAGCGTCTTGCGCAGATTGTCGATCGCCTTGTTGATGCCGGTGCCGACCTCGACGATATTGGCGTCCTGCACCTTGGTGACTTCGAGCGAAATGGCGCGCTGGCCATTGATGCGCGAAATCGACTGCTCTTCCTGCTCGCCGTCGACGACGTCGGCCACCTGGTCGAGATAGACGGGGCCGCTGGCACGGCGCGCGACGATGATCTTGTTGAAGCCGCGCGCATCCTTGATCTTGCCTTCGACCCGCACCAGGCTCTCGGCCGCGCCGTAGCTGATATTGCCGGCCGGCAGATTGGTATTGGTGGCCTGGATCGCCCGCAGCACTTCATCGACGCCGATGCGCTGGTTGCTCAATTGCTCGGGCTTGAGGTTGACCTGGATCTGGCGGCTGGTGGTGCCGTTGACCCGCACCTGGCCGACTCCGGCCACGCCCTGCAGGCGCTTGGTGACGACTTGCTCGGTCAGGGTCGACAGGTCGCGCAGGCTGCGGGTCGGCGACGACAGCGCCAGCTCGACGATGGCACGCGCATTGTCGCCTTCTTCGCGGTTGATGAACGGTTCCTTGGCTTCGCGCGGGAAGCTGGGGCGGATGCGCGAAATCTTGTCGCGCAAATCCTGCATCACCTTGTCCATATTGGCGGAGAGCTGGAATTCGACCGAGATGCCGCTGCGGCCTTCCCACGAATTGCTGCGGATCGTCTTGACGCCGCTGACGGTGTTGATGACGTCTTCCAGCGGGCGCGTGATGTCGTTTTCGACCTGCTCGGGCGATGCGCCCGGGTAGTTGACCTGGACCCAGACGTGCGGGATGTCGACGTTCGGCATGCTCTCGAGGCCCAGGCCGCGGTAGGAGAACAGGCCGAGCACCATCAGCGCCACCATGACCATGGTGGCAAAGACCGGGTGCCTGATGCTGATTTTAGTGATCCACATGGCTTAGCCTTTCTTGGCCGCAGCAGCGGCAACGGGGGCTGCCGGAGCGGCTTCGCCCGCCATTTTCACTTTCTGTCCCGCTTTGACACCGTCGAGCCGGGCGGTAATGACGCGCTCGCCCGCGGCCAGGCCTTCGGTCACGACGGCCAGGCCGTCGTCTTCATTGCGCATGCCCAGTTTGACGGGGCGCTGCACCACTTTGCCGGCGTCGATGATGAACACATGCTGCTGGCCGGCCGGCGCCTTCGGATCGTCGCGCAGGGCGACGACTGGCACCAGCGGCAACACGGCGGATTTTTCGGTAATGATGCTGCCTTTGGCAAACATGCCGCCGCGCAGCAGCAGGTCGCTGTTGGCGACACTGATATAGACCAGCATCGCGCGCGAACCGGCTTCGGTGGTCGGGTTGATGCGCGCCACCTTGCCGACGAAGCTGCGGCCGTTGAAGCCGTCGACCTTGAACTGCACATCCTGCCCGACCTTGATGCGCGGAATCTCCGCGGCAGGCACCTGGGCTTCCAGCGTCAACTGCGACAGGTTGACGATGGTAAATACGGGCATGTCAGGCGAGACTTTTTCGCCCGCCTGAACATGACGTTTGGAGACCACGCCGGCCAGCGGCGCGCGGATCAGCGTGTCGTTCAAGGCGATCCGCGCGATGTCGACCTGGGCCTGGGCCGCCTTGACACTGGCCTGCGCCAGGTCGACGCTGTTCTGCGTCGTGTCGTAGGCGCTTTGCGAAATATAGTTCTGTTTGAGCAGTGCCTGGTTATTGCTGCTGTTCTTGCGCGCCAGCCCGAGCCGGGCATTGGCTTCGTCGAGCGCGGCCTGGCTCTGGGCCAGGCGGGCCGACAGGTCGGCCTGGTCGAGGCGGGCGATGACCTGGCCGGCGGCGACATTCATGCCTTCCTGCACCGAAGTATCGGTGACGACACCCGACACCTTGGACTTGACGGTGGCCTGGGTCAGCGGAATGAGCGAGCCCGACAGCGGCAAGGCCAGCGCCAGCTCGCGCGCGGCGACGGTGGCGACGTCGGTACTGGCCAGTTCATAGACGTCGACCTTGGGCGGGCCCTTGTCGGGACCGCCTTGCTCCGCCTTGGCCGGGGCGGCTGCACCCTTGCCTTTCGATTGCAGCGCGACATAGGCGCCGCCTGCAATGGCCACCAGCACCAGCACGACGACCGGCACCAGCCATTTTTTCCTGCGGGGGGCTGGGGTGGCGGCGGAAAAGGGCAAGGTTTCAATTTTCATATTGTTTTCTTATTGGCGTGGGAATTCGGTCGCGCATGTGCTCCGTCTTCAAACGAAGGTGGAGCCACAAGCGCATGTTGGCACTATAGGAAAACACAAGAGCTTGCGCTGCCCAAATGCGACGGGCAGGCGTTTTGGGACGACGAAGTGCAGAAAAGGGGGACAAAATGCTGCCAGCGGCGACAGATTGCAGATCCATCAGGCCGCCGTTTGTTCTCACGCAAGCAGGTACGCGGCGCCGCGTACAACAATGGAAGATCGTTCAATTATTAGGGGGGGGCCGCGTGAATCAGGATCCCACTCTCGATTGCAGTTTCCGTACCCTGTTCGAACGCTCCTACGACGCGATCCTGCTCGTCAAAGGCAAGCTGATCGTCGATGCCAACCCGGCCGCGCTGCGTCTGTTCCACTGCACCGGCAAGGCGGCCATGCTGGGCCGCACGCTGGCCGGGTTTTCGCCGCAGCAACAGCCGTCCGGCGAGGAATCGGTGCTGGCCGATGCCGCGCTGGCCCAGGACGCCTTCCGCGAAGGGGGCCGCCGCTACGAGTGGCAGTTCCGGCGCGACGACGGCGCCCTGTTCTGGGCCGAGGTATTGCTGACCTCCGTCAGCCTCGACCACGAATACCTGTCGTATGCCGTCATCCGCGACATTTCCCGCCGCAAGGACGAGGAGGCGCAAACCCGCCACCTGGCCGAGCACGACTTCCTGACCGACCTGCCCAACCGCGTGCTGTTCAATGACCGCCTGCATCAGGCGCTGGCGGCGGCTCGCCGCAAGCATGCCAAGGTCGCGCTGCTGTTTGTCGACCTGGACCGCTTCAAGTCCATTAACGATTGCTATGGACACCCGGTGGGCGATTTGCTTCTCAAGGAGGTGGCGCAGCGCCTGTCGCGTTGCGTGCGCAGCGTCGACACCGTCAGCCGCCAGGGCGGCGATGAATTCGTCGTCATCCTGGCCGACATCGGCGGCGAGGACCATGCGGCCCACGTGGCCAGCAGCGTGATGCAGGCGATCAGCCAGATCACCCGGGTCGGCGGCTTCGATGTCAGCATCGGCAGCTCGATCGGCATCAGCATCTTTCCCGACGATGCGGGCGACACCGATACCCTGCTCCAGCACGCCGACCTGGCCATGTACCACGCCAAGCAGGACGGCCGCAACCAGTTCCAGTTCTTCAGCCAGGTCATGAATCTGCATGTGATCGAACGCATCGAACTGGAAAACCGGCTGCGCCAGGCCCTGGCCAACGACGAGTTCGAGCTCGACTACCTGCCCGAGGTCGCCATGCCGACCGGCCAGGTGGCGCTGGCCGAGGCGCTGCTGCGCTGGCGCCATCCGCAGCGCGGCTTGTTGCTGCCGGCCGATTTCATGCCGGCCGCCGAAAGCAGCGGCCTGATCGTGCCGATCGGCGAATGGGTGCTGCAGCAGGCATGCCAGCAGGCGCGGCAGTGGCGCGACCAGGGTAAGCCGATCGGCGTGTCGGTCAATCTGTCGGGCGTCCAGTTCACCGATCCGGACTTGCCGGCCGCCATCGACCAGGCCCAGCAGACCAGCGGACTGGACGCCGGCAGCCTGCATGTCGAAGTGAACGAGGCCGTGCTGATGAGCGGCAACCCGGCCGCCATTGCCGCGCTGCATGCATTGCGCGTGCGCGGCGTGCAGCTGACGGTCGACGACTTCGGCACCGGCTATTCGAACCTGGGGGCGCTGCGCAGCGCGGCCCTGTCGAGCCTTAAGATCGCCCCATCCTTCGTCGGCGAAATCACGACCGGCCAGCGCGATGGCGAAATGATCCCCGCCATCATTGCGCTGGCGCACAGCCTGAAGCTCAAGGTGGTGGCGGAAGGGGTGGAGACGGCGCAGCAGTTCGACTATTTATTGCGCCATGGCTGCGACGGCTACCAGGGCCGCTTCAATCGCGTTCAACTTGCCCATTAAGCCAGATTGAGCCGGACCCGCGCCACCACCTGGCCATGGTCGGAAGCCTCGGGCTTGCCCAGCACCAAATGGTCGTTCAGGTAGATCACGTCGAGCACCTCGCCGATAGCGCCCAGCAAGCCGGCATGGAAATGGCCGGACACCAGGATGTGGTCGATCGTGCTGTACTGGCCTTCGTGCACGCTGGAAAACGCGACATTGCGCAAATGGTCCTGGCGCGACTGGATCTGGAACGCGTCATACATGCGCTGGCCATGGGGCGCGCCGAGGCCCAGCACGATGCCGGTCGTCACCGCGTCGGCCACGTCATTGAAGTCGCCCAGCACCACCTGCGGCCGGTCGTTCTCGCGCGCCAGCGTGCTCAGCACCACATGCAGGGCCACCGCCTCGGCGCCGCGCCGCACCAGTGAGCGCAGGCAGGCCATCGCGTACAGCGTCGGGTCGGCGCCATCGTCGCCGGTACGGTAGTCGGGGCGCTTGGACTTGAGGTGGACCACGACCACATCGACGATGCAGCCGGGCGCGGCAACGATGCCCGCCATCACGGGCGGGCGGGCAAACTGGCCGGCGTCCGGCATCGCCACCCCGTCGGGGAAACGGGCGATGGCCTGGCCGGGCGCAGCCAGCGGCAGGCGCGACACCAGCGCCACCATCGGCACCGGGCGCTCGCAGCCCGGGTCCGGATCGAAGCCGACATGGATGGCATCGCGGTAATGGCGGGTGCGGGCCAGCACCTGCTTGAGCAGCGCCTGCGAAAACACTTCCTGGAAACCGATCACATCGGCATCGAGCAAATCGACCTGGCGCGCCGTCCACTCGATCTTCGCTTCGACTTCTTCCTTTGTTGCCGGCTCGAGATTGTCGTACAGGCGCACGCCGGGCGGCGCCAGGTTCAGGGTGTTAAACGTGGCAAAGCGAATTTCTTGCTGCATAATAAGAAACTCCGGTTGAACGTTTAGCGTAACACGATGGCAAAGAAAGAGCATGTATCCGAAACACAGGCGACCCAATTCCTGCGCAAGCACAAGGTCAGCTTTGGCGAACACCCGTATGCCTACGAAGAAAAGGGCGGCACCAGCGTGTCGGCGCGCGAGCTCGGCGTCGATGAGCACGCCGTCGTCAAGACCCTCGTCATGGAAGATGAGGCAGGCAAGCCCTTGATCGTGCTGATGCACGGCGACTGCACGGTGTCGACCAAGGAACTGGCGCGCCAGGTCGCCTGCAAGAAGATCGAGCCATGCAAGCCGGAAGTGGCCAACCGGCATACCGGCTTCCTGGTCGGCGGCACCAGCCCGTTCGGCACCAGGAAGGCGATGCCGGTCTATGTCGAGCAAACCATCCTCGACCTCGAGCGCATCTACATCAATGGCGGCCGGCGCGGCTACCTGGTCAGCATCGTCCCGGGCGAGCTGGTGCGGCTGCTGGCAGCCAGGCCGGTGACGGTCGCCCTCAAATAGCGAGGGTAGGGTGGGTAAGCTTGCTTACCCACGCGGATACGGCGCCAACAACGCAACGCCTCGATGTTGTCGTACAACTGCATTGGCCGATCGCGCTGCCATGGTGTATATTCAGCGGCCGGCATTGTGGACCGGCGCAATAGATTGAGAGACGTATGAATACAGTAATCGCAGTGCTGGCAGCCTACCTGATCGGGTCGATTTCGTTTGCCGTCGTGATGAGCCGCGTGTTCGGCCTGTCCGACCCGCGCACCTATGGCTCGAAAAACCCGGGCGCCACCAATGTGCTGCGCAGCGGTAACAAGGCGGCTGCCATCGCCACCCTGATCGGCGACGGCGCCAAAGGCTGGCTGGCCGTCTGGCTGGCCAGCCATTTCGGCCCCCAATACGGCATCGAGGACGGCGGCGTCGCGCTGGTCGCGCTGGCGGTCTTCCTCGGCCACCTGTGGCCGGTGTTTTTCCGCTTTGTCGGCGGCAAGGGCGTGGCGACGGCGCTTGGCGTGCTGCTCGGCATCAACCCGATCGTCGGCCTCGGCACCCTGATCACCTGGCTGGTGGTGGCCTACGCGTTCCGCTATTCGTCGCTGGCGGCCCTGATCGCCGCCGTGTTTGCGCCGTTCTACTATGGCGTCGTCGAGCGCATCGATCCGCTGTTCTTCGCGATCTCCGTCATGAGCATGCTGCTGTTGTGGCGCCACAGCAGCAATATCGGCAACCTGATCGCGGGCAAGGAAAGCCGCATCGGCAGCAAGAAGAAATAGTTCGCGCAGGGCCATGCGGGTGCAAGCCTGCAGGTAATTGGACAATGTGGCACACTGGATGCCCATTTTCCGAATGACCCTGTCATGATACAAAAACTCAGAATCGATTTCGTCTCGGACGTCTCCTGCCCGTGGTGCATCATCGGCCTGAAGGCGCTGGAGCAGGCGCTCGACCGGGTCGCCGGCAGCGTCGAGGCCGAGTTGCACTTCCAGCCGTTCGAACTGAACCCGGCGATGGTGCCCGAAGGGCAGGACATCACCGAGCACCTGGCCCAGAAATACGGCGCCACGCCCGAGCAGAGCGCCGGCACGCGCGAGATGATTCGCGCACGTGGTGCCGAGCTGGGCTTCAATTTCGAGCTGGCCGCGCGCTCGCGCATCTATAACACCTTCGACGCGCACCGCCTGCTGCACTGGGCGGCTCTCGCGGGCCGCCAGCGCGAGCTCAAGCATGCCTTGTTCACCGCGTATTTCACGCTCGGCCAAAATCCCGGTTCGCATGAGGTGCTGCTGCGGGTGGCGGGCGAAGTCGGGCTCGACGTGGCGGCAGCGCAAGCCGTGCTGCAGGACGGCAGCTATGCCGACGAAGTGCGCCAGCAGGAGCAGTTCTACCAGTCGCAGGGCATCCACTCGGTGCCGGCCATCATCATCAACCAGCGCCACCTCATTTCCGGCGGCCAGCCGGTTGACGTGTTCGAGAACGCGCTGCGCCAGATCGCGGCGCAGGCTCGGTAACGCCCACTTTCCTTCCTGCCTGATCAGGCTTACCCGCATCCCTGCCCGGTTAGCCTGTAAGGCCAGCCGCTTGACCTGTTCGAGAATGCGCTGGGCCAGATCGCGGCGCGAGCTCAGTAACGCCCACTTTCCTTCCTGCCTGATCAGGCTTACCCGCATCCCTGCCCGGTTAGCCTGCCTCTACGTTCTGTTTTGGTGCGGCGCACAACATTAGTGCTGTCCTGAGCGCTGAATTGCGGCGCGCCGGCACGCCGCGCGCGAAAGATGCCCCATTTCCGGCTGGCACGGCATTTGCTGATAGGTCGGTAGCGGCCCCGCTTGCGGGGCTTCCCACAGTCCAACCTGCCGCAGAGGAAAATATGGCTACCGATAACAAAACGAATCTGACCCGCCGCAACCTGCTCAAGGCCGGCGCCACCTTGCCGCTGGCCGGCTTGCCGTATGGCGGCGTGTGGGCGGCCGGCTCCGACAAGCCGGAAAAGCAAGAAGTCAAAGTCGGCTTCATTCCGCTGACCGATTGTGCCTCCGTCGTCATGGCCTCGGTGCTGGGCTTCGACAAGAAATACGGCATCAAGATTATCCCGAGCAAGGAATCGTCGTGGGCCGGTGTACGCGACAAGCTGGTCAACGGCGAACTCGATTGCGCCCATGTGCTGTACGGCCTGGTGTACGGCGTGCATATGGGCATCGGCGGCGCCAAGAAGGACATGGCCGTGCTGATGAGTCTGAACCACAATGGCCAGGCCATCACGCTGTCGAAAAAAGTGGCCGACAAGGGTGGCGTCGACGGTGCTTCGCTGGCCAAGCTGATGCAGACGGACAAGCGCGAGTATTCCTTCGCGCAGACCTTTCCGACCGGCACCCACGCGATGTGGCTGTACTACTGGCTGGCCAGCTACGGCATCAACCCGATGAAGGATGCCAAGGTCATCACCGTGCCGCCGCCGCAGATGGTGGCCAATATGCGCGTCGGCAATATGGATGGCTTCTGCGTCGGCGAGCCGTGGAACCACCGTGCCATTGTCGACGGCATCGGCGTCACTGCGGCCACCTCCCAGGACATCTGGAAGGACCATCCGGAAAAGACACTTGGCACGACGGCTGAATGGGCCAAGGCCCACCCGAACACGGCACGCGCCTTGATCGCCGCCATCCTCGATGCCAGCAAATGGATCGACGCCAGCCTGTCGAACAAGAGCAAGATGGCCGCCACGATTGCCGACAAGTCCTATGTCAACACTTCGGTTGACGTCATCAACCAGCGCATCCTCGGCCGTTACCAGAACGGCATGGGCAAGACCTGGGATGACCCGGACCACATGAAGTTCTTCAACGATGGCGCGGTCAATTTCCCTTACCTGTCCGACGGCATGTGGTTCATGACCCAGCACAAGCGCTGGGGCTTGCTCAAGGGCGAGCCGGACTACCTTGGCGTGGCCACTGCAGTCAATCAGGTCGCCCTGTACAAGGAGGGGGCGGCGCTGGCCAAGGTCAGCGTGCCGAAGTCACCAATGCGTACCGTCAAGATGATCGACGGCACTGTGTGGGACGGCAAGAACCCCAAGGCCTACGCGGCGTCGTTCAAGATCAAAGCCTAAGGAGACATGATGAGCGCAGTGCTAGATTCCGTTCCTGATGTGGTGCCAGTCGATGCCAAGGCAGCGGCCGCACCGGCCGACACGCCGGCCCTTGTACCGGACAAACCCTTGCGCAGCGAGCGGCTGGCCAAGCAGGGCTATAAACTGAGCAACGGCAAATCGCTGACCGGCAGCATGGTGCTGGCGATTCTGCCGCCGCTGCTCGGTGTCGGCTTGCTGTTGCTGGTGTGGCAAATCATCGCCAGCAAGAACAGCGGCATTCCATCGCCGGCGGTCACGGGCGAAGAAGCGCTGCGCCTGTTTGCCGACCCGTTCTACAGCAACGGCCCGAATGACCAGGGCATCGGCTGGAATATCCTCGCTTCGCTCAAGCGGGTCGCGCTCGGTTTCGGCCTGGCGGCGCTGGTGGGCATTCCGCTCGGCTTCCTGATCGGCCGTTTCAAGTTCATGGCCGGCATGTTCAATCCGATCGTCAGCCTGCTCAAGCCGGTGTCGCCGCTGGCCTGGCTGCCGATTGGCTTGCTGGTGTTCAAGGCGGCCGACCCGGCCGCGATCTGGTCGATCTTCATCTGTTCGATCTGGCCAATGATCATCAACACCGCCGTCGGCGTGCAGCGCGTGCCGCAGGACTATATGAACGTAGCGCGCGTGCTGAACCTGTCGGAATGGAAGATCCTGACCAAGATCCTGCTGCCATCGGTGCTGCCGTATATGCTGACCGGCGTGCGGCTGGCCATCGGCACCGCCTGGCTGGTGATCGTCGCGGCCGAAATGCTGACCGGTGGCGTGGGCATCGGCTTCTGGGTGTGGGACGAATGGAATAATCTGAACGTGCCGCACATCATCATCGCGATCGGCGTCATCGGCCTGGTGGGCCTGGTGCTCGAGCAGGCGCTGGTGGCCCTGGCCCGCGCCTTTACTTACGACGAAGTGGGAGCCTGATATGCCGACCAGTAAATTCATCGAGATCCGTGGCGTCGAAAAATTATTCGATACCAAGGGCGGGCAATTCCATGCGCTGACCAATGTGAACCTGACGGTCGAGCAGGGCGAGTTCATCACCTTGATCGGCCACTCCGGCTGCGGCAAGTCGACCCTGCTCAACCTGGTGGCCGGCCTGACCGAGGTGTCGGATGGCACCATGATCTGCGCCGGTCGCGAGATTGCGGGGCCGTCGCCGGAGCGCGCCGTGGTGTTCCAGAACCATTCCCTGCTGCCTTGGCTGAGCTGCTACGAGAACGTCTACCTGGCCGTCGAGCGCGTGTTTGCCGCGCGCGAAAGCAATAGCCAGTTGCGCGAACGGGCGATGGCGGCGCTGGCGCTGGTGGGTTTGACGGCTGCGGCCGCCAAGCGTCCGCACGAAATTTCGGGCGGCATGAAGCAGCGCGTCGGCATCGCGCGCGCGCTGTCGATGGAGCCGAAGGTATTGCTGATGGACGAGCCATTCGGCGCGCTCGATGCGCTGACCCGCGCCCACTTGCAGGACGAGTTGCTGCGCATCGTCGCCAAGACCGGTTCGACGACGGTGATGGTGACGCACGATGTGGACGAAGCGGTGCTGCTGTCGGACCGCATCGTGATGATGACCAACGGGCCGGCGGCGACCATCGGCCAGGTGCTGCAGGTGCGCCTGCCGCGCCCGCGCGAGCGGGTCGAGCTGGCCCACGATCCGCTGTATGTCGATTACCGCACCAGCGTGCTCGAGTTCCTGTACCACCGCCAGGCGCGGCCGGTCAAGGAACTGGCGTGACGAGCGCGTCGGTAGGGGGGGAGGCTCGCCTACCCACGCGGATCGGTCGGCATCCCGTGACCGCGTGGGTAAGGTGAACCTTACCCACCCTACCAGTTGTTCGCGGATCGCGGCCGGTCAAGGAACTGGCTTGACGACCGGGCCGGTAGGGTGGGTAGGCTCGCCTACCCACGCGAATTAATCGATATCGATGATGATCGGCTGGTGGTCGGAGGCCGAGGTCTCGGAATGCACGTCCATGAAGGAGATGCGCTCGACCAGGTCTTCGGTCAGGAAAAAGTAGTCGTAGCAATCGGGCTTTTCCGGCCACTGGAAGCCGTGCAGGCCGGCCGTCGGCGGATGCGGTTTGCTTCCATGCTTGAGGACCCAGGCATCGAGCAGCTGCAAGGCATTCGGTTCCAGCAGCGCGCGGTAGGCCGGCGATTGGGGTTTGCAGTTGAAGTCGCCGCAATAAATGGCGGAGGCCGGCCGCTGCCCTAGCTGGAACGGCGCTTCCAGCGTCGGGTCCTGCTGCACATACTGGGCTCGTTCGCAGGCTTCGCGGTGCAGTAAGCGGATGTGATGCACCTGCGCCAGCCTTTGCGCCTCGGAATAGTATTCAAGATGGGTCGTCAGCACGCGCAACTTGTGCCCCGGCGCATCGATCACCGCCTCGATCATGCCGCGCGGCATGCCCGGCGGGCGGCCGGGGTCGGCGGGCCAGGGCAGGCTGTGCCGCAGGACCAGCGTCACCCGGTGCTTGGACAACAGGAAGTTGCCGAACAGCCGCGGCAGATTGTTTTTGTAGATCTCGCTGGTCGGCGCATAGACCGACTGGTAGCCACCGAAGGCGCCGGCAATCTGGCGGCTCTGGTTGGCGTTGGCGTTGCCTTCGAGTTCGGGATGGTTAACCGCGACTTCCTGCAGGCAGATGACGTCGGGATTGAGCTTGCGCAGCACATCGATGATGGCGTGGATCCGAATGCGGCCATCTTTGCCACAGCCCCAGTGGATATTCCAACTGACAATACGCATAGATCCTCCAGCCATTCGTGGCCAAGTGAACTAGCTCAGACAACTTTCGCGTCTGCAAGTTCGACAGGAGTGGAGGAAATCGGCGCGGCCCTGCGCCGGCGCAGATTGTCAAATAATGCGCAGCTCTTCCAGCGGCCAGCGCGGGCGCACATTGAAGCTGTAGTCGCGCACCGCCGCCTGCGGGTTGATCTGCAGGCGCATCGCACCGGCGAACGCGATCATCGCGCCGTTGTCGGTGCAAAATTCCAGTTCCGGGTAGAACACCTTGAACTTCTTCGCGGCCGCCGCCGCGTTGAGTGAGGCGCGCAGCTGTGCATTGGCGCCGACGCCGCCGGCGATCACCAGGCGCTTGAGGCCGCTATGGCGCAGCGCATTGACGCACTTGGTCGTCAGCACGTCGACGATCGCGTCGACGAAGCCGCGCGCGATATTGGCCTTGTCCTGCTCGCAGATATTGGCGATATTCTTTTCTTCGTGGTTCTTCACCACCGTCAATACGGCGGTCTTGAGCCCAGAAAAGCTGAAGTTGAAATCCTTGCTGTGCAACATCGGGCGCGGCAGTTTGTAGGCGCTCGGGTCGCCGAATTCGGCCAGGCGCGAAATGGCCGGCCCGCCCGGGTAGCCGAGGCCTAGCAGTTTGGCCGACTTGTCGAACGCTTCGCCGGCCGCGTCGTCCAGCGTTTCGCCCAGCAGCAGGTACTGGCCGACGCCGTCGACCCGCATCAGTTGCGTATGGCCGCCCGACACCAGCAGCGCGATGAACGGGAACTGCGGCGGTTCCTTGGCCAGCAGCGGCGACAGCAGATGGCCTTCGAGGTGGTGCACGCCGAGCACCGGCTTGTCCAGCGCCAGGCCCAGGCTGCAGGCGATCGACGAGCCGACCAGCAGGGCGCCGGCCAGGCCGGGACCCTGGGTGTAGGCGATGGCGTCGATGTCCTTGGCGGCGATCTGTGCGCCGGCCAGCGTCTGCTCGAGCAGCGGGATGGCGCGCCGGATGTGGTCGCGCGAGGCCAGCTCGGGCACGACGCCGCCGTATTCCTCATGCATGGCCACCTGGGAGTGCAGGGCGTGCGACAGCAGGCCGCGCTCGGTGTCATAGAGGGCGAGGCCGGTTTCATCGCAGGAGGATTCGACGCCGAGAACGATCATGGAGGGTAACAATGGCAGGGGAAACCGCCATTGTAATGGATAGGCTTGGGTAGCACCTGCGTTGCGCGGGAGGGCAGTGCCCCTTAAGCGGCGAGCAGCAATGCAAGCACGATGAGATTGGCCAGCAGCGAGGCCAGCGCCACCGCGCGCCAGATTTCGGCCGCGCCGCGCTGGACCAGCGGCGTGGGCTTGGCCGTCGGCAGCGGCCGGCTGGCGCCGCGCTCCAGGGCCAGCAGCATCTCGTCGGCCGTCTCGAAACGCTGCGAGGGGTCGCGCGCGACGGCCTTGTGCAGCACGTTCTCCAGCCATAGCGGCAGGTCGGGCCGGTAGCGGCTCGCCGCGCGCGGTTCGCCAAAGTGCGGGCGCTGGAACGGCTCGATCTCGCCGTAAGGGTAATGGCGGGTCAGGGCGTAGTAGAGCGTCACGCCCACCGCATACAGATCGGTCTGGACGCCGGCCTCCTTGCCATCGAACTGCTCCGGCGCGAGGAAGGACGGGGTGCCGGCCTGCCGCGCCCCATGGTCAAACATGCCGGACTGCGCCACGCCCAGGTCGACCAGGCGCAGCTGGCCATCGTCGCCCAGGTGGACATTGCCCGGCTTGATGTCGCGGTGGATGATCGAACGGCGGTGCAGGGCGCCGGTGGCGCGCACCAGGGCGATGCCCATCGCGACTGTCTCCGGCACCGTGAAGTGGTGGCCGGCCTCGATGCTCTCCTGCAGGTTGTGGCCGGCGTGCCAGGTGGTCAGGTAGTACAGGTAGTGCTGGTCCGGCCGATTGACCACTTGCGGGAAAAAGGTCGCCACCACGCGCCGCGCCAGCCACTCTTCGTGGGCAAAGGCCAGCCTTTCCATGCTGTCTTCGGCTCGGCTCGGCTGCAGTGTCTTCAGTACCATCTTGCGGCCGCCGCCGAAGTGGTCGGTCACGCGGTACAGCAGGGTCGCGTCGGACGCGTGAATCAGCTCGTCGACGGTCAGGCCTTCGAACACCTGGCCCGCCCGCAGCCGCGGCGGCACCGGCAGCAGCTGCATGGTGCTGACGCTGTCGCGCAGATCCTGCTCGGGCAGCGTTTGAACCTGCATCACCAGTGCGCTGACATTGTCGCTGCTGCCGGCCTTGAGCGCCGCCTCGATCAGCGCATCGGCGCATTGCTGCGGATCAATCGTGCCGCGCGCTAGCTCCAGCAGCTGGTATTCGATGTCGTACTGGGTCATCGAGGCCCACACGCCGTCGCTCAGCAGCAGGAAGATATCGCCTTCGCGCAGCGGGCCGCTGCCCTGGTCGACGGTGATCTGGCGGTCCAGCCCCACGGCCCGGGTCAGCACATGCTGCATCTCGGGCCGGTCCCACACATGGTCGGTGGTCAGGCGGGCCAGCTTGCCGTCGCGCAGCAGGTAGAGGCGGGTGTCGCCGACATGCGCAAAATAATAGAACGTTCCGCGCAGCGCCAGGCAGGTCAGTGTGGTGGCCATGCCAGCCAGCTCGGGCCGCACCGAGCCTTGCTGCAGCACCCAGCTGTTGATCGCCTTGAGCACGCGCTCGAGCGACAGCGGCACGGCCCAGGTGTCCGGCGTGGCGTAGTAATCGGCCAGCAGGCCGCGCACCGTGTACTCGGACGCTTCGCGCCCGCCCTCATTGCCCGACACGCCGTCAGCCACCGCGCCGAGCACACCCTTGGTGGACAGCTCGGGATCGTTGGGCGTGACCATGCCAACGAAGTCTTCGTTGCGCTCGCGTTGGCCGCGCGCGGTAGCATGGGCCGCTAGGACACTGAGTGACATGGCGTTATTGTGGACTAAAGTGGACTAAACCCGAGCGCCCGACATGGCGACGCTGCCCCAGGTGGTGCGCCAGCGCTTCTTGACCAGCGACAGGCCGGTCAGTGCCACCAGCGCCAGGGCGCCGAACACCATCAGGCCAAGCTGGTAGCTGCCGGTGAGCTGGCGCGACACGCCAAGGCTCGACGCCAGGTAGAAGCCGCCAATGCCGCCGGCCATGCCGACCAGGCCCGTCATCACGCCAATCTCCTTGCGGAAGCGCTGCGGCACCAGCTGGAATACGGCGCCGTTACCGGTGCCGAGCGCCAGCATCGCCACCACGAAGGCGGTCAGCCCGGCTGCCACCGACGTCAGGCCGATCGATGCCACCATCAGCGCCGCAGCGGCAATCACATACATGACAGACAAGGTCTTGATGCCGCCGACACGGTCGGCCAGCATGCCGCCGACCGGACGCACCAGCGAGCCGGCGAACACGCAGCCGGCCGTCAGGTAGCCCGCAGTGATCGGCGACAGGCCGTACTGGCTATTGAAGTAGATCGTCAGCGACGAAGCCAGGCCCGAGAAACCGCCGAACGTCACGCTGTAGAAGAACATGAACCACCAGGCATCCCTGTCCTTCAATACATGCAGGTACTCGGTGATCGACTTTGGCGGCGGCGCGGTGGGCGCGTCCTTCGCCATCGTCATGTATACAAGCAGGGCGACCGACAGCGGAATCAGGCACAGGCCAAACACATTCTGCCAGCCGAACGCCACCGCCAGCGACGGCGCGAACAGGGCCGCGAAGGCGGTGCCGGAGTTGCCGGCGCCGGCGATGCCGAGCGCCGTGCCCTGGTGCTCGGGCGGATACCAGCGCGAGGCCAGCGGCAGCGCCACCGCAAAGGCGGCGCCGGCCACGCCCAGCACGACGCCCAGCGCAATCATGCTGCCGTAGCTGCTCAAATTACCCTGCCATGCCCACAACAGGCCAAGCATCACGATCAATTGACCGATCAGGCCAGCCTTTTTCGGCTTCAGGTGGTCGACCAGCACGCCCATCACGATGCGCAGCAGCGCGCCGGCCAGCAGGGGCGTCGCCACCATCAGGCCTTTCTGTGCGTTGGTCAGCGCCAGGTCGGTCGAGATCTGCACGGCCAGCGGGCCCAGGATGACCCACACCATGAAGCTCAGGTCGAAGTAGAAGAAGGCGGCAAACAGGGTCGGCGTGTGCCCGGCTTTCCAGAAGGAGGTCTTTTGCATATGGGGCCCGTCAAGATAAGTGGAGAGATGCCACCTTCAATGCAAGCGCCGTGCCAGTGAAATAACGGGCATTGCACGCCGCGGCAGGCAGTAAATGCACCGGTGCGGTGCGAAATTTCTCCGATGCGCCGAAATGGAGCACGAATATCGGGCCGAACGCAGGGAAAAAGCTGGCATCGGACTTGCTTATAGGTGATGACAGATCAATGATGGAGGCAGTGATGAAGAAGATGAAGCTGGTAATGGTCGGTAATGGCATGGCAGGTGTGCGCACGCTCGAAGAGCTGCGCAAGATCGCGCCCGACCTGTATGACATTACCGTGTTCGGCGCCGAGCCTTATGCCAACTACAACCGCATCCTGCTCTCGCCGGTGCTGGCGGGTGAGCAGACCGTCAAGGACATCATGCTCAACGATGTCGACTGGTACGAGGAAAACGGAATCACCCTCCATCTGGGTAAGAAGATCGTCACGGTTGACCGCGTCAAGCGCGTCGTCATCGCGGAGGACGGCACCACCGCCGAATACGACCGCCTGCTGATGGCCACCGGCTCGACGCCGTTCATGCTGCCGGTGCCGGGCAAGGACCTGCAGGGCGTGATCGCCTACCGCGACATTTACGACACCAATGCCATGATCGCGGCGGCCGAGAAGCACACCCACGCTATCGTCATCGGCGGCGGCCTGCTCGGCCTGGAAGCGGCCAACGGCCTCAAGCTGCGCGGCATGGACGTGACGGTGGTGCACCTGCCGGAGTGGCTGATGGAGCGCCAGCTTGACCCGGTCGCCGGAAAGATGCTGCAAAAATCCCTCGAAGACCGCGGCCTCAAATTCCTGCTGGGGCAAAACACCAAGGCCCTGATCGGCGACGAAGCGGGCCACGTCAAGGCGATCCAGTTTGCGGACGGCCTGGAGCTTCCTACCCAGCTGGTGGTGATGGCCGTTGGCATCCGCCCCAACACGGCGCTGGCCGAGGCGTCCGGCATCCATTGCAACCGCGGCATCGTCGTCAATGACACCATGCAGACCTTCGATCCGCGCGTGTACGCCGTCGGCGAATGCGTCAACCACCGCGGCACCGTCTACGGCCTGGTGGCGCCGCTGTTCGAAATGGCCAAGGTCTGCGCCAACCACCTGGCCAACTACGGCATCGGCCAGTACAAGGGCTCGGTCACGTCGACCAAACTGAAGGTCACCGGCATCGACCTGTTCTCGGCCGGCGAATTCATGGGCGGCGAAGGCACCGAAGAAATCGTGCTGTCGGACCCGATAGGCGGTGTCTACAAGCGCCTCGTCATCAAGGACGACAAGCTGATCGGCGCCTGCCTGTATGGCGACACGGTCGACGGCAGCTGGTACTTCCGCCTGCTGCGCGAATCCAAGAGCATCAACGAGATCCGCGATTCGCTGATGTTCGGCGAAGCCAATACCGGCCGGCCCGGCGACGTCGGCCACGAAGGCTTCACGATGGCGGCCAGCATGCCCGACACGGCGGAAGTGTGCGGCTGTAACGGCGTCTGCAAGGGCACCATCGTCAAGTCGATCAAGGAAAAGGGCCTGTTCACGCTGGAGGACGTGCGCAAGCACACCAAGGCCTCGGCCTCGTGCGGTTCCTGCACCGGCCTGGTCGAACAGATCCTGATGTTCACCGCCGGCGGCGACTATTCGGTGGCGACCAAGGCCAAGCCGATGTGCGGCTGCACCGACCACACCCACCAGGAAGTGCGCGACGCGATCCGCAACGACAAGCTCATTACCATTGCCTCGGCGATGGAGCGCCTCGCATGGCGCACGCCAAACGGTTGCGCATCGTGCCGTCCGGCGCTGAACTACTACCTGATCTCGACCTGGCCGCATGAAGCCAAGGACGATCCGCAGTCGCGCTTCATCAATGAGCGCGCGCACGCCAATATCCAGAAGGACGGCACCTACTCGGTCATCCCGCGCATGTGGGGCGGCATGACCACGGCCAGCGACCTGCGCCGCATTGCCGACGTGGTCGACAAGTACGCGATCCCGTCCGTCAAGGTCACCGGTGGCCAGCGCATCGACTTGCTGGGCGTGAAAAAGGAAGACCTGCGCAATGTGTGGCAGGACCTCGGCATGCCGACCGGCCTGGCTTACGCCAAGGGCCTGCGCACCGTGAAAACCTGCGTCGGCAGCGAATGGTGCCGCTTCGGCACCCAGGACTCGACCCTGATGGGCCAGCAGCTCGAACGCGAGCTGTGCCTGATGTACTCGCCGCACAAGGTCAAGATCGCCGTTTCCGGCTGCCCGCGCAATTGCGCCGAAGCCGGCATCAAGGACGTCGGCGTGATCGGCGTCGATTCCGGCTGGGAGATCTATGTCGGTGGCAACGGCGGCATCAAGACGGAGGTCGCGCAGTTCCTCGTCAAGCTCAAGACCCATGAGGAAGTGATGGAATACTGCGGCGCCTTCCTGCAGCTGTACCGCGAGCAGGGCTGGTACCTAGAGCGCACCGTGCACTACCTCGCCCGCGTTGGCCTCGACCATGTGAAGAAGGCCGTGGTCGAAGATGCCGCCGGCCGCGCCGAACTGTATGCGCGCCTGCAGTTTGCGCTGGAAGGCGAACCTGACCCATGGCACAAGCCGGAGCAGGCGATGGTCGACGTGCGCCAGTTCGACCCGCTGACCGTATAACAAGGAGAATCTGATGTCTGAACAATGGAAACCAATCTGCATGGTCAAGGATATCCCGATGCTCGGTTCGCGCGTGGTGCAGCGCGGCTTTGCGCCGGACGTGGCGGTGTTCCGCACCGAGGGTGACAAGGTATTTGCCCTGCTTGACAGCTGCCCGCACAAGGGCGGTCCGCTGTCGCAAGGGATCGTTTTTGGCGACAAGGTCGCCTGCCCGCTGCACAACTGGAATATCGAACTCGACAGCGGCTGCGCGACGGCGCCTGACGTCGGCTGCGCCCGGCGTTTCGCCGTCAAGGTCGACGCCGGTGCGGTCTACCTCGACCTGAACGAACTGAATCAACCGGACGAGCTGGCGGAAGCGCCGAAGCTGAGCGAGGCTGCCTGAATATGGATGGGTCTGGCGCGGCGATCACTGAAGTAAAAACCACCTGCTGCTATTGCGGCGTCGGTTGTGGCGTCATCGTCAAAACCGATGGCGAACAAGTGCTGGGCGTGCGCGGCGACCCGGACCATCCGGCCAACTTCGGTCGCCTGTGCAGCAAGGGCAGCTCCCTGCATGCCACCGCTGCACCGGTGCTGCAGCGCCAGGTGCGCGCGCTGGTGCCGCAGCTGCGCCGCACGCGCGCGGAGAAGCGCCAGGATGCCAGCTGGGATGATACGCTCGACTTTGTCGCCGCCAGGTTTGCCGACACCATTGCCGCCCATGGGCCGGACAGCGTGGCCTTCTATATTTCGGGCCAGTTGCTGACCGAGGATTACTACGTCTTCAACAAGCTGGCCAAGGGGCTGATCGGCACCAATAACGTCGACACCAATTCGCGCCTTTGCATGTCGAGTGCGGTGGCAGGTTACAAGAAGACGCTCGGTGCCGACGCGCCGCCGGCCTGCTACGAGGACATCGACCACGCCGAGGTCATCTTCATCGTCGGCTCCAACACGGCGTTTGCGCACCCGGTGCTGTACCGCCGCATCGAAGATGCACGCAAGCGCAATCCGAAGCTGAAGATCATCGTCGCCGATCCGCGTCGCACCGACACCGCGCGCGAAGCCGACCTGTTCCTGCCGATCCTGCCGGGCACCGATGTGGCGCTGTTCAACGGCATGCTGCACGTGATCCTGTGGGACGGGCTGCTGGACCACGCCTTCATCAGCGCCCACACGGAAGGATTCGACGAGCTCAAGCATGCCGTGCGCGACTACACGCCGAAGTACGTGGCGGCGATCTGCGGCATTGCCGAGGACGACCTGATCCAGGCGGCCCGGATGTTCGGCCAGTCGCCGGCGACGCTGTCGCTGTACTGCCAGGGCCTGAACCAGTCGGCCCACGGCACCGACAAGAACACGGCGCTGATCAACCTGCACCTGGCCACCCGCCAGATCGGCAAGCCAGGCGCGGGGCCGTTCTCGCTGACCGGCCAGCCGAACGCGATGGGCGGGCGCGAAGTGGGCGGCATGGCCAACCTGCTGTCGGCCCACCGCGACCTGGCCAACCCCGCGCACCGGGCCGAAGTGGCGGCCCTGTGGGGCGTCGACGATGTGCCGGCCAAGCCCGGCAAGACGGCCGTGGAGCTGTTCGACGCGCTGGCCAGCGGCGAGGTCAAGATCGTCTGGATTGCCTGCACCAACCCGGCGCAGTCGATGCCGGACCAGAAGCTGATCCGCAAGGCGCTGGAAAAAGCGGAGCTGGTGATCGTGCAGGAGGCCTATGCCACCACCGCCACGGTCGAGTATGCCGACGTGCTGCTGCCCGCGACATCGTGGGCCGAGAAAGAAGGCACGGTCACCAACTCGGAACGGCGCATCACGCGTCTGCTGCCCGTGCTGCCCAAGCCCGGCCTGGCGCGCCATGACTGGGAAATCGCCCGCGATTTTTCGCTCAAGCTGGCAAAGCTGCTGGGCAAGCCGCTTGAACCATTCACCTATGCGACGACGGAGTCGATCTGGAACGAGCATCGCGAGTCGACCCGCGGCCGCGACCTGGACATCACCGGCCTGTCCTACAAGATCCTGACGGAGCAAGGGCCGCAGCAGTGGCCTTACCCGCAAGGCGCCAGCACGGGCAAGCAGCGCCTGTATGAAGACGGCGTATTCCCGACCGCCAGCGGCAAGGCGAAGTTCGCGGTCGCGCTGTACCAGCCGGTGGCCGAGCAGGTCGATGCGCGCTACCCGATGCATTTGAATACTGGCCGGTTGCGCGACCAGTGGCATGGCATGAGCCGCAGCGGCACGGTGCCGCAGGCGTTTGCCCATGCGAGCGAGCCGGCCGTCGTGATGGCGCGCGCGGACATGGAGCGGCGTGCGATCCGCGACGGCGACCTGGTGCACGTCACCAGCCGGCGCGGAACCCAGATCCTGCCGGCCCAGCTGGGCGAAGACATGCGTGCCGGGCAGGCCTATGTCGCCATGCACTGGGGCGAAGAATATGTATCTGGGCGCAGCGCTGTGGGGGTCAATGGATTGACGTCGCCGGCGGTGGATCCCGTGTCGCGCCAGCCCGAGTTGAAGCATGCGGCCGTCAAGGTGCTCAAGGCCGAGCTGCCGTGGCATCTTGCCGTGTTCGGGTGGGTGGGGGCGGATCGCGCCTTGTTGCTGCAGGCGGCACTGCGCCCGTATATGAAGAAGTTCGCGTTTGCCAGCTGCACCTTGTATGGCCGCGAACGCACAGGCGTGCTGTTGCGCGCGGCGGACGATTACGCGGGCGAGCCGGAGCTGCTCAAGGAAATTGCGCGGAAGTTCGGGATCGACGGGCCGCAGGTGCTGCGCTACGAGGACACGCGACGCGGCAATGCGCGGCAAATCCTGGTTGACGATGGCAAGCTGGCGGCGGTGATGCTGGCGGGCGACGTGGCAGCGCAGTCGTGGCTGCGGCCGGCGCTCGAAAGCGGCATGCCGGTGGCGCAGATGGGGCGGATGCTGCTGTCGCCGTCGGGCAGCGCGCCGCAGGGCGTCAAGTCGCGCGGGCGGATTGTGTGCTCGTGCCTGGATGTGTCATTAGACGAGATCGAGAAGGACTTGCTGGCGATGGGGAAAGTGCCGGACCGGCTGGGGGCATTGCAGGCGCGGCTCAAGTGCGGCACCAACTGCGGCTCGTGCGTGCCGGAGTTGAAGCAGATTTTGATCAAGGCCGCATGAGGCGTGGGCACGGGGGCGTCGCACTTATGGCCGTGTAACGCGTGGGCACGGGGTCGTCGCACGGTTGTTGGTGTGGCGACATGCCCACCCTACGGCCGCATGACGCGTGGGCACGGGGTCGTCGCACTTATGGCCACGTAACGCGTGGGCACGCAGTGCCCACCCTACGGCCGTTTAACGCGTGGGCACGGGATCGTCGCACGGTTGTTGGTGCGGCGACATGCCCACCCTACGGCCGCATGACGCGTGGGCACGGGGTCGTCGCACGGTTGGCCGTGTAACGCGTGGGCACTGCGTGCCCACGCGTTTACCAAGGTTCGCGCGCTTACGGGCGATCGAGCAGCTGCTTGTGCGCGTCGCGCAGCATCGCCTCGGTCGCTTCCCAGTCGATGCAGCCGTCGGTGACCGAGCAGCCGTACTTCAGCTGCGACAGGTCGGCCGGGATCTTCTGGTTGCCGCCGACGATGTTCGACTCGATCATCACGCCAACCAGCGAGCGGTTGCCCTGGCGGATCTGATGGACGACGTCGGCCATCACCAGCGGTTGCAGCTCCGGCTTCTTGTAGCTGTTGGCGTGCGAGCAGTCGACCACCAGGTTGGCCGGCAGCTTGGCCTTGGTCAGCGCCTGTTCGGCGATCGCGATCGACACCGAGTCGTAGTTCGGACGGCCGTCGCCGCCGCGCAGCACCACGTGGCCGTAAGCGTTGCCGCGCGTGCGCACGATCGACACATTGCCCTGGCCGTTGATGCCCAGGAAAGCGTGCGGATTGGCCGACGACAGGATCGCATTGATGGCGATGCCGATGTCGCCATCGGTGCCGTTCTTGAAGCCGACCGGCGTCGACAGGCCCGACGACATCTCGCGGTGGGTCTGCGACTCGGTGGTGCGGGCGCCGATTGCGGTCCAGGCGATCAGGTCGCCAAGATACTGTGGTGAGATCGGGTCAAGCGCTTCGGTCGCGGTAGGCAGGCCCATCTCGCACACGTCGAGCAGGAAGCGGCGCGCCTTTTCCATGCCTTCGTTGACCTTGAAGGAGTCGTCCATGTCCGGGTCGTTGATATAGCCCTTCCAGCCAGTGGTGGTGCGGGGCTTTTCGAAGTAGACGCGCATCACCAGCAGCATGGTGTCGGCCACTTCCGCCTGCAGCTTCTTGAGGCGGCGTGCATAGTCCAGGCCGGCGACCGGGTCGTGGATCGAGCAGGGGCCGACGACGACGAACAGCCGCTTGTCCTTGCGGTCGATGATGTTGCGCAGCGCCTCGCGGCCGGCCATCACGCTGTCGGACGCGGTGTCGGTCAGCGGCAGCCTGGCGTGCAGCTCTTCCGGCGACGGCATCGACAGGAAGGATGTAACGTTAATATTTTCGATATCTGGACTGATCATTTTCTTACTTCTCTTGCTTAAAATTATGCGAAATCTGTTTGCTGGACATTCCAGTGTAGCGCTAAATGGCCGCCGTTGCCGGGCGCAAGCCAAAAACACGGTAAGCTGTGCCCTATGACGACAAGCACTCCTTTCCCCATTGCCCACCTGATCAAGGAAATCGGCCGCGGCAAGCACGGCGCGCGCGGCATTTCGCGCCAGGACGCCCACGACCTGTACGCCGCCATGCTCGACGGGCGCGTGTCCGACCTCGAGATGGGCGGCCTGATGCTGGCCATGCGCATCAAGGGCGAATCGGTCGACGAGATCGCCGGTTTCCTGCAGGCGGCCGAAGCCTCTTTCCCGCCGCTGGCGGTGCCGGACGCGCCGTTCATGCCGGTGCTAATCCCCAGCTACAACGGTGCCCGCAAGATGCCCAACCTGACGCCGCTGCTGGCCATGCTGCTGGCGCGCGAAGGCGCGCCGGTGCTGGTGCACGGCGTGCAGTCCGACCCGGGCCGCGTGACCACGGCTGAAATCATGGCCGCGATGGGCATGCCGCCGGCGCAGTCGCATGCGCAGGCACAGGCAGCGTTCGCGCGCCAGGAGCCGGTGTTCATGCCGATCGAGGTACTGGCGCCGAAGATGGCCTACCTGCTGTCGCTGCGCCGCATCCTCGGCGTGCGCAACTCGACCCACACGCTGGTCAAGATCATGCAGCCATTTGCCGGCCCGGCCCTGCGGCTGGTGTCCTACACCCATCCCGAGTACCTTGAAATGCTGGGCGAGTACTTCACGACGGCAGCAAAGCACGGGCAGGGCAGTACCTTCCTGATGCGCGGCACGGAAGGCGAGACGGTCGCCAACGCCAGGCGCGCCAACCGGATCGACTGGTTCCACGAAGGCCAGCGCGACGTACTGGTCGAGCGCCAGGCCCCGGTCGACGATACGCCCGAGCTGCCGGAAGGGCTCGACGCCGCATCAACTGCAGCATGGATCAATCGGGCCCTGAACGGCGAAGCGCCGATCCCCGCATCGATCACCGAACAAGTCGTCCAGTGCCTGCAAGTGGCAAAGGGGTAGGGTGGGCACTGCGTGCCCACGCTGTGCTACCGCCGCGCCAACGTCCGCGTGGGCACGGGGTCGTCGCACGGTTGTTGGTGCGGCGACATGCCCACCCTACCCACTGGATTCAGCGTGCCCTGAACGGCGAAGTGCCGATCCCCGCATCGATCACCGAACAAGTCGTCCAATGCCTGCAAGTGGCAAAGCTGACGTAGGGTGGGCATCCCGTGCCCACCGACCACGGACGCCAGCGTTTACAATGCAGGTTTAAAGAACGCGGAATCCGGCACACGCCATGGCAAAACAATACGATGTAGCGGTAATCGGCGCAGGCGCAGCCGGCATGATGTGCGCGGCCACTGCCGCCCAGGGCGGCAAGCGCGTGGTGCTGATCGACCACGCCGCCAAGCTGGCCGAGAAAATCCGCATTTCCGGCGGCGGCCGCTGCAACTTCACCAACATCAACGCCGGCCCCAACAATTTCCTGTCCGACAACCCGCATTTCTGCAAGAGCGCGCTGTCGCGATACACTGCGCAGGATTTCCTCGCCCTCGTCAAGAAGCACCGCATTGCCTACCACGAGAAACACCGCGGCCAGCTGTTCTGCGACGATTCCGCCGAGCAAATCATCCAGATGCTGAAAACCGAATGCGCGGCCGGCGACGTGCACTGGCAAATGCCGTGCAAGGTGCTGGAGATCGAGCAGACCGATGACGGCCGCTTCTTCCTGTGCACCGACGGCGGCGACATCGATGCTGCCAGCGTCGTCATTGCCACCGGCGGCCTGTCGATCCCCAAGATCGGCGCGACCGACTTCGGCTATAGAATTGCCGAACAGTTCGGCCTGCGGCTGGTCGAGCCGCGCCCGGGCCTGGTCCCGCTGACCTTCGACGGCCCCAGCTGGGAGCCGTTCGCGCCCCTGTCCGGCATCGCGCTGGAAGTGGACGTCGAAACCGGCAGCAATAAGGGCAAAGGCAATAAACGCGGCTATTTCCGCGAAGACTTGCTGTTCACCCACCGCGGCCTGTCCGGTCCCGCCATCCTGCAGATTTCCAGCTACTGGCAGCCGGGCACCCCGATCGTCATCAATTTGCTGCCGGAAATGGACGTCGCCCAGGTGCTGATCGAAGGCAAGGGCACGATCAAGAAACAACTGGGCAATGTCCTGGCCCAGTGGCTGCCGACCCGCCTGGCCGAAGGCTTGCTGCTGGCCAACGGTTTCTCGCCCGATGCCCGCCTTGCCGACATGCAAGACGCCAAGCTGCGCCAGCTGGGCGCGGCGTTGAACCGCTGGAGCATCGTGCCGACCGGCTCGGAAGGCTACCGCAAGGCCGAGGTGACGCTGGGCGGCATCGATACCCGCGAACTGAACCAGGGGACCATGATGGCGACCAAGGTGGCGGGCCTGTATTTCATCGGCGAAGCGGTCGATGTCACGGGCTGGCTGGGTGGCTACAACTTCCAGTGGGCCTGGGCCTCGGGTGTGGCGTGCGGAACGGCACTGGCCGCTGCCTAATAAATAAACAATATTTCAACAAGTTTCTGTCGCAAAATCATCGGGACAGGCGGAAACGGGGCTTCCATTGGTGTGGAAACTCTGATAGAATCTCGTTCTTCCCTAAATCAAACGGTTTGAATTTTTACATGACCACTATTCGCCTTAAAGAAAACGAGCCGTTCGAAGTCGCAATGCGTCGCTTCAAGCGCACTATCGAAAAAACCGGCCTCCTGACCGAACTGCGCGCACGCGAGTTCTACGAAAAGCCAACGGCTGAGCGCAAGCGCAAGCTCGCAGCTGCTGTGAAGCGCCATTACAAGCGCATCCGCAGCCAGCAACTGCCTAAGAAACTGTTCTAAGACTGTTTCGTCCACGTCTGTGCCGGGTCAACTGGCTGAGGCATGACGTCAGACTGAAGTCGCAGACCCGCTCCGGTTCGCCCGCAGCGGGTTTTGCTATTTGTACAATTACATTTCACGCGAGGAAGCTATGGGCCTGAAGGAACAAATTACCGAAGACATGAAAGCGGCGATGCGCGCCAAGGAAGCGGGCAAGCTGGGCACGATCCGCCTGCTGCTGGCCGAGATCAAGCGCAAGGAAGTCGACGAGCGCATCGAGCTCGACGACGCCCAGACCCTGGCCATCGTCGAAAAGATGCTCAAGCAGCGCAAGGATTCGATCACCCAGTTCGAAGCGGGCGGCCGCCAGGACCTGGCCGACATCGAAAAAGCCGAAGTGCTCATCCTCGCCGCCTATATGCCTGCCGGCCTGTCGGACGAGGAAGTGGCGGCCGAAGTGGCGGCCGCCGTCGCCGACGCCAAGGCGACCGGCCCGCAGGACATGGGCAAGGTGATGGCCATCGTCAAGCCGAAGCTGGCTGGCCGCGCCGATATGACGGCGGTGTCGGCGCTGGTCAAGAAGGCGCTGGCGCCCGTCTGATGGCAAGACGTAGGGTGGGCACGCCGCCGCACCAACTGCCGTGCGACGACTCCGTGCCCACCATGTGCCAGCGTGCAAAGATCGGTGGGCATGCAAAGACCGGTGGGCATGCAACGATCGGTGGGCATGCAATGCCCACCCTACCTCCGCCATGCTGTATAAAGTGAAATCAACGCCACTCCTTGCTGCACCTCAACTTGCAGCGGCCGCGGCGGCTTAGTCTGACCTGAGACAAAGACTGTTCATTCAACGTGATTCCACAATCCTTCATTACCGATTTATTGAACCGCGTCGACATCTGCGACGTCGTTGGCAAGTACGTCCAACTCAAGAAGGGCGGCGCCAATTTCATGGGCCTGTGCCCGTTCCACAACGAAAAGTCCCCCAGCTTCACTGTCAGCCCGACCAAGCAGTTCTACCATTGCTTCGGCTGCGGCGCGCATGGCACGTCGATCGGCTTCCTGATCGAATACTCGGGCATGGGCTTCGTCGATGCCGTCAAGGAGCTGGCCCAGGGGGTCGGCATGGTGGTGCCGGACGAGAACGACAAGATTCCCCCGGCCCAGCGCGCTCTGCATGCCGCCCAGTCGATGGCGCTGACCGACGCGATGACCCAGGCCTGCGACTATTATCGCGGCCAGTTGCGCGGCGCCACTACCGCCATCGCCTATCTGAAAAACCGCGGCCTGACCGGTGAAATCGCGGCCCGCTTCGGCATGGGCTATGCGCCCGGCGGCTGGGACAATCTGCGTTCGGTGTTCCCCGACTACGACGCGCTGGCGCTGGTCGAATCGGGCCTCGTCATCGACAAGGTCGACGAAGACGGCGGCAACAAGAAGCGCTACGACCGTTTCCGCGACCGCATCATGTTCCCGATCCGCAATACCAAGGGGCAAGTGATCGGCTTCGGCGGGCGCGTGCTCGACAATGGCGAGCCGAAATACCTGAACTCGCCGGAAACCCCGCTGTTCCAGAAGGGCTTCGAGCTGTACGGCCTGTTCGAGGCGCGCCAGGCGATCCGCGAAGCGGGCTATGTGCTGGTGACGGAAGGCTATATGGACGTCGTCGCGCTGGCCCAGCTCGGCTTTGCGCAAGCCGTCGCCACCCTCGGCACCGCCTGCACCGCCACCCACGTGCAAAAGCTGTTGCGGCAAACGGACACTGTCATTTTCAGCTTCGACGGCGACAAGGCTGGCCGCCGCGCCGCCCGCCGCGCGCTCGAAGCCTGCCTGCCGGCCGTGACGGACAATAAGACCATCAAATTCCTGTTCCTGCCGACCGAACACGACCCGGACAGCTTCATCCGCGAGCGGGGCGGCGAAGCGTTCGCGCAGGAAATCCACGAGGCGATGCCGCTGTCGCAGTTCCTGCTGCGCGAAGTGTCGGCTGAGCACGACCTGGACGCACCGGAAGGGCGTGCCCGCACCCAGTTCGACGCCAAGCCCCTGTTGCAGGCAATGCAGCCGTCGAGCCTGCGCCTGCAGATCGTGCGCGGCCTGGCCAACCTGACCGAGTCGAGCCCGGCCGAAATCGAGGCCCTGTTCGAACTTTCCAAGCCGGTGTCGGTCGCACGCAAGGCGCCGCCGCGCCAGGGCCGGCCGCAGCCGGTCGGGCTGGAGTTGCAGATCCTGCGCCACCTGGTGGCCCATCCGACGCTGGCGCTGCAGCTGGACGCGTCGGCCCTGATCGCCTTCGACTTCTTTGGCGCCGAATCGGCCGATCGCCTGGTGCAGCTGGTCGCCACCGGCCAGTCCCTGGGCGAGCAGGGCAGTTTTGCCGCGATGTCGCAGACGCTGCGCGAGACCAGCCAGGAATTCGACGAGATCATCGCCGAAATCGCCAAGGAGCCGGAGTCCGAGTTCGACGCGGTGAAGGCCTGGCTGCTCGGCGCTGTGCGCCAAATCAAGATGGATGCATTAAAAGTGGCCATTGACGGCTTGTTTGCGGCAGGATTACCCCCAGATGAATTGGGACAGCGCTACCGCGAATTGACCGCCCAGCAAGACGCGCTGGTGCGCGAATCGCAGGCCGAATTGACCCAGCGCTAGCAGGGCCGCAGGGAGAAACCCGCCCTAGAAAAAGCCAGGGTGCATGCTATAATAAAACGCTAAGTGTTGTTTTCTTTGTAATGGATTTTGGTGGTTGAACTACTATACGTTTTTTAGACATTCAGGCTCTTGATCGACGCAATTTGGCAGCGTCGGCGGCCAGGGCCAGCTTTGCTTGATCCGACGCACTGTTGCGTTTTGGCGCAATCGTCCGTTCGCCCTTCAAGCACTCAAGGTTCTCGCCCCCACCGCGGTTGGATTTGCAGTAGACTACTGCCGAAAACGGCCCTAGCAGGCCGTTCGGCAGCGGTTCGCGGCAACGCGAACGGCCTGACGGGTGTATGTAAGTCGAAGTACTTTTATACGTATCCACTGTAAAGCAAGTCGTTGTGACATCGAAAGCGCCTGTGCCAATCAAGAAACCCGAACCCAAAGTGGCTGCAAAGCCGACCAAAGTGTCCGCCAAGGCGGATAAAGCCAGCGACAAAGCCGAAACGCGCGCACCGAGCACGCCGCCCGTCGTCAGCCAGACCACGGACGCCGCTGCGCTGGCCGCGATCGACACCTCGGGCTACGTGTTGCCGTCCGTGAAAGTGCCGGGCCGCCGCGGCCGCAAGCCGAAAGAATTCCAGCCAGAAAACGACGAAGTCGCCGCCCTCAACGCAGTCGAACGCGCCGAGCTCAAGGCTGTTGACAAGGCCAAGGCCAAGGACCGCAAGGCCAAGGAAAAGGCCCTGCTCAAGGATGCATTCTCGAACGACACCGAGGCCAGCGAGGAAGAACTCGAGCGCCGCCGCCAGAAGCTCAAGACCCTGATCAAGTTCGGTAAGGAACGCGGTTTCCTGACCTATGCCGAGATCAACGACCACCTGCCTGAAAACATCGTCGATCCGGAAGCGATCGAAGGCATCATTGGCACCTTCAACGATATGGGCATTGCCGTGTATGAACACGCGCCCGATGCCGAGACCTTGCTGCTGTCCGACAACGTCGCCACCGTCACCAGCGACGACGAAGCCGAAGCGGCAGCCGAGGCGGCGCTGTCGACGGTCGACTCCGACTTTGGCCGCACCACCGACCCGGTCCGCATGTATATGCGCGAAATGGGCTCGGTCGAACTGCTGACGCGCGAAGGCGAGATCGAAATCGCCAAGCGCATCGAAGACGGCCTGAAAGACATGATCCAGGCCATCTCGGCCTGCCCGGTGACGATCGCCGAAATCATTTCCGCCGCCAACCGCATCCAGGCGGACGAAATCAAGATCGATGAAATCGTCGACGGCATGGTCGATCCGGACGATTCGAGCCAATCCGTGGTGGCCGCCCCGGTGGCCGAAGACGATGACGACGAAGAAGAAGGCGACGAAGAGGAAGAAGTCGAAGAAGAAGAAAACAATGCTTCCGGCGCCGCCGGTTTCTCGGCCGAACAGCTGGAGGCGCTGAAGAACCAGGCGCTGGAAAAATTCGACGTCATCTCGATGCAGTTCGACAAGATGCGCAAGGCGTTCGAGAAGGACGGCTACAACTCGAAGGCCTATATCAAGGCGCAGGAAACGATCTCCAACGAACTGCTGGGCATCCGCTTCACCGCCAAGGTCGTCGAAAAGCTGTGCGACACGCTGCGCGGCCAGGTCGACGAAGTGCGCCATATCGAGAAACAGATCCTCGACGTCGCCGTCAACAAGTGCGGCATGCCGCGCGCTCACTTCATCAAGGTGTTCCCGGGCAATGAAACCAATCTCGGCTGGGTCGACGGCGAAGTGTCGGCCGGCCACGCCTACTCGGCCATCCTCGGGCGCAATATCCCGACCATCAAGGAACTGCAGCAACGCCTGATCGACCTGCAGGCGCGCGTCGTGCTGCCGCTGCCGGACCTGCGCAACATCAACCGCCAGATGGCGGCCGGTGAAATGAAGGCGCGCAAGGCCAAGCGCGAAATGACGGAAGCGAACTTGCGCCTGGTCATTTCGATCGCCAAAAAATACACCAACCGCGGCCTGCAATTCCTCGACCTGATCCAGGAAGGCAATATCGGCCTGATGAAGGCGGTCGACAAGTTCGAATACCGCCGCGGCTACAAGTTCTCGACCTATGCGACGTGGTGGATCCGCCAGGCGATCACCCGCTCGATCGCCGACCAGGCCCGCACCATTCGCATTCCGGTCCACATGATCGAGACGATCAACAAGATGAACCGGATCTCGCGCCAAATCCTGCAGGAAACGGGCGCCGAGCCTGATCCGGCCACGCTGGCGATCAAGATGGAAATGCCAGAGGACAAGATCCGCAAGATCATGAAGATCGCCAAGGAGCCGATCTCGATGGAAACGCCGATCGGCGACGATGACGACTCCCACCTGGGCGATTTCATCGAAGACAACAACACGCTGGCGCCGTCCGATGCGGCGCTGCATGCGTCGATGCGTGGCGTCGTCAAGGACGTGCTGGACTCGCTGACCCCGCGCGAAGCGAAGGTGCTGCGCATGCGTTTCGGCATCGAAATGTCGACCGACCACACGCTGGAAGAAGTCGGCAAGCAGTTCGACGTCACGCGCGAACGGATCCGCCAGATCGAAGCGAAGGCACTGCGCAAGCTGCGCCATCCGTCGCGTTCGGACAAGCTCAAGAGTTTCCTGGAAGGTAACTAGGACTTGACGCCGGCAGGGTAAAGGTCCTATCCTCGCCGCTTCGTTCCGGATCAGTCCGGACAGGCGGCGGGCGTGCGCCGCCCGATGCAACGATTTTGGGCCTCTAGCTCATGCTTGGTTAGAGCAGCGGACTCATAATCCGTTGGTGCCGTGTTCGACTCACGGGAGGCCCACCAATTATTCAGCTTCAAAATCAAAGGGTTGGCCATTGGCCGGCCCTTTGTCCTTTACGGCGTCCTCTGCCGTATGTGACAAATTTGTGGCTAGTGTGGCTTCCAGCATCCTGCCCACACTTTCGGCGTGGCGTGACATGTGCGCCGGTCCCAGATGTGCATAACGCCGCACCATGTCGCCGGACTTCCATCCACCCATTTCCTGCAAGTCATAGATCGGTGTCCCGTTCTGGACCAGCCAGCTCGCCCAAGTGTGGCGCAAATCATGCCAGCGGAAATTTTGGATGCCGGCACGCGCCACCGCATCGCGCCAACTCTTGGTGTTGAGCTGGCTGATGGGATGACCGGCACGGGTAAAAACCCGCGTCGGATGCTTGCCCAGCTGGCGCTGCAGCAAATCGACGGCAAACTGGCTAAGGGACACATGGATATCCTCGTCGTTCTTGGCCTGCTCGGCGGGGATCCACAGCGTTTTCCTGACTAGGTCGACCTGCTCCCAGGAGAGCTTGTGCACATTGGACTGGCGCAGCCCTGTAGCGAGCGAAAACAGAGTTAAATCACGCTGGTGGGGCATGAGTTCCACCATCAGTGCCTGTACTTCTTCTGGCGTGATCCAACGCACACGGCGCCGCACTTCCTTGTACATCTTGACCTTGGGTGCCTTGTCGATCCACTCCCATTCATCACGGGCGCGGCGCAAGATTGCACGCAGCAGCGCAAGGTAACGGTTTGCCGTTGATGCGCTTGCCTCCTTGCGCTTGCGTTCACCGATAGCGATCAGCTGGTCGCGGGTGATTGACGTCAAGAGCTTGCCGCGAAAATACTGCTGAAGCCAGGCGATCTTGGCGATGTCGTCCTTGTGGGAACGTTTGTGCTCGGTTTCCATGATCCATTTGTACGCGGCGTCGTCCCAGGTGTACTTGGGGCGTTCTCCGGACGTGTCAGGAATTTTGTGTGCGCGGGGCCACGGTTTCGTAGTTAGTTAATCGCGTTCGTGAATCGCTCGCCAAACATGATGGCGAATTGGTTGGCTGCCAGCTTCCACGTCCGCTGCGGCATCTTCCAATCTTTTT
>CBDDRJ010000139.1:0-26928 GCA_965233055.1 uncultured bacterium
GCCACCTCGTTGTCTGACAGGAAAGGCGCATCCTGGCCGTCGATGCCGGTCCAGCGGTAGGCGCCGATCGCGCGCACGCGCTCCTGGTCTTCCGGCTTCATGCCTTCGCCGCCGGTATTGGCGCGGCGCAGGAATTCGCGATCGTCGCGCAGGCTTGCGAGCTCTTGCGCCAGCGCGCAATCGATGGCGGCCACGTCGGCGCCCGGCGCCATGCGCGCGCGCAGGGCGGCGATTTCGCGGTCGCGCAACAGGATTTCGAAGCGGGTGTCGACCAGCGCGATGCGGTCGAAGATGGTCTCGAGCTTGGTGGCCTTGTCAACCACGTGCACCGGGGTAGTGATCTTGCCGCAATCGTGCAGCAGGCCGGCCAGCCACAATTCCTTGCGGTCGCGCTCGGTCATGCTGAAATCGGCCAGCGCGCCCGCCTGGCTGTTGTGGGCCGATTCGGCCAGCATCATCGTCAGTTCCGGCACGAACTGGCAGTGGCGGCCCGTATACGGCGACTTTTCGTCGATGCCGATATTGATCAGGTTGACCAGCGCCTCGAGCAGCACTTCGAGCTGGACGATCAGCTGCTGGTTGGTGATGGCCACCGCCGCCTGCGCCGCCAGCGCCTCGATGAAGCGCTGGTCGGTCGGCGTGAACGGGATGATCTGGCCGCTGTCCGGGTCTTTGGCGTTGATAAGTTGCAACACTCCGGCCAGCTTGCCTTCGTGGTCGTTCATCGGCACCGTCAGGAACGACTGCGAATGGTAGCCGAAGGTCTGGTCGAACTTGCGCATGCCGGAAAAATTGAAGACGTCGGCCTGGTAGACGTCCTCGATATTGACCGATTCGCCCACATTGGCCGCATACGCCGCCACCGACTGCAGGTTCTGGTGGCCGTTGGCATCGAACAGCGGCACCGGCGGGATGTCGATCGCCTGGCCGCTCTTGCCGCCCTGGTAGATCTTCAGCGTGTCGTTGATTGAAATGCGGAACTCGAGGGCGCTGCGGTCTTCGTTCGGACGGTACAGCGTACCGCCGTCGGCGCAGGTCATGTGCTTGGCGACGGTCAGGATGCGGTCGAGCAGCGAGTCGAGGTCGGGGCTGGTCCCGAGCGCCACGCTGAGCTCCGTGAGGCGGTCGAGCCTTTGCGCAATTTGCGTAGGATTCAACTCAATCATTTTGATTTTCCTCAAGAAATAGCGAATTGCTCAGTTGTAATTCCTCGCAGTGTATCGCTCTCGCCCGCCCCTGTACATAACTGCATGCAAAGGTGCGCAAATATTACTATTGTAAAAAAAGTTCTGTGGCAAGGTTTGAGGCAAAAACGATAATTTTTCAAGCGATGAAGGCGCAAACCGGCTATCATCACCGGGAAATAGATTGCCGACGTTCGGCTGAGGGGACAGGGAATGAAATTCAAATTCTGGGGAGTGCGCGGTTCTATTCCGTCTCCAGGGCCGCGGACTACCCGTTACGGCGGCAATACGACTTGCATCGAAGTAGTCAGTGACAACGGTACCTTGTTCATCCTCGACGGCGGCACCGGCATCTTCGCGCTGGCGCAAAACCTGCTGACGCGCCTGCCCGTGCACGCGAACATTTTTATTACCCACAGCCACTGGGACCATATCCATGGCCTGCCGTTCTTCACGCCGCTGTTCATCCGCGGCAGCCGGGTGCGCCTGCATGGCGCCTACGACCAGGTGACCGGCAACGGCATCGAGCATGTGATGGGCGTGCAACTGCAGAACAGCTATTTCCCGGTCGGCGAAGCGCAAATGGACGCCACCATCGAATACCGCACGCTGGCGGTCGACCAGCCGATCGAAGTGGGCGACGCCGTCGTCACCAATGTCGTCATGAACCACCCGGTGACCAATATGGGCTACCGCATCGAATGCAACGGCAAGTCGGTGTTCTTCACGGGCGATCACGAGCCCTTCTACAATATCTACCCGCCAGACGACGCCCGGCACAAAGCCTATGGCCAGCACATGGCCGAGCGCCAGCTGGCCATCGACAACACCATGCGCGGGGTCGACGCGCTGATCGTCGACTGCTCGTACACGCGCGACGAATACCCGGCCAAGCAGGGCTGGGGCCACGGCACCTTCGACGCCGCGCTGTCCACCGCCGTGCGGGTCGGCGCCAAGGCCCTGTACTGCACCCACCACGAACCGACCCGCAGCGACGACGAACTCGAAGCGGTGTTCAAGGAAGTAATGGACCGCCACCCCGACCTGCCGGCCGGACTCAAGGTCTGCCTGGCCTACGAAGGCCTGGCGGTCGAACTGGGCTAAGCCCGCTGACGGGGAGTGCAACATTGAATGACGCAGTCCATGCCTTGACCGACACCGACTTGCGCCTTCAGTTTTTCAAGAAGCTGCAGGCAGTCACCACCAAAATCCATGCCACCAGCAACCTCGACGAGATCATGCTCGACCTCGGCATGGAATTTTGCGACCTGTTCAACTGCGACCGTTTCACGCTGTACGCCGTCACGCCGGAAAAAAGCCATATCATCTCCAAGGTCAAGACCGGGCTGACCTCGTTCAAGGACTTGCGCCTGTCGATCAGCGCGACCTCGATCGCCGGCTTCGTGGCCCAGAGCCGCACCACGATCAACCTCACCGACGTCTACGACGAAGAAGAGCTGCGCCGCTATTCGCCCGAGCTGCACTTCCAGCGCGGGGTCGACCAGCGCACCGGCTACCGTACCCGCGAAATGCTGGTGGCGCCACTGGTGACGATCGAATCGGGCGAACTGCTGGGCGTGATCCAGTTCATCAACAACCGCGCCGGCGGCCCGTTCCCCGCCATCGCCGCCGAAGGCGTCAAGGAACTGTGCGAGACGCTGTCGGTCGCGTTCAGCCAGCGCATGAAGCCGCCGCAGGTGATCCGCAGCAAGTATGCGGGTCTGGTGACCGAAGCGATCCTGACCAGCGACGAGCTCGACCAGGCTTCGCGCACCGCCCGCAAGGAAGAGAAGGACATCGAGGACATCCTCGCCAGCGAGTTCCAGGTCAAGGCCGCCGCCATCGGCGCGTCGCTGTCGCGCTTTTTCGGCGTCCCTTACGAGCCGTTCAAGATCGACCGCATCAAGCCGGCCGAGCTGCTCAAGAACATCAAGCTGCAGTATGCGCTGCAGAGCAAGTGGCTGCCGCTAGAAGACGGCAAGGATGGCTTGATCGTGATGGCGATCGACCCCGAGCAGGTATCGGCCAGCAAGATCGTCAGCCAGATCTTCCCCAAACTCAACCCGGTGTTCCGCGTCACCACGCGCGCCGAATTCAACAGCACGGCCGAGCAGTTCTTCGGCATTGCCGGCGAAGGCGGCTCGGTCGGCGAAATGCTGTCGGGCATGGACGACGACGGCGACGAGAGCGAGGGCCAGGGCGACGTGTCGGAGGCGGTCGAAAATGAGCTGGTGCGCCTGCTCAACAAGATCATCGTCGACGCCTACAACCAGGGCGTGTCGGACATCCACATCGAACCGCTGCCGGGCAAGGGCAAGGTCGGGGTTCGCTTCCGCAAGGACGGCAGTCTGGTGCCGTACATCGAAATCCCGGCCAGCTACCGCAGCGCGCTGGTGGCGCGCGTCAAGATCATGTGCGACCTCGACATCTCCGAACGGCGCAAGCCGCAGGACGGCAAGATCAAGTTCAAGAAATACGGCCCGCTCGACATCGAGCTGCGGGTGGCGACCATCCCGTCCACCGGCGGGGTCGAAGACATCGTCATGCGTATCCTCGCGGCCGGCGAGCCGATCCCCCTCGACAAGCTCGGCGTGCTGCCGTTCAACCTCGAGCGCCTGCGCAAGACGATCGAAAAACCGTACGGCCTGTTCTTCGTGTGCGGTCCGACCGGCTCGGGCAAGACCACCACGCTACACTCGGTACTGAACTACCTGAACACGCCCGACACCAAGATCTGGACTGCCGAAGACCCGGTCGAGATCACGCAGAAGGGCTTGCGCCAGGTGCAGGTCAACCGCAAGGCCGGGCTCGACTTTGCGACCGTCATGCGGGCCTTCCTGCGGGCCGACCCGGACATCATCATGGTCGGCGAGATGCGCGACAAGGAAACGGTCGGCATGGGCATCGAAGCGTCGCTGACGGGCCACCTGGTATTCGCGACGCTGCACACCAACAGCGCGCCCGAATCGATCGTGCGCCTGCTCGACATGGGCATGGACCCGTTCAACTTCGCCGACGCGCTGCTGGGCATCCTGGCGCAGCGCCTGGCCAAGCGCCTGTGCTCGTCGTGCAAGGTGGCCTACCATCCGGACGAGGTGGAAATCGAACAGATGCTCACCGAGTTCTGCAGCGAGCTCGAGTTCACCGACAGTTTCCTCAAGGATGCCAAGGCCGGCCGCGCGGCGGTGTTGGCGGGCTGGAAGCAGCGCTATGCGGGCGCGGACGGCAAGTTCACGCTGTACAGGCCGGTTGGCTGCAGCCAGTGCAATGCCGGCTACCGCGGCCGGGTCGGCCTGCACGAACTCATGCTGGGCACCGACAAGGTCAAGAAGCTGCTGCAGGAACATGCGCGCGTGGCCCAGCTGCTGGCGGCCGCGCTCGAAGACGGCATGCTGACGCTGAAAATGGACGGCATCGAAAAAGTCCTGTCAGGCATCACCGACCTGAAAATGGTCCGCCAGGTCTGCATCAAATAACCCGGGGTCAAACCCGGCAATCGGACAAACAACCCGGGGTCAAACCCGGCAAATGGACAAATGTCCGATTGCCGGGTTTGACCCCGGGTTAGGTTTGACCCCGGGTTAAATGTCCGATTGCCGGGTTTGACCCCAGGTTGTTCATTCCTGCGAGAACTGGCCGGCGATCTCTTCGAGCTTTTCATCGATTGTGTATGGCATCGCCTTGGCCAGCAGGTCGAGCAGGATGATGGCATTGATGGCGCCGTCGTCGCCGGCCGCCGTGCGCAGGCGCTGCGCCATCGCCGTATTGACCTGCTGCAGTTCCTTGTAGTGTGCCTTCAGGCCCGCCAGCGCCCAGTCCGGAACTCGGCCAGCCTGGGCGCCCAGGTACTGGCCCAGCAGGTAGGTCGAGGCGGAGCGGTACAGGGTCTCCTCCTCGCTGGCGAATGGCAGGTGAAAGCGCGCCATCGGCTGCAGGAAGCGGGTGTGCGGGCAGCCGCTGGTGGCCGCCAGCAGTCCCATGACGGAGCCGGCCGCGCGCTGCACGGTGCTGTCCTTGCTGACCTGGCGTTCCGCCGTGTCGACCCTGACCTGCACCTCTTCATAGGAGCGCCGCCCGCCGACCAGCGCAACCAGTGGCACCAGCTGGCGCGCCATCGGGCAGTGCGGCGTGCTGTCGGCGCTCAAAGGGCAGTTGGGGCACTGATGGACGCCAAGGGCGGTCCAGTCGGGCAGGCTAGCGGCGGCGTCACAGACCGCGCCGGGGTCGGACGCCAGCTCTGCGGTGGCGCCGTCGGCGAAGCGAAAATGGTAAACCACCCTGGCCATATGCCCTCCCCTTTGCACGAACAAAAAGGGCTTCCGAAGAAGCCCCTGACATCCATTACATGATGTGGCGGCCGACCCACCAGGCGATCGCCGCGACAAAGGCCGAAGCCGGGATCGTGAATACCCATGCCCAAACGATATTACCCGCCACGCCCCAGCGCACCGCAGACATCTTCTGCGCCGCGCCGACGCCGACGATGGCGCCGGTGATGGTGTGGGTGGTCGAGACCGGGATGCCCATGAACGAGGACATCAGCAAGGTGATCGCGCCGCCGGTTTCAGCGCAGAAGCCGCCGACCGGCTTGAGCTTGGTGATCCTCTGGCCCATGGTCTTGACGATGCGCCAGCCGCCGAACAGGGTGCCGAAGCTGATCGCCGCGTAGCAGGCCACGATGGCCCACTGCGGCGGTGCCGAGGCGTCCTTGGTCAGGTGGCCGGACGCGATCAACAGCATCCAGATGATGCCGAGGGTTTTCTGGGCGTCGTTGCCGCCGTGGCCCAGGCTATAGCCTGCCGCCGACACCAGCTGCAGGCGGCGGAACCAGGTATCGACCTTGCGCGGCGTCGAACGCACGAAGATCCACGACACAAGGAGCATGATGATCGATCCAAGCAGGAAGCCGAGCATCGGCGCCACCACGATGAAGATCACGACATTGGTCAAACCGCCCGAGATCAGCGCACCAGTGCCGGCCTTGGCTACTGCCGCGCCGACCAGGCCGCCGATCAGGGCATGCGACGACGAAGACGGAATGCCGTAGTACCAGGTGATCAGGTTCCACACGATGGCGCCGACCAGCGCACCAAAGATGACATACTGGTCGATTACGCTCGGATCGATGGTGCCCTTGCCGATCGCGGACGCCACCTTCAGCCCCACCACGAAGATCGCGATGAAGTTGAACACGGCGGCCATGGCGACCGCCGACTGCGGCTTGAGCACGCCGGTCGAGACCACGGTCGCGATGGCATTGGCGGCATCATGGAAGCCGTTCATGAAGTCGAACAGCAGTGCCAGCGCGATCAACATGCCGAGCACATAGATGCTGATTTCTAGGGAATTCATAGGATCAGGCTCTCTTAGGCGTTTTCGACGATGATGCCTTCGATGATGTTGGCAACATCCTCGCAGCGGTCGGTCACGGTCTCGAGGATCTCGTAGATGGCCTTCAGTTTGATCAGGTTGCGCACGTCCGGTTCGTCGCGGAACAGCTTGGACATGGCGGCGCGCATCACGTGGTCGGCATCCGACTCGAGGCGGTCGATCTCTTCGCAGATGGCGACGATCTGGCGCGAATTGTCCATATTGTGCAGCAGGCCGACGGCTTGCTGGACCTTTTCGCAGCAGGCCAGGCACAGCTCGGCCAGGCGCTTCGCTTCCGGCGTAACCGCCTTCAGGTCATACAGCGACACGGTCTGGGCCGCGTCTTCCATCAGGTCGAGGATATCATCCATGCGGGTGATCAGCTTGTGGATATCGTCGCGGTCGATTGGCGTGATGAAGGTCTTGTGCAGCATGTCGACGGTCGCGTAGGTGATCTTGTCGGCTTGCTTTTCGATGCCTTCGATGGCATGGGTGCGGTTTTCGAGATCGTCGAAATTGGTCATCAGGCCGACCATCTCCTTGGCACCCTTGACGCACAACTCGGCGTGCTGGTTGAACAGTTCAAAAAACTTGCCCTCGGTGGGCATTAGGCGTCCAAACATGATTTCTCCGTAAAATCGAAAAGCATTAAAAATATTCATGCAGCGCGACAGCCCGCATGGCGCAGCCGTGGCAGGCCGCGCATTCAAAAACGATACCGAAAACCTTAATCGCCCTGGTAGAGAGCGAGATTGCCGCTGTAATTGCCGAACTTGGTGTACTGGCCAATCCAGGTCAGCCGCACTGCGCCGATCGGACCGTTACGCTGCTTGCCGATAATGATCTCGGCGGTTCCCTTGTCCGGCGAGTCGGGGTTGTACACCTCGTCGCGGTACAGGAAAATGATGACGTCCGCGTCCTGCTCGATAGCGCCGGACTCGCGCAGGTCGGACATGACGGGCCGCTTGTTGGGACGCTGCTCCAGCGAGCGGTTCAGCTGCGACAGCGCGATCACCGGGCAATGCAATTCCTTGGCCAGGCCCTTGAGGCTACGCGAAATCTCGGAGATCTCGGAGGCGCGGTTGTCGCCCGGCTGGGAGCCGGTCATCAGCTGCAGGTAGTCGACGATGATGAGCCCAAGCTTGCCGCACTGGCGCGACAGGCGGCGCGAACGGGCGCGCAGCTCGATCGGGTTCAGCGCCGGCGTCTCGTCGATATACAGCTGGGCGTCGTTCATCTTCTGGATCGCGTGGGTCAGGCGCGGCCAGTCTTCGTCGTTCAGGCGGCCGGTGCGCAGGCGGTGCTGGTCGAGCTGGCCGACCGAGCCGAGCATACGCATGGCCAGCTGGGCGCCGCCCATCTCCATCGAGAAGATGGCAACCGGCAGGCCCGCTTCGATGGCGACGTTCTCGCCGATGTTGACCGAGAACGCGGTCTTGCCCATCGACGGACGGCCGGCCACGATCACCAGGTCGCCCGGCTGCAGGCCGGAGGTCATGCGGTCGAGGTCGATGAAGCCGGTCGGCACGCCGGTGATTTCGCTCTGGTTGTCGCGGCTGTAGAGCTCGTCGATGCGCTCGACCACCTGGGTCAACAGCGGCTGCACCGCGACCCAGCCGGCCGAACCGCGCGCGCCCTGCTCGGCGATGGCGAAAATCTTGGACTCGGCCTCGTCGAGCATCTGCTTGACTTCCTTGCCCTGCGGGTTGAACGCATTGCCCGAGATCTCGTCGGCCACGGTGATCAGCTTACGCAGCACGCCGCGGTCGCGCACGATCTCGGCGTAGCGGCGGATATTGGCGGCCGACGGCGTGTTTTGCGCCATCGCGTTCAGGTACTGCAGGCCGCCGACGTCGGCGTCCTTGCCGATATTGGTCAAGGCCTCGAACACGGTGATCACGTCGGCCGGCTTGGACGCGTTGATCAGCTTGACGATCTGCTCGAAGATAATGCGGTGGTCGTAGCGATAGAAGTCATCGGCATGCATCATGTCGGCGATCCGGTCGAACGCGGCGTTATCGCGCAGCAAACCACCGATCACAGACTGCTCTGCTTCGATCGAGTGTGGCGGAATACGGAGGGAATCGACTTGTGGATCGGACGGGGCGTTCATGGCGCGAATTATACCTGTTCTAGATCAATACCAGCCAACAAAAGGGTGGCAAATGGTGGGCACGCAGTGCCCACCCTACGATGGCGGCGCAGACCGTAGACGCGTAGGGTGGGAAAGCGGAATACCTACCCACGCGGGGTCGGGACGTAAAAAAAGCCGGGCAAGCCCGGCTTTTCTATCGGTGCGTAGGTGAATTACGCAGCTTCGCCGACAACAGCGATGGTGATTTCTACAACAACGTCGGTGTGCAGTGCAACAGCAACAGCGTGGTCGCCGGTGGTCTTCAGAGGACCGTTAGGCATGCGCACGTTTGCTTTTTCAACTGCGAAACCTTGCTTCGTCAGCGCTTCAGCGATGTCGAAGTTGGTCACAGAACCGAACAGACGGCCATCGACGCCCGCTTTTTGCGCGATCGAGATCGTCATGCCGTTCAGCTTTTCGCCCTGGGCTTGGCAAGCGGCCAGCTTGGCAGCAGCTGCTTTTTCCAGTTCGGCGCGCTTGACTTCGAATTCAGCCACGGCTGCGGTGGTGGCGCGACGGGCTTTGCGTTGCGGGATCAGGAAGTTACGTGCGTAACCGTCTTTGACTTTAACAACATCGCCCAGGTTGCCGACGTTAACAACTTTTTCCAACAGAATGATTTGCATAGTTCTCTCCAGAATGGTCTGCGACGCGATTAAGCGTGGTGCAGATCGGTGTATGGCAACAGCGCGAGGTAGCGGGCGCGCTTGATGGCGGTGTCAACCTGGCGCTGGTAGTGCGCCTTGGTGCCGGTCAGGCGTGCTGGCATGATCTTGCCGTTTTCCTGGACGAAGTCTTTCAGCGTGTCGACGTCTTTGTAGTCGACCTGTTCCACGTTTGCTGCGGTGAAGCGGCAGAATTTCTTACGCTTGAACAGTGGGTTCTGTTGTTTGCGCTTTTCTTTAAGCTTGAGCTTGTTCTTGTCGAATTTTTTACCGAATGCCATTTTTGGCTCCTAAGTATCTAAAATGAGTGCCCGCTTTATGCGACGGCACCAAAATCAATGATGTGAAACACCAGGCTTTTGCTGTTGCGGTTCTTCTTGGCCAAGAATCCCGTGAACTGGTAAGCGGCGCCTAACTCTGCCTGGGCAAACCTTCCTGAAATCTCGCCGGCGGCGACCGCCAGCATTTCAAAGTCGATTTTCCGGGCCACCCCTGCTTCCATCTGTTCCGACTGGTGCAGCAGGTTCGCTGCCACGATCGGTACACCGGCTGGGGTGTAGCGCAATACTTCGCGCTCAAGGATTACTGCCACTATCTGAAGTTGATTCACTTCAGCAGTTCTGGTTCTTGTTCAATTAGGCGGCAACGGCAGCTGCAGGAGCAGCTTCTGCGCGGTGGCTCTTGGCTGCGTCTTCGCGTTGTACCGATTTCATCATCGGCGAAGGAGCGGTTTCCGCTTTCTTCATTTTCACGGTCAGGTGGCGCAGAACGGCATCATTGAATTTGAAGGCGGTTTCGATCTCGGTCAGAGTTTCGTTGTCGCATTCGATATTCATGCAGATGTAGTGAGCCTTTGGCAGCTTCTGGATCGAGTAAGCCATCTGGCGACGGCCCCAGTCTTCAACGCGATGAACATTACCGCCGCGCGTGGTCACGCTGGCCTTGTAACGTTCGATCATCGCCGGGACTTGCTCGCTTTGGTCCGGGTGGACGATAAAAACGATTTCATAATGACGCATACATAACTCCTTAAGGGCGTTTAAACAAGTGCCCACCTCGGCGTCAAGACGAGTGTGGGAAGGGGAAAGCCCGCAAGTATAACCGATAAATGGCCGGGCAGGCAAGGACTGCGCTTATCTGGCCTCGATCGCGCCTGGCGCAAGACGGCGTGGCTTTTTTGGCAAATTCCTGAGATTTTCCTTGCATTAGAAGGAATACTGTACAAAAATACAGTCTGTTGAAATCAACAGCATACTTATGCTCAAGCCGATGATCAAGCTCACGCCGCGCCAGGAACAAATCCTCAATCTCATCAAGGAGGCCATCGAGAACACCGGCTTCCCTCCGACCCGCGCCGAGATCGCCAATGAGCTCGGCTTCAAGTCAGCCAATGCAGCCGAAGAGCATCTGCAGGCGCTGGCGCGCAAGGGCGCCATCGAGATTTCGCCGGGCACCTCGCGCGGCATCCGCCTGCTCGGTGCCGCGGCCGAGCAGCCTTCGGTGGCGCAGATGGCTGCCTCGCTGATGATGTCTCTGCCGCTGGTGGGCCGCGTCGCAGCGGGCTCGCCGATCCTGGCGGTCGAACATGTAGAAACCAATTACAGCGTCGACCCGGCCATGTTCTCCAGCAAGCCGGACTACCTGCTCAAGGTGCGCGGCGAATCGATGCGCGACATCGGCATCATGGACGGCGACTTGCTGGCCGTGAAAAAAGTCGACAGCGCCAAGAACGGCCAGGTCATCGTGGCCCGCGTCGGCGACGACGTCACCGTCAAGACTTACCGCAAGAACGGCTCGGTGATCGAACTGCATCCAGAGAACCCGGATTTCAAGGTCATCAAGGTCAACCCGGGCGACGAGTTCGCCATCGAAGGCCTGGCGGTGGGCTTGATGCGCACCTGGCACTAGGCCAAAGCGTCTAATGCTACAAAGACGGGGCCTTGTTGGGCCCCGTTTCCACTTTCAGGAGCAAAGGCAGTGAAGCGCAAGCGCTTTGTCCCGTCCCAAAAGGGTCACCAGCATCAGGCTGGCAATGGATGTGTACCTGGACGCAAGATCCTTTGGGATCAGTATTTCTCAGGTCCTTTGCCGTCACAGGTATAGCGTATCGTTTGCGGCACCATTGCTGCCACCAGCTTGCGCAAGTCGCGTTCAAACGGACTTGAGGCGACCACGCGGCGGCCGTCGATCGTTCCCCTTGCTCTGCCGTCTTCGATGGCTTGGCCCAGCAGCAGCTTGGTCACCCTGCCATCTATTGCCGTCAGATAGATGCCAATGAGGACGCCAAACTCGGGGGCTGCCGCGTTGTCGTCAGCGAACTCGGTTCGATTCAGAAGTGTGCGCAGTGCCGCCGTCGAATCTCCATCGAGTAATTCGTAATTGCAGGCAAAGTCGTGCAGATCGCTTTCAAGCAATCCTCGCTGAAAGCGCCATTCTTCGGGCGGCGGGACGACCTTGAGCACTGCACGATCGATCGGTCCGAATTGTCGTTTGGTATTTGCGCTGGTATGGTCTGCCGCGCGTGCGAACGGGATCGTTGCTAGTAGCGCAGTGGCCAGCAATGCGAGGCGTGTGGCGCGATGTGAACGCAATCTCATGTCCTCTCCTCATCGCCGACCAGGGCGAATACATATGGAAGAGAATGAGATTATCGTTCTGGCATTTGCCTCGTTTGCGAGGACTCAATGGTGCGAGCGGCGTAGCCGCTGACGCACATTGATGGTGATTCAGACGTCAAGCGCGGACTTGAAGTCGGCCAGCAGGTCAACTGTGTCTTCGATACCGACCGACACGCGGATCAGCGATTCACCGATGCCCATGCTGGCACGGCGCTCCGCCCCCATCTCGAAGAAGATGGTGTGTGCGACCGGAATCACCAAGGTACGGTTATCGCCCAGGTTGCTTGCGGCGATCGCGATCTTGAGCCGGTTCAGGTAATCGAAGCAGTCGATCCCGTCCTTCAACTCAAAACTGAACAGCGAACCGAACGAACGGAACAAGTCCTTGGCGATGCCGTGCTGCCCGTGCGACTCGAGGCCCGGGTAGTGCACAGCCGCCACGCGCGGATCGGCTTCGAGCATCGAGGCCAGCGCCATCGCATTGGCGCAGGTGCGCTCCATGCGCAGCGCCAGCGTTTCGGCGCCGATGGCAATATGGTGCGCGGCCTCCGGCCCCAGTGCCGCGCCAAAATCGCGCAAGCCCTTGGCGCGCAGCTGCGCCATGCCCCACTGGAGCGGCGCCTGCTTCTTGTAGTTGGCCGCGATGTTCGGGTAGGTCGTCCAGTCGAAGGCGCCGGTATCGGTCAGGCTGCCACCCAGCGCATTGCCATGGCCGCAGATCGACTTGGTCAGCGCGTTGATGACGAGGCCCGCCCCCACCGCTTTAGGGCGGAACAGGTAAGGCGTGGTCATTGTGTTATCGACCACATACAAAATGCCGCGGTCCTTGCACAGCTTGCCGATGCGCGCCAGGTCCGCCACTTGCGTGCGCGGGTTGGCAATCGTCTCGACAAACACCAGCCGGGTCTGCGGGGTAAGCGCCGCTTCCACCTGCGCGACGTCGGTTGCGTCGACAAAGGCGACACCGACGCCCTGCCCTGCGACGGTCTGCCACAGGCTGTTGGTATTACCGAACAAAAACGACGACGACACCACATGGTCGCCAGCCTTGAGCAGCGCCTGGAACACGGCGCCGATGGCGCCCATGCCGGTGGCAAAACACAAGGTCGCCACGCCGTCTTCCATGCGCGTGATTTTTTCTTCGAGCGCCGACACGGTCGGATTGCCCTGGCGGCCGTAACGGAAGCCAGGCTCCTTGCCCTGGAAGACCAAGGCCAGCTGGCGCGCATCTTTGTACCCGAAGGCGACCGAGTGGTGGACCGGCTTGTGCAGCGAGCCCTGCTCGATCGTCTTCTGGCGGTCGCTATGGACGATGGTGGTGGTGAAGCCGTGCTTGGTGTCGCCCATGGATTACTCTGCCGTCGTCGCCAGGTTCAGGTTCAGCTGGGTGCGCACCAGGTCGTCCAGCGTGGCCTTCGGATTGTGGCGTGCATATTCCAGGCGGTCGAGGTAGGACTGGGTCACGTCGCCCGTCACGTAGACGCCGTCGAAGCACGACGCTTCGAAGTTCGTCAGCACCGGATTGACATCCGAGATCGAACGCTTGAGCGCCTCGACGTCCTGGTACACCAGCGCGTCCGCCGTGATTTCGTGGCAGATCTGTTCATTGGTGCGGCCGTAGGCGATCAGCTCGTCGCGGGTCGGCATGTCGATGCCGTACACGTTGGGGAACAGCACCGGCGGTGCGGCCGACGCGAAAATGACTTTCTTGGCGCCCGCTTCGCGTGCCATCTGCACGATCTCGCGGCTGGTGGTGCCGCGCACGATCGAGTCGTCGACCAGCAGCACGACCTTGTCCTTGAACTCGGATGCGATCGCATTCAACTTCTGGCGCACCGATTTTTTGCGTGCGGCCTGGCCCGGCATGATGAAGGTACGGCCGATGTAGCGGTTCTTGATGAAGCCTTCGCGGTAGGCGATGCCCAGCTGGAGCGCCAGCTGGATCGCGGCCGGGCGCGACGAGTCCGGGATCGGCATGACGACGTCGATTTCGCCGTGGGTGAACTCCTTGCGGATCTTCTCGGCCAGGTGTTCGCCCATCTTCAGGCGGGTCGCGTAGACCGAGGCGCCGTCGATGATCGAGTCAGGGCGGGCCAGGTAGACGTATTCGAACGCGCATGGGTTGAGCGTCGGGTTGTCGGCGCACTGCTGCGCGTGGAGCTTGCCGTCGATGTCGATGAAGATGGCTTCGCCCGGCGCGATGTCACGCTCGAACTTGAAGCCCATGCCTTCGAGCGCCACCGATTCGCTGGCCACCAGGTATTCGGTGCCGCTGTCGGTTTCATTGATGCCAAGGCACAGTGGACGGATGCCGAACGGATCGCGGAAGGCAAGCAGGCCGTGGCCGGCGATCTGTGCCACGCAGGCGTAGGCACCGCGCACGCGGCGGTGCAGCACGCTAACAGCCTTGAACACGGCGGTCGGGTCGAGCGAGTAGCCGCTGGTCGCTTCCTGGATTTCGTGGGCCAGCACATTGAGCAGCACTTCGGAATCGGAATCGGTGTTGATGTGGCGGCGGTCGTTCTTGAACATCTCGACCTTGAGCTGTTCCCAGTTGGTCAGGTTGCCGTTGTGGGCCAGCGTGATGCCGAACGGGGCGTTGACGTAGAACGGCTGCGCCTCTTCCTCGGACGAGGAACCGGCGGTCGGATAGCGCACATGGCCGATGCCCGAGTTGCCCTGCAGGCTGCGCATATTGCGCGTGCGGAACACGTCGCGCACCAGGCCATTGGCCTTGTGCATCGAGAACATGCTGCTGTGATTGGTTGCGATGCCTGCTGCGTCCTGGCCGCGGTGCTGCAACAGCAGCAGCGCGTCATATAACAGCTGGTTGACGGAATTTTGCGATACGACGCCGACGATGCCACACATGGTGTACTCCTGGAGACTGGTGCTGCTGATTTTAAAATCTTTAAAAGTGAACGTGGCGTGCCAGGCTCTCTGGCAACATGGGCTTGACGATGCGGACGACGCGCTCTGCCATCGGCGAGAGCAGCGCATCCTTCCAGTAAGCTTGCTGTGGCATGTCGGTCATGCCGCACACGATAACTGCTGCTAATACAAAAATTATTCCACGCGCCAAGCCGAACACGGCGCCCAGGCCGCGGTCGACGATGCCCAGCCCGGCCGCCGACATCAGCGCACCCAGCGCCATGCTGAACAGGCCCATCACGATGCGCACGCCGATGAACAGGGCGATGAACGCGACGATCGTGCGCACCACTTCGCCCGGCACCGCTGGCGGCAGCAGCCTGGCCAGCTCGGCACCATAGGCATTGGCCACGACGAAGGCGACCACCCAGCTGGCCAGCGACAGGATCTCGCGCACCAGTCCACGCATCAGGCTGATCACCACCGATGACGCCAGGATGATGATCACTACATAATCAAATACCGTCACTGCCGACCCGTCACGCTGGGACGACCGCGACGGCGTTAAAGCCCATCCTGCCGAGGCGCACGCGCACTTTCTCGGCTTCGTCCTTGCCGAACGGGCCGACCCGCACGCGGGTGCGCTCGCCGGCTTCGGTCGGCACCTTCTGGGTCGATGGCTTGAAGCCGGCGGCCTTGAGTTTTTCCTGTGCTTCAACGATGCGCTCCGGCGTGGCCAGCGCGACGACGTTGATCATGAACTTGGGACCGGCGGTGTCGCCCGCCTTGCCTTCAAGGATAGCCAGCGCGCGCGCGGCATCGTCGCCGTCCGCTTTGGCGGCGGACGGCTTGTCAGCCGCCACCTTGGCGGCTGGTTTCTCTTTTGGGACGTCGACCAACCTGGAGTCCGCCTTGAGGTCAACTTTAGGCTCGACCTTCGGCTCAGGCTTGGCTTCCAGCTTCGGTTCGGCCTTCGCGTCCGCCGGCTTTGCTTCCTGCCCGGCAAGCGCCGCGTCGTGCGCGGCCTGGTCCAGCGCGGCCTTCTCTGCCGCAGCTTTCTCGATTTGTTCCTGGGTTTCCGTGGCGGCCGACTTGACGGCGGCATTGTTGACCGCTTCCGGCGACAGCGCTGGGGTCAGCGACAGCTTGTCCTTGGACGGGATCTGGATCGCGATGTCGCTGGCCAACGGCTTCGGCTCGGAGTCGAGCACCATCGGCAGGCCGATCGCAACGGCCAGCGCCAGCGCGACGGCACCGACCAGGCGGCGGCGCGCGCGTTTCTTTTCTGGCAATCCGGGGTCGCTGGCTGCACGCCCGGCCGATTGAGCGCGCTTGGAGCGGGCTTTCGCGGTCAATGAGGCATCGTCGGCGTTGGAATAAAAAGCACTGTCTGCGCCAGCGGCGTCTTGCTTGTTTTTACTGAAGAACGAGAACAAGCCCATGCGTATACTTTTTAAGTGGGTTTCGAATTCTGGGGCTTTCGCGCCGCCATCACAGCGCCGACGGTCAGGAAAGATCCAAAGACCACAATTCTATCATTCTCCCCGGCCCGGCTCATCGCATTTGCAAAAGCGGCGGCCGGGTCAGGGAAGCAAATGGTGCTGCGTTCGTCCGGTTTGGCGTCGCCCAATGGCAATTTGGCAATGCGCGCGGCCAGATCCTCGGCCGTCGCCGACCGCGGCGACGGCAGCGGCGCCAGGCACCAGTGGTCGATCACGCCGGCCATCGGGGCGATGACGGCGTCGATGTCCTTGTCCTGCATGATGCCGAACACGGCGTAGGTGAAGCGGTGGAACCCCATATTGCCCAGGTTCTGGGCCAGCGCGGCAGCCGCGTGCGGGTTGTGGGCGACATCGAGCACCGTCGTCGGACGGCCCGGCAGCACCTGGAAGCGGCCCGGCAGTTCGACCGTCACCAGGCCGGTGCGCACTTCCTGGGCGCCGACCGGCAGTTCCATCTTCAGCACTTCGAGCGCGGCCAGCGCGGCCGAGGCATTGAGCAGCTGGTTGGCGCCGCGCAGGCTCGGGTAGGCCAGCGCATTGCGACGCTGGTTGCGCCCGCCGTAGTTCCACTGCTGCTTGTCGCCAGAGTAATTGAAGTCGCGCCCCAGCAGCCACAGGTCGGCGCCGATGGCCTCCGCATGGTCGATCAGGGTCTGCGGCGGCACCGGGTCGCTGCAGATCGCCGCTTTGCCCGCGCGGAAAATGCCGGCTTTTTCGAAGCCGATCTGGTCGCGCGTGTCGCCCAGGTAGTCGGTGTGGTCGATGTCGATGCTGGTGACGATGGCGACGTCGGCGTCGATGACGTTGACGGCGTCGAGCCGGCCGCCGAGGCCCACTTCGAGGATGACGACGTCCATGCCGGCGCCTGCCAGCAGGTGCATGATGGCCAGCGTGGTGAATTCGAAGTAGGTCAGGTCGGTGTCGCCGCGCTGCTGTTCGACGGCGTTGAAGCTGGCCACCAGCGACTCGCTCGAAGCCAGTTCGCCGTTGACGCGGGCGCGCTCGTTGAAGTCGAGGAAGTGCGGCTTGATGTAGAGACCGACCTTGTAGCCGGCCCGCCCAAGCACCGATTCGAGCATCGAGCAGGTCGAGCCCTTGCCGTTGGTGCCGGCCACCATGATGACGGGACAGGCGAACTGCAGGCCCATGCGCTCCTTGACGGCGCGCACCCGGTCCAGGCCCATGTCGATGTGGACTTCGGCATGGCGCGACTCAAGCAGCGCGAGCCAATCGGAAAGGCTGGTGGGGAGCATGGTGTTCATGGTAATTCATGGTGGGCACTGAGTGGTGCAGCAGGGGTTGCGTGGAGCAATGCTCCACGCCTGCGAAACGGATCGGCCGTACTTGGCCGATCTCCTTACCACCCACTCGATCTAAGCAACGACTTCGGCAGCCTGGTCCTGCAACAGCGCCATCAGGCGGGCGATTTCTTCACGCATCTTGCGGCGGTCGACGATCATGTCGACGGCGCCCTTTTGCACCAGGAACTCGGCGCGCTGGAAGCCTTCCGGCAGCTTTTCGCGCACGGTGTTTTCGATCACACGCGGGCCGGCGAAGCCGATCAGCGCTTTCGGTTCGGCGATGACGACGTCGCCCATGAAGGCGAACGAGGCCGACACGCCGCCCATCGTCGGGTCGGTCAGCACGCTGATGAACGGCAGCTTCTTTTCCGACAGCTTGGTCAGCATCGCGGTGGTCTTGGCCATTTGCATCAGCGACAGCAGGCCCTCCTGCATGCGGGCGCCGCCGGTGGCGGTGATGCAGATGAACGGCACTTTCTGTTCCAGCGCGACCTGGGCGCCGCGCACGAAGCGCTCGCCGACGACCGAACCCATCGAGCCGCCCATGAATTCGAATTCGAAGCAGGCCACCACGCATGGCAGACTCATGATGGCGCCGCCGAGCACGATCAGCGCGTCGGTCTCGCCGGTCGCTTCCATCGCCGCCTTCAGGCGGTCCGGGTATTTTTTGCTGTCTTTGAATTTGAGCGTGTCGACCGGCAGCGTTTCCTGGCCGATTTCATAGCGGCCGCCGGCGTCGAGCAGGCTGTCGAGGCGCTCGCGGGCGCGGATGCGCATGTGGTGGTCGCATTTCGGGCAAACGTGCAGATTGCCCTCGAGGTCGGTACGGTAGAGAACGGCTTCACAGGACGGGCATTTGACCCACAGGCCCTCTGGCATCGTCTTGCGCGAGGCAGCATCGGAACGCTGGATCCGGGGGGGCAGCAGTTTTTCTAGCCAACTCATACATTCTCCTTCTGCAGCAAATTAGTGGCGGTAGTCTAACTGGTCGGGGGCCGAATGTCGATGTTACGGCCAAAAAATTGCATTCAGTGCAACTATTCCCTCATTCCAATAAGAGTGACAGCTCCAGGATATTCACTATAATACGAACGAAGGTTTGGCCGGGCGATTCGATGGCCGGCTGTGCGCCGCCCCCCGTTCCTGGCACAACTGGAGTCCATGCGACAACTTCCACTAGGCCGTAGGCTGTTCCTGCTCGCCATGGCGGGCATCGTTCCGCTTGCAATCATGTCCGGCATCGGCGTGGTCGGCCTGGTCCAGCAGCAGCGTGCCCAGGCCGAGCGCGCCACCCTTGAAATCACCCGTGCGCTGGCCACCGCCGTCGATGCCGAATTGAAGCGCACCGGCTCGGTGCTCGAAGCGTTCGCCTCGTCGGCCACGCTCGACACCGCCAATGCCGCCGAGTTCTACCAAAGCGCCCAGCGCATGGCCAAGGCCCAGCCGAACTGGCTGACCGTGATCATGCTCGATCCGGATGGCACGGTGCTGTTCAACGCCAACCAGGGCGTCGGCCCCGGAGTCCAGAGAATTGCCGAGCGCGACAGTTTCATGCGTACTGTCCGGACCCGGATGCCGGTGGTCGGCTTCCTGGCGCGCGGCCCCAGCGGCGCCTTCGGCATCCCGATCAGGGTGCCGGTGGTGCGCCAGGGCCAGCTGCACTTTGTGCTGACTGCCGTCATCAAGCCGCAAGCGATCCTCGACATCATCGAGCGCCAGCGGGTACCGCAAGACTGGGTGGTGTCCGTGTTCGACGGCAAAGGCGCGCGCGTGGCGCGTTCGCGCTCCCATGAGAATTTCCTGGGCGGCCGGGCCGCCCCCAGCCTGGCGCGCCTGATGGCCAGCGGCGACCACGAAGGATTCGGCGAGACCGAAGTCCTGGAGGGAAACAAGGTCTATACGGCATTCTCGCGCCTGCACGGCAGCGACTGGTCGGTGGCGGTCGGGGTGCCGGTGGCCACCATCGACACGGCCGGCTACCGCTCGCTGGCCGCCTACGGCAGCGGCATCCTCATTTCGCTGGTGCTCGGCGTCATCGGCGCCCTGGTGGTGGCCCGCTCGATCAACCGCCCGATCGAGGCGCTGCGCCGCGCCGCGCTGGCGCTGGGCCGGGGTGAGTCGTTCACGGTCCCCCAGATCAATATCCCGGAGGCGCGCGAAGTGGGCAACGCGCTGCAAACGGCGATGCACCAGCACGCCGCCAGCGAGGCGGAGCGCCAGGCCTTGCTGGCCGATGCGCAGGAAGCGCGCAACCAGGCCGAACGGGCCAACCGCGTCAAGGACCAGTTCATGGCAATGCTGGGGCATGAGCTGCGCAATCCGCTGGCGCCGATCATCAGCGCGCTCGAGATCATGGAGGCGCGCAACAAGGGCATCGATGCGCGCGAACGCCACATCATCGAACGCCAGGTGGCCCATCTGTCGCGCCTGGTCGACGACCTGCTCGACGTGGCGCGCATCAGCGGCGGCAAGCTCGAACTGCGCCGCAGCCGGATCGAGTTGAAAGCCGTCGCCAGCCGGGCGCTCGAGCTGATGCAGCCGGTGTTCGACAAGCGCGCCTGCCCGCTCGAAGTGCGCCTGCCTTCGACGCCGGTCTATGTCTATGGCGACGCGGTGCGGCTGGTGCAGGTGCTGACCAACCTGCTGGGCAATGCTGCCAAGTTCACCCGCAGCGACGACCGGATCGCGCTGCATATCGACGTCAGCGGCGGGTTCGCCGTGATCGAAGTGACGGATGCCGGCTGCGGCATTTCACCGGTACTGCTGCCGCATCTCTTCGACCTGTTTGCGCAGGGCGAGCAAAGTATCGACCGCCGCAATGGCGGCCTGGGCCTGGGCCTGGCCATCGTCAAGAACCTGGTGCTGCTGCATGAAGGCAGCATCAGCGCCGACAGCGGCGGGCCGGGCTGCGGCAGCACGTTCACCGTGCGCCTGCCGTTGTCGACGGCGCCGCCGGCCCTGCCGGCCAAGCTGTTGACCGGCGCGCCGGCCAAGGCCGGGCCCGGGCGGTGCGTGCTGATCGTCGACGACAACGCCGATGCCGCCGAAATGCTGGCCAGCCTGATGAAAGAAGCGGCCGGCTTCACGGTACGTACCGCACTGGACGGGGCCAGTGCGCTGGCGCTGGTGGAGCAGTTCACGCCGGACATAGCGGTGCTCGATATCGGGCTGCCCGGCATGGATGGGTATGAGCTGGCGCAGCGGCTGCGCAGCGACCCGCGCTTTGCCGCAATCAAGATGGTGGCGCTGACGGGTTATGGGACGGAACAGGACCGCAAGCGGGCGCTGGAGAGCGGGTTCGATGCGCATTGCATCAAACCCGTTGGCCTCGAATACCTGCTGGCCGTGATCGACGGCTAACCGCCGCGTGGGCACGCAGCCCTCGGCGGTCCCGCCCACCCTACGTAGGGTGGGCACTGCGTGCCCACGCGGTATCAGTGGGTTGCTTGCAACCCACGCGGTATCAGACCACCTTGGCGCCGTCGCGGTGGCAGGGTGGGTAAGCCGGTCACCACACCTGGCACACAGGTGCTTCGTGCGGGGACCTGCCCACTCGGTCGTTGCGGGTTTATGCGTCGAGGGCCTGGCGGATGCCGGCGACGAAAGCCTGCACCGCCGCCGGTGCCTGCGCCGGCGCCGACTTCTCGATTTCCTCGATAATGCGGCTGCCGATGACGACGGCATCGGCCACCGACGCCACTGCCCTGGCGGTGGCCGCATCGCGGATGCCGAACCCGACTCCGATCGGCAGGCTCACATGGCGCCGTACCGGTGCCAGCTTGGCCGCTACATCGGCCGGGTCGATATGCCCTGCCCCCGTGACGCCCTTGAGCGACACGTAGTAGCTGAAACCGCTGCCATGGCGCGCCACCTGGCGGATGCGTTCCTCGGTCGAGGTCGGCGCCAGCAGGAAGATCAGGTCCAGGCCATTGGCCCGCATATCGGTGGCGAACTGCTCGCATTCCTCCGGCGGGTAGTCGACGACGATGGCGCCGTCGGCACCGGCGTCGCGCGCGGCCTCGATGAAGGCGGCCGGCCCGATCCGCTCGATCGGGTTGGCATAGCCCATCAGCACCACCGGCGTGGTCCCGTTCGTTTTGCGGAACTCGCGCACATAGCCGAACACGTCATGGATGCTGACGCCGAACTTGAGCGCGCGCTCGCAGGCCCGCTGGATCACCGGCCCTTCGGCCATCGGGTCGGAGAACGGCACGCCCAGCTCGATGATGTCGGCGCCGCCGGCCACCATCGCGTGCATCAGCGGCACCGTCAGTTCGGGGCCAGGGTCGCCCGCCGTGATGAAGGTGACGAGGCCCGTCTTGCCCTGCTCCTTGAGGGCGGCAAAGGTTGGAGCGATGCGGCTTACCATGACAACCCCATTTTTTCTGCAACGGTGTGCATGTCCTTGTCGCCACGGCCCGACAGGTTGACCAGGATGGACTGCTCTTTGGGCAGCGTGGCCGCCAGCTTGGCCGCATAGGCCAGCGCATGCGACGACTCCAGCGCCGGGATGATGCCTTCGATATGGCAGCAGTCGTGGAAGGCGGCCAGCGCCTCGTCGTCGGTGATTGACACGTACGTGGCCCGCCCGCTGTCCTTGAGCCAGGCATGTTCGGGCCCCACGCCCGGGTAGTCGAGGCCGGCCGAGACCGAATGGGTTTCGATGATCTGGCCATTGGCGTCCTGCAGCAGGTAGGTGCGGTTGCCATGCAGGACGCCGGGGAAGCCCTTGGTCAGCGAGGCCGCGTGCTTGCCCGTCTCGAGCCCCTCGCCGGCCGCTTCGACGCCGATCAGCTTCACGTCCTTGTGGTCGATATACGGGTAGAAGATGCCCATCGCGTTGGAGCCGCCGCCGATGCAGGCGACCACATGGTCGGGCTGGCGGCCCGTCATTTCGGGCATCTGCTGCAGGCACTCTTCGCCGATCACGGACTGGAAGTCGCGCACCATCATCGGATACGGGTGCGGGCCGGCCACGGTGCCGATGATGTAGAAGGTGTTTTCGATATTGGTGACCCAGTCGCGCATGGCTTCGTTGAGCGCGTCCTTGAGCGTCTTGGAGCCAGATTCGACCGGCACCACGGTGGCGCCGAGCAGCTTCATGCGGTAGACGTTCTGGGCCTGGCGCTTGACGTCCTCTTTGCCCATATACACCACACACTCCAAGCCGAAGCGGGCGCAGATGGTGGCGGTGGCCACGCCGTGCTGGCCGGCCCCCGTTTCGGCGATGATGCGCGGCTTGCCCATGCGGCGCGCCAGCAGGGCCTGGCCGATGACGTTGTTGATCTTGTGTGCGCCGGTGTGGTTCAGGTCTTCGCGCTTGAAGAAAATCTGCGCGCCGCCGGCCTGCTGCGACCAGCGCTTGGCGTGGTAGACCGGCGATGGGCGGCCGACGAAGTGCTTGAGCTCGTAGCGGAATTCCTCGAGGAACTCGGCATCCTGGCTGTAGCGCGCATACGCATCCTTCAGCTCGGCCAGCGCAAAGCTCAGGGTTTCGGCCACGAAGGAGCCGCCATACGGGCCGAAATGGCCTCTGGCATCGGGCAGTTGATAGTCGGTGGTGTGAAACAGGGGGGCAGCGCTGCTGCCGGGGTCTTTCGTTGTCATGGTGGTTCTCACTGTGGGAGGCGGGTCAGCATGGCCATGGCTGCCTTACGCCGCCTTGCCGTGCACCAGCACTGCCTGCGTCGCCGTGCCTTGCCCTGCCCATGCTGACACGCCTCTATGTTTCGGCATCGGCTGCCCTGACCGCGGCCGTAAACGCGGCGATCTTGGCAGCGTCCTTGATCCCCTTGCTGAGCTCGACACCACTGCTGATGTCGACCGCATAGGGGCGAACGCGACCCACCGCGTCAGTCGCGTTGTTTACGCTCAAGCCACCACTTAAAACGACCCGAGGCGCGAGTTCTTTTGGGATGAGAGACCAATCGAAAACCTTTCCGGCGCCACCGTAGGCATCCACATAGGTGTCGAGCAACAGGCTCGAGAACCAGGGGCTGGCGGCGCGGTATATGCGTTCATATTCTAGCAGTTCATCAAAGCTTGTGTCGGGTTTGACCCGGAATGCGCGCAGGAAAGGCCGGTCGGCCGCCTTGGCCGCGTCGGCGCACTGCTGGGGCGTCTCATCGCCGTGGAACTGCAGCAGCGACACCGGCGCCACGCACACGGCTTCCGCCACCTCGCTGGCGCTGGCGTTGACGAACAGGCCGACCGTGGTGACCATCGGCGGCAGGCCGGCCATCAGGGCGGCCGCCCGGGCCGGGCTGACATGGCGCGGGCTGGCCTCGTAGAACACGAAGCCGAGCGCGTCGGCGCCCGCTGCCACGGCAGCTTGCACGTCTTCGGGGCGGGTCAGCCCGCAAATCTTGATACGGGTGCGGATCATGTGGGCTTTCAGAACCAGGGGGGCGACAGGTTCGATTCCTGCGGCAGGCCCCACTTGGCATCGTACTCCACTCTGGCGAAATACAGGCCATCGGGCATGAAGGTGGGCGCGGCCAGCCGGCGCTCCTTCGAGGCCAGCACGCCGGCCAGCCACTGCGGCGGTTCGCGGCCGATGCCGACGTAGACCAGCGAGCCGACCAGGTTGCGCACCATGTGGTGCAGGAAGGCGCTGGCGCGCACGGTGAAGATGACGGTGTCGCCATGGCGCTCGATGGTCAGCTCGTGCAACTGTTTGACCGGGGTCTTGGCCTGGCACTGCGACGAGCGGAAGGCGGAAAAGTCGTGGGTGCCGACCAGGCAGGCAGCCGCCTCACGCATCTTGTCGACGTCGAGCGGGCGGAAGCTCCAGCCGGCCCGGCCGACCGTCAGCGGCGAGCGGATCGGGTTGTTGTACAGGACGTACTGGTAGGTGCGCGAGCGGGCCGCGAAGCGCGCGTGGAAGTCGAGCTCGGCACCATCCGGCAGTTCGCACGACCAGCGCAGCGCGATCGAATCGGGCAGGAAGGTATTGACGCCGCGCACCCAGGACTGGGGCGGACGCGCAAGATCGGTGTCGAAGTGGACCACCTGTTCCAGCGCGTGCACGCCGGCGTCGGTGCGGCCGGCGCAAGTGGTCGCCAGCGGGACGCGGGCGAACTTCTCCAGCGCCATTTCGAGCTGGTCCTGCACCGTATGCCGGTCAAGCTGCTTCTGGTAGCCATTCCAGGCGCTGCCGTCGTACTGGACGCCCACAGCGATGCGCTTCAATGGCACCTCAACCCAGCAGCGCTTTCATCGCATTGGCCTTGGCGATCTGCTCGGCATTGCCGTCCTTGAGCACTTCGTCGACCAGTTCGCGCGCACCTTCCTTGTCGCCGATTTCCTGATAGGCGATGGCCAGGTCGAGCTTGGTTTCCATCTCCATGTGCACGGCCGACATCTCCGCCGGCTCGGCCGGCTCGGCCAGCGTCGCCAGCGATTCTTCGGGCTCGGCGTCCATCGCCAGTTCAGGCGCTGGCGCCGGCGCCGGCGCTACGTCTGGCAGGTCGAGGTCGAGGCTGGACAGGTCGAATTCCTGCGGGGCCGGTGCGCTTGGCGCTGGCGCAGCCATGTCGGGCAAGGCAAAGTCGTCCAGCGACAGGTCCGGCTCGCTTGGCTCCGGCGTGGCCGGGGCTGCCGGCAAGCCGAAGTCCATCGCGTCCAGGTCCATCAGCGAATCGGGCACGGCGGCCGGCTCTGGCGTCGTCGGCAGGTCGAAGTCGCCCAGCGACAGGTCGTCTTCGGCCGCGGCGGGCGCCGGTGCCGCTGCCGGCGGTGGATCCAGGTCGAGGCTGAAGTCCGACAGCGCCGGTTCCGGCACCGCCTCGGCGGCCGGCTCACGGGCGTCCAGGTTCAGGTCGAAGTCCATGTCGAACGACGCTTCCGGTTCGGGCTCCGGTGCCGGTGCCGGGGCTGGTGCTGGTGCCGGCGCTGCCTTCGGTTCGTCGAGCGTCATCGGCTCGAAGCCCAGGCCGCCGAGGTCGAAGTCGAGCGAATTGTCTTCGACCGCGGCCGGCGCTGGCGCCGCTTCCGGCACGGCGGTCGCATCGGCCGACAGGTCGAGGTCGAGGTCCATCGCGGTGGCCTCGGCCACGCTCTGGGCTTCGTCGAGCTGGGCGCTGAGCAGGGCTTGCTGGTCCTGCTCTTCGGCGCTCGGCGCGGCCGCTGGCGCTTCGGCCCCGGCATAGAGCGGATTGTGCGGGTCGATCGTCAGGCCCAGCGCTGCGGCCTGGGCCCATTCGTCGCCCTGGCCATTGGTCAGGCGGTTCAGTTCCTTGGCCTGCGCTTCGAACGCGCGCGGGTCCTTGCGGGCGGCGTAGATCTCGAGCAGCTTCAGGCGCACTGGCAGGCGTTCGGGCTGGGTGCGCAGCGCTTCCTTGAGGATTTCCTCGGCCTGGGCGTCGCGACCGTAGGCGATGTAGACATCGGCTTCCGCCACCGGGTCGACTTCGTTGGTGTCGAGCTGGCTGGCCGATGGGGCAAAGCTGGAATTGAAGACGCTGTTGTTGGTGTCGACACTCTGGCCGCCGGTTTCGTCGAACATGGCCGGTGCCTGCGTGCTTGGCTCGCCCAAGATGCTCGGCTCGGCAGCGGCCGTTCTCGGTGCAGCCTTCCTGCGGCGCAGCGCCAGCAGGCCGCCCAGCAACAAGACGCCGGCGGCAGCGGCGATGTAGTTGATGTTGTTCATCAGCATGCCAACCATGCCCTCGTCCTTCCTGGCCGGTGGCTTTGGCTTGGCCGCCTGCGCGCTGGCAGCAGGCTTCGGCGCCGGCTTGGCCGCAGGTGCGGAGGCCGCTGGCGGCAGCGGGGCCGATGCAAGGGCCGACGCCGATACCGGCGCGCTGGCTTTGGGCTGGGCCGCCTGGTTGCGCAGTTCCATCAGGCGCTCCAGCTCGGAGACGTTCTTTTCCAGCTCCTTGACGCGGGCGGTCGCTTCGGCCAGCTTCTGGTCCTTGGCGATCTTTTCTTCGGCGCCGGCGGCGGACAGGGTCTTGGACAGCTTGAGCTGGTCGCGCGATTCATTCGCTGCCGTCGGGCGCTCCTCGACCTTGGTGGTGATCTTGCCGCTGGCGCTCTGGCCGGTGGTATCGGGTCGACTGCTCGGCTTGCTGGTGGCGACATGGCCGGCCAGCTTGTTGCGGTAGGCGTTGAAGTCGGCCGCATGGGCGACCACGACGCGCTTGGCGTCGGCATCATTGGTGCCGGTAATCGTGTCGGCATCGGGCACGGCCAGGATCTGGCCGGACTTGAGGCGGTTCATATTGCTGTCGAAGAAAGCATCCGGATTGGCGCGGTAGATCGACACCATCATCTGGTCGAG
>CBDDRJ010000140.1:0-56710 GCA_965233055.1 uncultured bacterium
GAATACTCGTACAAGTTATGCCTGATGACCATAGCAAATCGGTCCCACCCCTTCCCATCCCGAACAGGACCGTGAAACGATTTTGCGCCGATGATAGTGCTGCAACCAGTGTGAAAGTAGGTTATCGTCAGGCTTTTATAAGAGAAAAACCGCTGGTGCTTGCACCGGCGGTTTTTTTTCGTCTGCGCGTTACATCGATGCGCCGCTGCCGCCCTTAATCTGGATCGCTGTCAATGCGTAGTGAATCGCCATCGTCCTCGAAGAAATGTAGCTTGTCCGTCGCATAGTAGAGTGTCAATTGTTGGCCGGCGACCGGGAGTTCTTCCGTCGTCGTGCGCGCGACGAGTTGCTGGCCGCCCAGGCGCAAGTGCAGGAACGCTTCATTCCCCACCGCTTCAACCGATTCCAAGCCAGCCTCGACGGTGCGGTAGATGCGGCCTGGCTTTCTTTGATCGCCCAGCAATAGGTCTTCCGGCCGCACGCCCATGATGACTGATTGCCCGATATGGGGCGCCAGCGCGCTGCTCGCATCGAGCGACAGGCGCACGGCGCCGAGATCGAGGGCAAGGCCGGCCGTGTCATCGACCAGGCGGCCATGGAAGAAGTTCATGGCGGGGCTGCCCAGGAAGCCGGCAACGAATGCATTGCACGGCTTGGCATACAGACGCAACGGTGTATCGATCTGCTGGATCCGTCCGCCCTGGAAGACAACGATGCGCTGCCCCAAGGTCATCGCTTCGATCTGGTCGTGGGTGACATAGACCATCGTCGTGTCGAGCTGGCGGTGCAGCCGCGCGATTTCGATGCGCATCGCCATGCGCAGCTTGGCATCGAGATTCGACAGCGGTTCGTCGAGCAGGAATACCGACGGCTTGCGCACCAGTGCGCGGCCCAGCGCGACCCGTTGCCGTTGCCCGCCCGATAGCTGGGCCGGCCGCCGCAGCATCAACTCGCCCAGGCCAAGCATGGCGGCGGTCGTGGCGACCCGCTCCTCGATCTCGGCCGCGGGCAGCTTGCGCAATTGCAGGCTAAAGCGCAAATTGTCACCGACCGTCATGTGGGGATACAGCGCGTAACTTTGGAACACCATGGCAATATCGCGGTCCTTGGCGTCGATATCGTTGACGACCTTGCCGTCGATGGCGATGGTGCCCGCGCTGATCGGCTCAAGGCCGGCGATCATGCGCAGCAGCGTCGACTTGCCGCAGCCGGACGGCCCCACCAGCACCAGCAATTCCTTGTCGCGGATCTCGAAACTGGCGTTGGCGACGGCGCAGTGGCCATTTTCGTAGGTCTTTTGGACTTGGTCTAAGGTAACAATTGCCACAGCGTCTCCTGAGGATGAAGGGGTGCCCCACATTCGCGCCCGCTAATTTGGCAGATAAGTGTGGACATTTATTTTTCTCAAATATATCATGTAAACGCTTACATTTTACTGAATTCAACACCTCCGCGCCAAAAAGGACACGCTAGCATGACCGAGAAGATTCAATTTCCTGCCGATTTCATCTGGGGCAGCGCGACCTCCGCCTACCAGATCGAAGGTTCGCCGCTGGCCGACGGGGCCGGGGCCAGCATCTGGCAGCGTTTCACCCGCACCAAGGGCATGGTCAGCAACGGCGACACCGGCGATATCGCGTGCGACCACTACAACCGCTTCGCATCCGATATCGAACTGATGAAGCAGATGGGCATGCAGGGCTATCGCTTCAGCATCAACTGGGGGCGCATCATGCCGACCGGGCGCGGCCCCGTCAACCAGAAGGGCATTGCGTTCTATGACAAGCTGGTCGACACCCTGCTCGAGCATGGCATCCTGCCCAACGCCACCTTGTTCCACTGGGACTTGCCGGCAGCGCTCGATGACCAGGGCGGCTGGCTCAACCGCGACATCGCCGACTGGTTCGCCGATTACGCGACCGTGATGTTCAACTGCCTCGACGACCGCGTCAAGCTGTGGGCCACGCTCAATGAGCCTTGGGTCGTCACCGATGGCGGCTACCTGCACGGCGCGCTGGCGCCCGGCCACCGCAACCTGTTCGAAGCACCGATTGCTTCCCACAATCTGCTGCGTGCGCATGGCAAGGCGGTGCAGGCGTACCGCGCCGTTGGCCAGCACGAGATCGGCATCGTGGTCAACCTGGAGCCAAAGTACGCCGCCAGCCAAAGGCCGGAGGACCTGGCTGCCGTGGTGCGTGCTGACGCGTATTTCAACCGGCAGTACCTCGACCCTGTGTTCCTGGGCAAGTATCCCGACGAGCTGGTGGGGATTTTCGGCGAAGCATGGCCCAACTGGCCTGAGGAAGACATGGCGCTGATCGCGCAGCCGATCGATTTCGTCGGCATCAATTACTATACGCGCGGCGTGTTCGAGCATTGCGAAGCGGCATGGCCGGTCAAGGCCGCCTATGTCAAGCAGGCCGGCGCGACCTATTCGGAGACCGGATGGGAAGTTTTCCCGCAAGGCCTGACCGAGATCCTCGTCTGGGTCAAGCAGCGTTACGGCGACATTCCCCAATACGTGACGGAGAACGGGGCGGCCTTCTACGATCCGCCGCAGGCCCACAACGGCAAAGTGGTCGACCCGCTGCGGGTCAGCTATCTGTATCAGCATTTGCGCGCGCTGCACGGCGCGCTTGAGCAGGGCGTCAATCTGCGTGGCTATTTCGCCTGGTCCTTCATGGACAACCTGGAATGGTCGCTGGGTTTTTCCAAACGCTTTGGCCTGGTCCACATCGACTACCAGACCCAGCAGCGTACCCCGAAGGAAAGCGCCAAGTACTATTCGATGGTCATCGCCAGCAGGGGCGAGCTGCTGAATGAGCCGATGCCGTTTTATGGCTAGGTCGCTTGTTTACTTTTGAAATGGAAGCGATTACATTGGCGCCCAGCGTAGCGTGCGGATGGGCCCGCGCAGCGCACACGATGTTTCAGGCAAGTGGACCGACATGACCACCATCAAGGATGTTGCCGACAAGGCAAAGGTATCGATCGCGACAGTGTCGCGCGCGCTCAATGGCGACCCGAAAGTGCGCCCGGAGACGGCCGCCAAGATCAAGGCGATTGCTGCCGCAATGCGCTTCGTACCGTCGAATGCGGCGCGCTCCTTGATGACGCGCCGCACCGAGACGATCGGTGTGCTGCTGCCGGATTTGCACGGCGAATTCTTTTCCGAATTGATTCGCGGCATAGACCTGGCCGCGCGCGGCAAGCGCTATCACTTGCTCGTGTCGAGTTCGCACGACGATGTAAATGAAGCCGTGGCGGCGATCCAGGCCATGGCCGGGCGGGTCGACGGCATGCTGGTGATGTCGCCACGGCTGGACAGCCGGTCGCTGGCCGCCAGTTTGCCGCTGGGGCTGCCGGCCGTGCTGATGAACACGCTTGTTGCCGACCGCAGCTATCCATCCTTTAACGTCGATAACTATGGCGGCGCCTACAGCATGATGCGCCACCTGATCGCCCAGGGACACCGCAAGATCGCGATGATCACGGGGCCGGCCCACAACTTCGAAGCCCAGGAGCGCCTGCGCGCCTACCGCGATGCGATGGCCACGCTGGCGCCCGGCGTGCCGATCCAGTTGTGGGAGGGCGATTTCAGCGAAGAGTTCGGCGCGCGGGTGGGGCGCGAACTGCTGGCGTCGGCGCAGCGGCCCGATGCCATCTTCGCCGCCAATGACATGATGGCAATCTGCTGCCAGGCCACCTTGCTCGACGGCGGCATCAAGGTGCCGCACGATATCGCCGTGGTCGGCTTCGACGATATCCCGACCTCGCGCTTCACCGATCCGCCGTTGACCACGGTACGGGTGCGGATTGCAGAACTGGGCAGCCTGGCATTTCAGAGCCTGCTGTCCACCCTGGAACACGATCCGGCGCCGCCGTGCGACCCGGTCGCCTTGCCCACCGAACTGGTCATCCGCAGATCCTGCGGCAGCCGATTGCACTGATACCAAAGAGGAGGAACCGCCGGTTGTACCACGCACGAACTAATTTTCTGATGCGCACAAAAATGTAAGCGTTTTCATTATATTATCCTACTCAATAGGGGAGACACAGTGTCAAATAAAAATACAGTCAAACGCCTGGCCATGGCGATCACGATCGGCATGCTGTTCAGCGCGCCGGCCTTCGCCCAGCTCAGCTCGGCAACGATCCGCGGCCAGATTACCCGCAGCGGCGCGCCGGTCACGGCCGCCACCGCCGTTGTCGCCATCAATACGGCCAGCGGCGTGCAGTACCGCGCCGCCACCGACGCCAACGGCCGCTACATCCTGGTCGGCCTGGTGCCTGGCACCTACCAGATGCATGTGGCCGGCAGCACGGAAAAAAAGAGCCTGGTGTCGGTCGAGGTGGGCCAGACCGCAGCGCTCGACCTGGCGTTGACGGGCGACAGCGCCGCCGCCGGCGGTGCGGCAATCGTGGTGACGGTGCTGGGCACGGCCGGCCGCCTCAACGTCAAGAATTCCGAAGTCAACACTGGTGTGTCGCGCCGCCAGATCGAGAACCTGCCGCAGATAGGGCGCAACTTCCTCGCCTTTGCCGACCTCGCTCCGGGCGTGCGTTTCGATACTGACCCGGCCACCGGCCAGGTCAAGATGCAAAGCGGCGCCCAGAACCAGGACAACGTCAATGTCTTCATCGACGGCGTCAGCCAGAAGAACTACATCCTGCGCGGTGGCATCGCCGGCATGGATGCGACGCGCGGCAATCCTTTCCCTCAGTCGGCGCTGGCTGAATACAAGATTATTTCGCAAAACTACAAGGCCGAGTTTGACCAGGTCAGCAGCGCCGCCATCACGGCGGTGACCAAGTCTGGCAGCAACGCCTTGCACGGCGAAGCGTTTGCCGACCACACCGGCTCGGCGTTTACGGCCTACAGCCCTTTCGAGCAGGACAACCGCAAGAACGGCAGCGATCGCGCCGACTACAAGCAGGACCAGTACGGCATCAGCATCGGCGGCGCCTTCGTGCCCGACCAGGCCCACTACTTCCTGGCCTACGAGGGCAAGCAGATCGCCACTCCGCGCAATGTCGGGCTGGCAGGCGTCGCGTCGCTGCTGCCGCGTGCCGGTGTCGCCGGCACCCTGTACGGCATGCAGGGCTCGCACAACCAGGTGTTCAAGGAAGACCTGTTGTTCGGCAAGGTGGACATCGTCCTCGATGCCGAGCAGCACCTCGAAGTGAGCGCACGCATCCGGCGCGAGAATGACTTGGTCGCCGAAAATACGACGCTCAGTGCGCCGGGTAACGACAAGTCGCGCGTCAACGACGAGAACCGGCTCGACCTGCGCCACAGCTGGACCCGCGGCACCGTGTTCAACGAGCTGCGCGTGGGCTACGAGTCGTACCGCTTCAATCCCCATTCGGCCGACGGCAGCCCGCAGCTGCGCTACTTCGTCTCGCCCACCAACAGCGTGGTCGACAAGCGTGAAGTGATGTGGGCCGGCGGCTCGCCCGATGCGCAGGACCGGCGCCAGAGCGCGCTGCTGCTGCAGGACGACCTGAGCTACAACGGTATCGATGGCCACAGCATCAAGATGGGCGCCAAATTGAAGGCGGTCAACATTGAGCTGGCCGGCACTTCGCGCTCGGTCGACGTGCTCTACAAACTGCTCCACAACAGCACCGGCCAGCCGATCACGGGCCTGCTGCCGGGCACCGCCGGCGCCGACTATTTCCAGGTCGACAAGGCGCTGGCGCCGGTGTCGGTGCGCTACCGCGACAACCAGTTCGGCATGTACGTCCAAGACGACTGGCAAGTCACGCCTCGGCTCGAAGTCAATGCCGGCGTGCGCTGGGACTACGAGTCGAACATGCTCAACAACGGCTACCTGACGCCGGCCGACCGCACCGCCATCTTCAACAAGCAGGACCCGCGCGGCGGCGCGCCGGCCGGCCAGACCTACGCCCAATCGCTGGCCAAGGGTGGCGTCAGGATCGGCGACTACATCAGCAACGGCGAGCGCAGCCCGTACATGGGCGCAATCGCGCCGCGGCTGGGCTTGTCCTATGACATCGACGGCGACCGTGTATCGGTGCTGTTTGCCGGCATCGGCCGTTCATACGACCGCACGATGTCCAACCATGCGTTGGACGAACTGCAAAAGAACCTGCAACCGGGCGGCGAAATCTGGATGATCCGAACCGACTACAAGGTGCCGTACACCGACCAGTTCAGCGCTGGCCTGCGCCAGGCGCTGGGCGCCTGGAACGGCGAACTGGGCCTGACCTATTCGCACAGCAGGAACCAGTTCAACTGGTACGGCGGCAACCGTGACCCGCAGGGCGGCTGGGGCACCCAGAGTCCGATCGATCCGCTGTGGGGATCGGTGCCCGGCTTCGGCACCCTGATCCTGGGCGACTTCATCACCCAGGCCAAGACCAGCACCGCCTATGTCAAGCTGGACAAGCCCTACAGCGCCGCGTCGGGCTGGAGCGCGGGCCTGACCTACACTTTCAGCGACGGCCAGACCACCAACAAGGAATGGACCAACGACATCTTCAACTGGACCTATGGCCGCTCGACGTCGGGCTGGAACCCGTCCAAGGATGTCGAACGCCATCGCGTCGTCGCGTCCGGCTTCTCGGACCGCCTGCTGCCATGGGGCATGATGGTGTCGGCCAAACTGACGCTCGGCTCGGGCCTGCCGCACCGCTACACCGACTGCTCGAAAGGCTGGGACACCTGCAAGTCGGCCGAGGGCGATGGCACCTCGTTCCGCCAGCTCGACATGGGCCTGGCCAAGGACATCGGCACCGGCTTCGGCAAGGTCGTGTTGCGCCTCGATGTGGCCAACCTGCTCAATACCATCAACTACGGCGGCGCCGACGACTGGGTCGGTGGCCCTGGCAATCCGCAGAACGCGCTTGGCGGCGACAATGCCAACCTGGGCAAGCCGAACGCCATTGCCGGACCGATGCGGACCGTGAAGTTCAGCCTGCGTTACGCGTTTTGACCCTCTTGCCTTTGGCGCCGGGCTTGTTTCGCCTCCGGCGCCAAAGGTTTTTTTGAGATTCCCCTCAACTTGATGACACCATGAGCACACCGCGATTCCCGTTCCACCTGCTATGCGCCGCGCTGCTGGCATGGGCCGGCGCCGTCCACGCCGCGCCGCCGATGGCTGCCTGTACCGCCAGCCCGCTGCCGCAGAATGCGCTGACCGTGCGCGCCACGCTGCCGGCGCCGACCAAGCCGGCCCTGCCGCCGCTGTTCGACGACATCGAGCGGCGCGCCTTCGACTACTTCTGGAACACCACCAACCCGGTCAACGGCATGACGCCGGACCGTTACCCGAACCCCGACAAGACCTTTGCCAGCATTGCGGCCATCGGCTTCGCGCTGACCGCCTACCCGGTCGGCGTCGAACGCGGCTACATCAGCCGCGCACAGGCGCGCGAGCGGGTCGCCGCCACCCTGCGTTTTTTCCGCGATGCGCCGCAAGGCGTGCAGCCGCGCGGCATGACCGGCTACAAGGGATTCTTCTACCATTTCCTCGACGCCAGGAAGGGCCAGCGCCAGGACCGCACCGAACTGTCGACCGTCGACACCAGTCTGCTGCTGGCCGGCATGCTGTTCGTCCAGTCCTATTTCGACGGCACTGACCAGCAGGAGGCGGACATCCGCGCCATGGTCGACGCCATCTACGCCCGCGTCGACTGGAAATGGGCGCAGCGCCGCACCTCGCTCATCAGCATGGGCTTCCATCCCGAAAGCGGCTTCATTCCCCACGACTGGCAGGGCTACAATGAAGCGATGCTGGTGTATATCCTGGCGCTGGGCGCACCGCCCGCACAAGCGATCGCACCGCAGGCGTGGCAGGCGTGGACCCGCAGCTATGCAACACACTGGGGCAGCTTCATGGGTTATGAACACCTTGGATTCGCGCCGCTGTTCGGGCACCAGTACTCGCATGTGTGGATCGATTTCCGCGGCATCCAGGACGACTACATGCGCGGCAAGGGAATCGACTATTTCGAGAACAGCCGGCGCGCCACCTATGCCCAGCGCAGCTATGCGCAGGTCAATCCCGGCCAATGGAAAGGCTATGGCGCCGACATCTGGGGCCTGACCGCCAGCGACGGGCCGGGCACCATGGTCAATACCGACCATGCCGGCAAGCGCCGCTGCTTCCGCGACTATTCGGCGCGCGGCGCAGGGGCCCGGCAGCATTTCGACGACGGCACCATTGCCCCCACCGCCGCACTGGGCGCGTTGCCGTTCGCGCCCGAGATCGTGATCCCCGCCGCCCAGGCCATGCACCGCGACTACGGCAGCACCATCTACGCGCAGTACGGCTTCCTCGATGCCTTCAATCCGAGCTTCACCGACAGCAAGGCGCGCCTGAGCGATGGCCGCGTCATTGCCGGCCACGGCTGGGTCGCCAGCGACTATATCGGCATCGACCAGGGGCCGATCCTGGCCATGATCGCCAACTACCGCGACGAGCTGGTGTGGCGCACGATGCGCAAGAATCCGTATATCGTGCGCGGTTTGCAGCGGGCCGGCTTCAGCGGCGGCTGGCTGCGGGCCAAGGCCTGCCCGGCGGGCCAGGCAGGATGCCCCGGTGCATAAGGCTGCCCGCGCGCTGATGGCATTGTGCGTGGCCGGCGCGGCCGCGCTGCTGGCGTCGTGCCAGCCGCGCGCCACCGAGCTGGTGTTCTGGACCATGGGCAGCGAGGGCGAATTCGTCGCCAGGCTGCTGCCCGAGTTCGAGCGCACCCACCCCGGCATCAAAGTCAGGATCGAGCAACTGCCGTGGACTGCTGCGCATGAAAAGCTGCTGACCGCCTATGCCGGCGACGCCCTGCCCGACATGGCCCAGCTGGGCAACTCGTGGCTGCCGGAGATGGCCACGCTGCAGGCGCTCGAGCCGCTCGACGCCTATGCGCGCACGGTGCAAGCGGTTCCGCTGGACGACTACTTTGCCGGCGTGCTCGACACCAACCGGCTCGACGGCCAGTTGTACGGCCTGCCGTGGTATGTCGACACCCGCTTGCTGTTCTACCGGCGCGACCTGCTGGCCCAGGCCGGCTTTGACCACCCGCCGCGCGACTGGGCCGAATGGCGCCGCATGTTCGCCGCCATCGACCGCACCTGGCAGGGACGGCGCAAGGGCATCTTGCTGCCGGTCGACGAATTCGAACCGCTGCTGGCGCTGACCTTGCAGCAGGACGGATCGCCGCTGCGCGACGGCGGCCGTTATGGCAATTTCCGCGGGCCCGGTTTCACCACCAGCCTGCGCTTTTATACGGATATTTTTGCGCAGGGCTATGCGAGCCAGCTCAACAAGAGCCAGGTCGCCAATACCTGGGATGAATTCGCCAAGGGCAGTTTCGTGTTCTATATTTCCGGCCCGTGGAATATCGGCGAATTCAGCCGCCGCATGCCGGCCCCGCTGCGCAGCGCGTGGATGACCGCGCCGTTGCCGGGCCCGACCGGACCGGGCGCGTCCACCGCCGGCGGCGCCAGCCTGGTCATATTCAAGCATTCGCGCCACAAGGCGGCGGCGTGGGCCCTGATCAGCTACCTGTCGCGCGCCGATGTGCAGTTGCAGTTCCACGCCATGACGGGCAACCTGCCGCCGCGCCGCAGCGTGTGGCGCGACCCGGCGCTGGCGTTTGATGTCCACGCGCGCGCATTCCGCGAGCAGCTCGAGCGGGTCAGGGCCGCGCCGATGGTGCCGCAATGGGAGCGCATCGTCAACGAAATGCAGCTGACCGCAGCCAAGGCCGTGCACGCACAGCGCCAGGGCGATCGCGCCGGCACTGCCGCCTTGCAGGCTGAACTGGACGCCACCGTCGACGGCTGGCTCGACAAGCGACGCTCGATGCTGGCGCGCCAGCCGCAGCGGAGCGTGCCATGACGCGCCAGCTGGCCGCCTGGCTGTTCGCCGGCCCGGCGCTGCTGGTCATCGCGCTGTTTTTCGCGCTGCCGGTCGGGGCCAGCCTGGTATTGAGCCTGACCGATTTCGATTTGTATGCATTGGCCGACTTGCGCAACCTGCGCTTCGTCGGCCTGCGCAACTATGTCGAGATCCTGCAGTTGCCGCTGTTCTGGAAATCGCTCGGCAACACCTGCTACTTCGTGCTGGTCGGGGTGCCACTGTCGATGTGCGTGTCGCTGGCGAGCGCCATGCTGCTCCATTCGAAGCTGGCGCTGGCCAAACCGTGGTTTCGCACCGCCATGTTCGCACCGGTGGTGACGACGGTGGTGGCGGTCGCCGTGATCTGGCGCTACCTGTTGCATACCAAGTACGGCATGCTGAACTACCTGCTGGGCCTGGCCGGCATCGATCCGGTCGACTGGCTGGGCGATCCGCACTGGGCGATGCCGACCATTATCCTGTTCGCCGTCTGGAAAAACTTTGGCTACAACATGATCATCTTCCTCGCTGCACTGCAAAGCATCCCGGACGACTTGTATGAGGCGGCCCGCATCGACGGCGCTTCGCACTGGCAGCAGTTCCGCTTCATCACGCTGGCGATGCTGGGGCCGACCCTGCTGATGACGGGCATTCTGACGCTGGCCGGCTACTTCCAGATGTTCGCCGAACCGTATGTGATGACCGAAGGCGGCCCGCTGCAAAGCACGTACAGCGTGCTGTACCTGATGTACGACCAGGGCTTCAAGTGGTGGAACCTGGGCTCGGCGTCGGCAGTGGCCTTCATCCTGTTCCTGATCATGGCAGCGCTGACCAAGGGCCTGCTGTATGCGGCCGGCCGCAAGGAGGGCGCATGAACCGCACGGCCGGCTGGGGGCTGCCAACCCAGCGCGCCATCGTCAACCTGCTGTTGCTGGCGATCTCGGGCCTGACCCTGGCGCCGCTGGCGTGGATGGTGTCGGTGTCATTCATGGCGCGCGGCGAGTCGGCCAATTTCCCGCCGCCGCTGTTGCCGGCCCACGCCAGCCTGGCCAGCTACGAGGAACTGTTTACCCGTGCCGGCATGGGCCAGTATTTCCTCAACAGCTTGCTGCTGGCGACGCTGACCACCGCGCTGGCGCTGCTGTTCAATGTGGCGGCCGGCTACGCATTTGCCAAGCTGCGCTTTCGCGGCCGCGACCGGATCTTCGCCACCTTGCTCGGCGCGCTAGTGATCCCGGCCCAGGTGGCAATGCTGCCGCTGTTTCTGATGCTCAAGAGTATGGGCCTGGTCAATACCTATGCCGGCGTACTGGTACCGGGCATGGCCAGCGTGGTCGGGATCTTCCTCGTGCGCCAGTATGCATTGACCATTCCCGACGAACTGCTGGAAGCGGCGCGCATGGACGGCGCCGGCGAGCTGCGCATCTTCGTGCGCATCGTGCTGCCTATCCTCAAGCCGGTGCTGGCAACGCTGGCGATCTTCACCTTCCTGGGCAGCTGGAACGATTTCATGTGGCCATTGATCGTACTCACCGACAGCGCCTTGCATACATTGCCAGTGGCGCTATCGGCGCTGTCGCGCGAGCATGTGCAAGACAATGAGTTGATGATGGCCGGCGCTGTGGTGACGGTGCTGCCGGTGCTATTGCTGTTCTTCAGCTTGCAGCGCTTCTACATCAAGGGGCTGTTGATGGGGAGCGTCAAATGAGGCATTGGTTGACGCGGGCCGTGATGCGCATGGCCGCATTGCTGCTGTGCTCGCCGGCGGTGCTGGCGGGCGACGCCGGCGAGCGTTTGCTCGACGACTTTGCCAGCCTGGCGCCGTGGCGCATCCAGTCTACCGACCAGGTCAAGGCCACCCTGCGCGCCGAGGCGGGGGCGATGTGCATCGACTACGATTTCAACGGCGTATCGGGCTACGCCGCCGCCACCCGCACTCTGCCGCTCACCTTCCCCGCGCAGTTCGCGCTGCGCCTCCAGGTACGCGGCACGGGGGCGGCCAACCACTTTCAGCTCAAGCTGGTCGATCGATCAGGCGAGAACGTGTGGTGGCAGAATCGAACCGATTTCGTCCCTTCGCCCGAGTGGACTGGCATGGTGATCAAGCAGCGCCACCTCAGCTTTGCCTGGGGACCCAGCGCCGACCGCCAGTTGCGCACGACGGCGTCGCTCGAGCTGGTGGTGGCGGCGGGCAAGGGGGGCGGCAGCGGCACGCTGTGCTTTGACGACTTGCAGCTGCAGACAATGGGCGCATCCGTGCTGCCGCCGGCCGCGCCGCGGGCCCAGGCCAGCAGCGGCGCGGCGCGCCTGGCCATCGACGGCCGCCGCGGCACGGCATGGCGCACCGTTGCCGGTGCGCCGCAATGGTTGACCCTGGACTTCGGCTACCAGCGCGAATTCGGCGGACTGGTGCTGCACTGGGCCGCTGGGCGGCATGCGCAGCGTTACCAGGTACAGCTGTCCGACGACGGCCGCCAGTGGCGCACGGTGCGCCGCGTCGACGACGGTGACGGCGGCAGCGACTGGCTCGATCTGCCAGAGTCGGACAGCCGCTTCCTGCGCCTGCAGCTCGAGCCGGGCCAGCAGGCAGTCTTTGCGCTGAGCGAGATCGATATCAAGCCGATTGAGTTTGCCGCGACCCCGAATGATTTCATGCGCGCGGTGGCGCGCGCCGCGCCGCGCGGTCACTATCCGCGTGCCTACCTTGGCCAGCAGACCTACTGGACCCTGCTCGGCATCGATGGTGGTCCGGTCACCGGCCTGATCGGCGAAGATGGTGCGATCGAGTCGCGCCCCGGCGGATTTTCGGTCGAGCCGTTGATCGTGGGCGAGCATGGCCTGGTCAGCTGGGCCAATGTGCAGGCCCGGCAATCCTTGCCCGAAGGGTATCTGCCGATGCCGCGCGTGACGTGGCGGCACCAGGACCTGCTGCTCGAAGTGGCAGCCTTTGCGACCGGCACGGCGGCGCAGTCGCATGTGCTGGCGCGCTATACGGTCTCCAATGTGAGCGGACGCCGCCTCAGGCGCACACTGGCGCTGGCCGTGCGGCCTTACCAAGTCAATCCGCCATCGCAGTTTCTCAATACGACGGGTGGCGTCAGCCCGATTTGGCAGCTGGACTGGCGCGCCAATACGCTGAGCGTGAACCGCCAGCCCGGCTTGCAGGCGCTGACGACGCCGGCCCGCTTCGTGGCCAGTGGTTTCGATGGCGGCAATATCGTCGCCAGGCTTGCCAGCGGCGCGCCGTTGCCGGACCGGACCGAACGGGCGGACGCGGGCGGCCGGGCCGAAGGGGCCTTGCTGTATCCGGTCGACCTCGCACCGGGCGCCAGCGCCTCCGTCGTCATCGCCTTGGCGCTGACGGGCGAACTGGCGCCACTGGCGCAAGCCGGCGACTATTTCGCCGTGCAGGAAGCGCTGGCGGCCGCCCAGTGGCGCGAAAAGCTCAACCGTGTCGAGCTGCGCCTGCCGCCATCGCAGCAATATCAGTTTGACGTGATGCGCAGCGCGCTCGCCCACATGCTGATGTCGCGTGCCGGGCCGGCGCTGCAGCCAGGTACCCGCTCGTACGCCCGCTCATGGGTGCGCGACGGCGTGATGATGGGGGAGGGCCTGTTGCGGCTCGGGCATCCGCAGGTGGCGAGCGACTTCACCGAATGGTTTGCGCCCTACCAGTTCGCCAATGGCAAAGTGCCATGCTGCGTGGACCGGCGCGGCAGCGACCCGGTACCGGAGAATGACAGCCATGGCCAGCTTATTTTCGGCATTGCCCAGCTCTACCGGCATAGCGGCGACCTGCAGCAATTGCGGCGACTGTGGCCGCACGTGGAGCAGGCGATCGCCTATATGGAGCAACTGCGCCAGAGCGAACAAGGGCCGGCCCAACGCGGCACGGCACTGTACGGCCTGATGCCGGCGTCGATCAGCCACGAAGGCTATTCGGCGAAACCCATGCATTCATACTGGGATGATTTTTGGGCCTTGCGCGGCTACAAGGACGCGGCGGCACTGGCAGCGGTGGCCGGCACGGCCGACCAGGCGCAGCGTTATGCGGCCTGGCGCGACGCTTTCCAGGCCAACCTCAAGGACTCGATTGCCGCCGCCATCAAGCAGCACCGCATCGCGTTTGTCCCAGGTGCGGCAGAATTGGGCGACTTTGATGCAACATCGACCACGATCGCACTGGCCCCGGCGCAGGCAGCGGACATCATCGCCCCGGCGGCACTGGCGGCGACCTTTGAGCGCTATTGGAAGCAGTTCGCCATCCGCCGCGACGGCGGCAAGTCGTGGGAAGACTATACGCCCTATGAGTTGCGGGTCGTCGGCAGCTTTGTACGCCTGGGCTGGCGCGACCGGGCGCAGCAAGCGCTGGCCTATTTCTACCGCGATTTGCGGCCGCGTGGATGGAACCAGTGGAGCGAAGTGGTCGGGCGCGTGTACCGCAAGGAGCGTTTCATCGGCGACATGCCGCATGCATGGGTATCGTCGGACTACCTGCGTTCCGTGCTGGATCTCTACGCCTGGGAAGATGAACACGCACAACAGCTGGTGCTGGCCAGTGGCATTCCGGCAGCTTGGCTGGTTGGCAAAGGTGTGGCCGTGACGGGCATGCGAACGACCTATGGGCCGCTGACGTTTGCGCTCAGCGCCGGCGGAACCGGGTTGAGCTTGCGTGTAGATGGCGGCTTGGCGGTGCCTCCGGGCGGCCTGGTCTATCGCCCCCCGCTTGTCGGCAAGGCATGGCGCGACGCGGCCGGCGATGGCTGGACCTTTCGCGAGGGGCAGTTGCATATTTCCCGCCTGCCCGTTGAGGTCGGACTGCGCCGGTAGGTATCAATGGGATGACAGCGGTTTTGGAGACCCGGCACCGCTCGTTCGCTTATCCCGATGGCGGACAGAATCTTGTCCTGTCCGCCACTTTGTACCGGCTTACTGTGGCTTGTAAGTGACTTTCAGATTGTACGTGGATGCCTTGTAGCCGTTGAGCATCACGTAGACGTCGCCATTGGCGCTCATCGTCACTGTGCAGGCTTCGGTGCTGGTGGCGCCGTCCGACTTGCAGGCGTAGCTGGACGTGGTTGGCACATAGGTCTTGCGCACATACAGGTCGACGTCGCCCGTGCCTGTGGTTTCCGCCTTCAGGCTGCCGATGCCGACCTTGAACGGGCCGAAGGTTTTTTTCTGGTTCAGGGTCAGGCTGCCGCTGTAGTTCACCACGGTATCCGGTGGCGGCGGTACACCCGGTCCGTCACTGCCCAGTTCCACCGCATAGGCCAGCGCCAGGCGGCCGAACTTCAGCGCATGCACGGCCTGGCTACCCATATTGGCGTAGGTGTCATTCGCCGTGTGGATGTAAGGGTTATCCTGGCTGAACGTGGTCTCGAACGGCAGCGAGGCAGCATAGCCTTGCGCCGTCCACGAAGCGTGGTCGGAGCAGCCGTAACCGCATTGGTCGTAGCCGACCGTCAATGTCGGCAAATAGGCCTGGACCAGACTGGCGAGGAAGCTGTTCTGCTGGCTGTCGGTATAGTCGGTGTAGATATAGATATCGTTGGCCGACCCTTTGTAATTGGTCATATCGAGCTGCATGACGCCGACCACATTCATATTGGCGGCCTTATAGCTCTGCGCGATATCCTGCGAGCCGCGCAGGCCCACTTCTTCGGCCGCATAGCCAATCATCTTGATGGTGCGGCGCGGCTTGTAGCCTTGCGCGACCATTGCCCGCAATACCTCGGTAATCGTCGCGATGCCCGAAGCATCATCGTCGGCGCCGGGTGCCTTGGTGGTCTCGCCGGTGCCGTTCTGGTTGATCGAATCGAGGTGGGCACCGAGTACGATCACTTCGGACGCATTGTCCGTCCCCGTCATGGTCAGCACGACGGACTTTTGCGCATACCCGGCGTGCGCGTACTGCGTGACTGAAATGTCGCTGCGGCCGGCGGCCATCGAGGTCCATTTGGTCTTGAGCCAATTGGACGCATCGGTACCGTTGGCAGTCGTGTAATAGCGGTTGGCAAAACTCGACAGGTCCACAATGGTTTGTCCGATATTGCTGTCCTGCATGAGCGGCAGCATCGACGCAACGGCCGTCTGGTTGTCGATCACATAGGATGGGCGGCTGGCGGCCAGCGTTGCCGTGACAGCCTGCTTGCTCAAGGCTTTCTTGCCGGCCGCTTCGCTGGCATGCACCATGAATCCGCCGCAGCGTTTGAGTTCCCTGTGCACGGCGGCCGACAACTGCAGCATCTGGGCTTCATCGACCTGCACCAGGTGGACCTTCTCGCTTCCCTTGACACTGCTTTCCCTGGCGATCGCTTGTGGCGCCGCCTTTTGCAGGTGAGCATAGGCGGCATCACCGACGGTGATCCACATCTTGTCGTCGGCATGTGCGCTGCCGGCGACAAAGCACCCTGCGACCAGCACGGCCGCAATGCACGGGCGCGCTTTCTGTTTCAAATACATTTCCATCTTTTCGTCCTTCGTTGTTATATGGGAGGATTCCCGCATAAAACGTAGCACGGCAATCGGAGCGCCGGTGCGAGCTGCGCCATATTGCAGCGGCACTGTTGGCATGAACAGACAGCGAAGGTATAGAAAATAACAAAGCTCCCCCATTTGCGCGAGGGAGCCGACCAAACGTTATTTTCTTGCAGGCTGCTCAGCCGCGCGGGCCGGGGCCAAGGCGCGATGCCCGTTCAGAAATGGCGGCTGGCCTTGAGCGTGATGAAGTTGACGCCGTGGTTCGGCTGCTTGATGCCGGCATTCGAGAAATGCTGGACCTTGGCGCCGAATTCCCAGTTATTGTCGAACACATAGCCGATGCCGACATGATCGCCGAACTGGAATGCGGTCGACAGTTGATAGGTGTCGTTGTTGTAAATCTTCGATAGCAAGTGGTAGCCAATCCCCAGTTCGATATAGGCGCCCTTCATCGTGTCCTTCTGGAAGCGCAGCACCGGCGTCAGGCCGATATCGAACAGCGTCTTGGACTGGTCGATGACATCGTGCCAGCGGTTGGCGCGCCAGATGCCGACACTGGTATCGATGTAACCGCCCAGGTGAGTGCCGTTGGAATGGAAGAACTTGTGGGACAGATTGATTTCTCCACCGATCCGCACCATCTGGGTCCGGGTGCCGGAGGCGACCTCGACCGTCATCGCATCGTACAGCGGGGTGCTGCCAGCGTGGGCCGATTGCATCGCCAACACCGCCGCTGCGGCAGCCAGTAATTTAGGAGAGAACATAAAGCCTTTCATAGGGTAGCAATCTTGAGAAGCGCGACTATTGTACCGGGCAATTAAAAACTGGACATGTGTACAATCAGGATTTGCCACGACGGGGGAGCGCGCCATGGCGGCGAACAGTGTCATCACATTTCTGGGCATGGGCCTGATGGGCGAGCCGATGGCGCGCCGCCTGCTGCAGGCGGGCCATGCGGTCACGGTCTGGAACCGCACCCCTGCCAAGACGGTGGCGCTGGTGCAGGCCGGCGCCAGCGCGGCGGGCAGCGTGCCCGATGCCGTTGCCGGCGCTGCCATCGTGATCTCGATGCTCGAAGCGGGCCCGGCCGTTGAACAGGTGATGCAGGCCGCCTTGCCCGCCATGGCCGCCGGCACATTGTGGATCGACATGAGCTCGACCCGCCAGTCCGAGGCGCAGGCCTTCCACGCCCGGCTGACCCGGCATGGCATGCGCTTCATCGACGCACCCGTCTCGGGCGGGGTCAAGGGGGCGCAGGAAGGCAGCCTTGCCATCATGGCCGGCGCCACCACGCAAGACTTTGAGCGGGCCGAGCCGGTGCTGGCCGCACTGGGCCGCCCGACCCTGGTCGGCCTGCCAGGCAGTGGCCAGGTGGCCAAGCTGTGCAACCAGCTGATCGTCGGCGCCACCTTGAACGTGGTGGCCGAAGCCTTGCTGCTGGCGCAGGCAGCCGGTGCCGACCCGGCCGCGGTGCGCAGTGCAATCCGCGGCGGTTTCGCTGAGAGCAAGATATTGGAACAGCATGGTCAGCGCATGCTTGACCGGAATTTCATGCCCGGCGGGCAGGTCAAGACGCAGATCAAGGACATGCACAATATCCTCGATGCGGCGGCAGCGGCAGGGATTGCCCTGCCCCTCACTGCCTTGGTGACGGAACGCTACGAATCGATCGGTGCGCGGCTTGCGAGCGCCGACCATTCGGCCGCGCTGCTGGCGCTGGAACAGCTGAACCCGGGCCACCGCCTGGGCAGCGGCCCCGACCTGCTGCCTCAGGCGCCCGCCGGCGCCTGCTAGCGCAGAGGCATCGCCATTTCGACCAGGCGCACCCAGTAGCTGCCACCAATCGGCAGCAGATTGTCGTTGAAGTCGTAGCTGCCATTGTGCAGCTGGCAGGGCCCGAGGCCATGTCCGCCGGCGCGGTGGTCGCCTTCGCCATTACCGATGAACACATAGCAGCCCGGCTTCTCCTGCAGGAAGAAGGCGAAGTCCTCGGCGCCCATCGTCGGCTCGGTCCGGGTGTCGACATTGTCCTTGCCGACCACGTCGCTCATCACCTCGATGGCGAACGCCGTTTCCTTCGGGTGGTTGACCAGCGGCGGGTAATTGCGGCGGAACTTGAAATCGACATCGGCATTGAAGGCGCCGGCGATATGGCTGGCCACTTCCGACATGCGGGTCTCGATCAGGTCCAGCGTTGCATTGGTGAAGGTGCGCACGGTGCCGGCGATCTTCGCTTCATCGGGAATCACATTGGTGGCGCTGCCGGCGTGGATCTGCGTGATCGACAGCACGGCCGTCTGCAGCGGGTTCTTCTCGCGCGTGATGATGCTCTGCCACGCCTGCGCCATCTGCACCGCCACCATCACCGGGTCGACGCTGCGGTGCGGCAGCGCCGCATGGCCGCCGCGGCCGGTCACGGTGACGCGGAACTCATTACTCGAGGCCATCATCGGGCCGTCGACGACGCCGAACTGCCCGACCGGGATGCCGGGCCAGTTATGCATGCCGTACACGGCGTCCATCGGGAACTGGTCGAAGATGCCGTCGGCGATCATGCGGCGCGCGCCGCCGCCGCCTTCTTCGGCCGGCTGGAAGATCAGGTAGACGGTGCCGTCGAAATTGCGGTGGGTCGCCAGGTGGTGGGCGGCGCCAAGCAGCATCGCGGTGTGGCCGTCGTGGCCGCAGGCGTGCATCTTGCCCTGGTTCTGGGAAGCATGCGCGAAGGTATTGATCTCCTGCATCGGCAACGCGTCCATATCGGCGCGCAGGCCGATCGACTTGCCCGAGCTGCCATTCTTGATGATGCCGACCACGCCCGTCACGCCCAGCCCGCGCACGATCGGGATGCCCCATTCGGTCAGCTTGGCCGCAACGACGTCGGCGGTGCGCACTTCTTCGTAGCACAGCTCGGGGTGGGCATGCAGGTCGCGCCGGATCCCGGTCAGCTCAGTCTGGAAATTGACCAGTGGTTCAATCAGCTTCATGTGCGTAGCTCCTCTTATTCTGGTACTAAGTATTGTAGACCTTGTGGTGGGACAATGGCCAGAGCAACACCTTTGCTGCATAGCGGCATACGGAATCGTATAAAGTAGCGGTTTCCGTGCCGTTTTCTGGACCAACATGACCACCACCCAAGTCCGGGCCACCTGCCCGCACGACTGCCCTGATACTTGCGCCTTGTTAATTACCGTCGAGGACGGCGTCGCCACCGAAGTCAAGGGCGACCCGGACCACCCGACCACCCAGGGCGTGCTGTGCACCAAGGTGGCCCGCTATGCCGAGCGCACCTACCACCCGGAGCGCCTGCTGCACCCGATGCGGCGGGTCGGCCGCAAGGGCGAGGGCCGTTTCGAACGCATCAGCTGGGACGAGGCGCTCGACACCATCGCCGCGCGCCTGAAGCCGATCGCCCAGCGTGCCCCGCAGGCGATCTTGCCATATAGTTATGCCGGCACCATGGGCCTGGTGCAGGGCGAGTCGATGTCGATGCGCTTTTTCAACAGGCTCGGCGCCTCGCTGCTGGCGCGCACCATTTGCGCCACGGCCGGCATCACCGGCTATAAATACACGATCGGCGCCACCATCGGCACCGATATCGAGCAATTCCAGGACTCGAAGCTGATCCTGATCTGGGGCGGCAACCCGATCGCCTCGAACCTGCATTTCTGGATGCGCGCGCAGGAAGCCAAGCGGCGCGGTGCCAGGCTGATTGCGATCGACCCCTACCGTTCGCTGACGGCCGAAAAATGCCACCAGCATATTGCCCTGCTGCCCGGCACCGACGCCGCACTGGCGCTCGGCCTGATGCATGTGCTGATCAAGGAAGACCTGCTCGACGCCGATTATATTGCGCGCCACACCATTGGCTTCGAGCAACTGGCCGAACGCGCCGCCGCATGGCCGCCGCAAAAGGTGGCCGACACCTGCGGCATCAGCGTCGACGAAGTGGTGGGCCTGGCACGCGAATACGGCGGCATGGCGCGGCGCGGCGAAGCGGTGGCAATCCGCACCAACTACGGCTTGCAGCGGGTACATGGCGGCGGCATGGCGGTGCGCGCCATTGCCTGCCTGCCGGCGCTGGTGGGCGCGTGGCGCCATCCGGCCGGCGGCGTGCAGCTGTCGCTGTCGGGCGCGTTCGCGACCAATTCGGCCGCGCTGGAACGACCGGACCTGCTCAAGCAAAAGCCGCGCACCATCAATATGGCGACCATCGGCGACGACCTGCTGCGCCCGGCCTCGCCCGAATTCGGCCCGCAGATCGAAGCGGTGTTTGTCTATAACTCCAATCCGCTTGCGATCGCACCGGATTCGGACAAGGTGATGCGCGGCTTCGCGCGCGAAGACCTGTTTACCGTCGTGCTCGAGCACTTCCAGACCGATAGCGCCGACTACGCCGACATCCTGCTGCCCGCCACCACCCAGCTCGAACATGTCGATGTCCACAAGGCCTATGGCCACATGTATATGATGGCCAATAACGCGGCGATCGCGCCGCTTGGCGAGGCCAAGCCGAACTCGGAAATTTTCCGCCTGCTGGCGGCGCGCATGGGCTTCGACGAGCCCTGCTTCCGTGAGACCGATGACCAGATCGCGGCCCAGGCCTTCGACAAGACCGATGTGCGGGCCGTGCATTTCGACTGGGAGTCGCTCAAGCGCAAGGGCTGGCAAAAGCTCGCGATGCCGGCGGCGCCGTTTGCCGACGGCGGCTTCCCTACGCCGTCGGGCAAGTGCGAATTCTATTCGGCCACGATGGCGGCGGACGGGCTCGACCCTCTGCCGGCCTATATCGCGCCGTATGAATCGCGCGCCTCCAATCCGCAACTTGCGCAACAATATCCGCTGGCGATGATTTCCCCGCCGGCGCGCAACTTCCTCAATTCGAGCTTCGTCAACGTCAAGAGTTTGCGCGGCACCGAAGGCGAACCGCACCTCGACATCCACCCTGGCGACAGCGCCGCGCGCGGCATTGCCGATGGTGACATGGTGCGCGTCTTCAACGACCGAGGCTCCTTTGTGGCCAGGGCGCGCGTGACCGACAAGGCCAGGCCGGGCCTGGTGGTCGGCCTGTCGGTATGGTGGAAAAAACTGGCCAGCGACGGCAAGAATGCCAATGAGGTGACGAGCCAGCGCCTGACCGATATGGGCCGGGCGCCGACGTTCTACGACGTGCTTGTCGAAGTGGAAAAAAACGCAGCATAGACGGCGGCCCGCGGCGCGCTGCGCCGTCTCGAAGGGTTAGACATGAAGCATCAGCTTGCACGCGCACTGGCACTGTTGACGGCAGCAGCCCTGCTGGCCAGTTGTGCCAGCGTCAACTACTACGTGCAGGCGGCACAGGGCCAGATGGCCCTGATGTCGGATGCGCGCCCGGTCGACGACTGGCTGGCCGACGGCAGCACCGATACCAGGCTGCGCGCACGGCTCGAACAGGCGCGGAGAATCCGCCGCTTCGCCGTCAGCGAACTGGGCCTGCCCGACAACGGCAGCTACAAGAACTATGCCTCGCTGCAGCGCCCGTTCGTGTTGTGGAACGTGGTGGCCACGCCGGAGCTGTCGCTGCGCCCGCTCGAATGGTGCTTCCCGATCGCCGGCTGCGTCAATTACCGCGGCTATTACAGCCGCGACGAAGCACAGGCCTTCGCCAGCCAGTTGCGGCGCGAGGGCAAGGACGTCGACGTCGGCGGCGTGCCCGCCTATTCGACGCTGGGCTGGTTCGACGACCCGCTGCTGTCGACCTTCATCCATTATTCCGACGCCGAACTGGCGCGCCTGATTTTCCACGAACTGGCCCACCAGGTGGTCTACGTGCAGGGCGACTCCCGCTTCAACGAGTCGTTCGCCACGGCGGTCGAGGAAGCCGGCGTCCAGCGCTGGCTCGACGCGCACGGCGATGACGCACTGCGGCAAAGCTACCAGCGCTACAGCACCCGCAAGCACCAGTTCAAGGACCTGTTGCTGAAGTACCGGCGCCAGCTGGAGGCGGCCTACAGCGGCGGCGACGGCGTCGAGGCCCAGCGCGCCACCAAGGCCAGATTGTTCCAGCAGCTCAAGGACGACTACCTGCCGCTCAAGCAAAGCTGGAACGGCTTTGCCGGCTACGACCGCTGGTTTGCCGAGCCGCTCAGCAATGCCAAGCTGGCCTCGATCGCGACCTATACCGATTTCGTCCCTGCGTTCCGGGTCTTGCTGGCGCGCGAAAAGGACTTCGCCCATTTTTATGCGGCAGCGCGTCAATTTGCCAAGCTCGACAAGGCCGAACGGCACCGCCATCTGTTGCAGCTGGCCAAGCCATGAGTATAGTGTCCTGAGTTGGAAATTCGTTGAAGAAAAGCGATGGAATCGGCGCCATGCTGCGCTGCAAATACTCGCAAGGGGACCCACCCTTGCTCCGTTTTGCGCCTTGCCTGGCCCCAATTCCATCACTTTTCCCACTCAACGAACATCCAACTCAGGACACTGGTCCGCAAGCCTGTTGTTCCGGCCTAGAGGCGTTGCTCAAATACCAGCAAAAGCGCTTGCGCGGAATCCCAACGCCCGATAGGATCACAGAGAAATGCAACATGGATTGCTGTCCGTGTGGCGTTGGTGCGCAATTCCAATAACGACAATTCTTCCGAGACTAGAGGCACACGATGGATAAAATTTGGCTAAAGTCCTACCCTTCCGGCGTTCCTGCGGAGATTAACCCTGATCAGTACCGTTCGCTGGTGCAGCTATTGGAAGAATCGTTCCAGAAGTTCGCTAAGCGAAACGCCTACGTGTGCATGGACAAGTACCTGACTTATGGCGAGCTCGACACCTATTCGAAGTCGCTCGCCGCCTGGCTGCAAAGCCTCGGCCTCAAGCAGGGCGCGCGCGTGGCGCTGATGATGCCAAATGTGCTGCAATATCCGATCGCGATTGCCGCCGTGCTGCGCGCCGGCTTCACCGTCGTCAATGTCAACCCGCTGTATACGCCGCGCGAACTGGAACACCAGCTCAACGACTCGGGCAGCGAAGCGATCATCATCCTGGAAAACTTTGCGACCACCCTCGAACAGGTGTTGCCGAAGACCGGTATCAAGCACGTCGTCGTGGCCAGCATGGGCGATATGCTCGGCGGCCTGAAGGGCACGATCGTCAACTTCGTCGTGCGCAACGTCAAGAAGATGGTGCCGGCGTTCTCGCTGCCGAACGCGATCCGCTTCAAGGACGTGCTGGCCAAAGGGGCCGGCCTGAAGTTCACGCCGGTCCAGGCCAACTCGACCGATGTGGCCTTCCTCCAGTACACCGGCGGCACCACCGGCGTGTCGAAGGGCGCGACCCTGACCCACCGCAACATCATCGCCAACATCCTGCAAAGCGAAGCGTGGTCGCAGCCGGCGCTGGTCAAGCCGCCGGTGGTCGAGCAGATCGTCATCGTGTGCGCCTTGCCGCTGTACCATATCTTCGCATTGACGGCCTGCTCGATGTGGGGCACCCGCGTCGGCGCCCTCAATATCCTGATCCCTAACCCGCGCGACTTCGGCGGCTTCATCAAGGAGCTGACCAAGTACAAGGTCAATATGCTGCCGGCCGTGAATACCCTGTACAACGCCTTGCTCAACCATCCGGACATCGGCACCGTCGATTTCTCGGCGCTCAAGATCTGCAATGGCGGCGGCATGGCCGTGCAGCAATCGGTCAACGACCGGTGGAAGGCCATTACCGGCGTGTGCATCATCGAAGGCTATGGCCTGTCGGAGACTTCGCCGGCGGCGACCGTCAACCGCGCCGACCTGACCGACTTCACCGGCACCATCGGCTTGCCGATTTCGTCGACCGAGATCGCGATCCTCGACGACGACGGCAAGCCGGTGCCACTGGGCGAGGCGGGCGAAATCGCCATCCGCGGCCCGCAGGTGATGGCCGGCTACTGGAACCGTCCGGACGAGACGGCCAAGGTGATGACGCCGGACGGCTACTTCAAATCGGGTGACGTCGGTGTCATGGATGCCAACGGCTACGTCAAGATCGTCGACCGCAAGAAGGACATGATCCTGGTGTCGGGCTTCAATGTTTACCCGAATGAACTTGAAGGCGTGATCGCCGGCCACCCCGGCGTGCTCGAATGCGCCTGCGTCGGCGTGCCGGACGAAGGCTCGGGCGAGGCGGTCAAGCTGTTCGTGGTGCGCAAGGACCCGAACCTGACCACCGAGCAGCTGATGGACTTCTGCAAGGAACAGTTCACCGGCTACAAGAAACCGAAGTACATCGAGTTCCGCGACGAACTGCCCAAGACCAATGTAGGCAAGATCCTGCGCCGCGTCTTGCGCGACGAAAAAAAGGCCGCGTAGTCCCTTCACCACGGCGGTGAACAAACCGCCCGCTTGCCGGGCGGTTTTCTTTTTCCAGATTATTTTCTTATTGAGGCTAGCAGATGGACAAGTTTTGGCTGAAGTCGTATCAGGATGGCGTACCTGCCGAGATCGATTGGACGCAGTACCGTTCCCTGACCCACCTGCTGGAAGAAGCCTTCCGCAAATACGCCGACCGCAAAGCCTATGTCTGCATGGACAAGTCGATTAGCTACGGCAAGCTCGACCAGCTGTCGCAGCAGCTCGGCGCCTGGCTTCAGGGCAAGGGCCTGAAGAAGGGCGCGCGCGTCGCCCTCATGATGCCGAACATTCTGCAGTATCCGGTGGCCATGGCCGCCGTGCTGCGCGCCGGCTACACCATCGTCAACGTCAACCCGCTCTATACCCCGCGCGAACTGCAGCACCAGCTGACCGATTCCGGTGCCGAGGCCATCATCGTGCTGGAGAATTTCGCCACCACCGTCGAGCAGGTGATTGCCAAGACTCAGGTCAAGCACGTGGTGGTGGCGACGATGGGCGATCTGCTCGGCTTCTTCAAGGGGGCGCTGGTCAATTTCGTCGTGCGCAAGGTCAAGAAGATGGTGCCGAGCTATTCGCTGCCGAACGCGACGGCGTTCAATATGGCCCTGTTCGAAGGCTCGAGGCTGAGCTTCAAGCCGGCCCAGATCGGGCATGACGACATCGCCTTCCTGCAATACACGGGCGGCACCACCGGCGTGTCGAAAGGCGCGGTGCTGTTGCACCGTAACGTCATCGCCAATGTGCTGCAGAACGAAGCTTGGCTGATGCCGGCTCTGGGCGCAACCCTCAAGAGCGAGCAGCTGGTGTTCGTCTGTTCGCTGCCGCTGTACCATATCTACGCGTTGACGGTGTGTTCGCTGATGGCGACCCGCTTGGGCGGCATGAACGTGCTGATCCCGAACCCGCGCGACATGCCGGGCTTCGTCAAGGAACTGGCCAAGTACAGGGTCAATGTGTTCCCGGCCGTGAACACGCTGTACAACGGCCTGCTCAACAATCCCGACTTTGCCAAGCTCGACTTCTCGAGCTACAAGGTGTGCAACGGCGGCGGCATGGCGGTGCAGCAATCGGTGGCCGACAGGTGGCTCAAGCTGACCGGCTGCCCGATCGTCGAAGGCTATGGCATGTCGGAGACCTCGCCGGTGGCGACCGCAAACCGGCTCGACATCAAGTCCTTTACCGGCACCATCGGCTACCCGCTGCCATCGACCGAAGTGCAGATCCTCGACGACGACGGCAAGCCGGTTCCATTGGGCGAGCCGGGCGAAATCGCGATCCGCGGCCCGCAAGTGATGCGCGGCTACTGGCAGCGCGAAGACGAGAACGACAAGGTGTTCACGCCCGACGGCTTCTTCAAGTCGGGTGACGTCGGCATCATGGACGAGAGCGGTTCGACCCGCATCGTCGACCGCAAGAAGGACATGATCCTGGTGTCGGGCTTCAACGTCTACCCGAACGAAATCGAAGGCGTGGTCGCTGCCCATCCTGGCGTGCTCGAATGCGCCTGCATCGGCGTGCCGGACAAGAACTCGGGCGAAGCCGTCAAACTCTTCGTCGTGCGCAAGGACCCGAATCTGACGGCCGAGCAGCTGATGGATTACTGCAAGACCGAGCTGACCGCCTACAAAAAGCCGAAGTACATCGAGTTCCGCACCGAACTGCCCAAGACCAATGTTGGCAAGATCCTGAGGCGCGAACTGCGCGACGAAAAAGCCGCCGCTTAAGCTAGCGGGCCGGTGCGCCGTAGGGTGGGCATGTCGTCACACTAAAGACCATGTGACGACCCCGTGCCCACGCTACCGGGTTTCATCGGGCAGCGCCAGCGAGGCTTGCCCGAAGAAGTACTTCCATCCCGCCTTGGTGCGCACATAGGTGTCGCTATACCACAGCACGCGGTTGACGATATCGCCCGCCTTGGCCTGGCCTTTGGCCACGCCGGGGTAGGCAGCCGTTACAGTGCCCTTGATCCACAGCTTGGCCGTCACCACCGCGGTGTCGCCATTGACCTTGACGCTGCGCGAATTGTCGATCGCTTCCTGGTGCTCGTACATGATGTGGCCTTCGCGCGCCGCCGTCAGCCAATCCCGGGCGTTGGAGCGTACTCCACGCCCGGTGACGAGGATGAAATCTTCATGGAAGGTGCGCGCCATCGTGTCGGCGTCGCCGCGCAGCACCGCCGCCTGGTAAGCAATGTCCAGATTGGCCACCGTGACGGCATCGTCCTGTGGCGAGGCCTGCGCCAGCCCACAGGCGGCCAGCAGCAGGGTGAGGGGGAATTTCAGCAGGGACGGCATCGCAAATCCTGATCGTGATGAGTAGATAAGGACATCGTATAGAATGATTGTGTCTCTAAAAAGATCCAATTATTGAAAATAAGGGGAACCACTGTGCTCAGCGAGAGGATCGCCGCCCAGCTCGACCGCGATGCCGCCGCCAAGCTGGGCGAGCAAGTCTACGACGTGATCCGGCAGCTGATCCTGGCCGCAGTGCTGGCGCCGGGCCAGCGCCTGCCGTCGTCGCGCCAGCTGGCGGCCGACCTGACGGTGGCACGCAACACCGTCATCGACGCCTATGCCCAGTTGTGCGACGAAGGCTATGTCGAAAGCCGGGTCGGTGCCGGCTCGTTCGTCGCGGCCACGTTGCCGGAAACCCGCCTGCATGCCCTGCCCGGTGGCGCCGCCAGCAGCTCGCCAGCGCCGGCCGATCACTCGATGCAGACGCTGTCGCGCCGCGCCAGAAAGGTGCTGGCCGAAACCTCCATTTTGGACAGCGGCGTGTTTGCGCCGTGCGAGCCGGACGTCGCGCAGTTTCCCTTCCAGCTGTGGCAGCGCCTGCTCAGCAAGGCCTGGCGCCAGGTCCGCGCCGGCGATGCGCGCTACGCGGCGCCGGGCGGCCACCCTGCGCTGCGCGCGGCCATCGCCGAGCATGTCCAGCTCGCGCGGCAGGTGCGCTGCACGGCGCGCCAGGTCGTCATCGTCAACGGCGCCCAGCAGGGACTGGCCATGTGCGCCATGCTGCTGGCCGATGCGGGCGAGCGTGCATGGGTCGAGGACCCCGGCTATCCCGGCGCTCGCCGCGTATTGCGCGCGGCCGACATGGAGCTGGTGCCGGTGGCGGTCGACGCCGAAGGCCTGGCGCCGCAGCCAGGCCAGTGGTGCCAACCGCCGCGGCTGTTGTACATCACGCCGTCGCACCAGTTTCCCACCGGGGTCGTGATGAGCCTGCGGCGCCGGCGCGAATTGCTCGACGCGGCGGCCCGCCATGGCTGCTGGATTATCGAAGACGACTACGACGGCGAATTTCGCTTTTCGGGCCGCCCGATCGCATCGCTGCAGGGAATCGACAATGCACAGCGCGTGATCTATCTCGGCACCTTCAGCAAGGCGCTGTTTCCCGGCCTGCGCCTGGGCTACCTGGTGCTGCCCGAGTCGATCTGCGACCAGTTCTCGCTGGCCAGCGCGCGGCTGGCGTTCGAAGGGCGGCAGGTGGAGCAGGCTGCGCTGGCCGCCTTCATGCGCGACGGGCATTTCAGCGCGCATATCCGGCGCATGCGGCTGATCTATGCGGCGCGGCGCGAATTGCTGGCGCTGGTGTGGCGCGAAGAGCTGGGTGAACTGGCGCCGCTGACGGGGGCAGACACGGGCATCCACCTGGTGGCGCGACTGCCGCCGGGCCTGGACGTGGCGATCAGCGAACAGGCGCAGGCGCTGGGAATGGCCGCGCAAGCCTTGTCGACTTTTTATGCGGGAGCGCCAGGCAGCTCGGGCCTGGTGATCGGTTACGGCGGCGTGCACGAGCAGGACATCCGCCGCCACGGCAAGGCGCTGGCGCAGCTGGTGCTGAAGAATTTGTAGGGTGGGCGGGACCGCCGAGGGCTGCGTGCCCACGCGGATGAAGGCGCCGCAAGCAAACGCGTGGGCATGTCGCCGCACTCACTACCGTGCGACGACCGGTGCCCACCCTACGAAAAGCACCGCGTGGGCAGCAGTGCTCGGCGGCTCGCCCCCTACATCTTGACCGGTCCCGGCCGGGCTGCCTCGACCTGGAAGTCGGCCAGGGCAAAGGCCGGCGTATCGGCGCGGTCGACATCGTCCAGCGCGACCATATGCGAGACCGTCTTGTCGGGGCTGATCTCGAGCAGCGTAAAGCCGCGCCGGTCGCTGCGCCCGTACTTGAGATGCGGATTGTTGGCGATACGCGCGTCGGTGCGTGCTTGCGGGCCGGAGCCGGAGGTCACCGAACCGGCGCAGAATTCGGTCGCTATCACTGGATTGGCAGCCGACACCGGCTGGTCGATGTCGGCGAGCAGTTCGGCCGCGTAGAATGTATGCACATCGCCCGACAGCACGAGCGGGCCCTTGACGCCATTGGCGCGCAGCGAGTCGAGCAGGCGCCGGCGCGCCACCGGGTAGCCATCCCAGCCATCAGTCCAGTACCGCAAGGCAGCCGGATCGGGCAGCCTGGTGCTGCTGGAGCCCGCCATCAGCGTTTGCTGTGCGATGACATTCCAGTTGGCACCCGACGTGCGCAGGCCCTGGTCAAGCCACGCTTCCTGCTGCAAGCCCAGCATGCTGCGGGCTGGATCGAGCAGCTCGGCGCAATCGCGCCTGGTGGCACCCGTCGAACCGCCGCGTCCATTGGGCGAGCAAGCCTGGACGGCGCGGTACTGGCGGTCGTCGAGCAGGTGAATGTGCGCCAGCCTGCCCCAGTCGTAGCGCTGGTAGATCTGCACGTTTGCGAAGCTGCGATGAAACGGCAGACGCAGTGGCATGTGCTCGTAGAAAGCCTGGTAAGCGGCGGCGCGGCGCACGGCAAAATCCTCGGCCAGCCGCTCGTCGCGCAGGCCGCCGTAATCGTTGGCGACCTCGTGGTCGTCCCAGGTGACGACCCACGGCGCCGCGTGGTGGGCGGCCTGCAGGTCGGGGTCGCTCTTGTACTGCGCATAGCGGCGCCGGTACAGCGACAGGTCGAAGCATTCGTCGCCACCGGTCGCCGTCTCGGGATGGTGCAGCTGGAATGGGCCCCATTCATAGATATAGTCGCCCAGGAAGGCCACCAGGTCAGGCGCGGCGCGCGCGATGTGGCGGTGCGCGCCATAGGCGCCGAACTCCCAGTGCTGGCACGAGGCGACGGCCATCTTGAGCATCGACGGCATTGCGTTGGCCGCTGGCGCGGTACGGGTGCGCCCGACCGGGCTCACCGCGTCGCCCAGCATGAAGCGATACCAGTACCAGCGCGCCGGCTGCAGGCCGGTAGCGTCGACGTGCACGCTGTGCGCCAGCGCCGGCAAGGCCGTTGCGCTGCCCTTGGCGGCGATGCGCCTGAAGCCTTCGTCTTCCGCCACTTCCCAGCGCACCGTGATGGCCAGCGGCGAAGGCGGCGTGGCGGCGAGCGGATCGGCCAGGATGCGGGTCCACAGGATCACCGCATTCGGCAATGGCGAGCCGGAGGCTACGCCCAGGCTGAACGGGTAAGCTTTGCCGGGTTCGCGCGCAATGGCGCTGCCGGCCGCAGCCAGCAGGGCCAGCCGGCTGGCCTGGCACAGGAATCCGCGGCGCGCCGAGTCCATTATTTTGTCATCAAGGTTTCTATCGCTGGCAGCTGGCGCGGCTTGCGGTCAGCATCGGTGGCCACAAAAGTAAGCGTCGCTTCCGTCACCTTGACCGTCTCGGCCTGCAGGCGGTTGCGCTCGGCGAACACCTCGACGTACACGGTGATCGACGTATTGCCGACCTTGACCACCTCGGCATAGAACGACAGCAGATCGCCGACGAACACCGGATTCTTGAACAGGAAGGAATTCACGGCGATGGTGGCGACGCGGCCATTGGCGCGGCGCGTGGCCGGCAGCGAAGCGGCAATGTCGACCTGGGCCATGATCCAGCCGCCGAACACGTCGCCATGGACATTGGCGTCCGATGGCATTGGCATCACCCGCAGGGTCGGCATCTTGCCGACGGGGAGGACAAAGTCGGCGGGGTTGTTTTGGGGCGTCGGCATCTTCTCATCTCGCAAAAGGCTACAATCGTTCGATTGAACCATAAAACGACAAGCTCTGCCATGCGCCACCGCCATTCCGAACCTTCGCCCGCCCTTGACCCCAACGCCGCCAAGCGCAGCGACTGGGCCACCCTGCAGACCCTGTTCCCGTATTTATGGGTGTACAAATGGCGGGTGCTGGCCGCGCTCGGCTGCCTGATCGGCGCCAAGGTGGCCAATGTGGGCGTGCCGCTGGTGCTCAAGCAAATGATCGACCAGCTCAGCATCGACCCGAACCATCCGCGCGCGCTGCTGGTGCTGCCGCTGGCCGCCCTGGTGGCCTACGGCCTGCTGCGCCTGTCGACGACCGTATTTACAGAGCTGCGCGAATTCCTGTTCGCCCGCGTCACCCAGCGCGCCGTGCGCACCATCGCGCTCAAGGTATTCCGCCACCTGCACGCGCTGTCGCTGCGCTTCCACCTGAACCGCCAGACCGGCGGCATGACGCGCGACATCGAGCGCGGCACGCGCGGCGTCGGTTCGCTGATTTCGTTCACGCTGTTTAATATCTTGCCGACGCTGGTCGAGATCACGCTGGTACTGGCCTACCTGGTGACCCACTACGACATCTGGTTCAGCGCCATCACGCTGGTGGCGCTGGTGCTGTACATTGTGTTCACGATCATTGTGACGGACTGGCGCACGCACTTCCGCCGCACCATGAACGAACTCGACTCGAAAGCCAATACCAAGGCGATCGATTCGCTGATCAATTACGAAACCGTCAAGTACTTCGGCAACGAGGACTACGAGGCCAGGCGCTATGACGCGGGCCTGCAGCACTTCGAGACGGCCGCCGTCAAGTCGCAGACCTCGCTGTCGCTGCTCAATACCGGACAGTCGCTGATCATTGCCGCCGCCGTCACGCTGATCCTGTGGCGCGCGACCGAAGGTGTCATCGCCGGCACGATGACACTGGGCGACCTGGTGCTGGTCAATGCCTTCATGATCCAGCTCTACATTCCGCTCAACTTCCTCGGCGTGATCTACCGCGAAATCAAGCAGGCCCTGGCCGATATGGAAAAGCTGTTCTCGCTGCTCGACCAGAACCGCGAAGTGGCCGACGCGCCGGATGCCGTGCCGCTCGTCACGCACGGGGCCGAAGTGCGCTTTGCCCATGTCGATTTCAGCTACGAGTCCAAGCGCAAGATCCTGTTCGACGTCGACTTCACCATCCCCGCCGGGACCACGACGGCGGTGGTGGGGCACAGCGGGTCGGGCAAGTCGACCCTGTCGCGCCTGCTGTTCCGCTTCTATGATGTCAACGCAGGCTCAATCACCATCGATGGCAGGGACCTGCGCGCGGTGACCCAGCAATCGCTGCGCGCCAACATCGGCATCGTGCCGCAGGATACGGTGCTGTTCAACGACACCATCGAATACAACATCGCCTACGGCAAGCCGGGCGCCGCCAAGGAAGACATCATCGCCGCCGCGCGCGCCGCATCGATCCACGACTTCATCGAGACCCTGCCGGACGGCTACGCGACCATGGTCGGCGAGCGCGGCCTCAAGCTGTCGGGCGGCGAGAAGCAGCGGGTGGCGATCGCCCGCACGCTGCTGAAGGACCCCGCCATCCTGATCTTCGACGAGGCGACTTCGGCGCTCGACTCCAAGGCCGAACAGGCGATCCAGGCGCAACTGAAGGAGATCGCCAGGAGCCGCACCACGCTGGTGATCGCGCACCGCCTGTCGACGGTGGCCGACGCCGGGCAGATCCTGGTGCTCGACCATGGCCGCATTGTCGAACGGGGCACCCACCAGGCGCTGCTGGCGGCGAACGGCCTGTATGCGCAGATGTGGGAGCGGCAGCAGGCAAGGGCCGATGAATCGCTGGCCTCGCCCGTCGAGGCCGAATAAGGCCCGGCGCGGTGGATTAGCGCCCGTCGAGGCGGCATGGAGTCCGTCGAAGCGGGAAAAAACAAAGGGAGCCGAGGCTCCCTTTGTTCTTGATACGTGCAGCGAATCGTCAGTACGCGTAGAACATCCGCTGGATCTGCTTGCTGTCGGTGGTCTTGGTCAGCGCCAGCATCAGCAGGATGCGTGCCTTTTGCGGGTTCAGCGTATCGGCCGCCACGAAGTCCAGCTCGTCGTCATTGGCTTCGCCATTGCGGGCAAGGATGCCCTGGCCGACGCGGCTGGCGCGCACGATCAGCGTGCCCTTCTTGCGTGCCGCCGACAGCGCGGCCTTGGCCGGGCTGGCCAGGCTGCCGTCTCCGGTGCCGGCGTGGATGATGCCTTTGGCGCCCGCTGCCACAAAGGCATCGACGGCGATCGAGTTCATATTGGCGTGGCCGTAGACGATTTCCACCATCGGCAGCGAGTTCAGCGCGCCGATGTCGAATTCGCCCTCGTAGCCGTGCTTGCGCACGCCCTGGCGGTAGAAAAAGGCCTTGCTGCCCTGGATATAACCGAGCATGCCGAGGTCGGGCGCCTTGAAGCTGTCGAGCGTCGAGGTATTGGTCTTGGTGACATCGCGCGCAGCGTGGATCTGGTCATTGAGGGCGACCAGCACGCCCTTGCCGATGGCGTCGTGGCTCGCAGCGAGCAGCACCGCGTTGTACAGATTGATCGGGCCGTCCGCCGACATCGCGGTCGACGGGCGCATCGCGCCGACCAGCACCACCGGTTTCTTGCTCTTGACGACCAGGTCGAGGAAGTAGGCGGTTTCTTCCAGCGTGTCGGTGCCGTGGGTGATGACGATGCCATCGACATTCGGCTGCGCCAGCAGTGCATTGACGCGCTTGCCCAGGGTCAGCCAGTGTTCATTGGTCATGTTCTCGCTGGCGATCTGGAATACCTGCTCGCCGGTGACATTGGCCACCTTGGCCAGTTCCGGCACGGCGGCGATCAGGCGCTGCACGCCGACCGTGGCGGCGGTGTAGCCGACGGTGGTGGTGCTGGTGGCGCCGCTGCCGGCGATGGTGCCGCCGGTGGCCAGGATGGTGACGTTGGCCAGCTTCGGCTTGGCCACTTCTGCCTGCGCAGGCAGGGCCACCACCAGCGCAAAGCTGAACAGGGCAATGATCGAACGTACTGGTTGTGCTCGCATAGTGCTTTACTCCTTGGCTTGTTTGTAGACGGTGCCATTCTTCATGACGAACTTCACCTTTTGCATCACAGTGATATCTTTGAGCGGGTCGCCGCTGACGGCGATGATGTCGGCGGCGAAGCCCGCTTCGACCGAGCCGAGCGTCGCCTTCTGGTCCAGCAGTTCGGCCGCGCCCAGCGTTGCCGAACGGATCGCTTCCAGCGCTGGCATGCCCGCTTCGACCATATAGGCAAATTCCCTGGCGTTGTCGCCGTGGTAGAAGACGGCGGCGTCGGTGCCGAACGCGATCTTGACGCCCGCCTTGTGGGCGCGCGCAAAGGTGGACTGGATCAGCGGGCCGATGGCAGCGGCCTTCGGTTGCACCAGTGGCGAGAAATAACCGGCCACCTTGGCCTTGTCGGCCACGAAGCGGCCGGCCGAAATGGTCGGCACATACCAGGCGCCGTGCTTTTTGAACAGGGCAATGGCTTCATCGTCCATATAGGTGCCATGCTCGATCGAGTCGACGCCGGCGCGCAGCGCGCGCTTGATGCCTTCGTTGCCATGGGCGTGGGCGGCGACGCGGAAGCCGTAGTCCTTGGCCGTCAGCACGATGGCACGCAGCTCGTCCTCGGTGTACTGCGGGTTCTGGCCGTTGGCTGCCTGGCTCAGCACGCCGCCGGTGGCCGTCACCTTGATCAGGTCGGCGCCTTCCTTGTAGCGGCTGCGCACCGCCTGGCGGCCTTCCTCCGGGCTGTTGACGACGCCTTCGACCGGCCCCGGCTTGCCCAGCGCACGGCTCAATTCGATCGACAGGCCATTGGTTGGGTCGGCGTGGCCGCCGGTGGTGGCGATCGCCGTACCGGAGGTGAACATGCGCGGACCCGGCAGGTAGCCGCTGGCGATGGCGCGCTTGAGCGATACATTGAGCAGGTCGCTGGCGCCTAGGTCGCGCACCGCCGTGAAACCGGCCATCAGCGTGCGCTCGGCATAGCGGATCGATTTGTAGGCCTGGTCAGCCGGGTTGCCGGCAATCTGGGCACGCAGCGAATCGACCTGCGGTTCGGTCTCGCCCGTCAGGTGCACGTGCATGTCGATCAGTCCGGGCAGGCAGGAGTACTTCGACAGGTCGATATGGCCGGCGCCGGCCGCCATCGGGCCGACCGACTTGATCACGCCGCCGTCGACGACGATGCTGACCTTGTCGCGCCACTGGCCGGACTTCACATCGAGCAGGCGTCCACAATCGACGGTTTGGGGAGCCGCTTGCGCGGTGCCGATGATAGCCAACAGACCCAGTGCGGACAGCTTGTGCATGCGAACTCCTTCAAGGTAAAAAAATGGCGCGCATGAAGCGCGCCCGGTGGATCAGGTCAATTCAGCCTTGGCGACCTCATTCTTGATCGGCGCTGCCAGCTCGCCTTCCCACTTGGCGACGACGGCGGTGGCGATGCCGTTGCCGATCACATTGGTGGCCGAACGCGCCATGTCGAGGAAGTGGTCGATGCCCAGCAACAGCAGCAGGCCGGCTTCCGGGATATTGAACTGGGTCAGGGTGGCGGCAATCACCACCAGCGACGCGCGCGGCACGCCGGCCATGCCCTTGGAGGTCAGCATCAGCACCAGCATCATCGTCATCTGGGTGCCGAGCGACATTTCGATGCCGTAGGCCTGGGCGATGAAGACGGTGGCGAAGGTGCAGTACATCATCGAACCATCGAGGTTGAACGAGTAGCCGATCGGCAGCACGAAGGCGGCGATGCGGTTCTTGACGCCGAAACGCTCAAGGCCTTCGAGGGTCTTGGGGAAGGCCGCTTCCGACGAGGCGCAGGAGAACGCCAGCAGCGTCGGTTCGCGCATTTCCTTGAGCAGCGCGAACACGCGGCGGCCGAGGAAGGCGAACCCGATGATGGTCAGGATCACCCACAGCAGCACGATGCCGAGGTAGAACTCGCCCATGAACACGCCATAGGTCTGCAGCACGCCGAGGCCCTTGCTGGCGATGGTGCCCGACACGGCGGCGAACACGGCGATCGGGGCCAGGTTCATCACGTAGCCGGTCAGCTTGAGCATGACGTGGGCCACGCCGTCGACCGCTTCGATCAGCACCTTGCTGCGTTCGCCCACGGCGGCAGCGGCGGTGCCGAAGAACAGCGAGAAGATCACGATCTGCAGGATCTCGTTCTTGGCCATGCCATCGACGATCGACGACGGAATCAGGTGGGTGATGAACTCCTTGAGAGTCAGGCCGGAAGTGACGATGCCCGAAGCGGCGGTCGCCTTCTCGGTCGCCAGCAGGGCGTCGCCGGGGCGGAACAAGTTAACCAGCAACAGGCCGAGCGACAGAGAAATGACCGAGGCGATGACGAACCAGCCGAGTGCCTTGATGCCGATGCGACCCACTTCCTTGGCATCCCCCATGCGGGCGATGCCGACCACCAGGGTCGAGAACACCAGCGGCGCGATGATCATCTTGATCAGTCGCAGGAACATGGTCGAGAAGTAGCCCATGATCTCCGAGAACGTGCCCGGGGTGGCCATATTGGAGTTGACGATATGGCCGACAATAATCCCCAGCACCAGGGCGATGAGGATGTAAGTGGTCAGGCGGTTTCGCTTATTCGGGGTGATGGTCGTCATGCTGTGCTTCCCTGGGGGTTGTCTAGTCTCTGCATGGAAACGGGACGGGATGTCCCCGCCGCCGCGCTTTCTCGGGCAAAATAGAGTTTTTCGCAATGGCGCGAACTGCCCTGTTAATGGGCAGGTGTCGCAGTATCCTAGGCGTTGCAGGTGCTGTCAAGCACGCCAAACCAGGCCAAAACATGATCGAAATAGACAACGTCAGCAAGTGGTTCGGCAACTTCCAGGTACTGGGGGACTGCAGCACCCGTGTCGCCAAAGGCGATGTGGTGGTGGTCTGCGGCCCGTCCGGCTCCGGCAAATCGACCCTGATCAAGACCATCAACGGGCTCGAACCGTTCCAGCAGGGGGCGATCCGGGTCGACGGGGTGTCGGTCGGCGACCCGGCCACCAAGCTGCCTGCACTGCGCGCACGCATCGGCATGGTGTTCCAGAATTTCGAGCTGTTTCCCCACTTGTCGGTGCGCGACAACCTGACGCTGGGCCAGGTCAAGGTGCTGGGGCGCTCGCTCGAGCAGGCCACCGCCAGCGGACTCAAATACCTCGATCGGGTCGGCCTGGCCAACCAGCAGGACAAATTCCCGTCCCAGCTGTCGGGCGGCCAGCAGCAGCGGGTGGCGATCGCCCGGGCGCTGGCGATGGACCCGACCGCCATGCTGTTCGACGAGCCCACCTCGGCGCTGGACCCGGAGATGATTACCGAAGTGCTGGACGTGATGGTCGGGCTGGCGCAGGATGGCATGACCATGATGGTGGTTACCCACGAGATGGGCTTTGCCCGCAAGGTGGCGGACCGCATCGTCTTCATGGACCATGGCAAGATCGTCGAGGACACGCCAAAAGAGCAGTTTTTCACCGAGCCCAAGTCGCAGCGCGCGCGCGAGTTTTTGGCACGGATACTTCATTGAACGCGTGGGCATGTCGCCGCACAAACTACCGTGCGACGACCGGTGCCCACCCTACGAAAGATCCTTATGACTTATCCAGATACCCCCAATAGCATTACCATCACCCGGCCGGATGACTGGCACCTGCATCTGCGCGACGGCGCTGCGATGGCCAGCGTGCTGCCGCACAGCGCCCGCCAGTTCGGCCGCGCCATCGTCATGCCGAACCTGAAGCCGCCGGTCACTACCACCGCCGCCGCCATCGCCTACCGCGAGCGCATCCTCGCCGCGCTGCCGGCCGGGATGAGCTTCGAGCCACTAATGACGCTGTACCTGACCGACAACACCGATCCGGACGAGATCCGGCGCGCCAGGGACAGCGGCATCGTCCACGCGGTCAAGCTGTACCCGGCCGGCGCCACCACCAATTCCGACCTCGGCGTGACCGACCTGGCCAAAGCTTATAAAGTGCTCGAGGTGATGCAGGAGCTGGACATGCCTTTCCTGGTCCACGGTGAAGTGACCGACCCGGAGATCGACCTGTTCGACCGCGAAGCGGTGTTCATCGAGCGCGTCATGCGCCCGCTGCGCCGCGCCATGCCGGAACTGGCCATCGTGTTCGAGCACATCACCACCAAGGACGCGGCCCAGTATGTGGCGGAGGCGGACGGTCCGATCGCGGCCACCATCACCGCCCACCACCTGCTGTTCAACCGTAACGAGATCTTCAAGGGCGGCATCCGCCCCCACTACTACTGCCTGCCCGTGCTCAAGCGCGAAGAGCACCGGCTGGCGCTGGTGACCGCCGCCACCAGCGGCGACGAGCGCTTCTTCCTCGGCACCGACTCGGCCCCGCACCCGATTGGCGCCAAGGAAACCGCCTGTGGCTGCGCCGGCTGCTACACCGCGCTGCACGCGATGGAGCTCTACGCCGAAGCGTTCGACCGCGCCGGCGCGCTCGACAAGCTCGAAGCGTTCGCCAGCTTCAACGGCCCTGCCTTCTACGGTCTCGAGCGCAACAGCGGCACCATTACGCTGCAGCGCTCCGGCTGGACCCTGCCGGCCACGCTGCCGATGGCCGATGGCGTCGTCGTGCCGCTGGGTGCCGGCGAGCAGGTCGAATGGAAGATGGTTGTGTGATCGACTGGCAGCAAGCCTGGTTTGGCGCGGTGCACCCGACCGCGCAGCGTTTCGGTTTGACCGGGCCGGCCGGTGGCTTGCCGATGCTGGCCGCCTTGAACGCCGCCGCGCAGGCGCTCGGCGTGCTGAACGCCAGCGGCCTGCCGCTGAGCTTCGTGCCGCAGCAGGCGCTGCCGGACGGACAGGCCTACGAGGCCTTCATCGGCGCCACCGGCCAGGTTCCCACGCGCGACAATCTGCACGACTTCTTCAACGGCCTCGTGTGGCTGGCCTACCCCCGCATCAAGCGCCAGCTCAATGCGATGCAGGCCGCGCAGATTCTTGCTGCAGGGGTCGGCAAGTCGCGCGGCCCGACCCGTGACGGCGTCACCATCTTCGACGAAAACGCGGCCCTGCTGGTGCTGCGCGACGGCGAGGCCGGCCGCGCGCTGTTGCAGGAGCTGCGCGAGCACCAGTGGAGCGCAGCCCTGTTCGGGCGGCGCGCCGCTTTCGGCCCCGACGCCCAGCTCTGGCTGTTCGGCCACGCCCTGATGGAAAAGCTGACCGCGCCGCGCAAGGCCATCACCGCCCACACGCGGGTGGTGTGGGTCGATGACGCCTTCTTCGGGCTCGGCCACGCCGCCCGGCTCGAACAGATCGACCGCCAGGTCGCCGGCGAGCTGGCCGAGCAGGGATTGGACACCAGCCGCTTCACGCCGCTGCCCGTGCTCGGCGTGCCCGGCTGGTGGGCTGGACAGGACGCCGGTTTCTATGCCGATGCCACCGTTTTCCGCCCTAAACGCACGCCGCAAGAACAGGCCGTCGCGCCCGAATGACGTAGGGTGGCAACAAACCACTTTTTGGAAAGCTTCTTTGGTAGAATGGGGTTTTCGCTTACGCATGATATCGATGAAACCATTGCTCTCTTCACCCAGCCGCTCTGTGAAACGTTTCGGTGCACTGATGGGCGTGCTAGCAGTATTGTGCGGAGCGCCTGCTGTTGCAGATGAACCAGCCGAGGTCACCAAGCTCATGCGAGCAGGGCAGTTGCCCGCCGCACTGACGCGGGTCGAGCGCGCGCTGGCCCAGCATCCGCGCGATGCGCAGATGCGTTTCCTGAAGGGCTTGATCCTGTCGGAGCAGAACAAGACTGCCGAAGCGATCACCGTCTTCACCAAGCTGACCGAAGATTTCCCTGACCTGCCCGAGCCGTACAACAACCTGGCCGTGCTGTATGCGTCGTCCGGCCAGTTCGACCGTGCCCGCACCGCGCTGGAAAGCGCCATCCGCACCAACCCGACCTACGCCACCGCGCACGAAAACCTGGGCGACATTTATGCCAAACTGGCCAGCCAGGCCTACGACAAGGCTCTGCAGCTCGACTCCGGCAATGTCGGCGCCAAGTCCAAGCTGACGATGGTGCGCACGCTGGTCGGCAACGCCTCGGCGCCGTCCGCGATCGCTGCCAACAGTGCCGCGGCCAGGAAGCCGGCGGCAGCAGCACCGGCACCGGCACCGGTGGTGGCACAGGCTCCGGCCGCGCAGGCGCCAGTGATTTTGAACGCGGCCACCAACAAGCCGGCCGTCGCCCCGCCGCCATCGCCAGGCGTCAAGACCATCGTGGTCCCGCCGGCATCGACGGTGGCCAAGGCAGCGCCGCCAGCGGCTGCCCCAGTCGTCGTCGCCAAGGCGGAACCGGCCAAGGCAGCCAATAACGGCGAACAAGCCGAAGTGCTGAAGTTCGTCGATGCCTGGGCCAGGGCCTGGAGCAACAAGGACGTCAAAGCTTACCTGAGTATGTACGACGACAAATTCCAGACGCCGCGCGGGGTTTCGATGAAGGCCTGGGCGGAAGAGCGCCGCAGCCGAATTGAGGGCAAGGGGCGGATTAATGTTAAAGTTGAGGCACCTCAAGTGACTTTTGACGGGAATAAGGCGACTGTTAAGTTCAAGCAGGCGTATTCGTCGGACCGCCTGAGCTCAACAAGCAGGAAAACCTTGGTGCTGGAAAAGCAAGGAAAACAGTGGCAAATCAAGCAAGAGCGTACGGGAAGCTGATGTTCCCAACTGGCACCAAGCGTCCGGCCATCGGTTCGGTCAGGCGTGTTTTACTTCTACAAGTAGTCGCATTCGCACTGGGGACGTTCGGCGTCATGGCCCCAGTGGCCTCGGCCAAGTCGACCAAACAACCGGAGCGCATCGTTGCCAGGCAGGATCCCGATTCGATGTTGATCGGAATCTACAAGGAACTGGCGGCGACCAATCTGTCCGAAGCCCAGGCCAAGGCCGATGCCCTGGTGCGGGCCTATCCCAATTTCCACCTCGGCCACCTGATCCGCGGCGACCTCCTGATGATGCACGCCAATCCGGTCACGGCGCTCGGCGGCGCCTCGAATGCGCCGCCGGACCGGCTCAAGGACCTGCGCGACGAAGCCATGGTGCGCCTGCGCAGCCTGACAGCGCGCCCGGCGCCGGACGCCGCGCCGCGCTCCGTGCTGCAGCTGCGCGACGACCAGAAGCATGTGCTAGTGGTCGACGCCAAGCAGTCGCGCCTGTACGTCTACCAGAACAATAATGGCACGCTCAAGTTCGTCACCGACTATTACATCACGCAGGGCAAGCTGGGCGTCAACAAGCTGCGCGAAGGCGACCAGAAAACGCCGGTCGGCGTCTATTACATCACCGGCCGCGTGTCGCGTGCCAAGCTGCCGCCGTTCTACGGCGAGGGCGCGCTGCGCATCAACTATCCGAACGACTGGGACAAGCTCAATGGCCGCAGCGGTTCCGGCATCTGGCTGCACGGCACCCCGTTCGAGAGCTATAGCCGTCCGCCGCTGGCGTCCGATGGCTGCGTGGTGCTGACCAATAACGATCTCAAGCAGCTGAGCCTGTCGGTCGATATCGGCAAGACACCGGTGGTGATCGCGGACTCGATCGAATTCATCAGCAAGGCCAAGTGGGATGCCGAACGCAATGGCGCCTCCAACCTGCTCGAGAGCTGGCGCAACGACGTCGAGAGCTCGGACCAGAACCGGGTGCTGAAGAATTACTCGAGCAAGTTCAAGTCGGGCCTGGGCGAAGATCTGCGTACCTGGTACGAGAGGAACAAGGGGCCGATGGCGGCCACCGCCGGCGTGCAGGTCAAGCTGCGCGACATGACCCTGTTCCGTTATCCGGGGCGGGAAGATGTGATCGTCGGCACCTTCACCCAGGAGACCTCGGCGGGCCGCAACAAGACGGTCATTCGCAAGCGCCAGTACTGGGTCAGAGAAGGCACCGGTTACAAGATCGTCTTCGAAAGCATCGTTCAGGTTTAGATTGCGGACCGCGTCGGTGAGCTTGCTCAGCCACGCGCCAAACCCGCGTCCCCTCCCACATCGATTCGTAGGGTGGGTAAGCTTGCTTATCCACGCGTCCAGGCTACGACCGCTTGCGTCCCCTTGATGTCTTGGCCGCCAGCGCGACCTTCTTGCGCGATTTGCCGGCCAGCTGCTTCTTCTCCCTTGCGCCCGACCGGGCACCGATCTTTGCCTTCACCTTGCGCAGTGCGGAGCGCATCGCCGACGGCAGCGCGTTTTCGTGCAGGTTGGCCAGCAGCAGTGCCTTGGGATCGATGCGGCTCTGTTCGCGCCATGCCTCCAGGTGCAGGTGCGGGCCGGTCGCGTTGCCGGTATTGCCCGACAGGCCAATCCGCTCTCCGCCGGAGACGACATCGCCCACGCTCACATCGCGCTGGTTCAGGTGCGCGTACAGTGAACGCAGGCCGCTGGCATGCTCGATGACGACGACATTGCCATACTTGCGGTCGCCGCGGTAATGAATGTCCGACGCGACGACGGTGCCGCCGTCGGTTGCCGTCACCGGCGTGCCGCTCGGTACCGAGAAGTCGATGCCTTCGTGGGCGCGGCGGCCGCGCAGCACGCCGAAGAAGCTGCTGACGCGCACATGATCGATCGGCATGCGCCACTTCTGCGGCGCCGGTTCGGCAGCGGGATCGTGCGGTTCCGGCACGGCCTTTGCCAGCTGGGGCAGGGCACTGGCGAGGATGAGGGCAAGTAGAGTCAGTTTGCGCATGGCTAAGGAGTATAGCTGCTGGCCAGTCATTCCACTAGTGAACCGTAACAGTGAAATGCAGAGTGCCTGCCGTGTCTGCTGGTCGCCTGAGAGGAGTCCGCCCTTGCAAGGGCGAACCGTTACGCTGGGGCGTGGCTTGCCACGCCAATTCCCAGTTTCACCTACGTTACAAATGCTCGCGATAGTACGCACTATCGCTGCGCTTTGCGCCTTGCCCTGCAAATGCCGGCACGTCCTTCACTCCGCATTCCACTGTTACGGTCCACTAGTTTGCTTACACCTTCAGGAATTCTTCTTTGCCGCCCAGCCAGCGCGCCAGGTGGGCGTCGACCGTTTCACCGTCTTCCTTCTGCAGCAAATCATGGGCCACGTCGCGCGCCTGTTCGACCAGCCACTGGTCGGTTTCCAGGTCGGCAAAGCGCAGCATGGCCTGGCCCGACTGGCGCGCGCCCAGGAATTCGCCCGGCCCCCTGATCTCCAGGTCGCGCCGCGCGATTTCGAAGCCGTCGGTGGTCTCGCGCATCGTCATCAGGCGCTGCCTGGCCACCGGCCCGAGCGGGCTCTGGTACAGCAGCAGGCACACGCTGGCACTGGAGCCGCGCCCCACGCGCCCGCGCAGCTGGTGCAGCTGCGACAGGCCAAAGCGCTCCGCATGTTCGATCACCATCAGCGAGGCATTGGGCACGTCGACGCCCACTTCGATCACGGTGGTCGCCACCAGCACCTGCAGCTCGCCCCTGGTAAAGCCATCCATCACCTCCTGCTTCTCAAGCGGCTTCATGCGGCCATGCACCAGCGCCACTCGCAGGTCGGGCAGGGCCGCTGCCAGCATCGCATGGGTGTCGGTCGCGGTCTGCAGCTGCAGGGCCTCGGATTCTTCGATCAGCGGGCATACCCAGTAGACCTGGCGGCCTTCAAGTGCTGCCGCATGCACCCGCTCGATCACTTCGTCGCGCCGGTTCTGGTCCAGCACCCGCGTGACGATCGGGCTGCGCCCCGGTGGCAGTTCGTCGATGACCGACACTTCCAGGTCGGCGTAATAGGTCATCGCCAAGGTGCGCGGGATCGGCGTGGCCGACATCATCAGCTGGTGCGGCGTCTTGCCATTGCTGCCTTTGTTACGCAAAGTCAGGCGCTGGCCGACGCCGAAGCGGTGCTGCTCGTCGATGATCACCAGCCCCAGCCTGGCAAACTGCACCGTGTCCTGGATCAGCGCGTGGGTGCCGATGACGAGGTGGGCCTGGCCCGATTCCACCAGCGCGGTGGCCGCTTCCTTGTCCCTCTTTTTCAGGCTGCCCGTCAGCCATGCCACCTTGACGCCCAGCGGCTCGAGCATGGCGGCGATCTTGCGGAAGTGCTGGTCGGCCAGGATCTCGGTCGGCGCCATCAGCGCCGCCTGGTAGCCGCTGTCGATCGCCTGTGCGGCAGCCAGCGCGGCCACGATGGTCTTGCCGCTGCCGACGTCGCCCTGCAGCAGGCGTTGCATCGGGTAGGGCTTTTGCAGGTCGCTGCGGATCTCGGCCAGCACGCGCTGCTGGGCGCCGGTCAGCTTGAACGGCAGCGTCCTGGTAAAGGCTTCGCACAGGGTGCCGACGGTGCGCAGCACGGCCGCGCCCCTGGCACGGCGCGCACGCTGGGCGCGCTTGAGCGAGAGCTGCTGGGCCAGCAGTTCGTCGAACTTCATCCGCACCCAGGCCGGATGCGAGCGGTCCATCAGCGCGTGTTCGTCGATCTCTTGCGGCGGGTAGTGCAGCAGGCGCACGGCCGGCTCGAAATTGCTCAACTTCATGGCAGAGAGCAGGCTTGGCGGCAGCGTATCGCGCCAGTCGACCCGCTTCATCGCGCTGGCAATGGCGCTGCGCAGAATCGCCTGCGACAACCCTTCGCCGGATGGGTAAACCGGGGTCAGCGCGGTCGGCAGCGGCGCCCCTTCGTTGATGACCTTATAGGCCGGGTGGACCATCTCGGCCCCGAAGAAGCCATGCTTGAGCTCTGAACGGGCCCGCACCCGGGTACCCTCGGCCAGCTGCTTGACCTGGCTGCCGTAGAAATTCATGAAGCGCAGCAGCAGCTCGCCCGTCTCGTCGGCGATATGCACCAGCAGCTGGCGGCGCGGCCGGAACGCGATTTCGGCCTTGGTGACGACGCCCTCGACCTGCGACACATGGCCGCCGCGCAGGGCCGCTTCGCGGATCGGCACCACCGAGGTCTCGTCCTCGTAGCGCAGCGGCAGGTGCAGCACCAGGTCCATATCCGTGCGCAGGCCCAGCTTGGCCAGCCTGCTTTCGTTGGTTTTTGGCGCGGATTTTGGCTTGTTTGCTGCCATTTAACGTAAAATAGAGGGTTGCCCAATTTGCTGCACCCGTATTGTAAGGCTTCTCCCCCCAAATGTATTCCCTGTCCGACTTCGATTTTGACCTGCCGCCCGAGCGCATCGCGCAGACCCCGCTGCCCGAGCGCAGCGCGTCGCGCCTGCTGCACCTCGATGGCGAGCGCATCGTCGACCGCCAGTTCGCCGACATCGTCGACCAGCTCGCCAGCGGCGACCTGCTGGTCATGAACGACACCCGCGTGCTCAAGGCCCGCTTCTTCGGCGTCAAGGAAACCGGCGGCAATGTCGAGGTGCTGGTCGAGCGCGTGCTCGACCACCGCACCGTGCTGGCCCAGGTGCGCGCGTCCAAGTCGCCCAAGCCGGGCAACCGCATCCGCCTGGCCGACGCGTTCGACGTCGTCGCCGGCGAACGGGCCGGCGAATTCTTCACCCTGACTTTCGACGGCGACGTGTTCGAGCTGATCGAAGCGCACGGCCGCCTGCCGCTGCCGCCGTATATCGACCATGCCGCCGATGCGTTCGACGAAACCCGCTACCAGACCGTGTACTCGAAAGAGCCGGGCGCCGTCGCCGCACCGACCGCCGGCCTGCACTTCGACCAGCCGCTGCTCGACAGGCTGGCCGCCAGGGGCGTCAACATCGCCTACGTCACGCTGCACGTTGGCGCCGGCACCTTCCAGCCGGTGCGGGTCGAAGTGCTGGCCGAGCACAAGATGCACACCGAGTGGTACACCGTGCCGCAGGCGACGGTCGATGCCGTGCGCGCCGCCAGGACGAATGGGCGCGCGGTGGTCGCCGTCGGCACCACCAGCCTGCGCGCGCTCGAATCGGCGTCGCAATCGGGCCAGCTGGTCGCCGGCAGCGCCGACACCGCCCTGTTCATCACGCCGGGCTACCGCTTCAAGACGGTGTCGCGCCTGATCACCAACTTCCATTTGCCGAAGTCGACCCTGCTGATGCTGGTGTCGGCCTTTGCCGGCTACGCGCCGATTCGCAAAGCCTATGCGCACGCGATCGCGCACGGCTACCGCTTCTTCAGCTATGGCGACGCCATGCTGCTTACTACCGACTCGCAGGACTGACCATGCTCGACTTCAAACTCCTCAAGACCGACAGCAGCGGCCTGTCGCATGCGCGGCGCGGCCGCCTGACTCTGAACCACGGCGTGGTCGAGACCCCGATCTTCATGCCGGTCGGTACCTATGGCTCGGTCAAGGCGATGTCGCCGGTCGAACTGAAGGAGATCAATGCCCAGATCATCCTCGGCAACACCTTCCACCTGTGGCTGCGCCCGGGCACCGGTGTGATGGACAAATTCGGCGGCCTGCACAAGTTCATGGGCTGGGACAAGCCGATCCTGACCGATTCGGGCGGCTTCCAGGTGTTTTCGCTGGGCGCGATGCGCAAGATTACGGAAGAGGGGGTCAAGTTCAGTTCGCCCATCGATGGCAGCAAACTGTTCCTGTCGCCGGAAATCTCGATGCAGATCCAGCGCTCGCTCAATTCCGACATCGTCATGCAGTTCGACGAATGCACGCCGTACGAAATCGATGGCCGTCCCGCCACCAAGGAAGAAGCGGCCAAGTCGATGCGCATGTCGCTGCGCTGGGCCCAGCGCTCGATGAACGAGTTCAAGGCGGGCGAGAACCCGAACGCCCTGTTCGGCATCGTCCAGGGCGGCATGTTCGAAGCGCTGCGCGACGAATCGCTGGCCGGCCTGGAGCAGATCGACTTCCCCGGCATCGCCATCGGCGGCCTGTCGGTCGGCGAGCCGAAGGAAGACATGATGCGCATGCTGGAACATGTCGGCCCGAAGCTGCCGGCCAACAAGCCGCACTACCTGATGGGCGTCGGCACGCCGGAAGACCTGGTCGCCGGCGTGGCCAACGGCGTCGACATGTTCGACTGCGTCATGCCGACCCGCAATGCGCGCAATGGCTGGCTGTTCACCCGCTTTGGCGACGTCAAGATCAAGAATGCCCGCTACAAGGACGAGCAGGGCCCGCTGGATGAGAGCTGTACTTGTTATTGTTGCAAGAATTTCTCGCGTGCCTACCTGCACCACCTGCATCGCTCGAAAGAAATCCTCGGTGCCCGCCTCAATACGATCCACAATCTGCATTACTACCTGCAGTTGATGCAGGAAATGCGGGACGCCATCGACGCGGACCGTTTCCACGCGTTCCGCCTCCAATTCAACGCAGACCGGGCGCGTGGCGTGTAATATTTAACAACACCTTGTATTCGGATCGATGGCATCCACATGGGGGGGGCGTAGGGTGGGCACTGCGTGCCCCCGCGTTCTGCGTGCCCCCGCGTTCTGCCGGCCCCCGCGTGGGTAGCAAAGCTACCCACCCTACGTGCTAGAATACAGCGCTCTGTTTTAAGCATCCCTAACAACAACTGACCCTGGAGTTCCCGTGTTCATTTCTAACGCATACGCACAAGCCGCTGGTACCGACGCAATGAGCAGCAACCTGACCAGCTTCCTGCCGCTGATCCTGATGTTCGTCGTCATGTACTTCCTGATGATCCGCCCACAGCAAAAGCGTGCCAAAGAACAGAAAGCCATGATGGACGCGCTGGCCAAGGGCGACGAAGTGGTTACCGCTGGCGGCCTCCTGGGCAAAGTGTCCAAGGTCCAGGACAGCTATGTGACGGTCGAAGTGGCAGCCAACACTGAAGTCGTTGTGCAAAAACACGCCGTGACGACCCTGCTGCCTAAAGGCACGCTGAAGTCCCTGTAAGTCCGAATCGCGGCCCCGACCAGGGGCCGCCTTGCGTTTACCTCTAGCTGGAAAAATATGAATCGCTATCCACTCTGGAAATACATCCTGATCGTCTTCACACTGTTGCTGGGCGCCCTGTACACGGCGCCCAACTACTTTGGCGACTCGCCAGCGTTGCAGGTGACGGCAGGTAAGTCGACCGTCAAGATCACTTCCGACACCGTCGCCCAAGTCGAAGCCGTGTTGAAGCAGGAAGGCATCAAGTCCAATGGCCTGTCGCTCGACGGCAGCGGCAACAGCACCTCGGTGCGGGTGCGATTCGATTCGCCGGACACCCAGTTCAAAGCCAAGCTGATGCTGGAAAAGGACCTGAACAAGGACCCGCTTGACCCGGCCTTCATCGTCACCGTCAACCTGGCCAAGAACACGCCAAAGTGGATGCAGACGCTGGGCGCGCTGCCGATGAACCTGGGCCTGGACTTGCGCGGCGGCGTGCACTTCCTGATGCAGGTCGATACCAAGGCGGCGCTCGATACCAAGCTCAAGGGGATTGTCTCCGCGACCCGTTCCGTTTTGCGCGACAAGAACGTGCGCCACGCCGGCATCGAACGTGCCGGCGATACCGTCGTCATCAACTTCCGCGATGCCGACACGCGCACCAAGGCCAAGGACCTGCTGGCGAGCCAGTACCCGGATCTGGCGCTGGCCGACAGCGGCGAAGGCAGCGAACTTAAGCTGGTCGCCACCCTCAAGGCTGAGGCATTGAAGCAAGCCATCGACGACGGCATCAAACAAAACATCGCCACCTTGTCCAAGCGCGTCAATGAGCTGGGAACGACAGAGCCGATCATCCAGCAGCAAGGCCCGGACCGCATCGTCGTCCAACTGCCTGGCGTGCAGGACGTGGCCCGCGCCAAGAGCGTCATCGGCCGTACCGCTACGCTGGAATTCCGCATGGTGGACGAGACCGTTACGCCTGGCACCGAACTGGCTGCCACCATTCCGTACAACTCGGAACTGCTCACCGTCGGCAAAAACGTCCCGGTGGTGGTGTACAAAGACGTGGTGCTGACCGGCGACTACATTTCCAGCGCCACCGCAACCTTCGACTCGAACCAGCAGCCAGCCGTCAGCCTCGACCTGAACGGCGACGGCGGCCGCAAGATGCGCGAAGCGACCCGCGAGCGCGTCGGCAAGAAGATGGCCGTCATCTTGTACGAAAAAGGCAAGCCGGAAGTGCTTTCGGTGCCCGTCATCCAGAGCGAACTGGGCAGCGGCTTCCAGATCACCGGCATGGGAACGACTGAGAACTCGACTGAGCTGGCTATGCTGCTGCGCTCCGGCGCCCTGTACGCGCCAATGGAAGTGATCGAAGAGCGCGTCGTCGGCCCGCAGCTGGGTGCCGAGAACATCGCCAAGGGCCTGTACTCGACCGTGTACGGCTTCCTCGCGATCGCCATCTTCATGATCATCTACTACTATATGTTCGGCTTCTTCTCGGTGCTGGCGCTGGCTGCCAACCTTTTCCTGCTGATCGCGCTGCTGTCGGTGATGCAGGCCACGCTGACCCTGCCGGGTATCGCCGCAATCGCGCTGGCGCTCGGTATGGCGATTGACGCCAACGTGCTGATCAATGAACGCATCCGCGAAGAGCTGCGTGGCGGTGCCACGCCGCAGGCGGCCATTGCCGCCGGCTTCGACCGTGCCTGGGCCACCATCCTTGACTCGAACGTCACCACCCTGATCGTCGGCCTGTCGCTGCTGATCTTCGGTTCCGGTCCGGTGCGCGGCTTCGCCGTGGTCCACTGCCTCGGCATCCTGACCTCGATGTTCTCGGCCGTGTTCGTGTCGCGTGGCGTGGTCAACCTGTGGTACGGCCGCAAGAAGAAGCTCAATTCGATCGCGATCGGCACCGTCTGGGCTCCTGGCCTGACAGCTCAGAAATAAGGAACAAGAAAATGGAATTTTTCCGCATCAAAAAAGATATTCCCTTCATGCGCCATGCGTTGATTTTCAACGTGATTTCGGCGCTGACCTTCGTCGCTGCCGTGTTCTTCCTGGTGCAAAACGGCCTGCACCTGTCGGTCGAGTTCAAGGGCGGCACCGTGATGGAGTTGAAGTACCAGCACGCTGCCAACCTGGAAACGATCCGCAGGAATCTCGAACAGATCGGCTACGACGCTCCAGAAGTGACGCCGTTCGGAAATGCCAACACCGTCATGCTGCGCCTGCCGAACGCGAAATCGGCCACCGGCGTGCCCGTGTCGCCGGCCCCTGCCGTGTTCGAAGCGCTGTGCAAGGCCGATGGCGGTACCCTCAAGCAGGTCGACACCACCACCGCCAAGGGCGAACAGGTGTCCAAGTCAGCCTGCTTTAACGCTGCTGGCGCTGAAATGCTGGAACTGCAGAAGGTCGAATTCGTCGGCCCGCAGGTGGGCGACGAACTGGCGCAGAACGGCCTCAACGCCCTGGTGGCCGTGGTGGTCGGCGTGATGATCTACCTGGCCATCCGCTTCGAGTGGAAGTTCGCCGTTGCGGCCATCATCGCCAACTTGCACGACGTCGTCATCATTCTCGGCTTCTTCGCCTTCTTCAAGTGGGAATTCTCGCTGACGGTGCTGGCGGCGGTGCTGGCGGTGCTCGGCTATTCGGTCAACGAATCGGTGGTTATTTTCGACCGGATCCGCGAAAACTTCCGCAAGCAGCGCAAGGCCAGCGTGCAGGAAGTGATCGACAATGCGATCACCTCGACCATCTCGCGCACCATCATCACGCACGGCTGCACCCAGATGATGGTGCTGTCGATGCTGTTCCTCGGCGGCCAGACGCTGCACTACTTCGCCATCGCACTGACCATCGGTATCCTGTTCGGCATCTACTCGTCGGTGTTCGTGGCGGCGGCAGTGGCGATGTGGCTGGGCGTCACGCGTGAAGACCTGATCAAGCCAATCAAAGAGAAGGACGAGACCGACGGCGCCGTCGTCTAATTCGATGGCTCGACACCCGCGCTGCACGCCTGGATTCGATGAAACCGAACCCACCCTACCCGTATGACGTGTAGGATGGGTAGCGCAGCTACCCACGCGTCGCAAGCATCAAACAGGCCCGCCTCAACATCGGGCCTGTTTGCTTTGATATGCAGATTTCACCGCAATGCGCAGCGCTAAAGGCGCAAGACGCCCGCGGCCTGGCCGGACTAATCGTTCGAGCACCGCAGCAGCGACAACGTGCTGGCGGCGCAGATCGTGCAGTTCAGTGGCGTGTCGATCAATGGTGCGCGCAAGCTGGTTGCGGCCTTTGCCGAAGTGGGCATGCCGTTCTCAAAAGCGTCTGAAGCCAACTTCGCGGTGCGTGCCGACCGCGCCTTGGGTCAGGCAGGCGCCGTCGTGCCGAAGGCGGGCTTCAAGTACAAGGTGGTGGAGCTGCTGATGCTGCGAAGGACGGCCGCCAGCGGTTTCCGCGCGCCGAGCCTGCCGGAGACCGGCAATGGCGGCGCCTCGTGGTTCAATAATGGCGTGGTTGACCCGAAGCGCTGCGCCGCCGCGACCGAGATGCGCGACATCCTCAACAGCGGCAATGCGCTCGACAAGAACAGCGCGCTGACCGCGTATGCGCTCGGTTGCTCGGCCAGCTTCCCGGCGGCGGTGACGCCCAATCCGGGCCTGAAGCCGGAAAAGACCAACAGCTTCACGCTCGGCTTCGTGCTGCAGCCGATCCGGCAGCTTGCCGTGACGGTGGACTACTACAATATCAAGCGGCGCGACGAAATCGTCGTCAAGTCGCCGGACGACATCCTGGCCAACGAAGACCGCATTGCCGGCCTGGTGGCGCGCGATCCGTTCACTTCGCAGGATATCGAGCTGGCGCAGCGCGTCAAGGAACTGTCCGGCCGCAGCGTCGGCTTTGCGGTCGGCCCGGTCAAGACCATCAGCGCGCAGTACCAGAACGTGGGGCGCACGGCCGTGTCCGGTATCGACGTCGACGTCAGCAGCCGCTGGTCGCTGGGTGATATGGGGCGCCTGAACGCGGGACTGGAGCTGAACCGCCAGCTCGACTATCGCAGCTGGGACACGTTCGACAATGCATACACCGAGAACTACGTCGGCTTCCGCGGCACGCCGCGCACGCTGTCGGTGACCAAGCTGTCGTGGGACTATGGCAAGGTCAACGCCGGCCTGCGGCTGCGCTGGAACAGCGGCACGGCACTGGCCTGGGGCTCGCTCGACAGCAACAACACCGTCCAGGGTTGCGCCGCACGCAAGGTGGCGGCATCGGATTGCCGGATCGGCGCCGACACCAGCATCGACCTGTGGGGCAGGGTCGCACTGGGCAGCGCGACCCATCTGTCGGTCAATGTTTTCAACGCCACCAACCGCCGCACGCCGGTGCAGATGCGCCCTGGCAGCAGCCTGCCGCTGGCAGGACGCAGTGCGATGGTCACGGTCGAGCACAAGTTCTGAGGGTTGGCGGGCAGGACCGGCCGGCTGGCCGTCCTGCCCGCTGTTACAGCAGTGCGGCAGTCAGGGAGCGCACTTCTTCGGCAGATTCTTCGAGGATGCTGGCCAGCGTGCCCTCGCCGACATCGAAGTCGATGGTCGCGGCCGCGTTGCGGCTGGTGGCGCCGGCTCGCTGCTGCAGCGGCGAGCCGACCGGCGCCAGGTCATTGGCCAGCATCAGCGTGTCGCCCAGGGTCTCGGGCGGCAGCGCGCGCATGCCTTCCCACATCGCTTCGATCGCTTCGAGCACCGGCTTTGGTACGCCCAGCTTGGCCAGCACGGCGCGGCCGACTGCCACTTCGCCGATTTCGATCCATTCCTCCGGGTCGCCATCGAGCAGGCCGGGGAATTCCTCGGCGCGCGACAGCAGGTAGAAGCCGCCCACTTCGTGCACGATGCCGGCAAACATGGCGGTCTCGGCGTCGACATGGCTGACCTTGCGCGCGATGATCTGCGCCATCGCCGCCACGTGGGCCGAATGCTGCCACAGCTGGTTGGCCATGGCGCGCAGGCCGGGGTCGCGGATCTTGCTGTCGAGCTGGCGCACGATGACGGCCGCCACCAGCGCATTGAGGGTGCGGAAGCCTACCCGCTGCACGGCACCGCGCACGTTGCTGATCTCGTTGCCGGAGCGGTTGTAGGCGGCCGAATTGGCAATCGCCACGGCGCGTGCCGCCAGCAGGGGCTCGGCCTGCACCAGCTTGGCAGCGGCCTCGACATGGCAATCGGGATCGGCCAGCGCACGCTGCAACTTGAGCGATGCGTCGACATTGGTGGGGAATGTCAGTTCGCCGAGGGCGGCCTGAGCAGCGATACTCCTGAAGGCGTCGAGTCTGTCCATCAGAAAATTATACGCCGATAAAAGGCGCGTTCCGCACAAAACCGATGCCGCGCGGAACTATTTTTCCGACGGGATTATGGCAGGTAGAAGATGGCGTCGTAGCCGTCCTGCGGGCCGTCGGTGTCCTGCAGCTCGTCGACCAGGCCGAGGTCGGCCAGTTCTTCGATAGCATTCATATAACTATTGAGTTTGGTGGCGCCGATCAGGCGATAGATATCGCCCGCTTCGTTGCGCACGCCGATGATCATCTTTTCCTTGCGCACCGCGTCAGGCGTGTCGACGTTGAGCAGCAAGTTGCCGATGATGTGCTGGTCAAAACCGGGCGCTTTGATGCCGTCGAGCTGGCTGGTCTTCATGTGGGATCCTTTTCTTGTTTTTCGGACAAGGCCGCGCGCTGTGCGGTGGCCGCTGCAATATTCTGTTTGAGGGTGGCGAGGGTGGCCTCGATCGCCGCCAGCTCGTCCTCGCCATAGGACGAGAACATCGTTTTCGCCTGTGCGATCACCTTGGGGAACACCTCGTCGAACATCGCTTCGCCGGCCGGGGTCAGGCGCACGAAGAACGAGCGCTTGTCATTGCCGCTGCGTTCGCGCGCCACCAGGCCCTTGAGCTCGAGGCGGTCGACCACGCCGGTCAGCGTGCCCTTGGTGATCAGGGTCTTTTCGCCCAGGTCCTTGCAGCACATGCCGGGCGTATTGCCGAGCGTGGCAATGATGTCGAATTGCGGCGGCGTCAGGCCGCACTCGCGCACCGACTCGGCCGAGAAACGCTCGAAGCCCTGCATGCACTCGGCAAGCAGGCGGACACTTTTTAAGAATCGTTCTCCCATGGGGCGTGATTATAGCGTGGGCCGGACATTTGTCGGTGGGATGCATTTTAGCGGTGGGAAAGGTAACATGACGCTCTTGCTCTCTTTAAACACGCCCCGGATGAAGCACCTTGACGCCGATGTCGCTCGCTGACCTGTCCCTGCTGGCACAGGAGGCGCCGCTGCGCGTGCTCCTGATCAACGCGGGCGAAAGCGATGCGCTGACGTGGGCCGGCCTGTACCAGCCCCTGCGGCTGGCTGCCAAGATCCTGGGCCCCGAGCGCCTGCACGTGGACGTGCGCAGCCCGGAGAAATTCGCCGGCGACCCGCAGCGCCACTGGCACCTGGCCCTGCTGGTGGCGGACGAGTCGCAGGCGGCGTTGCGCCCGGCCCTGTCGCGCACCGTCATCGAGCGCCTGCGCACGGCCCAGTTCTGGGGCGGGGCGGGCGCGGGCGTGCTGTGGCTGGCCGACTCCGGTGCGCTCGACAGTATCCGCACTGCGCTGCCGTGGGCGCTGTACGGCGACGTGTCGACCCGCGCCGACCACGCCATCATGACGCCCCACCTGTTCGAGATCGACGGCTGCCACCTGACTTGCTGCGGCGGCGCGGCCAGCATCGACTTTGCGCTGACGCTGGTGGATGCCATCTTCGGCGCCGCGGTGCAGTCGCAGATCAAGGAAGCGCTGTGCGTGGACCGCGTGCGCGGCCCGGACGAGCGCCAGCGGGTGGCCCTGCAGGCGCGCTTCGGCACGCTGCAGCCGAAGCTGACCGAGGCGGTCAGCCTGATGGAAGCCAATATCGAGGAACCGCTGTCGACCGACGACATCGCGGGCCTGGTCGGCATCTCGCGCCGCCAGCTCGAGCGGCTGTTCAAGCAATACCTGGGCAGCCTGCCGTCGCGCTACTACCTGGAGCTGCGTCTGCAGCGGGCCCGCCAGCTGCTGCTGGAAACCAATAATTCGATCGTCCAGGTGGGTCTGATGTGCGGTTTCTCATCGGGTTCCCATTTCTCGACGGCCTTCGGCGCCCTGTTCGGCAATACGCCGCGCGAAGAACGCCAGCGCAAGCTGACACCTTCAGCCCCCTAAACAGCTCAAGCAATAATTTCAAGCAATTCAAAGTGCAGGGTTACAAATTCGAACTGGTCGTGCAGATCCAGGTGCGGCAGGCAGCGGATGTGAACCTTGCGAAATTCTTCTGCGCTTGAAAACGCCTCGCCGCGCCAAACCTCTTCCGGGATGTCGCCGAACTTGATGTTATAGACCTTGGTCGCCTTGACGATGCAACGTAGTCGCTGCTTCAGATCATAGACCTCGATGACGTCGCCGGGCGCATAGCTGCCATCGCCATACTCGCCATAAGGCTTGTAGTAATCCTCGACGGTGTCGGCGGTGACGGTCTTGACGCCATCCATGACGCTGCGCGCCAGGCTGTCATCGTCCTCATCCGCCCCCCAAAACGTCAGCCTCTTGCGTCTATTCATCTGCATCCTTTGGCCGCATGGCGGCGTCGCTACGGTTTATTGTAGTTCATGCAATGTATTTTCAGCATTATTCCCGAGATGGAAAATGAAAATGCCTGTCGCAGATTGAAAAGAGTTTTAAACGGGCGTTTCCTATAATGGTCAGACGGCCGCAGCTGTCGGTGCTGCAGCCACCCCCTAACATTGGATGAGGAACCCCCATGAACGCCAAGCTTGATTCGAGTGTCACCACCCGCCCGGTAAGCCGTCAGACCTTCGACGAGGTCCTCGTCCCGACCTACGCCCCAGCCAACATGGTGCCGGTGCGCGCCGCCGGCCTGGACCTGTGGGACCAGGAAGGCAAGCACTACCTCGATTTCACGTCCGGCATCGCCGTCACCGCCCTTGGCCATTGCAACCCGGTGCTGGTCGAAGCGCTCACCAAGCAGGCCAACACCCTGTGGCACCTCGGTAACGGCTACACCAACGAGCCTGTGCTGCGCCTGGCGCTGGCACTGACCGAAGCGACCTTCGCCGACCGCGCCTTCTTCTGCAACTCCGGCGCCGAAGCCAACGAAGGCGCTCTGAAGCTGGCCCGCAAATACGCCCACACCAAGTTCGGCCCGCACAAGTCGCGCATCATTTCGTGCCTGTCGTCGTTCCATGGCCGCACGCTGTTTACCGTGTCGGTCGGCGGCCAGCCAAAGTACACCGAAGGCTTCGAGCCGCTGCCGCAAGAGATCCACCATATTCCTTACAACGATATCGAAGCTGCACGTGCCGCCATTGGCGATGATGTCTGCGCCGTGATCGTCGAGCCGATCCAGGGCGAAGGCGGCGTCATTCCTGGCGACGTGGCCTACCTCAAGGCCCTGCGCGAGTTCTGCGACAAGGTCGGCGCGCTGCTGATCTTCGACGAAGTGCAGTCGGGCGTGGGCCGTACCGGCCACCTGTACGCCTATATGGACAAGGGCGTCACCCCGGACATCCTGACCTCGGCCAAGGCGCTGGGCAATGGCTATCCGATCGGCGCGATGCTGACTACCGACGAAATCGGCAAGCACTTCGGCGTCGGCTCCCATGGCACCACCTACGGCGGCAACCCGCTGGCAGCGACGGTGGCACTGAAAGTGATCGAGACGATCAATACGCCTGCCTTCCTGGCGCGCGTCAAGGAAGCCTCGGCCAAGATCGTCGCCAACCTGGAAAAGCTGGTGCAGGACTACCCGGCAGTGTTCGCCGGCGTGCGCGGCTCGGGCCTGCTGCTTGGTCTGCCGCTGGCAGCTGCCTTCAAGGGCCGCGCCAAGGACATCACCAAGGCGTGCGAAGCCGAAGGCCTGATGCTGTTGATCGCCGGCCCGGATGTCGTGCGCCTGGCGCCAGCGCTGATCGTATCGGACGCGCAGATTGCTGAAGCCGACCGTATCATGCGCAAGGCCGTTGACGGCATGCTGTCGACCGCCAAGTAATCCGTAGGGTGGGCAGGACCGCCGAGGGCTGCGTGCCCACGCGTGACGGTGGCGGCACGTTTGCTACCGCGTGG
>CBDDRJ010000141.1:0-27124 GCA_965233055.1 uncultured bacterium
GCGGTTTTGGCCTGGTACCCAATCTGGAACTGGCCACGATGCTGGGCTGTCTGAGCGAACAGGGTAAGGTTGCGGTCGATGCGAACCAGGCCACCAGCGTTCCGGGCGTATGGGCCGCAGGCGAGTCGACCGGCATCGGCGGCGTCGACAAGGCACTGGCCGAAGGCCATATCGCCGGTCTTGCCGCCACCGACCGCGCGCCGTCGTCAATAGACCTGGCCGAGCGGACGGGCGCGGCTGCATTTGGTACACTGTTGGCCTGCAGTTTTGCGCCAGCGCCCGCGTTGCGCGAACTGTGCTGCCCCGGCACCATCGTGTGCCGCTGCGAAGACGTGCGTTCGAGCCAGCTGGCGGTGCATGCCGGCTGGCGCAGCGCCAAGCTGCAGACGCGCGTCGGCATGGGCCCCTGCCAGGGGCGCGTCTGCGGCGCGGCATGTGAATTCCTGTATGGCTGGAAGCAAGGCAGTCTGCGCCAGCCAATTTTTCCAACGTCAGCCGCAACGCTGGCTGAATGTGCAAAGGACAAAGCACTATGAAACAACTGTATATCAACGGCGCCTGGACCAGCGGTTCCTCGTCGACCACGACGCGCAACCCGTCCGATTTGGCGGAAGTCGTCGGCGAATACGCCAGCGCTGGCCAGGCCGAAGCGCAACTGGCGATTGCCGCCGCACATGAAGCGTCCCGCAGCTGGAGCTTGTCCGGCGTGCAGCAGCGCGCCGACGCGCTCGACGCCATCGGCACCGAACTGCTGGCGCGAAAAAACGAGATCGGCAGCCTGCTGTCGCGCGAAGAGGGCAAGACCCTGCCGGAAGGCATCGGCGAAGTCGGCCGCGCCGGCGCCATCTTCAAGTTCTTCGCCCAGGAAGCGCTGCGGATCGGCGGCCAGCACCTGGCGTCGGTGCGTCCGAATATTGATGTCGACATCACGCGCGAACCGGTCGGCGTGGTCGGCATTATTGCTCCGTGGAACTTTCCAATCGCCATTCCTGCGTGGAAAGTCGCGCCAGCCATCGCCTACGGCAACACCGTCGTGCTGAAGCCGGCCGAGCTGGTGCCGGGTTGCGCCTGGGCGCTGGCCGACATCATCAGCCGCTCCGGCCTGCCTGCCGGCGTCTTCAACCTGGCCATGGGCCCTGGCCGCGTGGTCGGCGAGGCGATGCTGAACGACAGCCGCGTCAACGCCATCAGCTTTACCGGCTCCACCACGACCGGCGAACGGGTGTTGGCAGCCTGTGCCAAGCGGCGCGCCAAGGTACAGCTGGAAATGGGCGGCAAGAACCCGCTGGTGGTGCTGGCCGACGCCGACCTCGACGTCGCCGTCAACGCAGCCATCCAGGGCTCGTTCTTCTCGACCGGCCAGCGCTGCACCGCCTCGTCGCGCCTGATCGTCGACGAGAAAATCTATAGCGCCTTCATCGACGCCATGGCACGCCGCCTGGCCGAGCTCAAGGTCGGCAACGCGCTGCACGCGGGCATCGACATCGGCCCGGTGGTCGATAATTCGCAGCTGGAGCAGGACTTGAGCTATATCGCGATGGGCAAGGCCGAAGGCGCGCGCCTGGTGTTCGGCGGTGAACGCCTGCAGCGCGCAACGGACGGTTATTTCCTGTCGCCGGCCCTGTTTGCCGACTGCGACCCGGCGATGCGCCATACGCGCGAAGAAATCTTCGGCCCGGTGGCGTCGGTGATCCCGGCCAAAGGCTATGAGCATGCGCTCGAACTGGCCAACGACACCGAGTTCGGCCTGACCGCCGGCATCTGCACCACCTCGCTCAAGCACGCGACCCACTTCAAGCGCCACGCCAAGGTTGGCATGGTGATGGTCAACCTGCCGACGGCAGGCGTCGATTACCACGTGCCGTTTGGCGGCACCAAGGGTTCGAGCTATGGCGCGCGCGAGCAAGGCAGCCATGCCGTCGAGTTCTTTACGACGGTCAAGACCAGCTATACCGGCGCATAAATCCCGGCGGCTGGCGACCGGGGCCGGCGTGCGCGAATCACGCGCGCCGGCGGCCCTGTCGGCGTTCGCCGGTAACCCTTTCCCCGTTCGCCGGCACGCCTGGCTGTTACTCAGGCATATCGTCCAGTTTGCGGCCCGGGTTGCTTTGGCCAGGCTGGCGGCCGATATTGCGGTCCTGATCCCGCTGTTCGCCCTGGCGGCTGCCCGACCCGGTTGAACCGGACTGTTGCGAGCCTCCTTTGTTGCTCTGTTGTTGAACGCTGCCTTTATTGCCAGACTGCTTGTCGGCGCTGCCTTTTTGGGACTTCAGATTGTCCTTGCTTTGCTTCGTGCTCATGGCCATTCCTTTCCAGGTAAAACCCAGCAATTGTTGACTGGGAAGCAAATGGTGCGCGTTGCAGCGTTACAGCAAAATCAGACCACTTCCACAGCGCGTGTAGGACTACCCCTAGTTTGTTTGACCACAAGTGGCGGTGCTTGGCTTCAGTCCTACACCCAGCAATGGCCTCGTCCTATACGTGCAGCCCAGCGGTCTGACTAAGATGGACACATTCTTTGTCAGGAGGACCATCATGGCTAGCACCAACAAGCAAGGCAACAAGGGCAAGGGTACCAGCACGCGCGGTTTCGCTTCGATGGATCCAGCCCGCCAGCGCGCCATTGCCAGCGAAGGCGGCAAAGCGGCCCACGAGCGCGGCACTGCCCACGAGTTCACATCCGAAGAAGCGCGCCGGGCTGGCAGCATGAGCCACGGCAACCGCCAGAGTGCCGGCACTTCGAGCAAGTCCAAGTCCGACGACGGGCGGGCGCGCAGCGACAACCGGCAGGGCAAGGACAACAAGACCGGCTAGTTCAGGGAGCAATGCGCTGGTTGGCCAGCAGGGCGGACAGGATCAGCAGCATCCCCACGATCTGCATGGGCCGTAGCTCGGTGCCGAAAGCAAGCAGGTCAACCAGCACGGCCACCAGCGGGTAGATGAACGACAGGATGGCAATCTGCTCGGCGCGCAGGCGCTGGTATGCGCCGTACATCAGGTTGTACATGATTGCGGTGTGCACCAGGCCGAGCACTGCCAGGCAAAGCCACGCCTGCGCAGGCAGCGGGCCGCCAGGGATCGCGCCAAGCGGGGCGATCACCACCACCCCCATCAGTAACTGCAGGCCGGCAATCTGGGCTGGCGCATAGCCAGTGAGCTTGCGCGTGGCCAGCGTGTTGATCGCATACAGGAATGCCGCCAGCAGTGCCAACCCGGCGCCCGCCATGGCGCTCGCATCGATGTGGTCAATTCCACTGGTCAACACCACGCCAAGGAAAGCTAGCATCAGGGCGAGCAGCCTGGCCCGCTGCGGCAACTGGCGCTGCGTCAGCGCAACCAATAGGACCAGGAAGAATGGCTGCATGTGGTACACAATCGTCGCCACAGAAATGCTCGACAGCCGATACGCCGTGAACAGGCACAGCCAGTTGATCACCAGCGCCGCGCCGCCGGCCAGCAGCCACAGGGCGGCGCCGCGGTCGAAGGACTTCCATTGGCCCTGCCACTTCAAATAGGCCAGCAGCAGGGCGCCGCCGATCAGGCAGCGGAACAGTACCACTGTCAGCGCCGGCTGGCCGCTGCCCAGCACAAACAAGCCGATCGTGCCGGACATCGCCATCGCCGTACTCATCCGCCACGCGCCACCAGTCTGTTCCATGATCACCTCCTGCATAAAGAATTGTGGGTTCGGACCCATCGAACCTACGCGTGGGTAGAAATGTAGGGTGGGTTCGGATTCATCGAACCTACGCGTGGGTAGAAATGTAGGTTGGTTTGGACTCATCGCACCCACGCGTGGGTAGGTGCCCTACCCACCCTACGATGGACAGTATCGTTTGTGGTTCTGAAATCCACAATACAGTTAGAATGCAAATGATTGTTGACTCAGACGCAAAGGTGACGGCAATGGAAATGTTGCGGGAAATGGCGGTATTTGTGCAGGTCGTCGACAGCGGCAGCTTTTCGGCCGCTTCCCGCCGGCTCGGCTTGACGACATCGGCCGTCAGCCGCCAGGTGGGTCGGCTCGAAGCCCATATTGGCGGGCGCCTGCTACAGCGCACCACGCGCCGGCTTGCAATGACGGAACTGGGGCAGCAGGTCTACGCAGGCAGTGTGCGGATGCTCGCCGCTGCGCGCGAAGTGCAGGCGCTGGCTGGCAGTTACAGCGAGCGCCCGACCGGCTCGATCAAAGTCAGTGCCCCGGTCGTGTTCGGCCAGGTCTGGCTGGCGCCGCGCCTCCCGCGTTTTCTCGAGCTGCATCCTGAAGTCGATGTGCGCCTGACCCTGGTCGACCGCACCGTCGACCTGGTCGAGGAGGGCGTCGACCTGGCGATCCGGATTGCGCGCGAACTGGCGCCGGGACTGGCGGCGCGGCCCTTGAGCCCAATGCGCTATGTGCTGGTGGCATCGCCAATCTATCTGGACGCGCATGGCACGCCGGCCGCACCGCAGGACTTGCCAGCCCATCGCTGTATTAGCCTTGGCTATGGCGCCTTCGGCCAGGACTGGACGATGCAACAAGGCGCGGAGAAGGTGACGGTCAGCGTGCCGTGCCGCCTGACCGTCAATAACAGCGCTGCCATCGTGGCCGCGGTGGAAGCGGGTGGAGGTATCGGCCTGGTGCCAGACTTTGCCGCACGTGGCGCGCTCGACGCCGGGCGCGTGCTGTCCGTGCTGCCCGGGTGGGGGCTGGCTGAGCCGTATGCAGGCACGGTCCATGCCGTCTACGTGCCGGGGCGTCATATTGCGCTCAAAATCCGCGCTCTCATTGACTACCTGGCCCAGTAAGCTGGCAAAAACCCGGTTATCATTCTGTACTTTAGTAAAAGGATTACGCCCATGGCCATCAAAATCAGCCAATCATTCGACTCCGGCGCCATTGAAGTGGTGCAGGCAGACAGCGCCAAGCAGATCGACGTCAAGCTGCGCAAGGATTCGCATGCCGACATCCACCAGTGGTTCCACTTCCGCCTGCAGGGCGCGCGCGACCAGGCCTGCACCATCCGCTTCCTGAACGCGGGCCAGGCCACCTACGCCAAGGGCTTCGAGGACTACCAGGTAGCGGCCAGTTACGACACCGAGAACTGGTTCCGCGTACCGACCATCTTCGACGGCGACGTCATGACGGTGCTGCATACACCTGAACTCGACAGCGTCTATTACGCCTATTTCGAGCCGTACTCGTGGGAGCGCCACCTGCGCCTGCTGGGCGAAGTGGCCGAGAACCCGCTGGCACGCGTTTCCGATATCGGCTCCTCCGTCGACGGCCGCGACATGAATCTGGTCGTCATCGGCAACCCGAACGCGGAAAAGAAGATCTGGGTCATCGCGCGCCAGCATCCGGGCGAGACGATGGCCGAATGGTTCGTCGAAGGCATGATGGACGCGCTGCTCGACGGCGCCAACCCGGTCGCGCGCAAGCTGCTCGAACGTGCCGCCTTCTACATCGTGCCGAACATGAATCCGGACGGCTCGGTGCGCGGCAATCTGCGCACCAATGCCGCCGGCGCCAACCTGAACCGCGAGTGGATGACGCCGACGGCGGAGCGCAGCCCGGAAGTGCTGTGCGTGAAAAACAAGATCCACGAAGTCGGCTGCGATATGTTCTTCGATATCCATGGCGACGAAGCGCTGCCTTACAATTTCGTGGCGGGCAACGAGATGCTGGCTGACTTTACACCGAAACGCAAAGCGCGCCAGGATGCCTTCATCGCGCACTATATGGCTGCCAGCCCGGACTTCCAGAACGTGTATGGCTACGCCGCCAGCAAGTACAACGAAGACATGCTGACGCTGGCTTCGAAGTACATCGGCCACACCTTCAAGTGCCTGTCGCTGACGCTCGAGATGCCGTTCAAGGACAACGCCAACCTGCCTGACGCCCACACCGGCTGGAACGGCGCGCGCAGCAGCCTGCTGGGTGCGGCGCTGTTGCAGCCTATCTTGCAGTCGCTCGACTGAGCGAGCGCCAGGACCCTGCGCATGGGCGTCGAAATCGAACGCAAGTTCCTGCTGGCCGGCGACGGCTGGCGGGCACTCGGCCATCCGGTGCTGCTGCGCCAGGGCTATCTGTCGTCGCAGCGCGAACGCGTGGTGCGGGTGCGGATCGAAGGCGGGCAGGCGATGTTGACCATCAAGGGGCAGAGCGTGGGCGCCTCGCGCGGCGAGTGGGAGTATCCGATTCCGCTGCACGATGCCGCCGAACTGCTCGACACGCTGTGCGAGCAGCCGCTGATCGAAAAATACCGCACCCGCGTCAAAGTCGGCGCGCATGTGTGGGAGGTCGACGAATTCCTCGGCGCCAACCAGGGACTGATGGTAGCCGAAATCGAACTGCAGTCCGAGGACGAGCCGTTCGACAAGCCCGAGTGGGTGGGCCAGGAAGTGACCGACGACGAGCGTTACTTCAATTCCAGCCTGATCAGGAATCCCTATACGCGCTGGTGATGCCGGCTACTCGCCAGCGCGCGCAGCCCAGGTCAGACCGGTTTGGCTGCGCGTACATGCATGGTCAATTCGCAGCGCGTCGCTGTCACTCGTGGGTAAGGCGAAGCCTTACCCACTCTGCATCAATCTAGGTCTGGCGCACCATCAGCTGCGTAGGCAGCATTTCCGAATCGACCGCCTTGCCTTCGATGAGTTCGAGGATCTTCCTGGCGAGCAGCACACCGCCATCGCGCAGGTACTGGTGGACGCTGGTCAGCGGCGGAATGAAGCTCGACGCATGCGGCGAATCGTCGTAGCCGACCACCGACACGTCTTCCGGCACGCGCAGATTGTGTTCGCCCAGCGCGCGGATGGCGCCCATGGCCAGCAAGTCGCTGGCGGCAAAGATGCCGTCGCAGGCGTGCTCCGTCTTCTCCAGCGCCGCCTTGATGCTGGCAAAACCGGCGTCGAAGGTGAAGGCCTTGGGCCGGATGATGTGCACCTTGCCATGACCGCGCATGGCGTCGATCAGGCCGGCGCAGCGCTCGCTCACTTCGGCATGGTCGACGTCGCCCAGGAAGATGATCTTGCGGCGCCCCAGCGCGACAAAGCGCTCGGCCACGTTCATGCCGCTCTTGCGGTTGTCGCTGCCGACCACGATGCAGGACGAGCCGGCCTCCGGCGCCCCCCACACCACCAGCGGCAGGCCAGACTGCTCCATGCTGTGCATGGCGTCGCCATGCGAGCCCTGGCCGAGCAGAATCACGCCGTCGGCGCCTTGCACGGCCCCCGTGTGCATGAGTTGCTTGGATGTCAATAAAACGCTGTAGCCGCCGGCCGTCAATTCCTGCGTGATGCCGCCCAGCAGTTCAAGCGGGAAGGGGTCGTACATTGGGCGCCCTGACATCGGGGTCATTTCCACCACCACCGCCACCGTCAGGCTGCGTCCGAGCCGCAGATTGCGGGCATTGATATTGATCCGGTAGCCCTGTTCGCTGGCAATTTTGGCGATTTTCTCGCGCGTTTCGACCGTCACCAGCGGGCTGTCGCGCAGGGCGCGCGAGACGGTGATCTTGGAAACGCCAGCCAGCGCAGCAATGTCGTCCATGGTCGGACCGCCGCCGCTGTGCCGTATCGCCTTCCTGTTGCTGGACATTCAATCCCTTTTCTTTTGGTGCGGATCAATTTCAATAGCACATTATTACATGATACGGCGATGTTACGAAAAAATGACATCGCTAACATTCTAATTGACTTTCGATATCATTTTTGTTTCAATGCGTTATCGGGACTGTGCAATCAAGGGCATCAGACGCTGATAGTTGCTGCGGAGAGACTATCGGGCACGGCAAAGAGAGGGGTAAATGCCGCCATGGCATGGCCATGCGGCCGTTCCCCGCCAGGAGACCATTTGTGAATTACATCAATAAGAAAGAAGCCCCCGCCATGAAAAACGAGAACAAATTCCTACTGACTTCAGTCACGCTGGCCGTGCTGACCCTGATGAACCAGGCTGCCGCAGCAGAACCAGTCGCGGGCGCGCCGGCCGCTGCCGCCGCACCCGCCCAGCTCGCCACGGCCCAGGCAGCATCGACCCAGGCAGCATCGGCCCAGGCCGCGCAAGCCGCCGCGCCTGCCCCCGTCAAGGACGCCGTCGCCGCCGAAATCCAGCAGGTGGTCGTCACCGGTACCGCGTCCGCCAGGGGCACGCGCAAGATCGATTCGAGTTTCTCGATCACCACCGCCACCGCCGAGCAGCTCAAAGACGCTTCGCCCAGCAGCACGGCCGACATCATGAAACTGGTACCGGGCGTGTTCGCCGAAGCCACCGGCGGCCAGTCGGGCGCCAATATCGAGGTGCGCGGCTTCCCATCCGGCAGCGATTCGCCGTTCGTGTCGTTCCAGATGCAAGGCAGCCCCGTGTACCCGGTGCCGGTGCTGTCGTTCTTCGAGGGCTCGTCCGCCTTCCGCCTCGACGACACAATTGAACGGGTCGAAGTACTGCGCGGCGGTCCGAGCACGATTTACGGCACCGGCCAGCCGGGCGCGACGATGAACTTCCTGCTGAAGAAGGGCAGCGACGAGGCCGAAGGCAGCGCCCGCTTTACCACCGGCACCGGCAATCTGCGCCGCCTCGACCTGTTCTATAGCGGCAAGATCGCCGAAGGCTGGTATGGTTCGGTCGGCGGTTTCCACCGTGTCACCGACGGCGTGCGCGACGGGCAATTCCCGGCTGACGATGGCGGCCAGCTGACCGCCACGCTGACCCGCAGGCTTGACCAGGGCGAGCTGACCTTCTACGCCCGCACCACCAGCGACAAGAATGCCTTCTACACCGGCGTGCCCCTGATGTCGAGCGACAATGGCCGCACCATCAACGAATTCCCCGGCTTCGACGCGCTGACCGGCACCCTGATGGGCAATGAACTGCGCAACTTCACGATCGAGGCGGGACCGGGCCGTACCCTGAACTACGACCTGGGCGACGGGCGCGGCCTGAGCTCACGCGTGTTCGGCGCCGAATTCGACCAGCAAGTCAATGGCTGGAATATTTCGAACAAGGCCAACTATTTCAGCGGCGACCTCAACACCATTGCCGTCTTCACCGGCAACAATCCTCAGACGATGGCGTCCTACGTCGCCAATGCAGTCAAGAACAACGGCGCCGCGTCGGGCAGCGCGACCTATGTGCGCGGCGGCGCGGTCGACCCGAACCAGCAAGTGCTGTCGGCTGGCCTGTGGGCGGTCGAAAAGAAGCTGACTTCGTTCACGGATGAACTGCGCATCAGCAAGGAACTGATCAAGGACAACACCACCACCTTCGGCGCCTATGTCGCCGACTACACGTCGAAAGACGTCTGGTACCTCGGCAACAGCCACCTGATGACGGCCACGCCCAATGCCCGCCTGATCAACGTAAACCTGAACAATGGCGTCGTCGTGTCGAATAACGGCACCGACGGCAATGTGTTCTATGCGCCGGTCGCCTCGTATTCCGGCAATAACACCGCCTTCTTTGTCGCCAATGAATGGAAAGTCAACGACCTGATCAAGGTCGATGCCGGCCTGCGCCGCGAGACCCAACGCCTCAATGCATCGATCTCGAACCTGGTGTCGATGGATACCGACAACAATCCTTTGACGATCTACAACAACGGCACCTCGATGCCGAACGGTTCCTTCACCGGCTTGCGGCGCGAAGACTCGGTCAACTCGTTCACCATCGGCGGCAACTACAAGCTGTCGAAGGACGCCAGCGTGTTCGTGCGCGCCAATTCGGGCCACACCTTCATCAGCTTTGACGATATGCGCGGCGCCGGCAACCAAGCTGCGCTCGACGACCGCAATGGCGTGCCGACACCGACGGTCAAGCAGCTCGAGATCGGCTTCAAGACCGCCAACCGGCTCTATAGCGCCTACATCAATGCCTTCTTCACCGACTTCAAAGGCATCGCGTTCCAGCAGATCACCACCGGTTCGGTAATCAATTCGATCAGCGGTTCGACCGGCAAGGGGCTCGAGTTCGAAGTGGCGGTGCGGCCGCTGCCAGGCTTGCAGGTCACGCTGACGGGCAACTACCAGGATTCCGAGTACAAGGACAATCCTGCCATTTCAGGCAATGCCGTGCAGCGCCAGCCCAAGCTGCAGTACCGCCTGAGCCCAAGCTACCAGATCCCGATGGGCGACAACTCGGTCAAGTTCTATGGCAGCTACACCAGCATCGGTTCGCGCTGGGCGGATCAGGCCAACACCCAGTACCTGCCCGCCTACAAGACAGTCGAGGCCGGCATCCTGGCGCAACTGGGCGACAAGGTCGAGCTGCGCCTGGCTGGCACCAATCTGACCAATACGCTCGGCCTGACCGAAGGCAACTCGCGCCTGGTCGGCGCCAGCAGCGGTCCGATCAATGCGCGCCCCCTGTTCGGCCGCAGCGTCGAGTTTTCCCTGCTGTATCGCTTCTAATCACGAAGAGGACTTATTGTGCTGCCGTCCATCCGCCCAGCCCCCAATTATCCGCCTGACCCCTGGTGCCTGCGGGAAAATGCGTTCGATACGCAAACGCATTTTCTTGCCGAGACACTGTTCTCGGTCGGCAACGGCTACATCGGCCTGCGCGGTACCGGCGAGGAGGGCTATGCCGGCCCCGCCGGCACCTCGCTGGACGGCAGCTACCTCAACGGTTTTTACGAGACGGAGCAGATCCACTACCCGGAAGCGGCCTATGGCATGGCCAGGACCAACCAGTTCATGCTCAATGTCCCCAATGCGAAGGGGATTGCGCTGTGGATCGATGGCGAGCGCTTCGACCTGCTCGCCGGCACCATCCATGCCTATGAACGCAGGCTCGATTTCCGCACCGGCATCTTGCAGCGGGTGCTGGAGTGGAGCACGCCGTCCGGCAAGCGGGTGGCGCTCACCAGCCGCCGCCTGGTCAGCTTCAACGACAAGCACCTGTTCGCCATCGATGTCGAGGTGACCCCGCTCAACTTTTCGGGCCGCCTCAAGCTGGTGTCGACGGTCGATGGCGCCGTCAAGAACTTGCAGGCCGGCGACGACCCGCGAGTCGGCTCCAGCGTGTCCGGCCCCACACTGCAGCTGGAGTCGGTCGAGCAGGGCGACGCCATGTCGGCGCTGGTCCAGCACACCAGCAATAGCGGCTTCCGGCTGGTCAGTGCGATCAGCAGCGCGCTGGCGTTCGACGGCGCCTTCAGCACCGACCTGGTGCGCGATGGCCTGTGCGCCGGGCAGTTCTATGAGGCAGACGTCGGGCAGGGGCAGTTGCTGCGCCTGACCAAGTTTGGCAGCTATTTTTCGTCGCGCGACTACCCCGCATCCGAATTGATGGAACGCAGCAAGGCGACGCTCGCTACGGCGCAACAGGCCGGCTTCGAGCAGCTGGCCCGCCAGCAAGCGCACTATCTGCAGGCCTACTGGCAGCAGGCCGATGTCGAGATCGCCGGCGACGACGCGCTCCAGCAGGGCATCCGCTTCAACCAGTTCCACCTGCTGCAGTCGGTCGGGCGCGATGGCAAGACCAATATCGCCGCCAAGGGCGTGACGGGCGAGGGTTATGAAGGCCACTACTTCTGGGACACGGAAATCTATATCTTCCCGTACTTCCTGTATAGCAAACCGGAAATCGCCAGGCAGCTGCTGGCCTACCGCTACCATGGCCTGGACAAGGCGCGCGAACGGGCGCGCCAGATGTCCCACGCCAAGGGCGCGCTCTACCCATGGCGCACCATTGCGGGCGACGAATGCTCGGCCTATTTCCCGGCCGGCACGGCGCAGTATCACATCAACGCCGACATTGCCTATTCGATCAAGCTGTACTTCGAAGCGACCGCCGACATCGACTACATGCTGCAGGCCGGGGCTGAAATCGTGCTCGAAACGGCGCGCATCTGGATCGGCATCGGTCACTACCACCGCGATGGCCGCTTCGTCATTAACCACGTCACCGGCCCGGACGAATACACGGCGCTGGTCAACAACAATTACTACACCAATGCGATGGCGAAGATGCATCTGGCCTTCGCCGCCGCCATCGTCGACCGCATCAAAGCCGAGCATCCGCTCGACTATGCTCGAATTGCAGGCAGGACTGCACTTGAACCGGACGAGGCGGGCGAGTGGCGCCGTGCTGCAGCACTGATGGCCTTGCCTTACGACCTGCAGCTGGGCATCCACCCGCAGGACGACAGCTTCCTGTCGAAGAAGCGGTGGGACCTGGCCGCGACGCCCAAGGAAAACAAACCCTTGCTGCTGCACTACCATCCGATGGTGATCTACCGCCACCAGGTCTGCAAGCAGGCCGACGTGGTGCTGGCGCTGCTGCTGCTGTCGAACCAGTTTTCGCGCTACGACAAGCAGCGCGACTTCGACTATTACGAAGCGGTGACGACGCACGACTCGTCGCTGTCGTGCTGCATCTTCAGCATCATCGCGTCCGAGATCGGCTACCACGACAAGGCCTACCGCTACTTCATGGAGACGGCGCGCCTCGACCTCGACAATACCCACGGCAATACGCAATACGGCGTGCACACGGCCGCCATGGCTGGCACCTGGCTCGGGGTGGCTTATGGCTTTGGCGGCATGCGCGTGCTTGAAGGCACGCCGAGCTTCGCCCCGACCTTGCCGGCGCAATGGCAGCACTACCAGTTCAAGATCCAGCTACGCGGCGCCTTGCTGCAAGTGCGCGTCGACCGCCAGCAGGTCGTCTACACCTTGCTGGCGGGCGACTCGCTGCTGATCGGGCACCGCGGCACGGATATCCGGCTGACGCTGGCGGCCCCGCAGGCACAGCGCGAAACGGCAGTCGAGGCGCCACCGCGCGCGCCCGGCGCGGACAAGGAGGGGAGGGCATCATGAGCCGGTTCAAGGCAGTTATTTTCGATCTCGACGGCGTCATTACCGATACCGCGCACTACCATTTCCTCGCGTGGCAAAGGCTGGCCGAATCGGAAGGCGTGGCGTTCGACGACGCCTTCAATGAACGGCTGAAAGGCATCGACCGCATGGGCTCGCTCGAGCTGATACTGGCGCGTTCCGGCAAGACGTATACGCCGGCGGCAAGGTGGGCGCTGGCCGAGCGCAAGAACCAGCACTACCAGCAATTGATAGCGACCATGTCGGCGGCGGACCTGTTGCCCGGTGCCTTCGATGCGCTCGCCGCGGTGCGGGCGGCCGGCCTGCCGGTCGGCCTGGCCTCGGTCAGCAAGAATGCCTCCACGGTGCTCGAACGCCTGGGCATCCGCGCCAGCTTCGACTACGTCGTCGATGCCGCCACCCTGGCCAACAGCAAGCCGCACCCGGAAATCTTCCTGGTGGCGGCGCAGCAGCTGGGCGTCGCCCCCGCGCACTGCCTGGGGGTCGAGGATTCGGTGGCCGGCATCACGTCGATCAAGGCCGCCGGCATGTTTGCGCTGGGCATCGGCAAGCGCGAGGTGCTGACGCAGGCCGACGCCGTCATTGACGGGCTCGACAAATTCAGTCTCAATGGCTACTGAGAATAAATAGAACAAACCGGAGACGTCATGAAGCACCAGCGCATTTTGCTTGCACTATTTCTCATCTATATCCTGTTCGCGATTCTGCTCAACAGTGTCGGCACCGTCATCCTGCAGGTGATCGGCACCTACGGGGTGAGCAAGGCCAGCGCCAGCGTGCTGGAGGCCTTCAAGGACATCCCGATCGCCATCGTCTCGTTCCTGGTCGCGTCCTTCCTGCCGCGCATCGGCTACCGCAAGGCCATCCTGGCCGGGCTGGCCATCGTCACCGTTGCCTGCGTCGCCATGGCCACGCTGCCCAGCTTCCTGATGACCAAGTTGCTGTTCCTGTGCGTCGGCGTGTCGTTTGCGCTGGTCAAGGTGTCGGTGTACTCGACGCTGGGCCTGGTGGCAACGGACCGGCGCCACCATGCCGGCCTGATGAACACGCTCGAAGGCCTGTTCATGGTGGGCGTGCTGTCGGCGTACTGGATATTTGCTTACTTCATCGATTCGGGCGATCCGAAGTCGCACAGCTGGCTGCAGGTGTACTGGCTGCTGGCCGCCCTGTGCGGCGCCATCTTCCTGCTGGTGCTGGGCACGCCGTTCGACGAACAGGCAGCGCGCCCGCCGCCGGGGCGCAGCCTGTCAGGCGACGTGGCCGCCATGCTCAAGCTGTTTTTCAAGCCGCTGGTGTGCGTGTTCATCCTCACCGCCTTCTTGTACGTGGTGATCGAACAGAGCATCGGCACCTGGCTGCCGACCTTTAACAAGGAAATCCTCAAGCTGCCCACCGCCATGAGCGTCCAGGTCACCAGCATCTTTGCTGCCTGCCTGGCGATCGGGCGGCTGGCGGCTGGCGTCGCCATGCGCAAGCTCAACTGGTACCTGGTGATGAATGTGTGCGTGGCCGGCATGGCGGCGGTGGTGCTGCTGGCCTTGCCGCTGACGCGCGATGTCGTGCTCGACCCGAACATCGGCTGGTCCAGCGCGCCGCTGGCGACCTTCCTGTTTCCGCTGATCGGCCTGTTCATGGCGCCGATCTACCCGGGCATCAATTCGGTCATGCTCAGCTCCTTGCCGGCCCATCAGCACGCGGCGATGACGGGCTTGCTGGTGATTTTCTCGGCGCTGGGCGGGACCTTTGGCTCACTGGTCACTGGCTATGTATTCGGCAATTTCAATGGCCATTTCGCGTTCTACCTGACCTTGGTGCCGATCACGCTGATGCTGGTGACGCTGTACTTCTTCAAGCGGCAAGTCGACCGCATTGTCTAGCTTGGCCTGCTTACTCGCGGCGAATGGTGGGCACGCAGTGCCCACCCTACGGATCCTAGTGTGGCCTGCTTAATTGCGGTGAATGGTGGGCACGCAGTGCCCACCCTACGGATCCCGATACGACGTAGGGTGGGCACTGCGTGCCCACCACTTATGCTAGTGGAAGTGCTCGCCGCCAGTCGGTGCGTCTTCCGGCATTTCGGCATGCGCCAGTTCGCCGACCGGGTCGGCAAAGTAGGGTGCGCCGCAGTCGTCGCAATATTCCGCCACAAACGGCTCGCTGTGGCGCTTGATGTGCACGATGCCAGCCGCGTTCAAATGGGCGACGATTTCTTCGATCGGCGAGCGCTGCTCCGGTACGCCTGGCAGGCTCGGATGGCCGGTGCCTTCGACTGGCGTGCCTTCTTCGTCTTCCTGCCCGTACAGCGGCCACACGATGCCGTAGATGACATCGGTCGCCTGGCGCATCGTAAAGGCGACGCGGTACTCGTCGACCTGGCCATCGGCCTCTTCCTCGCTGAACGCAGCAATGACAGCGCGCAGCTCGGACGGCTCGATCGACAGCGTGTTGGTCAGGTAATGCACGGCCGCGCGGATCGACACCGGACGGATCAGCTTGTCGGCCTCGCGGCAGGCGACGTAATACGCTTCCGGCAGCAGCAGCTCGACGCCGCAGCCCGGCAACAGGCGCGCCACGCTCGGCATGGCCTGCTTCTGCCACTGCTCCAGCGCGTTGGCGCGCTCGGTGATGAAGTGCGCATGGTGCGCCGGCTCCTGCCAGCGGAACAGTGCCCCGCCCAGCGGCGCCACCACGCACACCAGCAGGTAGCGGGTATCGGCCAGGAAGGGGGCGGTCTCGGGCGGCTTGGCGGCTGGTTTCAGATGGGCGCCCTTGAGCGCCGCCTGCGCCAGCTTATGCGTCATCGCATAGGTCTCGGCGTGGGTGCGCGGCAATTGGTCGATGGCGAACAGGGTCGGCGCCATCGACATGCGGGTGCCTTCGGCCAGCAGATGGGCCGAGAAGTGGGCCGACAGGGTATTCAACTGGTCCGCAGGAATGGTGCCGGACGCGATCGAAAAGCGCGTCCAGGCCAGGATCGGCGCAGCCACCAGCAGGGCGGCATAGCGCGTCTCGACGCCGTTCTCATCGACCGTCAGCACAGCCGATTCGCTGGTCGCCTCGACCCCTTCCATCAGGGCGTCGTAGGCGTTCAGGTCTTCCTTGAACAGCGCGCCGAGGGTGTTGTCGATGGTGTCCTGGTGACTCGACTTGAGCAGTCTCTGCAAGTGCGTATCGAGAGTCAACTCCCAGGTACGTTCTTCGATGCGGCTGGCCGCCTGCACAATGGCTTGCGCAATGCTGATGAGGCGTGTGCTCTCAGCCGACAATTTCTGGCTTGAGTCTTTGGATGGACGGCGCATAGAATATTTGGAGTCTCTAGAGTGAATAGGCAGTCCTACTGGCGTATTGTAGTTGATTCGGCTGCCAACCACGAAATGTCACATATTGCGCCTGACCAAGAAATTTGCAGCTAATGCTGCGCTGCAAAACGCAGGCAATAAAAAACGCCGGACGAATCCGGCGTTTGTGGCGATGCTGGTGGGCACGCAGTCCTCGGCGGTCCCGCCCACCCTACCGTATTACGGTGCTTCCCGTAGGGTGGGCACTGCGTGCCCACCATTGTTACGGTGCATCCCGTAGGGTGGGCACTGCGTGCCCACCATAGTTACGGTGCTTCCCTCTGCCCACCGCTTACGCGGCCAGCAGCTGGCGCAGCACGAATGGCAGGATGCCGCCGTGCTTGTAGTAGTCGACTTCAATCGGGGTGTCGATACGCAGCAGGACTTTGACTTCCTGCGACTTGCCGCCTTCGCGGTGGATCACGAGGGTCGCCAGTTGCTGTGGCTTGATCTCGCCTTCCAGGCCCTTCAGGTCATAGGTCTCTTTACCCGTGATGCCCAGGCTGTCGACGCTGTCGTCGCCGATGAACTGCAGCGGCAGCACGCCCATGCCGACCAGGTTCGAGCGGTGGATGCGTTCGAACGAACGGCAGATCACGGCCTTGACGCCCAGCAGCTGGGTGCCCTTGGCCGCCCAGTCGCGCGACGAGCCGGTGCCGTACTCTTCGCCGCCGAACACCATCGTCGGTACGCCTGCCGCGACATACTTCATCGCCGCGTCGTAGATCGACATCTGTTCGCCGCTCGGCTGGTGAATCGTGATGCCGCCTTCGACTGCCGAACCGTCTGCCTTGGCAGGGATCATCTTGTTCTTGATGCGCACGTTGGCGAACGTGCCGCGCATCATGATCTCGTGGTTGCCGCGGCGCGACCCATAGGAGTTGAAGTCGGCCTTTTGCACGCCGTTCGCCAGCAGCCATTTGCCTGCCGGGCCCGATTCCTGGATCGAACCGGCCGGGGAGATGTGGTCGGTGGTGATCGAGTCGCCGAACACGCCCAGCGCGCGCGCGCCTTCGATGCCGGTCGCTGCCGCTTTCGGCGTCATCGTGAAGCCGTCAAAGAAAGGCGGCTCGGCGATGTAGGTCGACTTCGGCCAGTTGTAGACCTGGCCTTCGACGCTCGATACGTTTTCCCACAGCTTGCCAGGAGCGCCCTTGACGTCGGCGTAGTTGGCCTTGAAGACCTTGGCGTCCATCGCGAACTTCATGACCTTGGCCACTTCCTTCGAGGTCGGCCAGATGTCGCCCAGGAAGACGTCCTTGCCGTTCTTGCCCTTGCCAACTGGCTCGGTCATCAGGTCGCGGGTGACGTTGCCGGCGATTGCATAGGCGACCACCAGCGGTGGCGACGCGAGGAAGTTCGAGCGGATGTTCGGGTGAATGCGCGCTTCGAAGTTGCGGTTACCGGACAGCACAGCCGAAGCGACGATGTCGTTGGCCGAAATGGCTGCGTTCATTTCCGGGGTCAGGTCGCCGGCGTTGCCGATGCAGGTGGTGCAGCCGTAGGCGGTCACGCCGAAGCCCAGCTGTTCCAGGTAAGGCAGCAGGCCGGCAGCGGTCAGGTACTCGGTAACGACGCGCGAACCTGGGGCGAGCGAGGTCTTGATGTGCGGAGCGACCACCAGGCCGGCTTCGACCGCCTTCTTGGCCAGCAGGCCTGCAGCCAGCATGACGCTCGGGTTCGAGGTGTTGGTGCAGGATGTGATTGCTGCGATCAGCACGTCGCCGTTCTTGACCTTGACGCCATTGCTGGTCTCGTAGGTCTTCGCCAGGTCGATCGGATTCTTGTTGAAACCATTGTCCTTGGTCGGCTTGGAGAACAGGTCGGCGAAGGTCGACTTGACGTTGCCGATTTCGATGCGATCCTGTGGGCGCTTGGGGCCGGCCAGCGATGGAGCGACCGATTTCAGGTCCAGTGCCACCACGCGGGTGTAGTCGATGTCGCCAGCCTTAGGCACGCCATACAGGCCCTGCGCCTTGAAGTAGTTGGCGAAGGCGTCGATCTCGTCCTTGGTGCGGCCGGTGCCCTTGAAGTAGTCGATGGTTGCATCGTCCACCGGGAAGAAGCCCATCGTCGCGCCGTATTCCGGCGCCATGTTGGCGATGGTGGCGCGGTCGGTCAGCGACAGCGACTCGGTGCCTTCGCCGAAGAACTCGACGAACTTGCCGACGACTTTTTCCTTGCGCAGCAGTTCGGTGATGGTCAGCACCAGGTCGGTCGCGGTGCAGCCTTCGCGCAGCGCGCCCGTCAGGTTGACGCCGATGACGTCAGGGGTCAGGAAGTAGACCGGCTGGCCCAGCATGCCCGCTTCGGCCTCGATGCCGCCCACGCCCCAGCCGACCACGCCGATACCGTTGATCATGGTGGTGTGCGAGTCGGTGCCGACCAGGGTGTCAGGGTAGTAGACGCCGGTGTTGGCGCCGTGGACGCCGCGTGCCAGGTATTCCAGGTTGACCTGGTGGACAATGCCGAAGCCCGGTGGCACGACGCCGAAGGTGTCGAAGGCTTGCATGCCCCACTTCATGAACTGGTAGCGCTCGTTATTGCGCGAGAATTCCAGCTTCATGTTCAGGTCCAGCGCGCCTTTTTCGCGGTAGTGATCGATCGTCACGGAGTGGTCGACCACCAGGTCGACCGGCACCAGCGGCTCGATGTTCTTCGCGTTCAGGCCCATCTTGGAGGCGGTGCTGCGCATGGCAGCCAGGTCGGCCAGCAAAGGCACGCCGGTGAAGTCCTGCAGCACGACGCGTGCTACGACAAACGGGATCTCGTCGACACGGTCGGCGGTCGGGGCCCACTTGGCCAATTGCTTGACGTGTTCTTCGGTGACCTTCTTGCCGACGCAGTTACGCAGCACCGATTCGAGCACAATACGGATCGACACCGGCAGGCGCGAAATCTTTACGCCAAGGCTTTTTTCCAGGGCTGGCAGCGAGTAGAACTGGCCTTTTTTGCTACCGGATAGTTTGAAATCCTTGAGCGTATTCAAAGTGTTGCGGGACATGACCTCTCCTTAGTAGGGTATTTTTATTGCGTAATCAGTGAAACGGGTGCGTCTCTATACTTCTTTGTAGGGTGGGTAGCTACGCTACCCACGCGGTGTGCCAACATGATGCCGGCGTCACGCGTGGCGCCAACACCATGCTGGCGTCACGCGTGGCGCAAACACCATGCCGGCGTCACGCGTGGCGCCAACACCATGCCGGCGCCACGCGTGGCGCCAACACCATGCCGGCGTCACGCGTGGGTAGCACAGCTACCCACCCTACGATTTTGCTTTTTGTGCGTTAGCCTGTTCTGCAGTCTGGCATTCATTGGCCAGCTGGCGGTTCTGCTTCGAATCGAGCAGCATCGACTTGGTCGGGATGCCGATCCAGATCAGGCCATAATGCTTGTTTTCGAAGCGCTGGGCGCCAGTGGTGGTTTCGATCCGGGTCAGGCGATGCAGCCGCTTTTTCCAGCGTACCGCGATGCTGTTCGTATCCGCATCGTTCTGGTACACGGTGATCTTGTTGCCCAACTCGCAGTTGAATTCGAAGGTCTTGGTGTCGCCGATATCGGGTTCCGGTTCGTCGACGAATTTTTCCTCCGGCGGCTTGGGCAGTGCCTTGGCCGCCTTGGCCGCCCTGACCGCCTTGGCGGTCTTTTTGTCCGGTTCCGGTGCGGCCTGAGCAGGCAGGGCTGCCAGCGAGAATACTGCTAGCGCGACGCTGCAGGCAGCGAAGCCAGTGCTGAATAATTTGTTCATGTGATCGCTTCCAGGTTGGTTCCATCGACAATAGCTACCGCGGCATCGGGTAGCGCCAGACCGGCTAGCTTGGCGCGCTGCAGGACTGTCCAGTAGTAGCGGTAGCTCGCACGGTCGTGCAGGCGGCCGTTCTGCGAGATCGGACCCCAGTTCGCTTCGCGGGCATCGGTCAAGATATTGCTCGCTTCATTGACTTCCGACAAGCGCGGCGTGAATGCCTTGATGATCGGCTTGATCTGGTCCGGGTGGATGCTCCACATCCGCGCAAAACCGAATTCGCTGGCAGCGCGCTGGGCGTCATTGGCCACAACGGCGCTGTCCTTGATTTCGGTCGTCACATTATGCGAGGGAACTTTCCCATAGGCATGACATGCCGCAACGATTTCCAGTTTGGCGCGCACCACCAGCGGGTGGGAGAACTGGCCCGGCGTGCGCATCGCGCTGCCGGGAACGAAGCCATAGTGGGCCGACACGAAGTCCATGATGCCGAACGACAGGCACTGCACTTGCGGCAGGGCGGCAATGGCGAACACGTCGCGCAGGGCGCCGTGGGTTTCGATCAGCACGTGCACCGGCAGCGAGTCGCGGCCGTGCGGGATCGCGTGGCGGTTGATCAGCTCGATGGCGCGCACGACGTCGTTCAGGCATTCGGCCTTGGGCAGCACCACGTAGGCCAGGCGCTGGGCCGCGTCGCCGACGATGGTGGCGATGTCGGACTCGAACCAGTGGCTGCCGATGTCGTGCACGCGCGCGCCGACGCGGTTGAAGCGGTTGCCTTCGTCATCGAGAAGTCGCGCCACCAGGTGGGCGTGCTCGCGCTCTAAGCCGGTGGCGGCGCCGTCCTCGCAGTCGAAGGTGATGTCAAACAGGGGGCCAAGCTCTTGTTGCAGCACAAGCGACTTGCGCATCAGCTTTTCTGAGCCGGCGTAATGATCGCAGGCCGGCAGCAGTACCGGCTGGCGTGTGTGCTGGAATAAAACCTCGGAAGGGTGCATATTCTGCGCGATCTGGGTTGGTGCGACCAATAAGTCAACAGGTGAGCCAACGCCGGCGCCGCTGTTGGCGGCCCGGCGGCTGCGGCGAACTGGTGGTTGGTCCACGAATCCGCCGGATCTCGATTACTTCAACAGGTGGGCTACGCCGTTGCGCTCTTCGGTCAGCTCGTTCAGCGTGACGTTGATGCGCTCTTGCGAGAACTCGTCGATGGCCAGGCCCTGAACGATGGTGTATTCGCCGTTCGCGGTGGTGACCGGGAAGCCGAACATGGTGCCTTCAGGGATGCCGTACGAGCCGTCCGACGGGATGCCCATCGTGGTCCATTTGCCGTTGGTGCCCAGGATCCAGTCGTGCATGTGGTCGATCGCTGCGTTGGCAGCCGATGCTGCCGACGACAGGCCGCGTGCTTCAATGATGGCCGCGCCGCGCTTGCCGACGGTTGGCAGGAAGGTGTTGGCATTCCAGTCGTGGTCGTTGATCATGTCCTTGACCGATGCGCCGTCGATGGTGGCGAAGCGGTAGTCGGCGTACATGGTTGGCGAGTGGTTGCCCCATACGCACAGCTTTTCGATGGCGGTAACAGGCTTGCCGGTCTTGGCCGCGATCTGCGACAGCGCGCGGTTGTGGTCCAGGCGCAGCATGGCGGTGAAGTTCTTCGCTGGCAGCGATGGTGCCGACTTCATGGCGATGTAGGCGTTGGTGTTGGCTGGATTGCCGACCACCAGGACCTTGACATTGCGCGAAGCGACGGCGTCGAGCGCCTTGCCCTGCACGGTGAAGATCTGGGCGTTCGCTTCCAGCAGGTCCTTGCGTTCCATGCCAGGGCCGCGTGGACGGGCGCCGACCAGCAGGGCGCAGTCGGCGTCCTTGAAGGCGGTCATCGGGTCGGAGTGGGCGGTCATGCCGGCCAGCAGAGGGAAGGCGCAGTCGTCGATTTCCATCATCACGCCCTTGAGCGCTTTCTGTGCTTTCTCGTCAGCGATTTCCAGCAGTTGCAGGATGACCGGCTGGTCCTTGCCCAGCATGTCGCCGTTAGCGATGCGGAACAGCAGGGAATAGCCGATTTGGCCGGCCGCGCCGGTGACGGCAACGCGCATTGGGGTTTTAGCCATGTGAATCTCCAAAGTGGGAAAGAAAACGGGAAGTCGAATAGCAGCTGAGAATACGCCAAGTTCGGAAAGCTAACATCATACCAAAACAATATATGCAAAACCAAAGCGCGCGTGCAGGCTCAATTGATCGCGAGTGTAGGGGCAGGGGCGGCGCTTGTCAATTCATATCTTATGTCTTATATAAGACAGATAAGTAATGATCGATGTTTACTGGACGGGAGGGGGCTTTTGTGGTGAAATCCTACACTATGAATCCAGCTTCGAATGGCAATAATGGCGCCCAGGCGCCCGTCAGTGGCACCCCGGCGGGCAGCCAGGCGGGCAGTTCGCCGACCTTCAGCCCGCTGTACCAGCAGATCAAGGCCCTGATCACCCAGAGTTTGCAGTCGGGCGAATGGAAGCCCGGCGAGATGATCCCCAGCGAAGTGGAGCTGGCCAGCCGCTTCAAGGTCAGCCAGGGCACGGTGCGCAAGGCGATCGACGAGCTGGCCGGCGAGAACCTCGTCATGCGCCGCCAGGGCAAGGGCACGTTCGTGTCGACCCACCACGAGGCGCGCGCCCATTTCCGCTTCCTGCGGCTGATGCCTGACGAAGGCGTGCCGCACCAGCCTGAAAACCGCATCGTCGAGGTCAAGCGCCTGCGCGCCCCGGCCGAGGTGGCGCGCCTGCTCGACCTGAAGTCGGGCGACACCGTCGTCTTTATCAAGCGCGTGATGGCGTTCGATGGGGCGCCCATCATCGTCGAGGAATTGTGGCTGCCGGGCCTGCTGTTCAAGGGGCTGACGGCGGAGCGGCTGGTCGAGTACAAGGGGCCGATGTACGGGCTGTTCGAGTCCGAGTTTGGCACCCGCATGATCCGCGCGACGGAAAAGCTGCGCGCCGTCAGCGCCGACGCCAGCGCGGCCCATTTCCTGCATATTGCGGAAGGTACGCCGCTGTTGTGCGCCGAACGGGTGTCGTACACCTACGGCGACAAGGCCGTCGAGCTGCGCCGCGGCTTTTATTTGACGGCGCATCACCACTACCAGAATGAGCTGTCGTATTACCACGTGGGCTCGCAGTTCGCACCCTACGATGTGCGAGAACCGTAGGGTGGGCACTGCGTGCCCACGCGTGGCCGGCCAGAACCGTAGGGTGGGCACTGCGTGCCCACGCGTGGCCGGCCAGAACCGTAGGGTGGGCACTGCGTGCCCACGCGTGGCTGGACAGAACCGTAGGGTGGGCACTGTGTGCCCACGCGTGGCCGGTCAGAACCGTAGGGTGGGCACTGCGTGCCCACGCGTGGCCGGTCAGAACCGTAGGGTGGGCACTGCGTGCCCACGCGTGGCCGGTCAGAATGGTAGGGTGGGCACTGCGTGCCCACGCGTGGCCGGTCAGAATGGTAGGGTGGGCACTGCGTGCCCACGCGTGGCCGGTCAGAACCGTAGGGTGGGCACTGCGTGCCCACGCGTGGCTGGACAGACAGGCCAGGGCCATCCGGGGTAAAATATGTTGTTTTTTTGAAAGCCGTCCGGCGAGGCGTTTTCAAATCTGTTATTGGTGCAGTACACAAAATCGGCGAAAATTGCGGATTAATTATTACTAAAGTTGTTTAAGGGGAGGTTTGTCATGTCTGAAGCCGTGAATGAAGTCTCAAAAAAAGAACGGCCCCAATTCAGTAACATCCATGTTACTCAGTTGATCAACTACCGCCTGCCGCTGGCCGGTGTGGTCTCGATCCTGCACCGCATCAGCGGTTTCCTGATGTTCGCGCTGCTGCCATTCGCGCTCTACCTGTTCGAAAAAAGCCTGCTCTCCGAAGACAGCTATGCCTACTACAAGGGCTTCGCGTCGATACCGGTCGTCAAGCTGGTGCTGCTGGCCCTGATCTGGGCATATATGCAGCACTTCTGCGCCGGCGTCCGCCACCTGTTCATGGATGCCCACATGGGCATCGACAAAGATTCCGCCCGCCGTTCGGCCGCCACCGTGCTCGTCGTGAGCCTGGCCCTGACCGCGCTGGCAGGCCTCAAACTGTTTGGAGTGCTCTAATGGCTAAAAATAACGTCGGACCAAAGCGCCTCGTCGTCGGCGCCCACTACGGCCTGCGCGACTGGCTGGCCCAGCGCGTGACCGCTGTCGTCATGGCCGCTTACACGCTGGCCTTGCTGTACCTGGTGATGTCTAACGAAGCGACCACTTACGAAGGCTGGGCAGGTCTGTTCTCGAAGCAGTGGTTCAAGCTCTTTAGCGTGGTCACCTTCCTGGCGCTGTTCTACCACGCCTGGGTCGGCATGCGCGACATCTGGATGGACTACGTCAAACCAGTCGGCGTCCGCCTGGCCCTGCAAATCGCATCCGTGCTGTGGCTGATCGGCTGCGCGGCATGGACGGTACAAATTCTCTGGAGCGTGTAATCGTGGCAGCTAAAAGTTCAATTCCAACCCGCCGCTTCGACGCGGTCATCATCGGCGCCGGCGGCTCCGGCATGCGCGCCTCGCTGCAGCTGGCCGAAGCCGGCCTGAACGTCGCGGTCCTGTCCAAGGTTTTCCCGACCCGCTCGCACACCGTGGCGGCGCAGGGCGGCATCGGCGCCTCGCTGGGCAATATGTCCGAGGACGACTGGTACTGGCATATGTTCGACACCGTCAAGGGCGGCGACTACCTGGGCGACCAGGACGCGATCGAATTCATGTGCCGCGAAGCGCCAAAGGTCGTCTACGAGCTCGAACACTTCGGCATGCCGTTCGACCGCAACCCTGACGGCACCATCTACCAGCGCCCGTTCGGCGGCCACACTGCCAACTTCGGCGAAAAGCCGGTCCAGCGCGCCTGCGCTGCAGCTGACCGTACCGGCCACGCGCTGCTGCACACGCTGTATCAGCGCAATGTGCGCGCCCGTACCCACTTCTTCGTCGAGTGGATGGCACTGGACCTGATCCGCGATGCAGAAGGCGACGTCATCGGCGTCGTGGCGCTCGAGATGGAAACCGGCGAATGCATGATCCTGGAAGCCAAGACCACCATCATGGCAACCGGCGGCGCAGGCCGCATCTTCGCAGCGTCGACCAATGCCTTCATCAACACCGGCGACGGCATGGGCATGGCGGCACGCGCCGGCCTGCCGCTGCAGGACATGGAATTCTGGCAGTTCCACCCGACCGGCGTGTCCGGCGCGGGCGTGCTGATCACCGAAGGCGTGCGTGGCGAGGGCGGTATCCTCATCAACAGCAACGGCGAACGCTTCATGGAGCGCTATGCGCCAACCCTTAAAGACCTGGCGCGGCGCGACTTCGTCTCGCGCTCGATGGACCAGGAAATCAAGGAAGGCCGCGGCTGCGGCCCGAACAAGGACCACGTGCTGCTGGACCTGCGCCACATCGGCGCCGACACCATCGCCAAGCGCCTGCCGTCGATTCTGGAAATCGGCCACAAGTTCGCCAACGTCGATGCGACCAAGGAGCCAATCCCGGTCGTGCCGACGATTCACTACCAGATGGGTGGTATTCCAACCAACATCCATGGCCAGGTCGTCGCACCAAAAGACGGCAACCCGGTTGCAGTCGTGAACGGCCTGTACGCGATCGGCGAATGCGCCTGCGTATCGGTGCACGGCGCCAACCGCCTCGGCACCAACTCGCTGCTCGACCTGATCGTGTTCGGCCGCGCGGCCGGTAACCATGTCGTCGCCTCGAACCTGAAGCAAAAGGAAAACAAGCCTTTGCCGAAGGACGCAGCCGACTTCGCCATGAACCGCCTGAACCGCCTCGAGACCTCGACCGGCTCCGAAAAAGTGCAGGGCGTCGCCAACGACATCCGCGCCACGATGCAGAAGTACTGCGGCGTGTTCCGCACCGATGCGCTGCTGGCGCAGGGCTACAAGGAAATCATGGTCTTGGACGAACGCCGCAAGCACGTCGCGTTCAAGGACAAGTCGAAGGTGTTCAACACCGCGCGCGTCGAAGCGCTCGAACTGGACAACCTGATCGAAACGGCGAAAGCGACGATCACCTCGGCATTGGCTCGCAAAGAGTCGCGTGGTGCGCACGCACAGAGCGACTACCCGACCCGCGACGACGATGTCTGGATGAAGCACACCTTGTGGTTCTCCGAGGGTAACCGCCTGGAATACAAGCCAGTAATTACCAAGCCGCTGACGGTTGATACCTTCAAACCGAAACCACGTACCTTCTAAGCAGGACAAGAACATGACCCGCACCGTAAAACTGAAAATCTACCGCTACGATCCCGACCAGGACGCGAAGCCGTATATGCAGGACGTGACCGTCGAACTGCAAGACACCGACAAGATGCTGCTCGACGCGCTGCAGCGCATCAAGTCCGACGTCGACGACACGCTGTCGCTGCGCCGCTCGTGCCGCGAAGGCGTGTGCGGTTCCGACGCGATGAACATCAACGGCAAGAACGGCCTGGCCTGCACCACCAACCTGAACGAGCTGACCCAGCCGATCGTGCTGCGTCCGCTGCCTGGCCTGCCTGTGATCCGCGACCTGATCGTTGACATGACCCAGTTCTTCAAGCAGTACGACTCGATCAAGCCTTACCTGATCAACGACTCGATCCCGCCTGAAAAAGAACGGTTGCAGTCGCCGACCGAGCGTGAGGAGCTCGACGGCCTGTACGAGTGCATCCTGTGCGCCTGCTGCTCGACCTCGTGCCCGTCGTTCTGGTGGAACCCGGACAAATTCGTCGGCCCGGCCGGCCTGCTGCAAGCCTACCGCTTCATCGCCGATTCGCGCGACGAGGCGACCGGCGCGCGCCTGGACAACCTGGAAGACCCGTACCGCCTGTTCCGTTGCCATTCGATCATGAACTGCGTCGATGTCTGCCCGAAGGGCCTGAACCCGAACAAAGCGATCGGCAAGATCAAGGAATTGATGGTCCGCCGCGCAGTGTAAGTACGGAAAACGCGTGGGCACGCAGTGCCCACCCTACCTGCCCACGCAGAATAGTAGGGTGGGCACTGCGTGCCCACGCGGACGAATGACTGTAAGCAGGGTGGGCACTGCGTGCCCACGCGGACGAATGACTGTAAGTAGGGTGGGCACTGCGTGCCCACGCGGAACAAATACCGTAATTGTACGGTGATGCCTAATCGAAGCACCCGGAGT
>CBDDRJ010000142.1:0-122034 GCA_965233055.1 uncultured bacterium
GAAAAGTCCCACTTCGCCCCCATTTCTCGGACTGTAGCTACGGCTACAGTCCTCAAAAGTGGTGACGAACTGGGTTCTTTTCCCACCCGTTTGGTCTCGACTCCTTCTGCCGCGCAGGCGCCTAGCGCTGGCCTTCGTGCCCCTAGTCTGTTCAAAATAGGGGGCGGCTGCAGCGCAGCTGCAATCCCGGGAGCGTGGATGGAAGTATTGCTATACCGCTGGAATACGACGCTACGAGTCGTGTCCGACCTGATGATCGCCCTGTTCTTTGTCGTGTTGGCCAGCGGGAGGATTGCCGCTGCGCGCGAGCAGCTCATGCTGGCCGGCGGCCAGACGCCGCCGATGCGGTTTTCGGTTGGGGGCACCTATCTCGACGCCAATGGCGGTCCGGATCAGGCAGTGCGGGACGCCGACGCTGACATGTACCGCGCCAAACAGGCCTGACTATCACTGGCCATCTGCTTCGGCCTTGGTGCGTTCCATCGGCTTCCTGGTGGCGCGCCACTGCTCGAGGGTGAGCTGCTGGTCGGTGTTGTAGTCTTCGACCAGGATGGTGCTGCCGCCGACCTCGACCAGGAAGCTGTCCCAGCTGTGCGCAGCCACCGCGCCGTTCTCGACAAAACTGAGCTGCCAGTACTGTTTGCCGTCGATGAGCTTGGGAGCGGGGTCGTACTCGACCAGCGCGCCATGTATTTTGCCGCCTGAGTTTTTCGCGATCCGCTCCGACCATACCTTCAATTCCGGCAGCGCCATCAGCGCGTCGCGCGCCCGCTGCTTGGCCGGGGCGATCGCCAGTGGAGCCGACGGCGGTGCCGTCGCCGCAGCCGGAGCAGTCGTGTCCGGAGCCCGCATCGCGTTATAGCCAGCCGCCAGGGCGAACCCGATGACGGCGCCGGCGGCGACCTTGACCGTGGTGGAGACTGGCTTGCTCATGGTTGGATCCTGCCTGTGAGTGGATGCGGTCAATATAGCCCCAATGGCAAAAGCCTGCAAGGCGGGGCCGGCCCCCCCGGGCGCGGCCGAGGTCAGGCGCGCTGTTCGACCGACGCCAGGTAGGCGAGGCAGGCCAGCACGGCGATATTCTTGGTCAGCGGCCCGAATGGATGGAACAGGAACTGCGGCAGAAAAAACGCGATGATGAGCGAATATCCTGCCGCGATGGCAAACTGGGCCTGCCACAGGCGGCGCGACGGCATGGCGACCGACAGCACGCCCATCAGTGCGTCGAGCACGCTGGCGCCGCCGAGGACAAGGACCAGGTGCTTGCTCAGGCCGACCTGGCGCAGCCATTCGAACGACGTCGCATGCGGGAAAACGAACCACGACACATAGGCTGTCCACAGCCACAAGGCGGCCAGGCCGAGGCGCATCGACCAGTACAGCTTCATGGCGCGACCTTGCTGACCATCAGCCAGTAGACCAGCACCAACGAGGCAAAGGCGGGCACGCCGAGCCAGAACCAGATCCGGGCATAGGCCCAATAGGCAGGCGGCAGCGGCGCGCACGCGCCGTCGGCGGCGCGCGCCAGGGCGCGCATCCGTATCTGCAGCCAGACCACCGGCAGCCAGCAGGCGCCCGCCAGCGCATACAGGCCGATGCTGTACATGATCCACGGGGCATGCAGCGGCAGGCCCGCCATGTGCGCCAGCACGAAGCCAGTGAGGGGCTGGATGATGACGGCCGGTGTCGTAAAGAGCCAGTCGGCCAATACCGTGCGCTCGGAAGAAATCCGGATCGCCCGCGCATCTTTGGTGCGGTCGGTGAGCCATTTATAGAAGGCGATGCCGATGCCCGTGCCGAACAAGATCGTCGAACTGAGGATATGCAGCGTCTTGATCAGCAGGTAAAGGCTCATGCCGGAATCTCGCGGATGTCCAGGCCACTGAGGGCGCCCAGATATTCCTCCACCGTCAGCAAACCCATGCAGGGCATGGCGCCCTTGGGCAGGGCATCGCCGTGTGCCAGCTTGCGCGCCAGCGCGATGGCCGCGCCGCAGGGGATGTGTGGGCCGTGATTTTGCGCGGCGACCAGGTTCCATTCGAGCTGCAGCGCCTTGCCGTCGGTGCCGACGCCTTCCATGGCGACGAACATGCCGCCCTTGTCGCTGACAAAGCGCTCGAGCCAGCCGCTGACAGTGTGCAGCGCCGGCGCCAGCGGTGCCAGGCTGCGCATCAGTCCAAGGCGCACCATGTGCGCTGCGAGCCAGACGAACAGATGCCCCGGCATGCTGGCAAAACCGGCATGGAAGCTGACCGTGCCGACCGACCGGTAGCGGCGCGGGAATAGCACCAGGTCGGGCACGTCGCAACTGCCAAGCAGGCGCGGTCCGATCGGGGCAGGGTAGTGGTGGCGATGCAGGTCGAGCCAGCCGAAGGTTGTTTCGGTCTTGCCCATGAGCGGGCGGGTAAAGGCCTTGCCGCAGTAGCTGAACACGCCGCGCATGGTGGCCAGGCCAGGCGCGCGCGCTCCGGAAGCGATGCCGTGGCGGATGGCTTCGAGGCGCTGGAAACGGGGCAGGTAGCGGTCGACCACGGCCGACGACAGCGCCGGCAGGGAGCTCGCACCGCTGGTGATGAAGACACCGCGCGCCCTGGCTTCTTCATCGAGGCGGCCAATGCCAGCGACGAAGTCGCGCCCATCGGCAAGGTCGATGTAATTGGCGCCGGCGTCGATGGCGGCTCGTGCCACCGCGTAGTCCTGGCCCTGGAACGGGCCGGCGGTATGGATCACGGTGCCGACCTGCAGCGCAGCGAAGCGGGCCGCCAGGCCGGGGGCGGTGGCGTCGATGGCCTGGGCCTGGTCAGCCCCAAGGCCCAGTTGACTGGCCAGCGCGGAGGCCTGGGCGATGTCGCGTCCGGCGATAATCAGGCCGATTGCAGGAGAATCTGCCAGCGCCGCGCAAATGCGGGCGCCGAAAAAGCCGTAACCGCCAAGGACAAGGATGGTGTGACTCAAAATGTTCGGTTAGCGCATCGGGTTCGAATGCAGAGCATCATAATGCAAAAAGCCTGCAAGGCGCTAACCTGGCAGGCTTCTCTATTACGCATAGGGTGGGTTCGGCTTGACGAACCCACGCGTGGGTAGCTGCGCTACCCACCCTATAGTGACGCGGCGATTACATCATGCCGTCCATGCCGCCCATGCCACCCATGCCGCCCATACCGCCCATGCCGCCGCCAGCTGCCTTGTCTTCTGGCAGCTCGCATACCATTGCATCGGTGGTCAGCATCAGGCCAGCGATCGACGCTGCGTTTTGCAGTGCCGAGCGGGTTACCTTGGCTGGATCCAGCACGCCCATTTCGACCATGTCGCCGTAGGTGCCGTTGGCAGCGTTGTAACCGAAGTTACCCGTGCCGGCAACCACTGCTGCAACCACGACCGATGCTTCTTCGCCGGCGTTCTGCACGATCATGCGCAGCGGCTCTTCCATCGCGCGCAGCACGATCTTGATGCCTGCGTCCTGGTCGGCGTTGTCGCCTTTCAGGCCGGAGATCTTGCTGCGTGCGCGCAGCAGGGCAACGCCGCCGCCTGGCACGATGCCTTCTTCCACGGCAGCGCGGGTTGCGTGCAGTGCATCTTCAACGCGTGCTTTCTTTTCCTTCATCTCGACTTCGGTGGCAGCGCCAACCTTGATCACTGCAACGCCGCCGGCCAGCTTGGCCACGCGCTCTTGCAGCTTTTCGCGGTCGTAGTCCGAGGTCGCTTCTTCGATCTGGATGCGCACTTGCTTGACGCGCGCTTCGATGTTTTGAGCCTGGCCGGCACCGTCGATGATGATGGTGTTTTCCTTGCCCACTTCGATGCGCTTGGCCTGGCCCAGTTCTGCCAGCGTGACCTTTTCCAGGGTCAGGCCGACTTCTTCTGCGATCACCTGGCCGCCGGTCAGGACAGCGATGTCTTCCAGCATGGCCTTGCGGCGGTCGCCGAAGCCTGGAGCCTTGACGGCGCAGGTCTTGAGGATGCCACGGATATTGTTGACCACCAGGGTCGCCAGTGCTTCGCCTTCGATGTCTTCTGCGATGATCAGGAGTGGACGGCCGGCCTTGGCAACCTGTTCCAGGATCGGCAGCAGGTCACGGATGTTCGAGATCTTCTTGTCGCACAGCAGGACGAATGGATTGTCCTGGATGGCAACTTGCTTGTCCGGGTTGTTGATGAAGTAAGGCGACAGGTAGCCGCGGTCGAACTGCATACCTTCAACAATGTCCAGCTCGTCATTGAGCGACTTGCCGTCTTCCACGGTGATGACGCCTTCCTTGCCCACTTTGTCCATCGCTTCGGCGATGCGCTCGCCGATCGATGCGTCCGAGTTGGCCGAGATCGCGCCGACCTGGGCGATTTCCTTGGTGGTGGTGCAAGGCTGCGAAATATTGGCCAGTTCAGCAACGGTTGCTTGAACGGCCTTGTCGATGCCGCGCTTCAGGTCCATCGGGTTCATGCCGGCAGCAACAAACTTCATGCCTTCGCGAACGATCGCCTGGGCCAGCACGGTTGCGGTGGTGGTGCCGTCGCCGGCATTGTCGCTGGTGCGGGAAGCGACTTCCTTGACCATTTGCGCGCCCATGTTCATCAGCTTGTCTTTGAGTTCGATTTCCTTGGCAACCGAAACACCGTCCTTGGTGACGGTTGGCGCGCCGAACGAACGCTCGAGCACAACGTTGCGGCCTTTCGGGCCCAGGGTGACTTTGACTGCATTGGCGAGGATGTTGACGCCTTCGACCATCTTGGCGCGCGCTGCGTCGCCGAATACTACTTCTTTAGCTGCCATGTTTGTTTCTCCGTGAATTCTGTCGGTAAATGGGTAAGTGGGTGCTTACTTGACCAGGACGGCCATGATGTCTTCTTCGCGCATGACCAGCAGCTCGTTGCCGTCGACCTTGACGGTCTGGCCCGAGTATTTGCCGAACAGGACGCGGTCGCCGACTTTGACTTCCAGCGCGCGGACATTGCCGTTTTCCATGACTTTGCCGTTGCCGACAGCCAGGATTTCGCCCTGGTCTGGTTTCTCGGCGGCTGCATCCGGAATGATCAGGCCAGAGGCCGTCTTGGTTTCCTGGTCGAGACGCTTAACGATGACGCGATCGTGCAAAGGGCGAAGGTTCATGCAAAACTCCTTAAAAATCAATGGTTTGAGTAGCTATTTATATTCGGTGGGCGGCCTGGGCCGGTCCCGTCCGTCACTGCCAGGGGGCGTTGGTAGCGCATCCCGGGCCAGAAAGAGTTGTTAGCACTCTCTACTAACGAGTGCTAATTATAGGGGCGGCTTGGTCGCTTTTCAAGGCGTAACGATTGCTGAATGTCAAATTAGCCGAAATCAGGGGGGGCGCCCAAGTTCCGCCCAAAGCAGAGATTCCTATATAAAACGGCGCTAAGCCACTGAATATGCGGCGAAAACACCGCATGAATCTATTGACGGAAATTCCTCCGCAGTCCTATAGTTACGGATGATTTCAGAATTCCACGACCTGTCCGACAAGATCGACCGGCTTGCCGCGTTGACTTTATCCCTGCGCCGAGAAAACGCGGAATTGCGCCAGCTCAATGCTTCGCTCAGTACCGAAAACGCCGTGTATATGCAGCGCCTGGGCGATGTGCAGCGCCGCGTCGAAGCCTTGCTGGAAAAAATCCCCGCGCTGGAAGAAAGTGCCGACGCTGCCACCGCCGACGACGAGGAAGAACGATGATCCATCTCGATGTATCCATCATGGGCCAGCCCTACCGCCTGGCCTGCAAGGAAGGCGAAGAAAAGACCTTGCAGGAAGCCGTCGCTTATCTCGACGGCAAGATGTGCGCGCTGCGCGATTCCGGCAAGGTCAAGGGCAATGACCGCATCGCCGTGATGGCGGCGCTGTCGGTGGCGGCCGAATTCCTGTCGGTCAAGGCGCCGCAGGGCCCGCTGTCGGACATGTCCATCCTGGAAGTCAAGCAGAAACTGGGCGCGATGCACACGGTGCTCGACAGCGCACTGACGCCGCAAGAGAATTTATTTTAATTGGCCAAATTCGTTTGACATGGCCGTTCAACAGAGTAAACTCCGTGTCACCCTGCGGTGTTCGCAAGTGCCATATATTCCTTGAACCATTTATGCGCACCGGTTGCGGGAATTTGCTCGATGGGAGTGAGCGTCGCTTGTCCGACGAACCCGAAATTGATCTAACTGTGACCACCTTGAACCATTAGGTTCGGGATGCCGGCATTAGCGGCACATGCGGGGCACTATTTGATAAGCGGTTGCGTGCTGTTATGCGCAACCGTTTTTTTGTGCCTGCTTTTTGATGGCAGCTTTTTTTGACTGGGACAGCATGCGCACCTGGCTGATGAAGTCCGAACCGTCGGACGTGAGCATCGACGACCTGGCCGGCAAGCCGGGACAGACGGTGCCATGGTACGGCGTGCGCAACTATCAGGCGCGCAACTTCATGCGCGATGATATGCAGGTCGGTGACCGCGTGCTGTTCTACCATTCGAGCTGCCCCGAGCCGGGCATCGCCGGCATCGCCGAAGTGGCCAGCACCGCTTACCCCGACGCCACCCAGTTCGACCCCAAGAGCAAGTACTACGACCCCAAGGCGAGCCCCGAGCAGCCGCGCTGGCTGCATGTCGACGTCAGGCTGGTGCGCAAGATTGCCCTGATCCCGCTGTCGACGCTGCGCGCCACGCCGGCGCTGGCCGGCATGCGCCTGCTGGCCAAGGGCAGCCGCCTGTCGATCACCCCGGTCGAGCCGGCCGAATGGAGGGTGATCGAAAAGCTCATCGCCAAGCCCTGACGGCCGTTGCGCTCAGGGGCAGGGCGGCTTGACGGTTTGCTGCAGTTCGGCCAGCTTGCGCACGCCACCTTGCAGATTGAGGCGGCCGATGGCGGCATTGATGTCATCGAGATGGGGGCGCAGCGGCGAGTTGCTGGCGATGGCCAGCAGCGTCGGCTCGGTCGCCACCGGCTTGGGCAGTACCACCCATTTGCCCAGTTCGCCATAGGCGCAATTGAGCCGCGTTTCGAGCTGGCTGGCGGTGCGGTGGCTGTCGATGACGACGGCGTCGACCCGGTTCAGCGCCAGCATTTTCAAGCGCGACATGACGCTCTCCGAATTTTCCTGCACCGTAAACAGGGTGCCGCGCAGGGCCTCGAACTGGCCCAGATAGTGGGCGCCAGTCTGGATCGCCAGCACCTTGCCCTTCAAATCGTCCCACTGGTTGAAACTGAACTGGCGCTGCTGGGCGACCACCAGCCATTGGCTGACGTCGTACAGGGGCTGCGAAAAGCTCAGCGTGGCCAGCCGCTCCGGCGTCGCCGCGGCGCCGTAGATGAAGGCTTCGCCCTGTTCGGCCATCCACAGCGCGCGGCGCCACGGATAGGCTTTGAGCACCAGGTTCAAGCTGGTCTCGACGGCCAGCCGGTCGATGATGGCAGTGATGGCCGGCGGGGCGGCCAGCGGCTTGCCGTCGGTGCCGTTCTGCGCCGAGATCAGGATGCCGATCTCGGCCCCGCCGGCGGCCCAGGCCGGCCACGCGAGGCAGCCGGCCAAGGCCGCGGCCACGCTGAAGCTGCGCAACAGGAGTGTCGTCACGGTAAGCCGTTCCATGCATTGAGTTGCCGGAAGTGTACTCCTTTTGCCTGTTGAAACAAGCCCATGGTATTGTTGTGGTTCTCCAAGGCCAATCCCACCCATCCATGCGCAATCAGCGACGATCCAGCCATTTCGCCACGCTCGTGGGCACCTCGCTGGTGGTGGCCATCCTGGTGTCGCTCGGCTGGACCACCTGGGTCGAGTACAAGCAGACCATTGCCGACTGGCACCGCCAGCTGTCGAACCTGTCGCTGATCCTGGCCGAGCAGACGGCGCAGGAAGTCACGTCGGCCGAACTGGTCCTCAATAGCATCGTCGACGGCGTTTATACGGCCGACGTGCGCGGCGCCGACGAATTGCGCCGCAAGATGGACAGCGCGGCCATCCACGCCAGCATGCGCGACAAGATCCGCGCGCTGCCGCAGATCGACGTGGCCACCATCGTCGACGCCAAGGGCGACATCGTCAATACCACGCGTGGCCATCCGGCGCAGCCGGTCAGCCTGGCCGACCGCGAATATGTGCAGGAGCACCGCAATAACCCGACGCTGGGCGTGGTGATCAGCCGCCCGGTGCGCAATCCGGGCAGCACCCGCTGGACCTTCTACCTGTCGCGCCGCCTCAACGGCCCCAAGGGCGAGTTCCTCGGCGTGGTGCTGGTCGGCCTGTCGTCGAACTTCTTCACCGACTTCTATAACAAGATCAGCCTCGGCGACGAGGCGTCGATCTCGCTGTTGCGGCGCGACTTCAGCCTGCTGGCGCGCTGGCCGCAGGTCGACGGCCAGATGGGCAGCGCCAATTTGCAGGGCAATACCTTCCGTATCATCGAGGAGATGAAGATGATGGCCGGCGTGCTCGAAAGCGATACGCTTGCGCGGGCCGACGGCGGCGCTCAGGTGGCGCGCATGAGCGCCGCCCGCCTGCTCGACAAATACCCCTTGATCGTCAACGTCACCGTCACCGACGACCTGTACCTGGCGCGCTGGCGCCAGTTCGCCGCCTATATCAGCATCGTGGCCGGCTGCAGCGCGGCCGCCATCGCGATCGCGTTCGCGCTGCTGGCCAAGGCCTTCGGCCGCCGCGAGCGCGACCTCGAACTGGCCGAGCGCCTGACCAGCGAGGCCGAGGCGGCCAGCCGCGCCAAGTCCGAATTCCTGACCATGATGAGCCACGAGATCCGCACCCCGCTGACCTCGATCATCGGCTTCGCCGAGCTGCTCGGCAGCGCCACCGGCAGCGCGGTGCGGGTCGACGCCGGCGACGTCATCCTGCGCAACGGCCGCCACCTGCTGTCGATCATCAACGACATCCTCGACATCTCGAAGATCGAGGCCGGCCGCCTGCAGATGGAGCGGGTCGCGTTTTCGCCGCTCGACATCGTCAATGGCCTCGATTCCATGATGGGCTCGCAGGCGTCCAGCAAGGGCATCATTTTCTCAGTCGCCAGCGAATATCCGTTGCCGACCCAGGTGATGGGCGACCCGACGCGCTGGAAGCAGATCCTGTTCAACCTGTGCAGCAATGCGATCAAGTTCACCGAACTGGGCAGCGTGCAGCTGACGCTGTGGTACGACCAGAAGGACAGCCGCCTGATGTGCAATGTGGTCGACACCGGCATCGGCATCTCGGACGAACAGATCAACCTGCTGTTCAAGCCGTTCACCCAGGCCGACAGCGCGATCAGCCGCCGCTTCGGTGGTTCCGGCCTGGGCCTGCACCTGGTGCAGAAGCTGGCCGAACGGATGGGCGGCACGGTCAGCGTCGTCAGCGAACTGGGGCGCGGCTCGGTGTTCGAGGTCGGCATCGCCGCCCCGCTGGCCGAGGACGCCACGTGGCTGACGGCGGCGCCGCCCCAGCCCGGCTTTGGCCAGGCCCAGCCGCCCAATGTCGCCTCGGCGCTGCGCGGCAAGGTGCTGCTGGCCGAGGACGGGCCGGACAACCAGAAGCTGCTGACGGCCTACTTCCATCGCATCGGCCTGCAATTCAAGATCGTCGACAATGGCGCCATGGCGGTCGAGGAAGCGCTGGCCGGCGACTACGACATCGTGCTGATGGACATGCAGATGCCGGTGATGGATGGCTCCACCGCCACCAGCGTGCTGCGGGCGGCCGGCTATACGGGGCCGATCGTGGCGCTGACGGCCAATGTGATGGCCGAAGATGTGCAGCGCTATATGGCGGCCGGTTGCTCGCACTGCGTCGGCAAGCCGATCGACTTCGCGCTGCTGACCGAAGTGATGGCCGGCCTGTTGCACCAGCAGGCGGCGTCGCTGCCGGTGCTGTCGGCCGAGCAGCTCGAAGAATTCGACGCGATCCGCAATGTGTTCGTGCAAAGCCTGCCGGAGCGGCTCGAGGCGCTGCGCAGCGCCATCAACGGGCGCGACTGGGACGAGCTGGACCGGCTGGCGCACACGCTCAAGGGTACCGCCGGCTCGTTCGGCTACCATGGCATGACCCACGCGGCGCGCGAACTCGAGCAAGCCGCCAAGCACGGCGACATGGCGCTGGCATTGACCATCGTGCAAAATATGACGCAGCGGGCCCAACAGCCCCAGCACCCGAACAAACACGAACCAGGAGGGTCGAACAATGTCGGACAAGGACAAGGACAAGATTACAGTATTGATCGCCGATGATGAAGTCGAGATGCGCAACCTGCTGGCGTCGATCGTGCGCAGCTGCGGTTACAGCCGCATCGTGGTGGCGGCCGACGGCGCGCGCGCGATGGAAATCATCGAGCAGCCGGCCGCCAATGTCGGTCTCGCTTTCCTCGACATCAATATGCCCGGCATGAACGGCATCGAAGTGCTGGTCGAGGCGCGCCGCAAGCGCCCGCAGTGCGCCTACGTGATGGTCAGCGGCATGTCGGCGGTCGACAACGTGATGACCTCGCTCAAGGCGGGCGCGATCGGCTTCATCGTCAAGCCCTACACGACCAAGAAGATCTTCGACATCCTGACCAAATTCGAGAAGGAGGCGATGCCATGAGCGCCACCGATCCCGGCGCCGACAAGCGCCTGATCCTGCTGGTCGACGACGACATCCTGATCCTCGGCCTGCTGTCGAAGTTCCTGCAGCTGGCCGGCTACGACGCGCGCATGGCCAGCTCGGGCCAGATGGCGCTCGACATGATCCTCGAGAGCGGGCGCGAGCCGGACCTGGCCCTGCTCGACGTCAATATGCCCGGCATGAGCGGGCTCGAACTGGCCAAGCGGCTGCAAAGCGACACCACGGTGCCGGTGATGTTCCTGTCGGCCAGCGACGACGACGACATCGTGCGCCAGGCCGCCCAGTACGGCGCGGTCGGCTACCTGGTCAAGCCGATCGACACCGCCCGCATCGCCCCCACCATCAAGGCGGCGCTGGCGCGGGCCGACGAGATCCGCCAGCTGCGCCAGTCCGAGAGCAAGCTGACCATCGCGCTGCAAGCCGGGCGCGAGACCGGCATGGCGGTCGGCGTGCTGATGGCGCGCCTGCATACCGACCGCGACACGGCATTTCGCCTGCTGCGCGACCATGCCCGTTCGCAGCAGCGCAAGATCAACGACGTGGCCGCGCAGCTGCTGGCCGCCGAAGAAGTGTTCGGCGCCCTGACCACCCGCTTCATCGAAAGCCAGCACGGCAAGTCCTAGGCCGCGCCGGCCGCGGTGCTTTTCAAACAGGCAGGCTGTGCTATTATGGATTTGAGCGCGGCGGCGCCATGCGCCGCCCGCGTCCGATTCCGGCACCGCGCCCCCGTGCCTGAATAGTACCCGGCTTTCGCCACCAAAAGGCGAGCCGTGACATCCCTGTCGGCCCAGCCCCGCCGAACGTTCGATCCGCCTGCCGCGCGCAGGGTGCCGCAATGTGCCCGCCTGCCAGGGCTGGAGCGCTTAGTTCGTTGTGGAATCTGGAGGAGGGTGGCTATGACTGCAACCTTGCAATCGATGCTAGTCGGCGCGCCGGCTGTGTATGCACCAATGGGCGTGTCGGCCCTGCGGGTCTTGATCGTGACGGCCGATGCGGCGCAGATGGAAGCGCTGGCCGATGCTTTCCAGCAGGTCGGCGTCAAGCTGCTGACCCAGGCCGGCGATTACCGCACCGCCTTTGCCGCCCTCGAAGGGGGGCGCTTCGACGTCGTCGTGCACGACGTCGACATGGACGGCGCCGACTGCGCGCTGTTCATGCGCCGCGCCAGCGCCCAGAAAGACCAGCAATTCGTGCTGGTCGGCGCGGTCGGCCGGGCCGCGATGGCGGCGGCCGCGGCCATGGCCGTCGACCTCGGCATCATCCTGCTCGGCGTGCTAGAGAAACCGTTCTCGATCGCCCAGTTCGGCAATCTGCTGGGGCGCTACCAGTTGGCCGAGGTGTGACAATCGGCTGGCGATCGGTTAGATTGCGTCTTCAACAATCGATCGCTAGGGAAACAACATGGATGCAGGCCTGATCCTGGTACTGCTGCTGATGGGCGCCGGCGGCGGCTTCGCTGCAGGCTTGCTGGGCATCGGCGGCGGCATGGTGCTGGTGCCGTTCATCACGATGATCTTCACGGCCAGGCAGTTCGCGCCCCAGCTGGTGGTGCATATGGCGATCGCCACCTCGCTGGCCACGATTCTGTTCACGTCGCTGTCTTCGGTGCGCGCCCACCACCTGCACGGCGCCGTGCTGTGGCCGGTGGTGCGGCTGCTGGCGCCGGGCATCGTGCTCGGCGCCTGGCTGGGGCCGTGGATCGGCCAGCAGCTCGATGCGGCCCTGCTGGCGCTGCTGTTCGCCGCCTTCGTCGCGTTCTCGGCCACCCAGATGCTGCTCAACAAGAAGCCGGCCGCCACGCGCCAGCTGCCCGGTGCCGGCGGCATGCTGGCGGCCGGCAGTGCGATCGGCGTGGTGGCCGGGCTGGTCGGGGCCGGCGGCGGCTTCCTGTCGGTGCCCTTCATGAGCTGGTGCAACGTCAAGATTCACAACGCGGTCGCCACCAGCGCCGCGCTCGGTTTCCCGATCGCGCTGGCGGGCACGCTGTCGAACATCTACTTCGGCTGGAATGCGTCGCAGCTGCCGCCGTATTCGCTCGGCTATATCTATGTGCCGGCGCTGGCCGTGATCGCGCTGGCCAGCGTGGCGATGGCGCCGCTCGGCGCGCGCGCGGCGCACCGGCTGCCGGTGGTGCGGCTCAAGCGCATCTTCGCCTTGGTGCTGTATGCGCTGGCCGCGTATATGCTGTGGAAGGGCCTGTCCCTGTCTACAGCGTAACGGCCAGGTCGAGGCCGATCAGGATCACGGCCTGGCCCTGCACATACTGGTGGTAGCCGTCAATGATGCCGCCGTCGCTCCAGCCGGTTCCCAGCACCACCTTGTCGCCCGCGTTGCCGTCCACTTGCAAGGTATTGCCCGCCTCGTTCAGGTTGAGCAGGTCGCGCGCCAGCACCTTCAGCGTGTTGTTGCCGCTGCCAGTCAGGTCGATGGTTTCGATGCCTTCGATGCGGTTGCGGAACAGGGCCAGGTCGAGCGTCTGCCCGGTGCCCGCCAGGCGCAGGGTGTCGCTGCCGCTGCCGCCGTCGATGCGGCGCGCCGCCAGGTCCGGCACGACGATGATGTCGTTGCCAGCGCCGCCATGGAAGGCGTCAGAGCCGCCGCCGCCTGTCATCAGGTCGTCGCCTTGGCCAGCCACGAAATTTTCGGCTACCGCGGTGCCGGCCAGTTGGTCGCCGCCGCTGCCACCCAGGTAGCGCACGCTGCCGGTGACATCGCGCCCGTAGACGATATAGGCCGCGCCGGCGACCGGCCTCGCCTCAATCGCGCTCGGTCCCGGCATGCCGACCAGGATATCGTCGAAGCCGTCGCCGTTGACGTCGCCGGCCGAGCTGGCCGTGGTGCCGGCCACGTCGCCTGCCACCACGCCGTCGATCCGCCAGGCACTGGCCGCATCGAGCTTGCTGACATCGAGCGTGGCGCCAAAGCCGCCGGCCTTGCCAAAGATCAGATAAACCGAGCCGGCGTCGGTGGCAGCGATATCGCTGCCGGGCACGCCGACCACCAGGTCGTCGTAGCCATCGCCATTGAAGTCGCCGACGGCGCCCATCGAGGTCTGGCCCAGCTCATGGCTGCCGAACACGGGACTATGGATGCGGAAGCCGTTATTGCCATTCAGTTCGCTCATATCGACGGTGCCGGCGGCGTTGCCGGTGCGGCCGAACACGATGAAGTTGACCCCCACCGTGTTGCCGTAACGGGTGTAGGCGGCCACCATCAGGTCAGCATAGCCATCGCCATTGATGTCGCCGGCACTGCGCGAGGTGCTGCCAAACGCATAGTCGTTGACATAGGCGTTGGTGGCCTTGCTGGTCAGGCGCAATCCGGTCGCCGGCGTCAGCGCGTTCAGCGACAGCGTGCCGTTCCAGTTGCCGGCCTTGCCGAACACCACGTAGGCGCCGCCGTCGGGAATGCTGACCGAGGTCGATGCGATCGTCAGGTCGCCGTAACCGTCGCCGTTGAAGTCGCCGGCAAGGTTGGCGGTGCCGGCCACGCCGATGATTTGCACGCTGCTGTTGGCATCGGCCGTGGCCGGTGTGATGAGCGCCCCGGGCCCGGCCGCGGAGCCGAACTGGACAAAGACGGAGCCCGTTGCCGCGGTGCCGGCCGGGTACTGGGGGAAGAAGATGTCGCCGAAGCCATCACCGTTGATGTCGCCGGCGCCGATCGCCAGGCCGAAATAGTCCGATGCCTTGCCATCAATCCTGTAGCCATTGCTGCCGTTGAGGTCGCTCAACTGGAGCGCGGATGCGCCGTGTCCCTTGCTGCCATACACGACATAGTCCGTACGTGACGGATTGTCCGCAATGACCAGGTCGACCACCCCATCGCCGTTCACATCGGCGGGCTGGGCGATCTTCAGGCCATAGTTCCAGCCGCTTTCGGGCAGGTCGATCCGCATGCCATTGCTGCCGTCCAGCTTAGCCAGGTCGAGCTCGGCAGGCGTGCTGTCGCCATTGCCGTAGACTAGGAACACCGAGCGCTTTGCCAAGTAGGGGCCAAGCAAGCCGTTGCCGTAGGCAGCGTTAACCACAAAGTCGTCCATGCCATCGTCATTGACATCGCCGACGGCGCCGCCGCCCCAGCCGATGCCGTTGCCAACGAAAGTATAGGTAGTCGATGGCGTGTCCGGGGCAGCAGTGGTTGCCGTCACAGCAGCGATGCGGTAGCCGTTGCGCGCCTCCAGCGTGCCCAGGTTGACAGTGGCGCTGGCAATGCGGAAGTCGAAGGCGCCGGCGGTGAGCGCGGCAAAGGGGTTGCCGGCCAGGTCCTGGATCGCGCCCGCATTGATCGTCACGCTGTAACTAAAGCCTTCCTTCAGCGGCAGGGTCGGATTGACTGTCACACTGCTGCCGCTGGTGCTGACTTGGGTGCGGTCGTTGATCGAAATGACGCGGGTGTCGCCGGCGCCGTTGCTCAGTGTGACGCTGCCGGTGCCCGGTTTGACGTTTTCGCTGAAACCGAGGTAGATATTGGTCAGCGCCGACACGTCGAGCCGGTTGTCGGCGGGCGAGCTCGATAGCAGCCGCGGCGCTGTGGCGTCGACCACGATGGCGAGCGGCGCCGACACGCGGCTGGCCGCGCCGGCACCGGTGAAGCCGATGGCCGTAATGGTATGGCTGGTTTCGGTCAGGCCGACATCAATGCTGAACGCGCCGTTGGTGACGAGGCCGGTGGCCAGCGGCGATGTGCTGGCACCATCGTAGAGTTCGACCCGGGCCGCGCCGTGCGCCGAACCGGTGATGGTGATGCCGCCGCTGAGCCGGGTCAGCTTGTCGGTCGACGAGAAGCCGGTGTCGTCGATGCCCAGCAGGTCGAGCGCAAGCGGCACCGGGTCAATCAGGCGCTCGAGCGTGGCAGGCACGCCCGACTGCTTGGCCAGCATGGCGCGCGCAGCGGCAGCGGCGGCATTGCCGGCATAGCTGGCCAGTGAGGCCTGGCTCGACAGCAGTGCGTCGGTGAACTGGCCGGCCAGGCTGACCTTGGCGGCGATCTTGGCGGCGTCGAGCATGCCCTGGGCGCTGGCATTGCTTTCGGCGCCGGCCATGATGGTCAGGGCGGCCTTGCCCCGGCCGAGGGCGCCGCTGTCGATGGCGCCGGCCCAGAAGGCCAGGCCGGCCGCATTGGGCGCGCGACCCAGCACATTGTCGTAAATGGCGGTGACGAAGGCGCGCGTGTCGCCGACATACAATTGCTTCGATTCGGCGCTGTCGGCAAAGCTGTCGACGATCGTGCGTACCGTGCTATCGGTCGCATAGGCATCGACGAAGGCCTGAGTGGTGGAGGGTGCCTTGGCCGCATCGAGCATGACGGCGATACTGGCCAGCCCGCCCGGATCGGCAGGGCGGCCGAAATAGGCCACGTAAAACTTCTGGATGATGATTTTGTAGTCTGCAGTTGCCATGGCTTGATTCGAGCCTAAAACGTGACGGTCAGGTCGATGCCGACCAGGATGATGGCTTCGCCTTGCGCGTAGTGGTGGTAGGCGCCGCTGATGCCGCCGTCGGTCCAGCCGCTGCCAAGCGCCACTTTGTCGCCGGCGTTGCCATCGACCTGCAAGGTATTGCCGGCTGCGTTCAGGTTGATCAGGTCGCGCGCCAGCACCTTCAGCGTATTGTTGCCGCTGCCGCTCAGGTCGATGATCTCGATGCCTTCCAGGCGGTTGCGGAACAGGGCCAGATCGAGCGTCAGGTTGGCGCCGGACAGGCGCAGCGTGTCGCTGCCGCTGCCGCCGTCGATATTGCGCGCGGCCAGGTCCGGCAGCACGATGATGTCGTTGCCGGCGCCGCCATGGAAGGCATCCGCGCCGCCACCGCCGGCCATGGTGTCGTTGCCATTGCCGGCGACGAAATTCTCGGCCGCCGCGGTGCCGGTCAGGGTGTCGGCGCCGCTGCCGCCGAGGTAGCGCACGGCTCCGTTCAGGTCGCGGCCAAAGACGATGTAGGCGGCGCCGTTGCCCGGGACGGAATTGATCGAGTTGTAGGTGGTGGTCGGGGCGCCGATCAGGATATCGTCGAAGCCGTCGCCGTTGACGTCGCCTGCCGCGGCGATCGAATTGCCGGTCAGGTCGCCGGCCCTGGCGCCGTCGATGCGCCAGGCACTGGACGCGTCGAGCGAGCTCAGGTTGACGAAGGCGTCGAAACCGCTGGCCTTGCCGAACACGATATAGACCGAGCCGGCGTCCTGCCCGGCCAGGTCGCTGCCGGGCGCGCCGAACAGCAAGTCGTCATAGCCGTCGCCATTGAAGTCGCCTGCCGCGGCCGAGCGCGGCAAGCCGAGGAAGTCGCCACCGGCCAGGGTGTTGATGTAGAAACCATTGCTGCCATTGAGGGCGCTGATGTCGAAGTTGACATTGATCCCGTTGGCGCGGCCGAAGATGACGAAACTGCCTGCATTCCGGTCCGAGTGGAGGAAGTCCGCCTGCAGCAGCAGGTCGGCAAAGCCATCGCCATTGACGTCGCCGGCGCTGGTGATGGTATTGGCAAAGGCGAAGTAATCGGAAATGCCATTGACGGCCGTGCTATTGATGCGCAGGCCCGTCGTGGTCGACAGCGCGTCCAGTGCCAGCGTGGCATTCCACGGCCCGCTTTTGCCATACACCACATAGGCGCGGCCCACAGAGCTGCTGTTCTGGGTCGAACCGATCGCCACATCGGCGTAGCCGTCGCCGTTGAAGTCGCCTGCCCCGGTGGCTCGGATGGTCGAGCTGAACGATGGCTCCGCCACGATCCGGACGCCATTGCTGCCGTTAATCGCGCCGGTATTGATGGTGGCCCCCGGTCCGGCCTTCGACCCGAACACCACAAAGGTCGAGCCATTGCCTTCAGTGGCCATCAGATCGCCAAAGCCATCGCCATTGATGTCGCCGGCTCCGACCGACAGGCCGAGGAAGCTGGTGCCGGCCCCGCCCGCCAGTGCAAAGCCATTGCTGCCGTCGAGCGTGTCCATATTGATGAAGGTCGTGCTGCCTGGCTGGCTGCCGTACAGGACAAAGGCAGCCCTGGCGGCGGCGACCGAGAACAGCAGGTCGGCCGAGCCGTCACCATTGACATCGCCGGCCGCTGCGGCCGGCATGAACGAAGGATCTACGCCGTACGGCAACTCGATGCGCCGGGCGAAATCGTTATGGAGCTTGGTCACGTCGAGCGTGGTGCGCGTGTTGTCGGCGCTGCCGTAGACGAGGAACACCGATTGACGGGAAACACCGGTCCAGCCATCGGTGCCGTAGCCGGAGGCACCGCCGACCAGGAAATCGTCCATGCCATCGCCGTTGACATCGCCGACGCCGGCCGCACCACGGCCGAACCCGGAACCCAGATAACGGTACAGTTCGGTGATCGGCGTGTTCACGGAGAACACGGGCCCGGTCGGCGCGACCATGGAAAAGCCGCTGCGGGCGTCCAGCTTGCCCAGGTTGAGGGCGGTACCGACGGTATCGAAGCTCAGGCCATTGGCGGCCAAGCCGGCGAAGCTGTTGCCGGCCAGGTCGCGGATCGCGCCCGCGTCGACCTTGACCGTGTAACGGGCGCCGGACTTGAGCAATTGGGCCGGGTTGATGGTCACGGTGGCGCCGCTGATGCCGACCTGGGTGGCATCGTTGATCGAAATGACGCGCGTGTCGCCGGCGCCGTCGCTGAGGGTGACGCTGCCGACCCCTGGTTTGACTGCCTCATTGAACGCGAGGTAGAGATTGGCCGCCGCCGCCACATCCTGCCCGTTGGCGCTTGGCGAACTCGACAGCAGCAGCGGCGCCACCGATTCGGTGGTGGTAAAGCTCAGCGCGGTGCTTGCGCCGAGGCCGGCAAAGCGGTTGCCGGCCAGGTCGGTGAGCGCCGTGGCGGCGAGCGTCATGCTGTATTGCGTGTCCTGGTTCAAGGCGAGCGCGGGGTCGATGGTCAGGGTCTTGCCATTGACGCGCACCTGGCTGGTATCGGTGACGGCGATGACGCGCACGTCGGCGCCGCCATCGCTGATGACGATGTCGCCGCTGCCGATGCCAATCGCCTCGTTAAAAGTGAGCACGATATTGCTGGTTGCTGGCACCAGCGTCGCCGCGCTGGCCGGTGCGGTGCCGACCAGCAGTGGCGCCAGTGCGTCGTAGTGGAAGGTCAAGGTCGCGGTCGGCGAGGCATTGCCCGCCGCATCCAATTGCCTGGCCAGTACCGTATTGGCGCCAGCCGCAGCAGTGAACGACGCCAGCCAGCTCTGCCCGTCCTTGCTGTACTGGACGCTGGCCAGCGGATCGATATTGGTGACCTGCAGGCGCGCCGAGTTGCTGATGTTGTCGCCGGCAATGCCGCTGTCGGTGTCGAGTGCCAGCTTGAGCGGGGCCGGCGCGGCCGCGTCGATCGTCAGTTCGAGGCCGGCCGAGCTGCTGCTGGTGGCGCCGGCGCCGGTATAGCCCCTGGCCGTGATGGTGTGGGTGGCAGCGCCGAGCGTCAGTTCGATGCTGAAGCGGCCATCGGTGACGATGCCGCTGCCGACCGGTACCTTGCTGGTGCCGGCGAACAGCTCGACCCGGGCCGCCCCGGCGGCCGAACCGGTGATGGTCAGGCCGCTGGTGAAGCGGGTCAGGTTGTCGGTGCTGGAGGCGCCGCTGTCGTCGTCGTCCATCAGGTCGAGCGCGCTTGGCACCGGGTCAGCCAGCCGGCCCATGGTGTCGGCCACGCTGCCCTGGCTGGACAGCATGGCGCGCGCGGCGAAGGCGGCCGCATTGCCGGCATAGCTGGCCTGCGCCGCCGGCGTTGCCAACGCATCAGTAAACTGGGTGGCCAGGCTGACCTTGGCAGCGACCGTGGCCGCGTCCTTCTGACCCTGGCTGCTGGTATTGCTCTCGGCGCCGGCCATGATGGTCAGTGCCGCGCTGCCGCGGCCGAGGACGCCCTGGTCGATCGACTGCGCCCAGTAATCAAGGCCCTCGGCACCCGGCGCTCGGCCGAGCACGTTCTGGTAGATGGCCGTGACGAAGGCCCTGGTGTCGCCGGCATACAGTGCATGCGACTCGGCGCTGTCGCCGAAACTGTCAATGATCGAGCGCACCGTGGCATTGGTGCGGTAGGCGTCGACGAAGGTCTGGGTAGTGGTCGGCGCCTTGGCCGCATCGAGCATCGCGGCAATATTGGCCAGCCCGCCCGGGTCGGCAGGACGCCCGAAGTAGGCGACATAGAATTTCTGGACGATCGTCCGGTAGTCTGCGGTGGCCAATTTATCCCAGTCTACAAGGTAACGGTCAGGTCGACGCCGACCAGGATCACGGCCTGGCCCTGCACATACTGGTGGTAGCCGCCAGCCACGCCGCCATCGGTCCAGCCGGTCCCAAGCACCACTTTGTCGCCCGCATTGCCGTCCACCGTCAAGGTGTTGCTCTGTTCATTCAAATTGAGCAGGTCGCGCGCCAGCACCTTCAGTGTGTTGTTGCCGCTGCCGGTCAGGTCGATGGTTTCGATGCTGTCGATGCGGTTGCGGAACAGGGCCATGTCGAGCGTCTGGCCGGCGCCCGACAGGCGCAGTGTGTCGCTGCCGCTGCCGCCGTCGATGCGGCGTGCCGTCATATCGGCCAGCACGATGATATCGTCGCCAGCCCCGCCGTGGAAGGCGTCGGCACCGCCGCCGCCGACCATCAAATCGTTGCCGTTGCCGCTCACAAAATTCTCGGCCGCTGCGCTGCCGGTCAAGCTATCGTTTCCACTGTCGCCGAGGAAGCGCACGCTGCCGGTGACGTCGCGGCCGTAGACGATATAGGCTGAGCCGCCGGCCAGATCGTCGTGCGAATGGGGGGCGCCGATGATGATATCGTCGAAGCCGTCGCCGTTGACGTCGCCGGCCACGCTGACCGAGGCACCGGCCCAGTCGAACGAGGAGGTGCCCGTGATGCGCCATCCGCTGGCGGCACCAAGGGTGGTCGGGTCGATCGTCGCGGCAAAGCCGTTGGCTTTGCCAAACACCACATAGACGGCGCTCATATCCTTGCCGTCAACCGTGCCGGTCGGCATGCCGATCAGCAGGTCGTCATAGCCGTCGCCATTGATATCGCCACCGGCCTTGATCAGGCTAAATCCCTCCCCGTTGTCGACATGCAGACCGCTCACGCGGAAGCCATTCTTGCCGTCGAGCTGGGCGGCGTCGAGCGTGCCGCTGCTGTCGTTAGCGTGGCCGAACACGATATAGGCGTCCCCGCGTGCCTTGTCATAGGTGGCAGGCGCCTGGATCAGGAGGTCGGCAAAGCCATCGCCATTGAGGTCGCCGGCAGCGGCGACGTCGCGGCCAAAACCGTTGAAGAGGGAGCTCGCGGAATGGGTGATCCGAACCCCTGTGGAGGCGCTGATCGATGCCATGTTCAGGCTGGCGTTCCACTGGCCGGTTTTGCCGAATACCAGGTAGGTGCCGCCCGAGCCGGAATGGCTCCAGTTGGCCCCGATGGCAATATCGGCATAGCCGTCACCGTTGAAGTCGCCCGCCACGCTGCCGCCGGCGCCGTCGGCCGCGCGGACGCCATCGATGCGCACGCCGTTGCTGCCATTGAGGCTGGCGGGATCGATGACGGCGCTGGCGCTGGCCGTCGAGCCGAACAGGAGGTAGCTTGAGCCAGGGCGCGTCTGCGGATCGCCAGGACCGGGCATGCCGATCAGCACATCCATCAAGCCATCGCCATTGACATCGCCGGCGCCAATCGATTCGCCCAGATAAACGGACTGTGCCGTGCCATTCATCCGATACCCGTCAGCGCCGTTGAGCGCATTCAGATTGACGGTCGAGCGGCTGGCGCTGGGCGCGCCATACACCATCCAGGCTTTGCCCGACAGCATAAGGTCCGTACTGTCATTGGCGTAATGATTGCCCAGCAACAGGTCCGGCAAATTGTCGCCGTTGACATCGCCTGCGGACAGCGCGCGCAGCATATAGCCTGTTCCATCAAAGGTCGGCGTGGACAGGCGCAATGCGGCACTGCTGTCGAGGGTCGTCAGGTCGAGCGTTGCCGGCGTGGCGTCGCCGCTGCCGTACACCAGGAAGCTGATATACGTGTAGGTCGAGCTAAATTGCTGCTCTCGGTTGGTGCTCATGCCGCTGCCTGGGGCAACGATAAAATCGGCCATGCCGTCGCCGTTGACATCGCCCACGCCAGCCACGGATGCACCGAGCTCGCTGCCCTGGTAGTAGAAGCCCGCTTGGCTTGAATACAATCTGGCTGGCGCCAGCATCTTGTAGCCGTCGCGCGGCGCCAGGGTTGCCAGGTCGAGGCTGGCACTAGCGGTGTTGAACGCCAGTGAACCGACGGCCATGCCGCCATAGGCATTGCCGGACAGGTCCTTGAGCGCGCCGGCGTCCACCTGCACGCTGTATGTCGCGCCGTTCTTCAACGGCAGGATCGGATTGACGGTGACGGTGCTGCCGTTGATGCTGACCTGCGTTTTGTCATTGATGCTGATGACGCGGCGGTCACTGGCGCCATCGCTGATGGTGACGCTGCCGGCGCCGGCCTTGACGCTTTCGCTGAAATCCAGGTAGAGGTTGGACAGCGGCGACACATTGGCCCGGCTCGCTGCCGGCATGCTCGATTCCAGGACCGGTATCGTCGCGTCGACTGTGGTGAAACTCAGGTTGACTGCCGCCACCGCATTGCCGGCCGCATCGGTGACGGCGGCGGTCGGTAGCGTGACGAAATAACGGGTTTCCGGGTTCAGGGCCTGGGCGGGGTTGATGGTGACAGTCTTGCCGATGACCTGCACCTGGCTGGTGTCGCTCATGGAAATGACGCGCCTGTCCTGTAAGCCGTCGCTGACGATGATGTCGCCGTTGCCGGCCAGCACGGTCTCGCTCATGGTCAGCACGATGTCGCTGGAGTGGCCCACTTCTTTGACATTATTGGAGGGCACGCTGGTTGATAATTGCGGCGCCGTCTTGTCGTAAGTAAACTTGAACACCGACACCGGGCCGCCATTGCCCGCCGTGTCGGTTTGCCTGACCATCACGATATTGGCGCCGACCGCTGGCGTATAGGTGGAAGTCCAGCTGGCGCCGTCCTTGCTGTACTGCGTGTAGTTGCCGGCGTCGATGCCGGCCAGCGACAGGCTCGCATTATTGGTGATCGCGTCGCCGCTGGCACCGCTGTCCTCGACCAGGCTGGCCAACACTTCGCCGCCCGGCGCGCCGGTGTCGACCGTGACGGACAGAGCCGCCGAGCTGCGGCTCTTGACGCCGGCGGTGGTATAGCCGACCGCCGTGATCGCGTGCACCGCCGCGCTTAGCGCGATGTCGACGCTGAAGCTGCCATTGGTGACGGTGCCGCTGCCGACCTTGGCCGCGCCGTCGAACAGTTCGACCCTGGCCGCGCCCGGCGCCAGGCCGGTGATGGTCAGGCCGCTGGTGGCGCGGGTGATATTGTCGGTGCTGGAACTGCCGCTGTCGTCGGCCGCCAGCAAGTCCAGCGCGCCCGGCACCGGGTCGATCAGGCGCTCGAGCGTTGCCGTCACCGACGACAGCTCGCCCAGCATGGCGCGCGCCGCGGAGGCGGCGGCTTTGCCGGAATAGCTGGCCAGCGCAACGGGCGTGCCGAGTGCGCTGGTGAACTGGCTGGCCAGCACGATCTTGGCCGCCACCGTCGCCGCATCGACTTTGCCCTGGCTGCTGGTATTGCTTTCGGCGCCGGCCATGATGGTCAGCGCCGCGCTGCCGCGGCCCAGCGCGCCCTGGTCGATCGACTGCGCCCAGTAATTGAGGCCTTCGGCACCCGGCGCGCGGCCCAGTACGTTCTGGAAGATGGCCGTGACGAAGGCCCTGGTGTCGCCGGCATACAGTTCATGCGATTCGCTGCTGTCGCCGAAACTGTCGATGATCGAGCGCACCGTGGCATTGGTGTGGTAAGCATCGACGAAGGCCTGGGTGGTGGTGGGGGCGTTGGCGGCAGCGAGGCTGGCGGCAATATTGGCCAGCCCGGACGGGTCGGCGGGGCGGCCGAAATAGGCGACGTAGAATTTTTGGGCAATATTGTAGTAATCAGCGACAGCCATCGGCGTCCTTATCGAAGGGGGAAGTGCGAGCTTTACTGCTTGCGGGTATAGGCGAATGCCAGCATGGCGATGCCGGCGACAATCATCGGCAGCGACAGCATCTGGCCGGAGGTGATGGGCAAGCCGGCGATCTGGATTTCCCAGTCCGGCACGCGGAAGTATTCGGTGAAGAAGCGCGCGCAGCCGTACAGCAGCATGAACATCGCGCCGACCGCCATGCGGGGCCGGGCCTTGCGCGAAAACAGCCACAGCACGGCAAACACCAGCACGCCGTCGACCAGCGCCTGGTACAGCGGCGACGGGTGGCGCGGGCCTGCCACGCCCGGCCACAGCATGGCCCACGGCAGCGTGGCGTCGGCCACCCGGCCCGGCAGTTCAGCATTGATGAAATTGCCGATGCGTCCCATCGCATAGCCCAGCGGCACCAGCGGCGCGACGAAATCGTAGACGTCGAACACATTGCGGCGGGCGCGCCGGGCCCACAGCGCCATCGCCAGCACGACACCGATGAAGCCGCCATGGAAGGACATGCCGCCCTGCCACACCATCAGGATCTCGAGCGGATGGGCCAGGAAATAATCGAGCCGGTAAAACAGCACTTCGCCGAGCCGGCCGCCGACCACGACGCCCAGCATCGCATGCACCATCATATCGTCGAGGTCGGCCGCTTTCCAGCCCTGGCCGGCAATCTGCGGCTGCTTGATGCGCACCCGGCCCAGCAGCAGGAACAGGCCGAAGGCCACCGCATACATCAGGCCGTACCAATGCACCTTGAGCGGGCCAAGGGCAAAGGCGACAGGGTCAGGCATAGGGTGGATCAGCATCGACAGCGATTCTCTCAAGTTGCCACATGGCAAAGCGCACCGGCGGGTGCGAGCGTCCGGTATTCTACGCTCGGTCTTGTTTGAATGCCTACTAAATGTGGAAGGGGATTATTTTTTTTTCATCGTCTCTTTGATGCGCTCCTTGCGGCGCGCCTCGTCGACGTTCTCGGCTTTCTTCTTGTCGAGCCCGAGGATCTTTTCGATGTACTCGAACCAGACGAAGGCGAAGGCCATCAGCCCGACGATCCACCACCACGACAATTCGGCGAAGCGCCAGACTTCGAAATAGCGCAGGCCGCACAACAGGGCAATCAGGATAATCAGTGGCATGGCAGGCTCCCAGGTTTCCCCAGATTATTGCAAAAATATTGCTCCAAGGGTACAAATTTGTGGGGCAGGTCAACCCCTGGAGGCCGAGGGACGTTAATACGGCAGGCATTGCCGGCGAAGTTCCGGCGAAAACGCGGTAAAATATTATCAGTTAATCACGGAGAATCCCATGAAGCAAACCCTGTTGGTAGCACTCGTCCTGTCGGCCCTGGCCTCTTCCAATGCGATGGCCAATGCCGATCTGGCCAAGGCCAAGAACTGCATGGCCTGCCACGCCGTCGCCAATAAAGTCGTCGGTCCGGCATTCAAGGACGTCGCCGCCAAGTACGCCGGCCAGAAAGATGCGGAAGCCAAGCTGTCGCAAAAAGTCATCAAAGGCGGTTCCGGCGCCTGGGGCGCCGTCCCGATGCCAGCCAATGCCCAGGTGTCCGAAGCCGAGGCGCGCACCCTGGTCAAGTGGGTCCTGGCCCAGAAGTAAAACACGAGGGAAGCACTGCGTGCTTCCCTCGAATCTCTGCGGTCTTCCCTGGGAGCCTGCGCGGCGGAAGCTCGTCGGCCCAAACAGGTGGAGAAAAGTCCCACTTCGCCCCCATTTCTCGGACTGTAGCTACGGCCACAGTCCTCAAAAGTGGTGACGAACTGGGTTCTTTTCCCACCCGTTTGGTCTCGACTCCTTCTGCCGCGCAGGCTCCTAGCGCACCACGTCGAGCTTGACGCGCTTCCCGCCCTGGTAGGTAAACAGGGTGAGGGCGCCGTTCTTCAAGTCGCCCTTGGCATCGAACGCGATGGTGCCGATATTGCCTTCGTACTTGATTTTCTTCAATTCCGGCAAATACCTGGCCGGCGCTGCCGACTTGGCATTTTGCATCGCCTGCGCCAGCACCATCACCGCGTCATAGCCATACGGCGCATAAATCTGCACATCGGCCTTGAAGCGCTGCTTGAAACGGGTGCGGAAGTCGGCCATGCGCTTTTCCATTTCCGGCGTCAGGCCGCCGGCCTCGGCGCAAATGGTGCTGCCTTCGCCGATCCCTTCACCGGCCAGTTTCGGCAAGCCTTCGGTGCAGACCCCGTCGCCCCCCATGAACTTGGCGTTGATGCCGAGCGCCTTCATCTGGCGCAGGATGCCGCCGCCGACCGCGTCCATGCCGCCGTAGAACACCAGGTCGGGTTTCTTGGCCTTGATGGTGGTCAGGATCGACGTGAAGTCGACCGCGTTCGAGGTGGTGAATTCGCGGCTGACGATCTGCACGCCGGGCAGGGCCGCCTTGGCGCCTTTGACGAACTCGTCGGCTACGCCCTGGCCATAGGCCGAGCGGTCGTCGATGACGGCGATGCGGCGCGCCTTCGACGTATGGATCGCATAGCGGCCCAGCGTGGCGCCGAGTTTGCTGTCATCGGCCACCACGCGGAACGCGGTCGGATAGCCGAGCCGGGTGTACTGGGGCGAAGTGGTGGTCGGCGCAATCTGCGGAATGCCCGCTTCGGCATAGATCTTCGCGGCCACCACACTGGTGCCCGAGGTGCCGTGGCCGACCACGCCGTTGGCCTTGGCGTCGACGATTTTCTGGGCGACCGGGCCGGCCTGCTTGGGGTCGCCCGCGTCGTCTTCGGCCATCAGCACGAAGTCGACTTTTTTGCCATTGATCATGAAGCCCCTGGCGTTCAGGTCCTCGACGGCGAGGCGGGCGCCATTTTCGACATCCTTGGCGATGTGGGCGCTCGGGCCCGTGATCAGGCTGACGTGGGCGATCTTGACGACTTCATTGGCGGCATGGGCCTGGCCGGCCAGCAGCAGCGGCACGAGGGGGATATATTTACGCATGGTGATTAACGCAGCACGGCCATTTTGGTTTTCTTGCCGCCCTTGTAGGTGAACAGGGTCAGCGCGCCATCCTTGATGTCGCCCTTGGCGTCGAAGGCGATGGTGCCGGTGACGCCCTGGTACTTGATCTTCTTCAGTTCAGGCAGGTATTTGGCCGGGTCGGACGACTTGGCGTTTTGCATCGCCTGCACCAGCACCATCGTCGCATCGTAGACGAACGGCGAGTACAGCTGCACTTCCTGGTTGAAGCGCTTCTTGTAGCGCGCCTGGAAGTCGCTCATGCCTTTTTCCTGCGCGCCGGTGACGCCACCGGCTTCGGCGCACCAGGCGTTGGCTTCGCCGATGCCGTCGCCGGCCAGGCGCGGCAGCGCATCGGTGCACACGCCGTCGCCGCCCATGAACTTGGCATTGATGCCGAGCGCCTTCATCTGCTTGAGCATCGGGCCGCCGACCGAATCCATGCCGCCGAAGAACACCAGGTCAGGCTTCTTGGCCTTGATCGACGTCAGGATGGCCGCGAAGTCGGTCGCGTTCGGGTTGGTGAATTCCTTGCCGACGATTTGCACCGTCTTTGAAGTGGCCTTGACGCCCTTGATGAATTCGTCGGCCACGCCCTGGCCATAGGCCGAGCGGTCGTCGATCACGGCAATTTTTTGCGCTTTGGCCGTCTCGACGGCGTACTTGCCCAGCGTGCCGCCCAGCTTGCCGTCGTTGGCGACGACCCGGAACGCGCTGGTGAAGCCCTGCTTGGTGTAGTCGGTCTTGGTCGATGCCGGCGAGATCTGCGGGATGCCGGCGTCGAAGTAGATCTTGGACGCGGGCATCGTGGTGCCCGAATTGAGGTGGCCGATCACGCCCTTGACCTTGGCGTCGACCAGCTTCTGCGCGACCGCCGTGCCCTGTTTCGGATCGGCGGCGTCATCTTCGTAGAGCATCTCGAACTTGACCTTCTTGCCGTCGAGGACGATGCCCTTGGCATTCAGTTCGTCGATGGCCATCTTGGCGCCGTTTTCATTGTCTTTGCCCAGATGCGAGCTGGCACCGGAGACCGGGCCCACGTGGCCAATTTTGACAACTTCCTGGGCATGGGCTGCGCCAGCGAAGGCCAGCGCGACTGCCATCGACAAGATCTTGGTCGTAAACTGCATGGGACTTCCTCCAAAAGGGTAGAAAATGCGGCCGCTTGTGGCGCCCGCTCAGAATATTGTGTAGGCGAGAAGGTACATCAAAATAAGGGGAACGCCTAGGGCTTACGGCGATTTCTTCAGCGTTTGCAGGTGGGTCAGTTCCTGGGCGACGGCACGCGCGACGATCTTTTCTATCGTTTGCTGCAAGCCGCTGCGGATCTCCGCCGTCAGTCCCGTGATCGCATGCTGCAGCACGTCGGCCATGCTGTCCTTCAGGCGCTGCTCGAGCACGAAATCGACTCTTCCCTGCAGTTGCTGCAGGATGCGCTCAGAAAGGCGCCGTTCCAGCAGTTCCCATTCGGCGTCGCCCCAGCCGTCGATGGCCAGCTGCTCGAGGCGCAAGCTGGGCTCGGGCCGGGACGCGCCGCGGGGCTCGAGCGTTTTGTCGTGCAGTACTTCGGTCAGTACCGGGATATTGGCGTCAAATGCGGGGTTCTGGTTCATCGTTTGCCTGCCACGAAGTGGTCCAAAGGATAGGATTTCTGCTTATACGCTGCGTAACGGCGGCGGCCGGCGGCAGCATCCTGTTCGTCCGTCGAAATAATCTCAAATACCCGTTCAAAGCGGTCCAGCGCCAGCGGCTCGCGATCCGTCAGATTGACCAGCATCTGGTGGTGCGGCAAGTCCAGTTGCTCGTCGTCGGTGACGATCACCGGCGTCTGTAGCGCCAGCGGGTCGCCCGCCATCACGTGCGGCAGGAAGTCGGTGTCCGAGAACGTCCACAGCGCCGCATGCAGGGCCTGGGCCTGGGCCGCATCCTGCGCCAGCAGCACCAGCTTGCCATCGGCGGCCAGTGCTTTTCGTGTCAGACGGCAAGCATACGCGATCTTGTCCGGAATATTGGTATGGAAGTCGATGCGTGTCATGGAGTTTTGTTCTGCGTCAATACCGGCTTAGAACTGGATGGTCGGCGTGGTGGCCGGCTGGTCCGCCTTCGGCGCCGGCTTTGGCGCGCTGCGCGCGGCCGGCGCCGGGACCTGCGGACGCGGCGCGGCCGATTCGGCCAGCGGGTTCTGGTAATCCTTGGGAAGCAGGCCCTGCGACGGGTAATTGGCGGCGCTCAAGGCGTTCTGCCACAAGCTGGCTTCAAAGCCGATCAGGCGCGTCGCGCCGATCAGCAGCAGCGGCACCTGGCCATCGCTGCCGGCCTGGCGCAGGATGTCCTGGTCTGCGCCGGAGGTCACGGTTTTTTCGGAAAACGGCACGCCGCGCGCGGCAAGCAGCTGGCGGCCCTGGTCGCAGGCTTGGCACTGGCCGGTGGTGTACAGCGTGACAGGATTGGCGCGCACCGCCTGCGCCACGTTGTACGGCAGCGTCGCATCGGCCAGCGGATTCGAATAATCCTTGATTTCGGCCTTGAGATTGGGCGATTGCGGCGGCGTGTCGCTGAAATGGGTGACCCCTTTTTCATCGACCCATTTGTACATCTGCGCCTGCGCCGTGCCCGCCAACAGCAATAACAACAGCAATGCCGACCGTGCTTTCATCGATAGATCCTCAATGACTCATGCCACTATGACGCAACAGGGCGTCGATGCTCGGCTCGCGGCCACGGAAGGCCTTGAACGATTCGAGCGCCGGGCGCGAACCGCCGACCGCGAGGATCTCCTGCTGGAAGCGCTTGCCGGTCTGGTCGAGCGCGTCGCCGCCTGCCTGCACCGCTTCCTCGAAGGCGGCATAGGCGTCGGCCGACAGCACCTCGGCCCATTTGTAGCTATAGTACCCGGCAGCATAGCCGCCCGCAAAGATATGTCCAAACGAATGCTGGAAGCGGTTGAAAGCGGGCGGGATGAACACGGCGAACTTGGCGCGCACTTCGTCGATCAGGTCCTGCACCGATTTGGCGCTGGCCGGGTCGTAGTCGTAGTGCAGGTGCATATCGCACAGCGAGAACTCGACCTGGCGCAGGGTTTGCAGGCCTGACTGGAAGTTCTTGGCGGCGAGCATCTTGTCGAACAAAGCGCGCGGCAGCGGCTCGCCGGTCTTGACGTGGGCCGTCATGTGCGACAACACTTCCCATTCCCAGCAGAAGTTCTCCATGAACTGCGATGGCAGCTCGACAGCGTCCCATTCGACCCCCGAGATGCCGGACACGGCGATCTCGTCGACCTGGGTCAGCATATGGTGCAGGCCGTGGCCGAACTCGTGGAACAGCGTCGTCACTTCGTCGTGGGTGAACAGCGAAGGAACTTGCTTGCCGTCGACCACGGCCGGCGGCGTGAAATTGCAGGTCAGGTAAGCGACCGGGGTCTGCACGATGCCGCCCGTCTGCAGGCGGCGTCCGCGCGCGTCGTCCATCCACGCGCCGCCGCTCTTGCCGGCGCGCGCATACAGGTCGAGGTAGAACTGGCCGACCAGCTGGCCTCCGCGTTCGATGCGGTAGAAGCGCACGTCAGGGTGCCAGGTGCTGGCGCTGTCGGGCAGGATCGTCACGCCGAACAATTGCTGCACCAGCCGGAACAGGCCGTCGATGACCTTCGGCTCGGGGAAGTATTCCTTCACTTGCTGGGCCGAGAAAGCGTAGCGTTTCTCCTGCAGTTTTTCGGACGCGTAGGCCAGGTCCCAGGACTCGACCGTGTCGAGGCCCAGTTCCTCCTTGGCGAAGGCGCGCAGCTCGGCCAGGTCCTGCTCGGCATACGGGCGGGCGCGCCGCGCCAGGTCTTCGAGGAACTGGATCACCTGTTCGGGGCTGGTGGCCATCTTCGGCACCAGCGACACTTCGGCGAAGTTGCGGTAGTCGAGCAGTTTGGCTTCCTCGTCGCGCAGCTTGAGCAGGGTGGCGATATTGTCGGTGTTGTTCCACTTGTCGAGCTCGCTGAACACGACGCCCATCTCGGACGCCTTGGTGGCGTTGGCGCGGTAGATCGTCTCGCGCAGGCTGCGGCTGTGGGCAAATTGCAGGATCGGGAAGTACGACGGGAAGTGCAGGCTGAACAGGTAACCCTGCTTGCCGTCGGCCTTGGCGGCGGCGTGCGCGGCCAGCTTGACGTCGTCCGGCAGGCCGGCCAGTTCTTGCTCGTCCGTCAACAGCAGCTTGTAGTCGTTGGTGGCGTCGAGCACGTTTTCGGAGAAGCGGGTCGACACGGCAGCGTGCTGCTCCTGGATCGCGGCGAAGCGCTCCTTTTTGTCGGCCGGCAGTTCGGCGCCGCCGAGGCGGAAGTCGCGCAGCGCGTTGGCGATGATTCTCTTGCGCGCCGGCGACAGCGACTGGTAGGACGGGCTCGCGTGCATCGCCTTGTACTTGGCGTACAGCGCTTCGTTCTGCGACAGTTCGGTCCAGAACTCGGTGACCTTGGGCTGGTTGTCGTTGTAAGTGGCGCGCAGCTCGGGCGTGTCGACCACGTTGTTGAGGTGGCTGACGATGCCCCAGGCACGGCCCAGCCGCTCGGTCGCTTCTTCCAGCGGGGTGACGAAGTTGTCCCAGCTGACCTCGCCGGACGGTGCTTCGAGCTGCGCGACGACACTGCGCGCGTGCGCGATCAGCTGCTCGATGGCAGGCGTGACATGGGTGTGGTTGACCGCGTCGAATCGTGGCAGGCCAGAAAAGTCGAGCAAGGGGTTGGTGCTATCAAATGGCATGGTCAAGTCGATTTCCTATCTGTTGCGTAGGGTGGGTAAGCTTGGCTTACCCACGCTGGGAGCCAACTTATTGGCGGCTTCACGCTTGGGTAACGCCGCCAATTTATTGACCGCTTCACGCTTGGGTAACGCAGCCAACTTACTGCCGGCTTCACGCGTGGGTAACTTTGTTACCCACCCTACGTGCGTTCTGCTGCTTCTACGGTATTCATCAATAACATCGTGATCGTCATCGGACCGACGCCGCCCGGCACCGGCGTGATGTGCGCCGCTACTTCCTTGACGCCGGCAAAGTCGACGTCGCCGCACAGCTTGCCGTTGTCGTCGCGGTTCATGCCGACGTCGATGACGATCGCGCCCGGCTTGACCATATCAGCAGTCAAGGTATTGCGGCGCCCGACAGCGGCCACCACGACATCGGCCTGGCGGGTAAATACGCCCAGATCCGGCGTCGCGCTATGGCAGATGGTGACGGTTGCATTCGCTTGCAAGAGCAGCAGGCCCATCGGCTTGCCGACGGTATTGCTGCGTCCTATCACAACGGCGTGCTTGCCTTTCAGGTTGACGCCGGTGCTTTCGATCAGCTTCATGCAGCCGTACGGCGTGCAGGGACGGAAACCCGTCAGGCCCGTCATCAGCTCGCCGGCGGACAACACCGAGTAGCCGTCGACGTCCTTGGAGGTCGAGATCGCCTCGATGACCTTGTGCGGGTTGATGTGCTTGGGCAGCGGCATCTGGACCAGGATGCCGTGGATGGCCGGATCGGCATTGAGGGCATTGATACGGTCGAGCAGGGCCGCTTCGGTCAGGTCGGCATCGTATTTCTCCAGCACCGAGTGGAAGCCCACGTCGCCGCAGGCCTTGACCTTGTTGCGCACATAGACCTGGCTGGCCGGGTCTTCGCCGACCAGGATCACGGCCAGCCCGGGCTGCTTGCCCCTGGCCGTCAGCGCGCTGGCGCGCTGCTTGATTTCAGTACGCAGTTGTTGGGAGAGGGCGATTCCATCGATCAGTTGAGCTGGCATGGTATTTGGCGGCGGGAAGGGAAAAGCAAGATTATAAGCCAAGCGCATGGCACTTCGCCTCTTGTGGGCTGTCAGAACAAGGTGTTGACAAGGAGACTAGGATGCAAGTTCTGCTGAGACCTTTGGAGCTTTCCGTGCAAGACCGCGATCTCGTTCTTGATATCCTGCGCAAGATTCAGGCGGACATTGCGGGCCTGAAGGAGATTCAGAAGGAAATTCTGCTTCGGCTCAATACGCTTGAAGTCAGCGTTGCCAGTCTGCGTATCGGGTCTGCAGAAACCGCGCTCACATTGGCTCGCCATGAGGCGCGCTTCGACCAGATCGAAGCGCGGCTGGGCCGTATCGGAAAAAGACTCGAACTGATCGATTCCTGATTGCAAGTTCACTGGCTGCGTACCGCAAGCGCGTAGCGGGTCTCGCTCTTGGCCACATTGTAGGCGCCGAAGTCGCAGCTCCAGATGGTCCAGGCCTCGTTGGGGTTGGCGGCCGTCGTGGTCGAGGTCCAGTAGTAGTCGAAGGCCACGAACTTCTGGAACACCACCGGCCCCGTCACCGGCCCCGCGCCGCCCCTGGCTTGCCCGGTGAAGTAGTCGGCGATCGGGAAGGTCGGCGCGCGGTCGGCGATGCTCAACATTTCATTGCGGTTGGGCATGCGCCACTGGCCGGCGCGCGAGCCGTCCGCCAGTCCGCACTGGCCGGCGGCCAGATGGTTGATGGTGGCCAGCGCGCTGGACCAGTTGCCTTTGACGCAGTCGGCCATCTTGAGCCAGGTCAGTCCCGTCATGCTGTCGGTCAGCGTGCCGTTGCCATTGTCGATGAAGCGCGGCGAGGTCAGCGGCGCACCCAATTGCAGGCTGGGGTCGTCGCGCGGCCCGAACGTGGCGCCGCCACCGCCGGTGGCGGCCGTGCCCGCATTGACGTAGTAGGCGCCGGTCGCCAGCACGGCGACGGCGCCGGCGCTGCCCGACTTGACCGCCCACAGACGGTTGCTGGCCGTCGCTTTTGTATTGCTGAAGCTGCCGTCGCCGCTGTCGATGCCATTGATCCAGCGCCCGTCGGCAAAGCGGATCGCCATCGCATTGGCGGTCAGGGCCATATAGGTGGTCGACGACCAGTAGGCATTGGCCAGTCCAATATTGGTAAACGGATGGGCAGGGGCAAGGGCCGGGTTGAACTGCGATACATCGACCAGGCTGTCGAGTTCATTGATGTTGGGCATGCGCCATTGGCCTGCGACCGAGCCGTCGGACAGCCCGCAGGCACCGCTGGCCAGGCTGTTGGCTGCGGCCAGTGCCACCGCCCAGCTCGACGGTGCAAGGCAGCCGGCATGCTTCAACCAAACCAGGCCGGTCAGGCGGTCGGTGACGGTACCGTTGGCGTGGTCGGTAAAGCGCGCGCCGGGCCAGGCCACGCCGCTGGCGCTGGCGCCGTCGTCGCCGCTGGCATAACTGTTGCCCTGGCCGGTGCGCGGCAGGCTGGCGATCTTGTCGGACGCGCGCAAAGCGGTGAAGTTGTTGCCCGTATTGTCACGCGCCGGCGGTCCGAAGAAGCGGATGACGGTGCGGTAGTTGCCGTCGAAATCGAACTTGGTGATGGTGCCTGCGCTGCCCGACAGCGCAGGGTAGAACGCCAGGCCGCTCTTCTCGGCATAAATCGCGTAGTCCGGCGGCTGGTTGACCGAGGTATTGCTGCTGTCAAGGCCGGCAAAGCTATAGCGGCCGTCGGCCCCGGTGGTGGTCGAACTGGTCGTGTGCACATTGTGGTAGTAGGCGCTGACGGTGACGCCGGCCACCGGCGCCCCGGACTGGTCGAGCACTGCACCGGAGATGGTGGCCTTGGGCACGGGCGTGGCCGCACTGACGCCAATGCCCGCGGCGCCGCCACCGCCGCCACCGCCACCGCAGGACGCCAGGCTGGCAGCCAGGGCCATCGCGAGAAGTGCCTTTGTCGTTTTCATTGTTAACCACCTTTTACTCGATCACTCCAATGCAATGTATACGGCGGTCCTGACAGAAAGCTGAATTTCATAATATGAAATCGCATATCGTAATTTGAAAAATTCAAAAAGTGCTGTTAGAATGTGTCCACTAGATTGAGGTATTGGTAAATAATCAGCAGAAACCACAAAGGAGACGCATCAATGTCAGCTCAACTCGACCAGTTGTCGGCGCAAACGGCCAATGACCCGGATACTCTTGAAACCCAGGAATGGCTCGACGCCCTCGAAGCCGTCCTCGAGAACGAAGGAACCGACCGCGCCCATTACCTGATGGAGCGCCTGGTTGACCTGGCCCGCCGCCGCGGTGCGCACATCCCGTTCTCCAGCAATACCGCCTACGTCAATACCATCCCGGTCCACCAGGAGCAGCACTGCCCCGGCAACCTCGAATACGAAGAGCGCCTGCGCTCGTGGATGCGCTGGAACGCGATGGCGATGGTCGTCAAGGCCAACCGCGCCGACGGCGACCTCGGTGGCCATATCTCCAGTTTCGCATCGCTGGCCAATATGCTTGGTATCGGCTTCAACCACTTCTGGCATGCGCCGACGGCCGACCATGGCGGCGACCTGCTGTATATCCAGGGCCACTCGTCGCCGGGCATCTACGCGCGCGCTTTCCTCGAAGGCCGCCTGTCGGAAGAGCAGCTGCTGAACTTCCGCCGCGAAGTCGACGGCAAGGGCCTGTCGACCTATCCGCACCCTAAATTGATGCCGACCTTCTGGCAGTTCCCGACCGTGTCGATGGGCCTGGGCCCGTTGATGGCGATCTACCAGGCGCGCTTCCTTAAGTATCTGCATGCGCGTTCGATCGCCGATACCGCCAACCGCAAGGTGTGGGCGTTCTGCGGCGACGGCGAGATGGACGAGCCGGAATCGATGGGCGCGATCGGCATGGCCGCCCGCGAACGCCTCGACAACCTCGTCATCGTCGTCAACTGCAACCTGCAGCGCCTTGACGGCCCGGTGCGCGGCAACGGCAAGATCATCCAGGAACTGGAAGCGGACTTCTGCGGCGCCGGCTGGAACGTGGTCAAGGTCATCTGGGGCCCGGGCTGGGACGAACTGCTGGCCAAGGACAAGGAAGGCATCCTGCAGCGCGTGATGATGGAAACCGTCGACGGCGAATACCAGAACTACAAGGCCAAAGACGGCGCCTTCGTGCGCAAGCACTTCTTCGGCAAGCACCCCAAGCTGCTCGAGATGGTCGCCAACTACACCGACGACGACATCTGGCGCCTGACCCGCGGCGGACACGATCCGCACAAGATCTATGCCGCCTTCAAGATCGCGCAGGAAAACGTCGGCACCCCGACCGTGCTGCTGGTGAAGACCGTCAAGGGCTTCGGCATGGGCAAGTCGGGCGAAGCGCGCAACACCGCGCACCAGACCAAGAAGCTCGACGACGAAGCGATCCGCGAAATGCGCGACCGTTTCGCGATCCCGATCCCGGACGACAAGCTGGCAGAGATCCCGTTCTACAAGCCAGCCGACGACGCGCCGGAAATGGTCTACCTGCACAAGCGCCGCGAAGCGCTGGGCGGCTACCTGCCGCAGCGCCGTCCGCAAGCGTCCGAAGCGTTGCCGGTGCCTGCGCTGTCGGCATTCCAGAATGTGCTCGACAAGACCCCGGAAGGCCGCGAAATCTCGACCACCCAGGCATTCGTGCGCATCATCACGACGCTGCTGAAAGACCCGAATATCGGCCAGCGCGTCGTCCCGATCCTGGTCGACGAATCGCGCACCTTCGGAATGGAAGGCCTGTTCCGCCAGATCGGCATCTTCAACCAGCAGGGCCAGTTGTATGAGCCGGTCGACAAGGACCAGGTCATGTACTATCGCGAGGACAAGGCCGGCCAGATCCTGCAAGAGGGCATCAATGAAGCCGGTGGTATGAGCTCGTGGATCGCTGCGGCGACCTCGTACTCGACCAATAACCGCGTAATGATCCCGTTCTACACGTTCTACTCGATGTTCGGCATGCAGCGCATCGGCGACCTGGCATGGGCCGCAGGCGATATGCGCGCACGCGGCTTCCTGATGGGCGGCACGGCCGGGCGTACCACCTTGAACGGCGAAGGCCTGCAGCACGAAGATGGCCACAGCCACGTGATGGCGGCGACCATCCCGAATTGCCTGCCGTACGACCCGACCTTCGGCCATGAAGTGGCAGTGATCATCCAGGATGGCTTGCGCCGCATGGTGGCGGAACAGGAAGACGTGTTCTATTACATCACCATCATGAACGAGAACTACGAGCAGCCAGGCATCACCCCGGGGACCGAAGAAGGCATCCTCAAGGGCATGTACCTGCTGCAGGCGGGCGACCGCAAGGCCAAGCAGCGCGTGCAACTGATCGGCTCGGGCACCATCTTGCGCGAATCGATCGAAGCGGCCAAGCTATTGTCGGCCGACTGGGGCATCGCTGCCGATATCTGGTCGGCGCCATCGCTGACCCTGGTGGCACGCGACGGCCAGGATTGCGAGCGCTGGAATATGGTCAACCCTGGCAAGAAGGCACGTGTGCCTTACGTGACCGGCCTGATGGAAAAGACCAGCGGCCCGATCATCGCCACTACCGACTACATGCGCCTGTTTGCTGAACAAATCCGCGCCTTCATTCCGAAGGACCGCACCTACAAAGTGCTGGGCACCGATGGCTTTGGCCGTTCGGACAGCCGCGTCAAGCTGCGCGAATTCTTTGAAGTGAACCGCTACTACGTAACGGTCGCTGCACTGAAGGCGCTGGCCGACGAAGGCAAGATCGAAGTGTCGGTGGTCGAGAAGGCCATTGCCAAGTACGGCATCGATCCGAACAAACCAAATCCGGTGACCGTTTAATTCGGGCCCACGACAAATACAAAAGCGGAGCAGATACTATGAGCATAGTGGAAGTTAAAGTCCCGGATATCGGCGATTTCAAGGAAGTCGAAGTCATTGAATTGATGGTCAAGCCGGGCGACACGATCAAGGTCGATCAGTCGCTGATCACGGTCGAGTCGGACAAGGCCAGCATGGAGATCCCGTCGTCCCACGCCGGCGTGGTCAAGGAATTGCGCGTCAAGGTTGGCGACAAGGTCAAGGAAGGGTCGCTGCTGTTGATCCTGGAAGCGGCCGAAGGCGGCGAAGCGGCAGCGGCACCGGCTGCGGCGGCTGCACCTGCGGCACCTGCGGCAGCGGCACCTGCGGCAGCACCGGCACCGGCCGCTGCGCCAGCTCCGGCACCAGCGGCACCAGCCGCGGCAGCGGTTGGCGAGTCGCATGCGACCAGCGCCGGCCCCGGCAAGGCGCACGCCTCGCCATCGATCCGCAAGTTCGCCCGCGAACTGGGCGTCGACCTGGCCAAGGTCACTGGCAGCGGCCCGAAAGGCCGCATCACCCAGCAGGACGTGCAGAACTTCGTCAAGGGCGTGATGACGAGCGGCGATGTGCCGGGCGTGTCCAAAGCCGGTGGCGGCGGTTCCGGCGTCGGCCTCGACCTGCTGCCATGGCCTTCTCTTGACTTCAGCAAGTTCGGCCCGACCGAATTGCTGCCGCTGTCGCGCATCAAGAAAATCAGCGGTCCGAACCTGCACCGCAACTGGGTGATGATCCCGCACGTGACGCAGTTCGACGAATCCGACATCACCGAACTCGAACAGTTCCGCGTCGATTCGAACGCGGCGCTGGCCAAGGCCAAGTCGACCGTCAAGCTGACCATGCTCGCTTTCGTCATCAAGGCCTCGGTCTCGGCCCTGAAGAAATTCCCGGCGTTTAATGCCTCGCTCGACGGCACCGGTGCCAACCTGATCCTGAAGCAGTACTACAATATCGGCTTTGCGGCCGACACGCCGAACGGCCTGGTGGTACCGGTCATCAAGGACGCCGACAAGAAGTCGATTTCCCAGATCGCGCTTGAAATGGGCGAGCTGTCGGCCCAGGCGCGCGAAGGCAAACTGAGTCCGGCCAATATGCAGGGCGCCACCTTCACCATCTCGTCGCTGGGCGGCATTGGCGGCACGGCCTTCACGCCGATCATCAATGCGCCGGAACTGGCGATCCTTGGCCTGTCCAAGTCGTCGATCAAACCGATGTGGGATGGCGCCGCCTTCCAGCCACGCCTGATGCTGCCGCTGTCGCTGTCTTACGATCACCGCGTGATCGATGGTGCCATGGCGGCCCGCTTCACTGCCTACCTGGCCGAAGTGATGGCCGATATGCGCAAAACCCTGTTGTGATTGGAGCGCATCGATGAGCACAATTGAAGTGAAAGTCCCCAATATCGGCGACTTCAAGGAAGTGGAAGTCATTGAGCTGATGGTCAAAGCCGGCGACACGATCAAGGTCGACCAGTCCCTGATCACGGTCGAGTCGGACAAGGCCAGCATGGAGATTCCGTCGACTCACGCTGGCGTCGTCAAGCAATTGCGCGTCAAGGTCGGCGACAAGGTCGCCGAGGGATCGCTGCTGCTGATCCTCGACCAGTCCGGCGCCGGCGCGGCGCCTGCCGCCGCGGCTGCCGCACCGGCGGCACCGGCTGCGCCCGCGGCGGCACCGGCCGCTGCACCGGCGCCGGCACCGGCTGCGCCAGTTGCTGCACCTGCCGGCAGCAGTTACACCGGCAAGGTCGATGTCGAATGTGACATGATGGTGCTCGGCGCCGGCCCCGGCGGCTATTCGGCAGCATTCCGTTCGGCCGACCTCGGCATGAACACGGTGCTGATCGAGCGCTTCGCCACCCTTGGCGGCGTGGGCCTGAACGTCGGCTGCATCCCGTCGAAAGCGCTGCTGCACGTGGCCGCCGTGATCGACGAATCGAAGGCGATGTCCAAGCATGGCGTCACTTTCGCGGCACCGGAAGTCAATATCGATGAACTGCGCGGCTACAAGGAAGGCGTCATCAAGAAGATGACCACCGGCCTGTCCGGCATGGCCAAGGCCCGCAAGGTCAAGGTGGTGCAGGGCATCGGCCAGTTCGTCAGCCCGAACCACATCGAAGTGAGCGCAGCCGACGGCAGCAAGCAGGTGGTCCAGTTCAAGCAGGCCATCATCGCTGCCGGTTCCTCGGTGGTGAATCTGCCGTTCGTGCCGCAGGATCCGCGCATTGTCGATTCGACCGGCGCTTTGGAACTGCGCCAGATCCCGAAGAAAATGCTGGTGATCGGCGGCGGCATTATCGGCCTCGAGATGGCGACCGTGTATTCGACCCTCGGTGCCCGCATCGACGTGGTCGAGATGATGGACGGCCTGATGCAGGGTGCCGACCGCGACATGGTCAAGGTCTGGCAGAAGTTCAACGAGAAGCGCTTCGACAAGATCATGACCAAGACCAAGACGGTCGGCGTCGAGGCGCTCAAGGAAGGCATCAAGGTCACGTTCGAGGCCGCTGAAGCAGGCGTGGCCGCACCGGAACCGCAGATCTACGACATGGTGCTGGTGGCAGTTGGCCGCAGCCCGAACGGCAAGAAGATCGCTGCCGACAAGGCCGGCGTGATCGTCGGCGACCGCGGCTTCATAGCGGTCGATGGCCAGATGCGCACCAATGTGCCGCATATTTTCGCCATCGGCGATCTGGTGGGCCAGCCTATGCTGGCGCACAAGGCGGTGCACGAGGCGCATGTGGCGGCGGAAGCGGCGCATGGCGAGAAAGCCTTCTTCGACGCCAAGGTCATCCCGAGCGTCGCCTATACCGATCCGGAAGTGGCATGGGTCGGCATCACCGAAGACGAGGCCAGGGCCAAGGGCATCAAGCTGGAAAAAGGCCACTTCCCGTGGGCAGCGAGCGGCCGTGCCGTGGCCAATGGCCGCGATGAAGGCTTTACCAAGCTGCTGTTCGACGCTGAGACGCACCGCATCGTTGGCGGCGGTATTGTCGGCACCCATGCCGGCGATATGATTGGCGAAATCGCGCTGGCGATCGAGATGGGCGCCGATGGCGTCGATATCGGCAAGACGATCCACCCGCATCCTACGCTCGGTGAATCGATCGGCATGGCAGCCGAAGTGTATGAAGGCGTGTGTACCGACCTGCCTCCGATGCGCAAGAAGTAGGAGGCAAGCGGTGGGCATGTCGCCGCACAAACTACCGTGCGACGACCGGTGCCCATCCTACGGATACCGCAACGTCATTCGTGATGCGGGCACGCAGTGCCCACCCTACGGATATCGCAACGTCATTCGTGATGTGGGCACGCAGTGCCCACCCTACGGATATCGCAACGTCATTCGTAGGGTGGGCATGTCGCCGCACAAACTACCGTGCGACGACCGGTGCCCACCATTGCCATGCTACCCGGTGCAGATCCAGCGCTTCGGGATTTCCAGCTGGCCCTGCCGGGCCGCATCAGCATACACCTGCATTTGTGCAAGCACCGCTGCAAGTTGTTCACTCCCCGGATTATCCAGGAAGCCCTTGAGGCGTTCGTTGACCAAGGCTTGTTGGTCACGCCATTCATGACGTGCGTGCATACTCATCGCAGCCTCCTCTAAAACTTCAGGATGCAACAACTCAGCTGCCAGGTCAGTGCGTTAGCACACGGTAGTGACGCCGCCATGGCCGGGATGTATGTACGAATGGAGATGAATTACAATACATTCCTGCCGCCGGCGACCCGCTGGCACGGCCCGTTCCCCCATACACTTTCATCCAAAGGTCCTATGAAGAACTTCCTCGTTCCCTTCGCCCTCGTTGCGGCTGTCAGCACGGCTTTCGCCCACGAAACGGCCGCGCCTGCACCTGCTCCTGCCAGCGTCGCGCAACTGTCGCAAATGGCCAAGCGCTTTGCACCGGTCAATCTCAGCGCCGACATCTCGACCTTGTCCAAAGGCGACCGCGCCGCCATCGCCAAGCTGATCGAAGCGGCCAGGATCGTCGACGTGCTGCAACTGCGCCAGCGCTGGGACGGCAACGAAGCCCTGTGGGCGGCGCTGAAGAAGGATAAATCGGCATTGGGCAAGGCCCGCCTGAACTACTTCTGGCTCAACAAGGGGCCATGGTCGATCATCGACGATCACAAGTCTTTTCTTCCAGCTGAAGTGGCTGGCATCGCGATCCCGGCCAAGAAGCCGGAAGCGGCCAATTTCTACCCGGCCGGCGCCTCCAAGGGCTTGCTCGACGCCTGGTTCAATACCTTGCCGCCGGCGGACAAGGAACAGGCGCAGTGGTTCTTCACCACGATCCGCGCCGGCGCCGACGGCAAGTTCAACATTGTCAAGTACTCGGACGAGTACAAGGCTGAACTGGTCAAGCTGTCGGCCCTGCTCAAGCAGGCCGCCAGCCTGACCGACAACGCGTCGCTCAAGAAATTCCTCAACCTGCGGGCCGACGCCTTCCTGTCGAACGACTACCTGCCGTCCGACTTCGCGTGGATGGACCTCGATTCGCCGGTCGACATCACGATCGGCCCTTACGAGACGTATAACGACGAGCTGTTCGGCTACAAGGCCGCGTTCGAAGCCTATGTCAGCATCCGCGACCAGAAGGAAACCCAGAAGCTCGACTTCTTCAGCAAGCATATGCAGGAACTGGAAGACAACCTGCCGCTCGACGCGAAGTACCGCAACCCGAAGGTGGGTGCGCTGGCGCCGATGGTGGTGGTCAACCAGGTGTACGGCGCCGGCGACGGCAATATGGGCGTGCAGACGGCCGCCTACAACCTGCCCAACGATGAACGCATCATCAGCCAGCGCGGCTCCAAGCGCGTCATGCTCAAGAACGTCCAGGAAGCGAAGTTCAAGTCGACGCTGACGCCGATTTCGAAGCTGGTGCTGCGTCCGGACGCGCAGAAGGACCTCGACTTCAATTCCTTCTTCACCCATATCCTGGCGCACGAGATCACCCATGGCCTCGGTCCCCACATCACCAATAACGGCGGCAAACCATCGACGCCGCGCCAGGACCTGAAGGACGCCTACTCGACGATCGAGGAAGCCAAGGCCGACGTCACGGGCCTGTGGGCGCTGACCTATATGATGGACAAGGGCCAGCTCAAGGACACGCTGGGCCAGGGGGCGGAAGCCGAGCGCAAGATGTATAACACCTTCCTCGCCTCGGCCTTCCGCACGCTGCATTTCGGCCTGACCGATTCGCATGCGCGCGGCATGGCGATCCAGCTCAACTACCTGCTCGACCATGGTGGCTTCGTCTCGCACGGCGACGGCACCTTCTCGGTCGACTTCAGGAAGATCAGGCAGGCCGTCATCGACCTCGACCGCGAATTCCTGACCATCGAGGCGACCGGCGACTATGCGGCGGCGCGCGCGATGATGACGAAGTACGTCGTCATCCGTCCCGACGTGCAAAAGGCGCTCGACAAGATGAAGGCAGTCCCGAATGATATTCGTCCGGCCTTCACGACGGCCGCAACCTTGACGAAGTAATCAGCGTATTGGCGTTTCTCTTGGCAGAAGGTCAAGTAAGGCCTTGCCCTTCTGCCAAGGCAACAAAGAATTACACGAAGAAAACTTACTTTCCCAAAATCCTCGTGTAGGCTCATCTCATTGCTGACAGGAATTGAATTCGTCGGCTTGGAGCAAGATGATGACGCCAAGAAATTCTCTGCTGTTGTGCGCGCTCGCCGTCGCCGTGCCGCTCCGTGCCGCTTCCCTGACTGAACTGGAAACCCGCTGGATCAAGGCCGGCGCGCCGGTGGTCACCCATGCGCGCGAACTGAAGCTGCCGCTCGACATCATCGTGCAGCCGCAGGCCGGACCGAACGACGTGCCGCTGGCAATGGGCTTTGCCGATGGCCGCTGCAAGCTGGTGCTGACGATGCGCGGCAATCCGCAGGCCGAAGCGGTGCTCGATGGCGTGCCCGACAGCGAGCGCGCGATATTGATCGAGGCGATGACGGCGCACGAGCTGGCCCACTGCTGGCGCTATGCCCAGGGATCGTGGCACGCGCTGCCGGCGGGCTTTGTCGAGGTCGGCGACGAACAGGCCGCCAGCGCGGAATTGCTGGCGCTGGCGCGCGCACTGCGCGAAACCCGGCGCGAGGAAGGCTTTGCCGACTTGGTGGCGCTGGCCTGGACCCAGCACCGCCACCCCGCCCATTACGCCAGGGTGCATGCCTGGCTGGCCGGCGTGCGGGACCACCAGGCGGTGGCGCGCAATGCCCACGATACGCGCACCTGGGTCAAGCTGGCCCATGATCCGGCGGTGTTCGAGCGCAACGGACCGGTATTCGACCAGGTGCGCACCATCTGGTACAAGGGCCTGCTCAGCGACGGTTGAGTATTGCGGTGGCAATCTTGAAAGTTCGTAAGTGTGTAAGCGCACAGATAGCCCAGCGATTCGAGGGTTAAATCACGCTACCTCCAACCGAACACTAAAGGAACTGCGCCATGAAAAAGATCTTTGCCATCCTGCTGGCGGGTGTCACCGCTATGGGTACTGCAGCTGCCGCTGACGGTACCGAAGCCACCCGCATCGCCGTCGATAAAGCCGCAGCCGACTACAAGGCAGCCAAAGTCCAGTGCGATACGCTCAAGAGCAATGCCAAGACGGTTTGCGTCAACGAAGCCAAGGTGGCACGGGCGCGCGCCAAGGCCGACGCCTACGCGCAGGACACGACCTTGTCGCAGCGGGACCGCACCAAGGCCCAGGTCGCCGTCGTCGATGCCGACTATGCGCTGGCCCGCGCCCATTGCAGTGACAAGCGCGGCACCGACAAGGCCAGCTGCATCGACAGCGCCAAGTCCAGCCACACGATGGCGCTGGCCGACGCCCGCAACCCGCGCCCGATGGCCGCCACCGAGGCCCCTGGCGCGGCTGAACGGGCCGGCAACGCCGTCGATAGCGCAGGGCAAAAGGCAGCCGATGCCACCACCCGCGCCGGCGCCGCCATGGCCGACACCGCCATCACGACCCGCATCAAGGCCGACCTGATCAAGGAACCCGCCCTGTCCTCGACCGGCATCCACGTCGAGACGGTCAAGGGCACGGTCATGCTGAGCGGCTTTGTCAACAGCAAGGCCGAGGCCGACCGCGCTGTCGAGGTCGCCCGCAGCGTCGAAGGTGTCAAGAAGGTCGAAAGCGCCATCAAGGTCAAGTAAGGGCGCGGCGCGCCCCGCACACCAGGGTCTGAGTGCGGCCAAATCGGCTCAGGCCTGATATGATTATGCTTGCGACAATGCTTTTTGTCGCCGCTCCCTTGGTTAGCAGCGCCGGGGAGACGCAAAGTGCATGCGGGGTAGTACAACGTGAACAGATTAGAAGCCTTTGGATTGATTACCGCCCAGGCGTCGCGCGGGGAGCTTGCCTTCCCGACCAGCGTCAATGCGGCACTGCGCCTGCAACTGGCGCTGGACGATCCGGAGTGCCATATCGAGGACGCCATCAAGCTGGTGCTGGCCGAGCCGCTGCTGGCCGCGCGCGTGGTGGCGCTGGCCAATTCGGCCGCCTTCAACCAGGGTGGCGCCTCGATCACCAATGTCCGCACGGCAGTCATGCGGGTCGGCTACCGCAGCTTGCAAAACCTGGTGGCCGGCCTGGTCGTGCGCCAGTTCGGCAGCAAGATCGTCGATCCCGGCCTGCGCGCCAAGGCCGAGCAGCTGTGGGAGCATACGGCCCACGTGGCGGCGCTGGCCTATGTGCTGGCGCGCCGCATCACCTTCGTCAATGCCGACACCGCCATGTTCGCCGCCATCGTGCACGAGGTCGGCGGTTTCTACCTGCTGTCGCGCGCCGACGAATTCCCCGGCCTGCTTGACGAAGACCCGGAAAACTGGGCCGAGCTGTGCGAGGAAGTGGTGTCGCGCGAAGTGATGAAGAAACTCAATATCCCGGATGCGGTCAGCACCGCCATCGGCGGCCTGCGCGACGGCTGGCTGGAAATGCCGCCCGACACCCTGCTCGACACGCTGTTGCTGGCCAACCAGCTGTCGCCGATCGCATCGCCGCTCGGCCATGCCGATGGCGAGGCCAGTGAGCACTCGGAGTCGGTGCTCGACTTCATCATGGACAACGACACGCTGGCGAGCATCCTCGACGAATCGTCGGAAGAAATGAAATCGATGAGCGCCGCCTTGCTCGTCTGATTTTTTATTTTTCTGAGTCGAAAAAAAGGCCCGCACGTAGCGGGCCTTTGCTTTTGCGTACGGTGGGTAAGCTCGCTTACCCACGCGGAGGGCCAACTTGTTGCCGGCTTCACGCGTGGGTAAGCTTGTTACCCACCCTGCACGGCTGATCAGAAGCGGTAGTTCAGCGACATATTGTACATGCGGCCCAGCTGGCTGAAATGCGAGCCATCATAGGTGACCATGTCATAGCGGCCGTTGAAGGTGATCAGGTTGCGCTGCACTTCAACCGGGGTCAGGCCGTAAGCCGGATCGAGCGTCTTGCTGTCAAGCAGAGCCTGGCCAGTCGAGTTCAGCGCCTTGAAGTTCCACTTAGGCGTGACGTTGAACACGTTGTTGACATTGACCGCGAACGTGATGTTCTTGGTCAGCTGGAAGTTGACGGCGAAGTCGGTCACCGTCTTGGTCTTGAAGTCCACTTCCAGGTTCTGGTCCATGCCCGCATTGCGGAACTTGGTCGGGCCAAACACCGTGTTATTGAGCGAGTAGTTGACCTTGTTGTAGTCCAGGTCAAAGCCGAGGATGGTCTTGAACTTAGGACGCGAAGTGAACATCAGCGCTTCCTGCGTCGCGTCCAGCACCGACTGGTTGGCCGAAGCGACCGACGCCGGATTATGCACGGCACCATCGCGCTCGTTCTTGAGCGTGTAGTTGCCGGACAGATTGATGCCCAGCTTGCCGTTGAGCAGGTTGATGTTCCGGCGGTTCAACACGTAGTCGATACCCGAAGTGCGGCTGTCGAGACCGTTGACGAAGAAGCTCAGCGACACGATGCCGTTGGCCTTCAGGATCTGGTCCAGCTGCGCCGCCGGGTTGCCGCTCGGGACAATTTCCTTGCCCAGGATGATGCGGTCCTTGAGCGCGATATTGTAGTAGTCGAGCGTCATGCTGGTGTCGTTGTCCGGCTTGAAGCCGATGCCGAGCGTGATATTGTTCGACTTTTCGGCCTTGAGCGACGGCACGCCCAGCGACTTGGCTTGCGTCGACACATTGCTGGCCAGGCCGGAGACCTGAATGCCCGAACCCGGCACGAACGAATACTGCGCCTTCTGGGTGTAGATCTGGTGCAGCGACGGAGCGCGGAAGCCCGACGACAGCGAAGCGCGCAGCGTGATCTTGTCGTCGACCTTGTAGCGCGACGACAGCTTCCACACGAATGCGCTGCCGAAGTCGCTGTATTTCTCGTAGCGGCCGGTGGCGTCAATCAGCAGCTGCTTGCTGACGTCGAACATCGCGCCGCCGTAGAAGCCGTAGTTCGAACGGGTCGACGAGAACGAATTCTCCGGGCTGTTGCCGGCGTAGGAGTCGGCGCCGCCCAAATGGTAGGAAGCGAATTCGCCGGCGATCACTTCATATTTCTCGTGGCGCGCTTCGGTACCGAAGTAGGCATTGACGCCAGCCGACAACTCTTTCGACAAGTCGGCGTTCAATACATAGTGGGTGAACTTGGTGCCGCCCGCCATGAAGCTGGTCGGCGAGATTGCCAGGCTGGTGTCGCCGGCAGCGCGCGCGGCCATGATGCCGCGGTTGACCGAATTGGTCACGCTATAACCCTGCTCGTTGCCGCCGGTGGTCAGGCTGACATCGGTGCCCCAGCCGCCGAGGGTGAACTTGGCGCCGATGGTGCCGTTGTAGTCGTCCAGTGCGCCGACGAAGGTTGGCACATAGCCGACGTACGGGCTACCTGCCGGATGCAGCAGGCCGTAGTCGGTCGGACGCCAGTAAGGGGTACGGTAGTTGGCGAAGCTGTCGACGGTCTTCTTGATGTAGGCGGCGTTGCCGTAGATGCTCAGGTCGTCGGTCAGGTCGTAGCGTGCATTGACCAGGAATTTGGCCGCCTCGGTTGCCGGCGAGCCGTTGATATTGCCTGCGTCCGGCTTCAGTGCCAGGAAGGGCAGTACCTGGGTGTTCAGGTCGGCGCCGAAGTCGCCCGCTTCGCCGCGTGCGCTGACCAGCCCTGAGCGCTGGGCCAGGTCGACCTTGGACAGGTCGAGCGTGTAGTTGATGAAGCCCTTGCCGTCCAGGCTCAAGCCCTGGTTCAGGCTGATGGCGCCGTTCTTGCCGTCATTCTTGTGGGTCTGGCCGGCGCGTACCGTCAGTGCGCCGCCGGCGGCAGCGTCCTTCAGGATGATGTTGATGACGCCCGAAATCGCGTCCGAGCCGTACTGGGCCGAGGCGCCGTCGCGCAGCACTTCGATGCGCTTGATGGCGTCGGACGGGATGGCCGAAATGTCGGAGCCGCTTTCGCCGCGGCCCGGGGAAGTCTGGGTGTAGATCAGCGCGCTGGAATTCTTGCGCTTGCCGTTGATCAGGATCAACGAACGGCTCGGGCCCATATTACGGATTTCGTAAGGGTCGAGCAGCGAGGTCGCGTCGTTGACCGGGGTCTGCACGGTGTTGAACGAAGGGACGCGGAATTGCAGGGCTTTGTCGAGCGAGACCTGGCCAGTCTTGCCCAGTTCCTTGGTCGACAGAATGTCGATCGGCACTGGGGTATCGATCACGGTGCGCTGCGAGCCACGGCTACCGGTCGAGGTTACGATCACCTTTTGAATGTCGTCAGCGGCCGCTGGTGCGGCTGCCGCCGGCGCAGCCGCATCTTGCGCATGCGCCATGCCACCTGCGATTAACATCAGGACTGCGAGCGGGATTGCTTTCTTTTTCATGTAGTTCTCTCAAAGGCAAAGCGATTTTATCAATGGGCCGTTAGGCAGAAGGCAAGTGTCTTGCCTTCCTTTCCACACTTATTTTTCTTCGACAACAAGGCGTATAACGTTTCTTGAGTCGTGTATAAAAATATAGACTGGCGGAACATATGTCCATTGATTCGGAGGCTGTATAGGCAACTGTGTAAAAAAACAACGTAAATACGCTATGGCAGGACCCCGCGCGATGCGATAAACATAAGTCCATTTGGAGGATTGTCGCCCCGGCGACATTTCACATTACACGATGCGAATAATTCTCATCTACATGCTATCTAATGTGTTTTATCGTAAAAGATATCGAGAACCCACGCCCTGACTGCGGCAGCAGCAAACGCATGCCCGAAATGATCGATGCCTGCCTCGACCAGCGCCATGCCGGCGTGCTGCCCCGGTTCCGTGCCGCCCGCGACCGCGGCGCGCAAGATGGCAATCCGCGACCTGAGCGCCGCCGCCAATTGCACCGTTCAGTCGAGTGGCCGCCAGTAGACGACTTCAAGCGTATGCTGGTCGAGGTCCTTGCACATTGCACCGTAATAGCGCTGGTTGACCGCGAGGTTAGCGCCAGGCAGGCGGTGCGAGGTGGCGCCACGCGCCAGCGCCATGTCATAGAACGCCTGCACTTCCTGTTCCGACGCGGCGCAGAACGCGATATGCATATGGGCGCCGTTCAACTGCGCGCCGGCGCTGGCGGGGTAGAGGAAGAAAGTCCATTGCTCGTCCTTGCCGAATGCGGCGCTGGCTGCGTCCTTGTGCTGCAGCCGGATGCCCAGCGTGGCGAAGCAGTCGGTATAGAACGCGATGGCCGCATCGAACTGGTGCGAGCCGAAGGTAATGTGATCAATCATGGCTGTTCCTGAAGTGGTGGAGAATGCGTGATTAGACCCGACGCCGGCGCGACCGTAAAACGAGTTATATTGCGTCGACACTTAAGAAAAACTTATCCGCCCGCTCATGAGACACCTGCCACCGCTGACTGCCGTCAAAGCTTTCGAGGCCGCCGCCCGCCATGGCAGCGTCAAGCGGGCAGCGAGCGAGCTGCACGTCACTGCCGCCGCCGTCAGCCTGCAGGTCAGGCAGCTTGAGGAATGGCTGGGCCTGGCGCTGTTCGAGCGTGTCGGCACCGGCCTGGTGCTGACGCCAAAGGGGCGCAGCTATTGCGAGCAATTGACCAAGGCGCTTGGCATGCTGGCCAGCGCCACCGAACAGGTGCGCGGCCACCACCGCGCCGGCACCTTGCGCTTGACCGTGCTGCCGTCGTTCGCCCACAGCTGGCTGCTGCCGCGGCTGGCGCATTTCCAGGCCAGCCATGCCGATATCGACCTGGTGATCGACACCGACTCGGTCAGCCAGAATTTGATGGGCAAGAAATTCGACATGGCGATCCGTTCGGGCACCGGCCGCTGGCCCGGCATGCAGGCCGACCTGATCGCTGCGGAAGCCTTTGCGCCGATGTGCAGTCCGGCCCTGCTCGGTGGGGCGCCGCCGCTGGCAGCGCCGGACGACTTGCGCCACCACCGCCTGATCCACAGCACGCCGCGCGATGGCTGGGAGCGCTGGCTGGCACAGGAAGGGGTTGAAGGGATCGATACCAGCAAGGGCTTGACGCTGAACGATTCGAGCCTCGGATTGCAGCTGGCGATAGACGGGCAGGGCGTCGTGCTGGGCCGCACCTTCCTGGCCGCCGGCTTGCTGGCCAGCGGCAAGCTGGCGATGCCCTTTGCCGCCACGCTCGACAATGATTTCAGCTACTGGCTGGTGTACCCGACGGCATCGGCCGCGCTACCGCGCATCCGGGCGTTCCGCGACTGGCTGCTGGCGGAAGTGTAGGGTGAGTAAGGCTTTACGCACGCATTGTGCATGGTCGGCGTGAGATCCGCGTGGGTAACGGAGTTAGCCACCCTACGGACGCTTTCCGCGCCGCTGCTCAAGTCGTGGCCCAGCGCCGCAGCAGGTTGTGGTAAGTGCCGGTCAGCGTCAGCAGGCTGCCGTCGGTGGCGTCGAGTCTCGGGACCAGCGACAAGATGGCGCGGTCCAGGCCATACAGCATCGCGCGTTCGGTGTTATCGCGGACCATGCTTTCGATCCAGAAGAACGAGGCCACGCGCGCGCCGCGCGTGACCGGGCTGACGCGGTGCAGGCTCGACGACGGGTACAGCACCATGTCACCAGCGCCCAGCTTGACTGCCTGCGCGCCGAATTCGGTTTCGATTTCCAGTTCTCCGCCGTCATACTCGTCCGGCTCGCTGAGGAACAGCGTGGCAGACAGGTCCGTGCGCACGCTGTCGCCGCTGCCGGGCAGCAGCATCAGCGCGCTGTCGATATGCAAACCATAGGTGCCGCCGCCGGCGTAGCGGTTGAAGCGGGGCGGATAGATCTTGCGCGGCAGCGCGGCCGAGATAAAGGCAGGGCAGTTGCCAAGGCTGCGCAGCACATGCTTGCCGAGGCTGTGGGCAGGCTCGCTGCCTTCGTCGAGCTGCACATTGTTCTTGACCTGCTGCGCCAGCGTGCCGGCGCTGCGCTGACCGTCCTGCCAATTTGCTGCGTCCAGGTAGGCGCGGAACTGCCGCACTTCGTCTTTGTCGAGCACGGCGTCGATGATGGTCAGCATATTGTCGCTTTCAAGTCGGTGCGCGCCATCAGGGCGGCGCGGTCAATTTCACGGATGCTGGCGCAGCCTGCCAGCGCCATGCACACTTCCAGTTCTTCGCGCAGCAGCTTGAGCAGGTGGGCCACGCCCAGGCCACCGGCGACGCTCAATGCATACATCTGCAAGCGGCCCACCAGCACCGCATCGGCGCCCAGCGCCAGCGCCTTGAACACATCGCTGCCGGAGCGGATGCCGCCATCGAGCATAAGGGGAAAGCCGGCGCCGACGGCAGCGCGGACCGCGGGCAGGGCGGCCAGGCTGGCCGGCGCGCCATCGAGGCTGCGCCCGCCATGGTTGGACACCACCAGGCCCGCGACGCCGGCCTCCTGCAAGGCGCGCGCGTCGTCCGGATGCAGCACGCCCTTGACCCATACCGGCAACGGCGACGCCGTGAGCAGCCATTCGAGGTCGGCCCAGGTCGGCGCGGCTTCCATGATGCCCTGGAAGATGCGGCTGGCACCGCCGGCCGCAGCGGCCACGTCGGCTTGCGGGTCCAGGTTGACGGCCACGCAGTCGGCCGGCATGCGAAAGCCCGCGCGCAGCGCCCGCAGGCTCGCCACCTGGATCGAGGCGTCGAGCGTGACGACGATGGCTTTGTATCCGGCCCGGACGGCGCGTTCGAGCAGGGCGCGGGTGGCCGCGCGCCCGGGCTGGAAGTACAGCTGGAACCACTTGTGCGGGCCGGCCGCCTGCGCCACGTCTTCGAGCGTGCGCGACGACAGGGTGCTGCACACGAAGCAGCTCTGCATCGCGTTGGCGGCGCGCGCCGAGCCGATTTCCGCTTCCGCATTGGCCAGCGCCTGGAACGCCACCGGCGCCAGCATGATCGGGTGGGGCAGGGCCATGCCGCCGATGTCGACGCCGGTGTGGCCGCAGGTCAGGTCGCGCAGCAGGCGCGGGTAGATCGCCCATTGATCAAACGCCGACAGATTGGCGCCGACCGTGATGTCGGCCCCGGTGCCGCCCGCCACATAGGCGTAGCTGGGCGCGGCCATGAAGCGCTGCGCCACCGTCTCGTAATCGGCGGCGCAGCGGATGTCTTCCGGAATGGCATGGACTGGCTGCGGATTGGCTGGCATGACGGCATTATAGGAATAAAGGCAGTCCATGTAAATGAGAATTATTCTTATTGAGACTATCTCTCACTGTTGCCGCTCGCGCGGCGTGCAGGGCAGGATTTTCGTCATTCGGACCGCGCGAACCGCCATTCGTGACAACGCCGCGTGCAGGCGCGGCCGGTTCGGGCGACACTCGATGCAATGCCAGACCCACCTCTAATGGAAAGCACCGCCATGACAAATCGTCCGTCCGTATCGCCTCGAATCGTCCTTGTTGCCATCACCCTGCTGGCCGAATCGATCCACCTTGGCTGGGAGTATTCCCATGGCGGCGTGGTGGCGCACCACTTGCTGGCGCGCGCCGACATGCCGTCGGTGTCGAACTGGTGGGGTTTGCTGCTGATTCCGGCGCTGACCTGGTGGCTGGCCGGTCGCATCGGGCGCCGGCTGGACCAGCAGCCGGGCGGGGCGGTGCAGGTGCCGCCGTCGGTGTGGGCGGGCTTCTTCGGGGCGCTCGCTTATGGCGCCGTGCTGGCGCTGGCATTCACCTTCAAGTTCGAAGCGATAGCGACGATCTTCCTGGGGATCTTTGCGCTGTCGCTGTTGTTCCCGACTTACCGCGCCGAGTACGTGCTCGGCTTTGTGCTGGGCATGGCCTTCACCTTCGGCGCCATCTTGCCGACCATTATCGCAACCATCGTGGCAGCCCTGTCAGGCCTGGCGCACTGGCTGAGGGACGTGCTGTGGCGCTATTACTTGCGGTTGAAGATGCCGGGCGGCTGAGCCTGGGCTTGCGGCGCGACGCCCGCTTCCTCGGCCTTGGCCTGCTCCAGCGCCTTGGCGGCCGCCCGCTCCTGTTCCACATAGAAATCCCGGAACGTCGGCAAGTCCGATTCCACCGGGATATACAGGATGCTGCGCTTGCCGGGACCGAAGCCGGCGGAACAGACGATGTCAAGCTTGTGGCGTTCGAAGGTGCTGGGCGCGACCGGCGCCGGCGGTGTGCTGATCTTGGTGAACTTGATCGTCTTCATGCTCGGGCCGAAGGTTGTTTCACCAAGCAACTGCACGGTCTGGGTCTTGCAATCGAACGCCTCTTCAAAGGAAATGGCATTGATTGCATTCGGAAAATTGCTTTCCTCGCGCCGCAGCAGCATCGACCGCAGGCCGACCTTGCCGCCCAGCTTGACCACCGACGCCATGTCGAAGAAAGCCAGCGCTTCCGCCTTGTCAGCCTTGAGGATGAAGTGCCAGTCGGACGCATGGGCTGGCTGGCCTGTCGCCGCAAACACGGCGGCGGCAGTCAGCAATAAGTGATAGCGCAAGACGGACATGGCTTACCTTGGGGCAAATGGGATCCGACACAAGATACCACTATTCGCCAAAGGAATGAAGCGCCCAGGCCGAAGCCGCGACCGCCTATCGTTGCTGGACCGGCTTGGAGTCGGGCATCGTCTTTTCGATTACCGTCAGCTCGCGCAGGACGCCGCCCTGCTGCACACTGCCGCTGACCTGGCCTTCGCCCCGCATGCGGCGGTGGCAGAGTTCCTGCTGGTCGCCCGGCAAGGCTTTGCAACGCAGCAGGGCGTTGGCGGCAAAGTCCTGTTGGCTATCGTCCAGATGGCCGGCCTTCGCTTCCTTCAGTGCCGCTGCCGCTTCCTTGAGGCAGGTGGCGCGGTCCTGGTTCGAACTTCCGTTCAAGCACGCTGCGCGCTCCTCGGCATAGCGGGCGTTGGCCTCGCTGGCAGGGGTGGCGGCTGCGGCATTGGCGCTGAACACGACCACGACCAGCAGCACGGTCAACACGATCCAGGCCGCCAGGCGGATGGCATGGTAGCCATCCTTGGGCATGGATTCCATATAATTGTAGTCGGTAGACATGATTCCTCCTGGTGAATGCCACCAATGTATCGGAGCCCATGTCGGCCGTATGTGCGCTAGCGGACCGTAATAGTGAAATGCAGAGTTCCTGCCGTGCCGGCAAATCGCATGGCTGCGTTACAAATGCTCGCGATAGTAAGCACTATCGCTGCGCTTTGCGCCTTGCCCTGCAACTTGCCGGCGCGTCCTGCACTCCGCATTCCACTATTACGGTCCGCTGGCGAGCACTACTCGGAATGCAATTTTTCTGTTTTAGAATTTGTAACGCATTCCCACTTCGACATTGCGTTCCGCACCAGGGAAAATGCCATCCGGATTGCGGCTGGCGATATATTTTTCGTTCGCCAGATTGCGCAGCGTCGCAAATACCGTCAGCTGTGGCTTGATCGCATACAGGGCATTCAAGCTCATGGTGGTAAAGCCAGCGATCTTTCCGATACGGCCATCGACACTTTGCGCTACGGTATTGGCCGGGTCGACAAACTGGCTCGACTGGTAATTTGCGCTGAGGCTGGTCTTCAGGCCGCCCACCTTGTAATTGAGCACCAGATTGCCGGTCAGTTCAGGGGTGTAAGGCAGGCGCTTGCCGACCGGGCCGAAGCCGCTGGCGACGTTATTGTATTTCGCGGTAGGCACATAGGTGGCATTGCCATCGACACTCCAGCCGCCGCCGATGGCCAGGCCGACGCCCGCTTCGATGCCGCGATGCAGAGTTTTCCCGCCGTTGGCCTTGGTCACGCCGGCCGAGGCCGATTGATTGACGATCTGATTGGCAAAGTCCATCTGAAACAGCGCCGCTTCATAACGCAAGCCATTGCTGCCGCCGCGCAGGCCCAGTTCGATATTGGTTGAGCGTTCGGCATCGAGCAACTGGTCGACATAGTCGCCTGCGGCATTCGGGCTGATCGCAGTGGCGACCATGGCCGGTGAAAAGCCCTTGTGCACGCCAGCGAATAATTGCGCCTGTGGCTGCAACTGCCAGGTCAGGCCCAGTCCCGGGACCAGTTCGGTATTGCTGGTGTCGCCAGACTTGGCCTTCAACTGGTTATTGATTTCCTGCTGGTACGACTCGACGCGCAAGCCGACGGTGGCGGCGATGCCCTCGTTGAGGATGAAGCGGTTCTGCCCGTACAGGGCCAGACTCGAGGCGCTCGAACGCACGTCTTCACGCAGCTCACCCGAGCGCGCATTCGGGTCCGTCTTGGAACTGACTTTTTGGTTCGTCAATTTCTCGTGGTGCAAGCGGATCCCGATTTCCGCCTCGTTGCGGATGCCCATGCCCAGGTAATCGAGCTGCAGGCGGCTATCGATACCGCGCATCTCGAAGGTGCGATTGTTCCCGTTCATGCAGTAGGTCTTGCCATCGCAGGCTTTGAACGTGGTGCCGTCCGCCGTCCTCTTGTCGACTTCGCGACGCCAGTAATCGCGCGTCAACTCGCTCCAGTACACCAGGGTGTTGAGCTTGGCATCGCTACCCAGATAGACTTCATGGTTCAGATCGATACCGCTGCGGTCGGTCAGGAAATGATCGTTGGGCGCGGAATTCCTGGTGGGCGTATCGCGATACTCATTCGGACTGAGGCCGACATAAGAAGTGTTGATCTTATTGTCGTAACGGGACAGCTTGGCGCTGATCCATTGCTGGGCGCCCAGCTCCATTCCGCCTTTGAGCACCACATCGCTCATGTCGAAGGCATTGTGGCGGAAGCCATCGCCCTTGGCACCGAGCAGGCTGATCCCGCCCATCATATCGCCCTTTGCAGTGGCGGCGCCGGCGTCGAGCCCGAGCAGGCGATAGGCATGCGAACCGCCTTTGGCGGTCACGGTCGCACCTTGTTCGGGGCGCTTGGTGCGGTAGTTGATGACGCCGCCGATGGTGGTCGGGCCATAGCGCAGGCCGGCCGCGCCTTTGAGCACTTCGAGCGTTTCCATGCGCTCGATGCGGGGGCTGTAGTAAGACTCATTGGCCAGGAACAGGCTGGGCGCAACCGGGGCGCCGTCTTCCAGCACCAGCACCTTCTGGCTGCGATTCGGGTTCAAACCGCGGATGCCGATATTCGGGATGAAACCATAGCCTTCCTCTTCGCGCACGACGATGCCCGGCACCGTCTTGAGCGCATCCTGGGTGGACAAGGGTTGCAATATTTCCAATTTCTCCTTGCCGATCAGGGCGACCGAACCCGTTTCCCGAATGCTGGCCTTTTGCCCTAGCACATCGATGCGTGGCAGCTCGGCTTCTTCCGCAGACACCGCGGCAGAAGCGGCCAGCGCCAGCGCCAGTGCCAGTGCCAACGGCCTGAGTTTGAAATGCGGGGCAAGCGACGACGGATTCATGACAATTCCTTGGAAGATTAAGCAAGCATGCCCCACGCACCGGCGAGGCTGGCAAAGTGAATATAAATGACAATCCGAATGATAATCGTTCTCATTATTATTGTCAAAATTTGCAATAAACTAAATATTGCTTCTCATGCCAGCCTAAGGAGATGTGCGCGTCAGCGCCGTCTGATTTTTTTGGATCGACTTGTAGTTGTGGATCCTCTCAGTAACGGACCCACCGCCTTCACTCCGGTGAGCTTGCGCGGGCCATTGCTCGACTCGCTGGCATTTGCACAGTACTTGTTGCTACTTGCCATACTCGAGCGCTACCTGTGCGCGCAGGAATTGAACCACGTGGCCGGCCGCCTGGCGGTGGCAACTGGCCTGGTGGCGTGGACGGCCGCGCTGGGCGCAGGTGTGTTCGTGACGGCCATGGGCACGTGTCTGGCGCGCATCCAGCTCGTTAATAGGTATAAGTAATTGATTTAACTGTGTTTTCGGTATAGAGTTAAAAAACATATAAACATACCGAGGAGCAGTCATGCTAGAGCGGCCAGCCGATGCCACGCGGCAGTATATCGACGCGGTTGCCACGTTCGAGGCCTACGAAGAGGCTGTTGCAGAGGCGCACAAAGTGCGCGGTGGCATGTATTGGCACAAGGGCCCCGCCTCGGCTCCTGAAGACAGCTATCTGGTACGCACCAGTGCGTCCGGTAGCGAAAAAAGTCTCGGCCCGCGGTCACGGGAAACGGAAGCCATGTATGCAAGCTTTCGTCAGAGAAAGGAGCTGGCCGAAGCACGGCGCGACGGCTTGAAAGCAGCGCTAGTCAAACACAGGCGGATGAATCGAGCGCTTCGGGTCGGACGAGTGGCTCCACTCATCGTGGAACTGCTGAATCGGCTTGCGTCCACCAACTTGGGCGAGCACTTTCGAGTGGTTGGAACGCATGCACTGTACGCGTATGAGTCGGCGGCAGGAATCACCTTCGAAGATGCCGCAGTCGCAACGCGTGACATTGGCCTGCTATGGGATGTTCGCAAACGAGTAGCATTTGCTACAGCATTGGGCAAGGTCGACAGTTCGATGTTGGGTGTGCTTCAACGAGTCGACCCGACGTTTCGTATCCGCGATTCCCAGAAATATACAGCCGTGAACAAGGACGGATTTGAGGTAGACATTATCCGGCGCGAGCAAGTCAGTGATGACCCGCACCCTCTCAAGTTAAGCGATGACGACGAAGATTTTTGGGTGGCACAGGCGCCGCGTGCCCAAGAGTTGCTTGATTCGCCTCAGTTCTCGGCCGTCATCGTTGCCACCAATGGCGATATGGCCAGAATGAACACCCTCGAGCCGATGGCCTTTGTCCGCTTCAAGCAATGGATGAGCACGTTACCCCAGCGCGACCCGCTCAAGCGTCGCCGGGATGCATTGCAAGCGCAGGCAGTCGACAAAGTCGTACGAGAATACTTGCCGCAGTGGCTGAAGAGAGGAGACCAGCGCAATGGCCCTTGAAAACGACGTGGCGCTGGCATTCAAACAGATTGACCAATACGGGTTAGCGCTTGTCACTCGAATTAGCCGCGCCGCTGACGCGCGCCAGACTTGAGCGCACGCCGGCCACGGCTTGCAGGCGCTGTTGCAGGTAGCTGCTCAGACTTGGATGCTGGCTGAAGGCGACGTTGAAACGGATATGGCGATCGGGTGTGTCATTGGCCGAGAAGGCCGCGCCACGCATCAGCAGGATCTTGTTGAGGTAGGCGTCTTGCACCAGCAAGTCAACGTCCAGGCCATCCGGCATCGTGCCCCATAAGAAAATACCTGCATCGCCAGGCTGTTCGAACAGCACGCCCGCCGCGCTCAACTGGCGTGCGCTGGCGTTGCGTGCCACCATGATCTTGCGTTGCAGACGGTCAAGATGCTTGCGCAAGTTTCCGGCCCTGAGCACTTCCAGCAGGACATACTCATTCAGCGCCGGCGTCGTCATGATGGAATGGATCTTGGTCCGCATCAGCACCCTGAGCAGGGCCGGGGCGGCGGCGAGATAGCCCATGCGCAAGGCAGGGCTCAGCGCCTTGCAAAAGCTGGAGTAGTAGATCACGCCATCGAGCCCGGATAGCGATGCCAGCCGCGTACTGTGGCCTTGCTGGAAATGGCCGTGCACGTCGTCCTCGGCGATCAGGAAGCCATATTGCTGCGCCATCATCAAGACCTTGTGCAAGTTGGCGGCGCTGCTGCTCCACCCTGTGGGGTTGTGCAAGGCCGTCTGCACGAACAGCAGGCGCGGGCGCTGCTCACGGCAGGCGGCCTCCAATTCGTCCAGATCGAGGCCATCGGGGCGGCGCCGGATCGGTACCAGACGAATGCCATCCTGGCGCAGCCTGCCGAACATCAGGAAATAACCGGGGTCTTCCACCAGCACGGTATCGCCAGCCTGCAAAAAACTACGACAAATCAAGTCGATCGCATGGGTGCCACCAAAGGTAGTCAGGATGTTGCCGGCGTCACAGGCAAGGCTGATGCCGCGCAACAGCAGGGCGATGTGCTCACGCAGCTCCGGTAGGCCCTGGGGCGGACAGCGCGAAGCCATGCCGGCGGCGCTGCGGGCCAGGGCCCTTTGCACGGCAGTGGCCGGCACCGCGTCTTGCAGCCAGGTCGGCGGCAATGCGCCACTGCTGGCCAGCAATATGCCAGCGCGCTGATCGTTTGCCTGCTGCGCCAGCCAGACCGGCTCCTGCTCCTCGCCGGCTTCCAGCGCGACGTCATCGGGGACCGCCTGGCCCGCTTCGCCCGTCGTGCAGACAAAGAATCCCGCCGTGCCATGAGAAGCAATAATGCCGGCCGCGACCAGCCGGTCATAGGCCACCACGACGGTATTCGTGCTCACCGCCAACTGGATGGCGAGCTGGCGTATCGACAGCAGCTTGGCGCCGGCCGGCAGCGCCCGGCTCCCGACCATGTGGCGCAATCTTGTCTCGATTTGCTCGGACAGGGCGATGGGGGAGGAGCGGTCGATGGCGAACATGGCGACAGTCTAGCGTAAGAACATCATCGCCAGAACGAGCAGGATCGCGCCCATTGTCAAATTGAATACACGTTGCTTGACTGGATCTTTCAGCAGGCGGCGAATCGAGACGCCAAACAATGCCCACACCAGATTGCAGGGCGTTCCCACCAGGACTCCGATCGACGCCGCCAGCAGCGCATTCGCGACCATGTTGTGCCCCACAGGCATGAAAACGGATGCCACGGTAATGGCCTTGAGCCAGCTCTTCGGATTGAGCGCCTGGAATGCCGCAGCCTGGGTGAAGGACACTGGCTTGGGGGCATGCGCCCCACCCACCGGTGCGCCGCACAACTTCCATGCCAGGAACCCCAGATACAAGGCCCCCGCGATACGCAGCACCTGTTGCGCCAATGGGTAGGCCACAAAGGCGCTTGCCAGCCCCAGACACATGAGTACGGTCTGGATGAACACGCCGGACTGGATGCCCACAATGACCGGCAGTGCGCCACGACTGCCAAAATTGGCGCCAGTGGTGGCGAGCATGACGTTGTTCGGTCCGGGCGTGGCGGACATGACAAAGCAATAGCTCAACAAGGGTAGCAGTTCGGTCATGGATGCAATTGACGGCTTGGAGATGGCACCAGTCTAGGAGCGCAACGCTAAGGCGGCAAGGCACAAGACTTGGGCGACCGACCCATGCTGTATCAGTCGGCTGACAGTGACAGGCAGCAGGACTGGCGTTCAGCGGGAACGCGGCTCGTTGCGCGTCAATCCAAAGCGCTGCACAAGGAACTCGATAAACGTCGTGAGCTTGGGTGTCGGCTGGCGGTCGGATGGATAGATGAGATGCATTGGCCGCGGCGAAGGGATGAATTCCTTGAGCAGAGGTATCAGGGCGCCACGACGAATCTCGTCCGCCAGCACGATTTCCGCTTGCATGATGATGCCCAGCCCGGCCAGGGCGGCATGTTTCAACGCCTGCCCATTGTTGGAGCGGAAGCGGCTTGGCGGCAAGGCCGTCATGGCGTCGGCGCCATCCAGGCGCCAGCGCAGGTGGCGCCGCCAATGCAGAAAATCGAGGCAATGATGGTTCGCCAGATCGGCCGGCGTGCGCGGCGTCCCGAACCGCTCCAGGTAGGCGGGCGAAGCGCAAATAGCCATGCCATACGGGCGCAGCGGCCGCGCCACCATTGCCGAGTCGTCCAGGTGTCCAATCCGCACTGCCGCGTCGAGTCCTTCCTCGACCACGTCCGATAAACGGTTGCTCAGCTCCAGATCCATGCTTACGTCGGGATACTGATCAAGATAGCTTGCCATTGCCGGCGCCAGGCATTCACTACCGAACGCCACCGGCGCGCTGACCTTGAGCGTGCCGCGGGCGGTGGCGCGCATTGCTGCGGCGCCAGACTCTGCGGTGCGTACCTGCTCCAGAATCTGACGACATTGTTCGCAATATAATTCGCCGATTTCGGTCAGGCTTTGGCGGCGTGTCGTCCGGTTGAGCAGCCGGGCGCCGAGCTGCCCCTCGAGCGCGGCAATGTGCTTGCTGACCATGACTGTTGACATGTCGAGCGCGCGCGCGACGGCGGTAAAACTGCCGGCATCGACGACGCTGACAAACACTTCCATACTGCGCAGTTTGTCCATGGATTGATAACTATGGGTTAAAAATATTGTAAATATTAGCCTATTTATCTTCAAACGGAATCGAACGATACTGAGCTCAGGCCATCGATTTTCGACATCTTGCGAAAGGCAGCATCACACCATGGTTAGAATTCTCGGTAAGTCGTCTTCGATCAATGTGCGCAAAGTCTTGTGGACCTGCGCCGAGCTCGGCATCCCTTACCAGTTGGAACAATGGGGGGAGGGCACGCTGGCAACTGACGCGCCGCATTTCCTCCAACTCAATCCCAACGGCAAGGTGCCGGTGCTGCGGGATGCCGGATCGACGCTGTGGGAATCGAATACCATCTGCCGCTATCTGGCCGGAAAGCATCAACGCGACGACTTGTTGCCGGGCGAACCGCTGGCAAGGGCACAGGTTGAGAAATGGATGGACTGGCAAGCGACCGAATTGAACAACTCTTGGCGCTATGCATTCATGGCGCTGGTGCGCCACAGTGCCGCGCACTGCGACGAAGCGGCGATCGCTGCGAGCGTGGCGGAATGGAACCGCCACATGGGAATTCTCGATGCTCGGTTGTCCGCGACCGGCGCCTATGTCAATGGCGCGACCTTCACGCTGGCTGATATTGTGCTTGGCCTATCGGTCAATCGCTGGATGGCATCGCCAATCCGGCGCGTGTGCATGGCGGCGGTGGAAGCCTACTTCGAGCGTCTGAGCCAGAGGCCCGGATTTATTGAACATGGAAGAAACGGACTGCCGTAATCCGGGCGCGCCGATGCGCCATTGGTGCCGCAAGGAGCATCCTCCGGCGCGCCAATCGATCACCCTCACCAAGGATTTACCCGATGCCACTGTCGACGTGGACTGCATTTCTATTCATTGCGCTCGCCGCCACGTTCAGCCCGGGGCCGGGAGTGCTTCTGGCGATCTCTACCTGTCTCGCGCTGGGGCCACGCAGCACCATGTACAGCTCGGCAGGAAACGCCGTCGGCGTCTGCGTGGTTGCCGCCATGGCAGCTACCGGTATCGGGCTACTGCTGCACACATCGGCAATTGCATTTTCGGTACTCAAGGCGGCAGGCGCAGCCTGCCTGATCTATCTCGGACTGCGTCAATGGCGCAGCAACACGGGGCCGGATTTGCCAGCAACCGCCACCCTGGCGGCGGCTGGAACGACGCGCTCGAGCATCTTTCTGCGCGGCCTGCTGGTGGCGCTGACCAATCCCAAAGCGATCTTGTTCTTTACCGCCGTCTTTCCGCAGTTCATGGCGGCAGGGAGCGCCGGCCCTGTACGTTTCCTGGTGCTCACCTCGACCTTTGTATTGTGCGTCCTGGTGTCCCACCTGTTCTACATCGTGCTCGCTGCGCGCCTGCGTCGCAGCACGCCGAGCGTGGCATGCATGCGTCGCCTCAGCCGACTCAGTGCTTTGACATTCATAGGCCTTGGCTGCGCAATGCTCTTACTGTCAAGCCATCCGGTTTGAGCTGAGGTCAGGTCATCACAGCGCCGCCGGGGTCAAACCCGCCGCCGGGGTCAAACCCCGCCGCCGGGGTCAAACCCGGCAATCGGACAAACGCCGCCGGGGTCAAACCCGGCAATCGGACAAACCGCCGCCGCCGGCGCCGCCGGGGTCAAACCCGGCAATCGGACAAACCGCCGCGCTGCCGGGGTCAAACCCGGCAATCGCTGCCGGGGTCAAACCCGGCAATCCGACAAACGCTGCCGGCGTCAAACCCGGCAATCGGACAAATGGTGCTGGGGGAAATTTCAGTAATCGGAGAACTTCAAGGTAGTCTCGATTGCTTGTCCAGTTTCCGGGTTTGACCCCAGATTCTTTTGTCCAGTTGCCGGGTTTGACCCCAGATTCTGTTAGTTTAAGGGCGCAAAAAAGGCTTTCGCGCCGAAGCGGGAAAGCCTTATCTGTACTGCTGTATTCGTGGTAGGCCGTGCGGGATTCGAACCTGCGACCAACGGATTAAAAGTCCGCTGCTCTACCAGCTGAGCTAACGACCCGAAGAGGCAGCATTATACATGGCCGATCCGGTTTGCGCTAGGTCAGATTTTCATCTTATTTTTCAGTCAATGCGGCCGTCACTTTCAGCACCTCGTCGGCCGTTGTCACGCCCTCGACGATTTTGTACGCACCGGCAATGCGCAGCGGCTTCATGCCGTCGGCGATGCTTTGCTCGCGCAGCGCCGTGATGTCGGTTTCTTCTTCGATCAGCTTGGTGAAGCCTTCCGATACAGTCAGCAGTTCATAGATGCCGGTGCGGCCGGCGAAGCCCGTCAGGCGGGACTCGGGGCAGCCGATCGGCCGGTACACCGTGGCCGGCTTGGGGATGTTCCAGCTGCCGCCCAGGCTTTGCCACACGTCGTCGCTGATGTCGCCGTCGGGCGCCTTGCAGTGCTTGCATAGCGTGCGCACCAGGCGCTGCGCCATGATGCCGATCATCGTCGCTTCCAGCAGATAGTAAGGCACGCCCAGCTCCAGCAGCCGCATCACGGCCGGCGGCGCGTCGTTGGTGTGCAGCGCCGACAGCACCAGGTGGCCGGTCAGCGCAGCCTGGATGGCCATCTCGGCCGTCGCCAGGTCGCGGATCTCGCCGATCATGATGATGTCCGGGTCTTGCCGCATCAGCGCGCGCACGCCGTCGGCGAAGCTGAGGTCGATGTTGGACTGCACTTGCATCTGGTTGAACGAGGCCTCGACCATCTCGATCGGGTCCTCGACCGTGCACACATTGACTTTCGACGTGGCCAGCGCCTTCAGTGTGGTGTAGAGCGTGGTGGTTTTGCCCGAACCGGTCGGTCCGGTGACGAGGATAATGCCGTGCGGGCGCGAGGTCAGGCTGTCCCAGCGCTGGGCGTCGTCCGGCGGGAAGCCCAGCTCGGGCAGGGTCTTGACGACCACGTCCGGGTCGAAGATGCGCATGACCAGTTTTTCGCCGAACGCGGTCGGCATCGTCGACAGGCGCAGCTCGATTTCCTGGCCGCCCGCGGTGCGGGTCTTGACCCGGCCATCCTGCGGCCGGCGCTTTTCGATGACGTCCATCCGTCCGAGCAGCTTGATGCGCGCGGTCATCGCGATCATGACCACGGCCGGCACCTGGTAGACCTGGTGCAGCACGCCGTCGATGCGGAAGCGGATCAAGGCGAAGTCGCGCTTGGGCTCGAGGTGGATGTCGGAGGCGCGCTGTTCGAACGCGTACTGCCACAGCCAGTCGACGATGTTGACGACGTGCTGGTCGTTGGCGTCGACCGCCTTGTTTGACTTGCCCAGCTCGACCAGCTGCTCGAGGTTGTTGCGCAGCGCCAGGTCTTGTCCGTTCGATTTGTTGGCGTCCTTGATCGACTTGGCCAGGCTGAAGAACTGCGCGATGTACTGGGTGATCTCGAGCGGGTTGGCGATCACCAGCTTGATGTCGCGCCGCGATACCTTGGCGATCTCGATTTCCCAGGCGGTGTCAAACGGCTCGGCGGTGGCGATGACCAGCGTGGTGGCGTTCATTTCGACCGGCAGGATATTGAAGCGCGCCGCGTAGCCGGCCGACATCACGTCGGCCACCTTGGTGAAGTCGATCTTGAGCGGGTCGATGCGGATGAAGGGCAGGCCAGCCTTGCCGGCCGCCCATTCGGTCAGTGTGTCGAGAGTTAGCTGTTTGTGCGGCGGGATCAGGGAGGCCAGCTTGCACTGGGCCACGGCCGACAGCGGGTGGGTCGAGCCCACCGCGTTCTTCATGATGCCCTTGGCCTGGGTGTAGTGGGCGTTGACGGTCGACTTGTCGACGATGCCGTCGGCCAGCAGCCAGGAGAAGATCAGCTGCAGGTCCATGACCTTGGTGCCGCTTGGCTTGGGCTTTGCTGCGCGCGCGTCTGCGTTCAAGGTCGTGTCTCCGTCAAGGCTAGGCTAGGGTGTCGCGCATGCCTTTGACCCAGGACTTGGCCGGCAGCTTGGTGGCGCTGACGATCTGCGCCGCGCGCGCTGCCAGCGCTTCAAAGTCGATCGCCGGACGCGCTTTGAAGCAGATCGCCACTACATTACCATCGTGGACTTCGGGCAGGCAAATGACTTCGTCAAACGCGAACTTCATCGCCTTGATATTGCGCGCGTAACTGGGGTGGTCGCCGAACAGGTTGACCGTCATGATGCCGTTCGGGGCCAGGCAGGCGTTGCAGGCGCGGTAGAACTCGGCGCTGTCGAGCACCGGGCCGCGCGCGGTGGCGTCGTACAGGTCGCATTGCAGCACGTCGAACTGGCGCTCGTGCGCCGGGTCGTTGACGAAGTCGAGGGCGTCCATTTCCAGCACCGTCAGCCGCTCGTCGTTGGGCGGCAGCTTGAACATCGATTCGCATACGGTGATCACCGACGGGTTCAGTTCGACGGCGGTGACCTTGGTGTCTGGAAACGTCCGGTAACAAAATTTGGTCAGCGCCGCCGTGCCCAGGCCCAGCTGGGCGATCCGCTGCGGCTGGACCGTAAACAGCATCCACGCCATCATTTGCTGGGCGTATTCGAGTTCGAGCCAGTCGGGCTTGCGGATGCGCATCGCGCCCTGCACCCATTCGGTGCCGAAATGCAGGTAGCGCACGCCGTCGTGCTCGGACAGCGTGACAGGGGCGAACTTCGGCTTGCGCGCCGCCGGCGCGCGCGGCGCGGCGGGGCGCGAGGATTCTTGTTGTTCGATGGATTTGCGTTTGATCAGCATGGCGGGAATAGGGTGGATGCAGACCTATTATCCCGTCATGCATTACCGAAGCGCAAGTAATTCGTGGCGTGGGCATGTCGCCGCACTAACTTCCGTGCGACGACCGGTGCCCACACTACGGGGCTATCGGCACGCTGGGCTCGCCCAACGTATTATTGTTGTGGTTCGACCGAAACGCGCAGTTTGATGCGCTGGCCCGGGTCGTAGGCCATCACGCTGGTGTAGTTGCGGCCGCGGTAGTCATAGGTGACGTCGTAGCCGACGGTGCGGGTCTCCCAGGCGTCGACGGTGCGGCACTGGCGCACCGCCTGCTCCGTCACCTGCTGCGGGCCGGGCCCGACCTGGCGGTTGGCATTGTCGATGCGGTCGCCGGCGATGGCACCGGCAATGGCGCCGGCCGCCGTGGCCGTCGCGCGGCCGGTGCCGCCACCGATCTGGTTGCCGATCAGCGCGCCGGCAATGCCGCCGATGATCGAGCCGCCGGCGCTGCGCTCCTGCGGCGCCTGCTGGACCGGCACCTGGACGTATTCGGTCCTGCATTCCTGGCGCGGACGGTTGATCTGCTCGGTGCGCGGCTGCACCCGCACCACGTGGCCGTAGTCCTCGAATTCGGCGGCGCCGGCCAGCGGCACGGCCGACAGGCACAGCAGGGAAGTGATCAGTTTGGCTTGCAAGTTCATGGTTACCTCTTCAGTAAGCGTTGGACGCGTTGTCAACGGATTGGTTCCATGTTAATGCTTTGACTGAGCTTTGCTGGTCAGCATGGCAACAAAATGTAACAGGCCGGCCACCCCCCGGGCCCGCCCTGGCAGCATCGGCTTGTATGAACAAAATCTTCTCTTTTTTACAAAACTTGCGATTGGAATCACATTCGGGTTGATTCGTTTACCGCAACAAGTTACCCTAATGCGAGTAGGGAGTAAGATTGGTTTAAAGCAACATAAGTCTCCATTTGAGGGAATAATGAGTTTGTTGATCACCGTGCCGCCCAATCTCGTGCAATCGATCCGTGCCTTCCGTGTGGTGGAATTGCAAGAGGAAGCCGCGCGCCTGGGCCAGCATTTTCTGTACGCCCATTGCGCAGTGGCGCTGACGAAGCAGCAGGTGTGCGGCAAGATCGCCGAGTCTTTCACCTTCCCCAAGCCGTGCGGCAAGAATTTCGACGCGCTGCGCGAGAGCCTGACGACAACGATGCAGCAGGCGGGCACCCAGACCGGCTTTCTGGTTGTTCTGGAGCAACTGCCCAATACCCAGAAGTTCGACAAGGAAGCGCGCGAGATCCTGCTCGACGTGTTCCGCGACGCGGCCGACTTCTGGGCTGAGAAGAAAGTCCCGTTCCGGGTGTTCTACTCGTTCGAGTAATTGGCGCCTGCGCCCCGGCTGGCGCGCCAGTTCGCCCTGCTGCACCGCAACATTTTTAGCCCGCTTTTAGGATACTTGCCCCGTGACAGGGTACAATTAGGCCTATGAAAAACATTGTGATCCTCATTTCCGGACGCGGCAGCAATATGGAAGCCGTTGTGCGCGCCGCCAGGGCCGAAGGATGGCCAGCGCGCATCGCCGCAGTGATCAGCAATAAGGCCGACGCCAAGGGCCTCGATTTTGCCAAACAACACGGGATCGCGACGGCCGTCGTGTCCAACAAGGATTACGCCAGCCGCGAAGCGTTCGACGCTGCCCTGCAGGAAGTGATCGACGGCTTTGCCCCCGACCTGGTCGTGCTGGCCGGCTTCATGCGCATCCTGACGCCGCCGTTCGTGGCCCATTACGAAGGGCGCATGCTCAATATCCATCCGTCGCTGCTGCCGCTGTTCCCGGGTTTGCATACCCACCAGCAAGCCATCGACGCCGGCGTCAAGCAGCATGGCGCAACGGTACACTTCGTTACCGCCGAGCTGGACCACGGCCCGATGGTGGCGCAGGCAGTCGTCCCTGTTTTGCCGGGCGACACAGAAGACAGCCTGGCCGCGCGCGTGCTGGTGCAGGAACACACGCTGTACCCGCGCGCCGTGCGACTGTTCGTCGAAGGCCGCCTGAGCATCGACAACGGCGACGTCCGCATCGCCGCATAAAGCATTGGACTCGGCGGCATGCCCGCCATAATTTTCTTACCAAGGAACACCATGAGATTGCCCCCAGCGATACTCGGCAATGCTGAAGAAGTATTGCGCGAGATCTTGCGTTTTTCGGCACCGGCCGACACCACCCTGTCGCGCTACTTCAAGGACCACCCGCGCCTCGGTTCGCGCGAGCGCGGCGCCGTGGCCGAAGGCATCTACGCCGTGCTGCGCAACAAATCGTTCTTCACCGACTTCGCCGAGGCGGGGCGCGAGGCGACCATGCGCCGCCTGACCATTCTCGGCCTGGCCGAGGCGGTCGGCGCCGATTCGCTGGGCGGGCTGACCGAAGAAGAAGCCGCCTTCCTCGAGCGCATCGCCGGCATCGACCGCAGCCTGATGCCGCCCCTGATGCGCACCAATCTGCCGAAATGGCTGTACGACAAATTCGTCGCCCAGTACGGCGAAGCGGAAGCGCTCGAGCTGGCCGACGCGCTCAACAAGCCGGCCCCGCTCGACTTGCGCGTCAATTCGCTCAAGGCCAACCGCGACGACGTCATCAAGGCGCTGGCCGAAGCGCCGATCCTGGCCGAGCCGACCCCGTTCGCGCCGCTCGGCCTGCGCATCCTGAAAAAGCCGGCGCTGCAGAACCTGCCGCTGTTCAAGGATGGCGCGATCGAAGTGCAGGACGAAGGCAGCCAGCTGCTGGCCCAGATCGTCGGCGCCAAGCGCGGCGAGATGGTGGTCGACTTCTGCGCCGGCGCCGGCGGCAAGACGCTGGCGCTGGGCGCGGCGATGCGCAATACCGGCCGCCTGTACGCGTTCGATATTTCCGAGAAGCGCCTGGCCAAGCTCAAGCCGCGGCTGGCCCGCAGCGGCCTGTCGAATGTGCACCCGGTCCAGATCGCGCACGAAAAAGACGCCAAGATCAAGCGCCTGGCCGGCAAGATCGACCGCGTGCTGGTCGACGCGCCGTGCTCGGGCCTGGGCACCCTGCGCCGCAACCCGGACGTCAAGTGGCGCCAGAAACCGGACGCCATCGGCGAAATGCAGGTCAAGCAAGCCTCGATCCTGGCCGGCGCCGCCCGCCTGCTCAAGGGCGGCGGCCGCCTGGTCTACGCCACCTGCAGCCTGCTCGACGAAGAGAACGATGTCATCGTCAACCAGTTCCTGGCCGACCATCCGGATTTCGTGCTGGTGCCAATGAGCAAAGTGCTGGCCGAGCAAAAGATTGGCCTCGAGATGGGCGACACGCTCAAGCTGTTGCCGCACCGTCACCAGACCGATGGCTTCTTCGCTGCCGTGATGGAGCGCAAGCCGATGGCGCCGAAGCCGCCGCGCGCGATCAGGACCGATGAAACGGGCGAGGCCGACGACGCCGCAAGCGAAGCGTAAGCATGACGATGCCGCTGTCCGATCTGCTGGCCGACCTGTTGATCGACCTGCGCGACCCGGGCCTGCTGTGGCAGGCGGGGGTGCTGCTGCTTTGCATGCTGGGCGGCTGGTTGCTGGCGCGCCAGATGCGCGGCGCCTACGCGCGCAACGAAGCGCGCGCCGAGAGGCTCAATATCGGCGCCGACGATGTGGCTCGCGTCATGGGGCCGCTGCTGATGCTGGCGCTGGTGTGGATCGCCAAGCTGGTGCTGGCGCGCTGGCAAAACGTCCACCTGCTGCGGCTGGCGATTGCGCTGCTGTCCTCGTTCGCCCTGATCCGCGTCGCCTTTTATATGCTGCGCCGCGTGTTCGCGCGCCACGGCCCGGTCGGCTCGGCCCTGCTGACGTTCGAAAAGATCTTTGCCCTGCTGGTGTGGCTGGCGGTGGCGCTGTACATCACCGGCATGTGGCCGGAGATCGTCGCCTTCCTCGACGACACCACCTTGCCGCTGGGCCGCAACACGGTGTCGCTGGCCGCCATCCTGCAGGCGGCGCTGTCGGTGGTGGTGCTGCTGATGCTGGCGCTGTGGGCCGGCGCGGCGCTGGAAGACCGCCTGATGCGGGTCGCCGGCCTGCACAGCTCGCTGCGCGTGGTGATGGGGCGCATGAGCCGCGCCGTGCTGATCGTCGTCGCCGTGCTGGTCAGCCTGTCGCTGGTTGGCATCGACCTGACGGTGCTGTCGGTGTTCGGCGGTGCGCTCGGCGTCGGCCTTGGCCTGGGCTTGCAGAAGATCGCCAGCAATTATGTGTCCGGCTTCATCATCCTGATCGACCGCAGCCTGACCATCGGCGACATGATCGCGGTCGACAAATACTCCGGTAAGGTCACGCAGATCAATACCCGCTATACCGTGCTGCAGGGCTCGGACGGGGTCGAAGCGGTGGTGCCGAACGAAATGCTGGTGTCGGGCGCAGTCCAGAACTATTCGCTGTCGAACCGCCAGATGTATGTGGCGACCTACCTGACGGTCGCCTACGACAGCGACCTGGCGGTCGTCATGCCCTTGCTGGCCAAGGCGGCGGCAACGGTGCCGCGGGTGCTGGCCACGCCGGCGCCGGGCGTCGCGCTGAACAAATTCGGCGCCGATGGCCTGGAACTGGAAGTTGGTTTCTGGATCGGCGATCCGGAAAACGGCAAAGGTGGCGTGGTCGCCGAAGTCAACAAGCAGATCTGGGAAATGTTGCGAACCCAACAAATCAAAATCGCTTATCCTTCGCAAAACTCAGTGAAATGAAAGAAAGCGTCCGTGCTTTGCGTCACTATTGGGCGTAAAATGCGGGAACGCCAGCCGTACTCTAAGTAAGGGCATGCGCGCAGAATTCGTCATATTGGAGCAGTAATGAATCTCTTTAGCACCACCCTCAATGCCGTACTCGACTTCCTGTCGACCGGCATTACCGGCCTGTCGGGCTGGCAAACCTTCTTCTATACCCTGATCGCGACCCATATCACGATCGCCAGCGTCACCATTTACCTGCACCGTCACCAGGCCCACCGCGCGCTCGAGCTGCATGCGCTGCCGAGCCATTTCTTCCGCTTCTGGCTGTGGCTGACGACCGGCCAGGTCACCAAGGAGTGGGCCGCGATCCACCGCAAGCATCACGCCAAGTGCGAGACCGAAGAAGATCCGCACAGCCCGGTCACGCGCGGCATCCGCAAAGTCCTGCTTGAAGGCGCGGAGCTGTACCGCACTGAATCGAAGAACCTCGAAACCATGGAAAAGTATGGCCATGGCACCCCGAGCGACTGGATCGAACGCAACTTGTACACGCGCTTCAGCTGGCAGGGCGTCGGCGTGCTGCTGGTGCTCAACGTCATCCTGTTCGGCGCCAAGGGCGTGACCGTGTGGGCCGTGCAAATGATGTGGATACCGATCATGGCCGCCGGCATCATCAACGGCATCGGCCACTGGTGGGGCTATCGCAATTACGATTGCAACGATGCTGCAACGAACATCGTCCCTTGGGGCATCCTGATCGGCGGCGAAGAACTGCACAATAACCACCACACGTTTGCGACGTCGGCCAAGCTGTCGTCGAAGTGGTACGAGTTCGACATCGGCTTCTTTTATATCCGCGTGCTCGAAACGGTCAGGCTGGCCAAGGTCAAGAAGCTGGCGCCGGAGCCAAAATTCGACAAGGCCAAGATGGTTGCCGACCTCGAGACACTGCAGTCGGTCATCGCCAACCGCTACGATGTGATGGCCAAGTACGCCAAATCGCTCAAGCGCGCCTGGCATGACGAGCTGGAACAACTGAAAGCCAAGTCGCAGTTCGAAGCGCGTCAGCTGAAGTCCTCGCGCCAGCTGCTGCAGCGCGAGCCGGGCAAGCTGGAAGTATCGCAACGCCAGCAACTGGTCGAGCTGTTCCAGCATAGCAAGGCGCTCGAGACGATGCACCAGATGCGCGAAGAACTGGCGGCGATCTGGGAACGCTCGCATTCGACCCGCGACCAGCTGCTGCACCAGCTGCAAGACTGGTGCGCCCGTGCCGAGGCGTCGGGTATCAAGTCATTGCAGGAATTTTCTCTGCGCCTGCGCAGCTACGCATAAGTAGCGCGCGCTTCAGTCAAAAAGCCGCCGACCTGTTCGGCGGCTTTTTTATTTGCTGAGCAAAGCCGGTTGCTCGATGCCTGGGAGCCCGCGCGGCAGATGATGGCCGGCCCAAACAGATGGAGAAAAGTCCCACTTCGCCCCCGTTCCCCGAGCTGTAGCTACGGCTGCAGCCCTCGAAAGTGGCGACGAGCTGGATTCTTTTCCCACCCGTTTGGTCCCGGTTCCTGCTGCCGCGCAGCCGCCTGGGACAGGCGGCGCTGCCGGAGCGATCACTTGTTTCCTGCCAGCTGGCCGCGTGCTTCGCCGGCCGGTGCGAGCGCGCTGTGGGCATTCACATACAAGCCCTGTTCGAACAATAGAATCGCGTCCGCATCCGCCATTGGCACCATGCCGTTCGACGCCCAGGTGAGCGGGGACGTTGGTGACGCCGTGAATGGAATCAGGACCGCCCCATTGGCGCCGGCCGCGCCGCGGTGCACATGCGCGTTACTGGGCGTAAAGCCAGTGACGGTCGTCATGCTGAACGCGGATTTCGTATCCGGATCATAGGCGGCGAAAGCGACGCCGGCCGATGGCCGGCTGATCGGGGGATTTTCCTGGGCTGCGCTCATGTCGGCGATGCGGACCTGATAGCCGATTTGCCCCCGAATCTCGCCGCCCCCCAGCGCCGCCGTGTGGATATTGAAATACATCGACTTGTTTCTGAAATCAGCCACCTGTGCATCGCTGAACGGTACCGCCGTTGCGCTGTACCGGTTCGTTACCGGTGCACCGATCTGGAATGTCACCGGGCCGTTCGCGCCCAGTGCGCCGGTGTGCACATGGGCTGCCGTCGGCACAATATTGGTGTACTTCAGTGTCAGGTCGGCCATCTTGGTGGCCGGATCCAATGAGATCACGCCCAGGCCGGTGCCGGTGGACCTATTTTGCGGGATTTCTTGTGCGCCCGACAGGCGCGCCAGCGCCACCTCCCGGCCGATCTGTCCGCGCACTTCCCCGGCAGGGAATTTGGCGGAGTGCGCATTGAAATACAGGGCGCCCGCATTGAAATCGGCGATCTGCGCCGGCGTCAGCGTCGCCCCTTCCGGAATATTCCAATTTGTCGGGATCGCTGCATCTTTCGTCATCGTGATAATCACCGCACCATTCTCGCCGGCGGCACCCGTGTGTATATGGGCGGCGGTGGCCACCATGCCGGCCAGCGTGATCGATCCGCTGATGCGGCCGCTTGCGGTGTCCACGCTGAGTGCGCCGCTGCCGTTTGCCAATGAACCGACTTCCGCCACCTCCTGTGTCGCCGACAAGGACGCCGTCTTGGTGACCGGCGCAACGTAGACGCTGTCGCCGCCACAAGCGCTCAAGGTTCCGCTCAGCGCCAGGATCGCGGCGTAGTGCAATTGTGTATAAGACTTCCGGTTCATCAAGTTGTTTCCTTTCACGTGGCTTGGGCTTGAGTGGCAGCGATCTGCGCCCGCACTCAAGTGCGAGTCTTGCCAACGTGAATAGGATATGGACGCCAAAAGGTTCACGGACCGGCGAAATTTATTTTGACGCGGCGGGACGGCGATTTGGCAATGGAATGACAATGCCGCCCGCTTGTGCGGACGCCATTCATCAAAGTCTGACTCCGGTTGACACCCCGGCCTGAGGGCCGGGGTGTCGCGCGGCGAATTGGGAGGGGATCCAAACCCCTGCCAAATCTTGTTGAGATCGCCAGGCCTGAAGGCCTGGCGTACTTCAATTGCTGGGGGAGGCGGCGCTGGCTTACTGGTGCGAGTGGTGGGTCGCGGTCAGGCGGCGCATCAGCGGCAGCGCCAGCAGGGCGATCACGGTGCAACCGATCGCTGCAAAGCCGAGTTTATTGAACAGCGCCGTGTAGATCTCCAGCGTCTGCAGCGGGTCGGTCAGGTCCTTCGGCACGCTGGCATAGTTCGCCACCACGCCGCCCAGGTACTGGGAGATGCCCGTTGCCACGAACCAGGCGCCCATCATGAAGCCGCCCATGCGGGCCGGCACATAACGCGCGATCATTGCCAGGCCCAGGCCGCTGACCAGCAGCTCGCCCAGCGAGTAGAAGCCGTAGCCGGCGATCATGAACCACGACGAGGTCATGCCATTGACGGCCGTTGGCGCGGCAAAGCCGTAGATGAAGAAGCCCAGCGACACGCAGGCGAAGCCGACCGCGAACTTGGCGGCGATCGACAAGTCCTTGTTGGCCGCGCCAGCCTTGGCATAGGCCCAGGCGAGGATCGGCGACAGCACCATGATCCAGATCGGGTTCAGGGCCTGGAATTGCGCCGGCGACCAGGTCCACAAGTGGACGCCGCCAACGACCATGTCCAGGTCGACATTGCGGTCGGCAAACAGGGCCAGCGAGGTCGACATCTGCTGGTAGAAGATGAAGAAGAACACGGTCTGCAAGGTCAAGACCAGTGCCGCGATCAGGCCGGCGCGTTCGCTCGGCTCGCTGGTGCGGATCAGGTGGATGAAGATGCCCAGCACCACGAAGCCGGCGATGTAGACGAAGGCGCGGGCCAGGTCGCGGTTCTCCAGCACGGCGGCCGAGAAGAAGATCGTCGCCACGCTGCCGATGAGGACATAAGCCAGTTTCTTCTTGTCGACCGGCTGCTGGTCAGGCACCGAACCGATATGGCCGATGGTCTGGCGCATGACCAGGATATTGGCCAGGCCAACCAGCAGGCCGGCGCTGCAGGCGCCAAATGCCACGTGCCAGCCCAGCTGGCCGCCGTAATTGGTGTTGACGTAGTCATTGATCCACGGCGTCAGCAGCATCGAGAAGGTCGAGCCGACATTGACTGCCATGTAATAGATTGTGAATGCGCTGTCGATTTTCGAGTCGTCGCCTTCATAGATCTTGCGCACCAGGTTGCCGGCATTCGGCTTGAACAGGCCGTTGCCGACCACCACCACGCCGAGCGCCAGGAACAGCATATTGGCGTTTTCGGTCGGAACGGCCATCAGCGCGTAGCCGATCGTCAGGATGATGGCGCCGATGAGCATCGAACGGCGCGTGCCGAGCACCTTGTCGCCGATCCAGCCGCCGATGGCGGGCGACACATAGACCAGCGCGGCGCAGGCGCCCCACACCAGATTGGCCCGCACGTCGTCGAAGCCGAGCCGCTTGATCATGAAATAGACGATCAGCGCCTGCATGCCGTAGTAGCCGAAGCGCTCCCACAGCTCGATCATCACGATCGTCATGAATGAACGCGTCTGCGTCACTGGTAATTCTGGTGCAGCGATTGTTGTCATTTTGTCCCCATTGATAATGTTTGCCGTCGACGCGCCTTTGATAAAGGTCTATACATCTTGGGCATGGATGCTACTTGACGCCTGAGCCAAGTGCAATCAAAAGTAGGGTGGGTGGCGAACGCTACCCACCGTAAACAAAAAAAGCCCGCGTCGCAGGCAGCCCCGGGGCCGCCGCATAACGCGGGCTTTCGAGAAACAGACCGGGATTACTTGATCTTGGTTTCTTTGTACATCACATGCTTACGTGCCTTGGGATCGAACTTCATGATCTCCATTTTGGCAGGCATCGTGCGCTTGTTCTTGTCGGTGGTGTAGAAGTGACCCGTGCCTGCGGTCGATTCCAGCTTGATTTTGTCGCGGCCAGTTTTTGCCATGATAGCTCCCTATTTAGACTTTTTCGCCACGAGCACGCATGTCAGCCAAAACGGCATCGATGCCGACTTTGTCAATGACGCGCAGACCGGCGTTGGACAGACGCAGGGAGACCCAGCGGTTTTCAGATTCTACGTAAATACGACGGTTTTGCAGGTTAGGCAAAAAACGGCGCTTCGTTTTGTTGTTAGCGTGGGAGACGTTGTTACCAACCATCACACCCTTGCCAGTGACTTGACAGACACGTGCCATGACGCACTCCTAAATAAATCCAAATTTGGAAAAACGAGAGTATAGCTTGAAATCCATCGATTAATCAAGCACTTGCGAAAAACAATTGTGTCTCTAAATAATCATAATATTTAACATTCGCCGTCACAGTTGGCCATGCTCGGCAAACGAATGCACCTGGTGCCCGGCCACGATGAAGTGGTCGAGCACCCGCACGTCGACCAGCGCCAGCGCCTGGGCCAGCGCGCGCGTCAGCACCACGTCGGCTTCGCTCGGCGCCGGCGCGCCGGACGGGTGGTTGTGGGCCAGCAGCACGGCCGCCGCATTGTGGGCCAGCGCCGCCTTGACCACCTCGCGCGGGTGCACGCTGGTCTGGGTCAGCGTGCCGCGGAACATGGCGTCGCAGGCGATCAGGCGGTTCTTGGCGTCGAGGAACATGACGACGAAGGATTCGTGTTGCTCCCGCGCAAGCTTGAGCCGCAGGTAGTTCCTGACCATCGCAGGCGAACCGAGCACCTGGCCGCCCTGCAGCTGCTCGCCGACGGCGCGCTGGGCCAGCTCCATGATGGCGGCAAGCTGGGCAAACTTGGCCGGGCCCAGGCCGTGGATGGCCGCCAGGTCCTTCTGGGAAGCGGCGAACAGCGCGTGCAGCGAGCCGAACCGGCAAATCAGTTCGCGCCCCAGTTCGACCGCATTCTTGCCCTTGACCCCGGCGCGCAGGAAAACGGCCAGCAATTCCGGGTCGGACAGCGCGCGTGCCCCTTCGCGCAGCAGGCGTTCGCGCGGACGCTGCCCGGCCGGCCAATCATTGATCCCCATACCTCTCCTCGCGGTACAATATCGCTTTCGCGCATTACGCTTGCCTTCATACAATGTCCAGCCCCACTGTTACCGCCTCGTCCTACCTGACCCTCCATTATCGACTCGCCACCGTCGACGGTACTGATCTGATCACTACCTTTGGCGGAAATCCCGCCACGCTGATGCTGGGCCAGGGCCAGCTGGCAACTTTCCTCGAGAACTGCATGCTGGGCATGGCCGAAGGCAGCCACCAGACGTTCGACCTGTCCGCCGGCGATGCCTACGGCGAGCGCAGCGAGGAGCTGATCCAGAATGTGTCGCGCGAAACCCTCGACGCCAATTCGGAGCCCGGCTATGTATACAGTGTGGGCGACCTGGTCGACTTCGCCGCGCCGAGCGGCGGCCGCTTCGCCGGCGTGCTGCGCGAAGTCAAGCAAGACGCGTATCTGTTCGACTTCAACCACCCGTTCGCCGGCCAGGCCCTGCGCTTCGAAGTCAAGCTCATCTCCGTCCTCTAAGGAAACCATGGACCAAGACATCCTGCTAGCCCAGCCGCGCGGTTTTTGCGCCGGCGTCGACCGGGCGATTGAAATTGTCGAACGCGCGCTGCAGCAGTTCGGCGCGCCCATCTATGTGCGCCACGAAATCGTGCACAACGCCTATGTGGTCGACGACCTGCGCGCCAAGGGCGCGATCTTCATCGAAGAACTGGACGATGTCCCGGCCGGCAACACGCTGGTGTTTTCGGCCCATGGGGTGTCGAAGGCGGTGCGGGCCGAGGCGGAAGCGCGCGGCCTGACCATCTTCGACGCCACCTGCCCGTTGGTGACCAAGGTGCACGTCGAGGTGGCCAAGATGCGCCGCCAGGGCTGCGACATCGTCATGATCGGCCACGACGGCCACCCGGAAGTCGAAGGCACGATGGGCCAGGCCGAGCAGGGCATGTACCTGGTCGAAACGGTGGCCGACGTCCAGCAGCTGGTGGTCGCCAACCCGGACCAGCTGGCCTATGTGTCGCAAACCACGCTGTCGGTCGACGACACGGCCGACATCATCGCCGCCCTGAAGCTGCGCTTCCCCAATATCATCGAGCCGAAGAAGGGCGACATCTGTTACGCCACCACCAACCGCCAGGAAGCCGTCAAGTTCATGGCGCCGCAGGTCGAGGTGGTGATCGTCGTCGGCAGCCCGAACAGTTCGAACTCCAACCGCCTGCGCGAAGTTGCTGAAAAAATGGGCACGCCGGCCTATATGGTCGACAATGCGCTGCAGATCGACCCGCAATGGCTGGTCGGTAAGCTGCGGATTGGCGTCACGGCCGGCGCCTCGGCCCCGGAAGTGCTGGTGCAAGCCGTCATCGACCGTCTCAAGGCGCTCGGCGCCCGCAGCGTGCGCTCGCTCGACGGGGTGGAGGAAAATGTGACCTTCCCCCTGCCCAAGGGGCTGGATGGGGCCAAGGCGCTGGGCGAAGCTTCGTAAATACATGCAGATTCGGCAGATTTAATGTGGCGGCTTTGATATTTTCCGATATTAGTTTTTCCAAAACATCGCTATCATGGCGACGCTCCAAGAGCGGCACTACGGGGAAACACGACCCCGGGTGCCGTTTTTGTTCATTGGCACAATAAAATTTAAGCAAGGTGAACATGGATACTTTTATCCAACAGATTATCAATGGCTTGGTGCTTGGCAGCATGTACGCGCTGGTGGCACTGGGCTACACGATGGTGTACGGCGTGCTGAACCTGATTAACTTCGCCCACGGCGACGTGCTGATGATCGGCGCCATGGTCGGCCTGACCATCCTCAAGCTGCTCGGCGTCTACGCCCCCGACCTGCCCGGCTATGCGGCGCTGGCGATCGCCATCGGCGGCGCGATCCCCGCCTGCATGCTGGTCAGCATCATCATCGAGCGGGTCGCCTACCGCCGCCTGCGCAATGCGCCGCGGCTGGCACCCCTGATCACGGCGATCGGCGTGTCGATCCTGCTGCAAACCTTCGCGATGATGATCTGGGGCCGCAGCCCGCTGCCTTTCCCCCAGCTGCTGTCAAGCGAACCGATCATGATCGGCGGCGCCGTCATTTCGCAGACCCAGCTGCTGCTGCTGGTGCTGGCCGCGCTGTCGATGGCCGGCCTGGTGCTGCTGGTCGAAAAAACCAAGATGGGCCGCGCGATGCGCGCCACCGCCGAAAATCCCCGCGTCGCCGGCCTGATGGGGGTCGACTCGAACAAGGTCATCGTCGCCACCTTCGCCATCGGCGCCGCGCTGGCGGCGATCGCCGGCGTCATGTGGGGCGCCAACTACTCGTCGATCCAGTTCGCGATGGGCTTCACGCCCGGCCTCAAGGCGTTCTCGGCGGCGGTGCTGGGCGGCATCGGCAATATCTACGGCGCGATGATCGGCGGCATCCTGCTGGGCCTGATCGAAAGCATGGGCGCCGGCTATATCGGCGACCTGACCGGCGGCTTCCTCGGCAGCCACTACCAGGACATCTTCGCCTTCGTCGTCCTCATCATCGTGCTCACGATCCGGCCCTCCGGCATCATGGGCGAACGCGTCGCTGACCGCGCCTAAGCAAAGGGAATACCATGGCACTGCTCACCTTCGACGTCGAACACGCACCGCGCAAAGCCTACGCCAGCATGGCGGTGGTGCTGGCGCTGCTGCTGATCTTCCCCTTCTTCGCCCAGCAGTACGGCAACTCGGCCGTGCGCACCATCGACATGGCGCTGCTGTACATCATGCTGGCGCTGGGCCTCAATATCGTGGTCGGCCTGGCCGGCCTGCTCGACCTCGGCTATATCGCCTTCTTCGCCGTCGGCGCCTATATGACCGGCCTGCTGGCCTCGCCGCAGTTCGCGGCCCTGCTCGAATCGCTGGTCAACCAGTTCCCGCTGGTCGGCAACTTCCTCGTCGCCGTGCTGGGCGAGGAGATCCGCCAGAACGGCATCCACCTGTCGGTATGGGCCATCGTGCCGCTGGGCGCGGCGGTCGCCGCCTTCTTCGGCGCCTTGCTGGGCGCACCGACGCTCAAGCTGCGCGGCGACTACCTGGCCATCGTCACCCTCGGCTTCGGCGAGATCATCCGCATCTTCATGAATAACCTGAACGATCCGATCAACTTCACCAACGGTCCGCAGGGCATCAACCTGATCGACCCGATCCGCATCTTCGGCGTGTCGCTGGCGGGCGAGGCCGGCTCGAAGGCGACGGTCCACATCGGCAGCTTCTCGATGCCGTCGGTCAACGCCTACTACTTCCTGTTCCTGTTCCTGTGCATCGGCATCGTCTTCATCACGTCGCGCCTGCAGCACTCGCGGCTGGGCCGGGCCTGGGTCGCGATCCGCGAAGACGAGATCGCCGCCAAGGCGATGGGCATCAATACCCGCAACGTCAAGCTGCTGGCGTTCTCGATGGGCGCCTCGTTTGGCGGCATCGCCGGCGCCATGTTCGCCTCGTTCCAGGGCTTCGTGTCGCCCGAGTCGTTCGCGCTGACCGAGTCGATCGCCGTGCTGGCGATGGTGGTACTGGGCGGCATCGGCCACATCCCCGGCGTCATCCTCGGCGGCATGCTGCTGGCGGCCTTGCCGGAAGTGCTGCGCCACGTGGTCGAACCGCTGCAGATGAAGCTGTTCGGCCAGATCCTGATCGACGCCGAAGTGCTGCGCCAGCTGCTGTATGGCCTGGCCATGGTGCTGATCATGCTGATCCGCCCGGCCGGCCTGTGGCCCGCGCCGAAACACGAAGACCGTCCCGACAGCGACACCGATAAACCCGAGCCTGCATCTGGCGTGGTAGCGGCGTGAGGAAGCAATGAGCGAACCGATTATTCTCAATATCTCCGGCGTTAACAAACGCTTCGGCGGCCTGCAGGCGCTGACCGATGTCGGCATCCAGATCAGGCAGGGCCAGATCTACGGCTTGATCGGCCCCAACGGCGCCGGCAAGACCACCTTCTTCAACGTCATCACCGGCCTGTACCAGCCCGACAGCGGCAGCTTCGAGCTGGCCGGCAAGCCGTACTCGCCGTCGGCCCCGCATGAAGTGGCCAAGTCCGGCATCGCCCGCACCTTCCAGAATATCCGCCTGTTCGGCGAAATGACGGCGCTCGAGAACGTCATGGTCGGCTGCCACGTGCGCACCCGCCAAGGCGTGTTCGGCGCGATTTTCCGCCACAAGGCGGCGCGCGACGAAGAAGCGCAGATCCGCCAGCGCGCCCAGCAATTGCTCGACTTCGTCGGCATCGGCCAGTTCGCCAGGCGCACTGCGCGCCTGCTGTCGTACGGCGACCAGCGCCGCCTCGAGATTGCGCGCGCGCTCGCCACCGAACCGCAGCTGCTGGCGCTGGACGAGCCGGCCGCCGGCATGAACGCGACCGAAAAACTGGCCCTGCGCGAGCTGCTGGTCAAGATCAAGGCCGACGGCAAGACCGTGCTGCTGATCGAGCACGACGTCAAGCTGATGATGGGCCTGTGCGACCGCATCACCGTCCTCGAATACGGCAAGCCGATCGCCGAAGGCTTGCCGGCAGACATCCAGAATAACCCGAAGGTGATCGAAGCCTATCTGGGGGGAGCCCATTAATGAGCAGTGAAAACATCCTCAAGGTGTCCGGCCTGAAAGTCGCCTACGGCGGCATCAAGGCAGTCAAGGGCATCGATCTCGAAGTCAACAAGGGCGAGCTGGTTACGCTGATCGGCGCCAATGGCGCCGGCAAGACCACCACCCTCAAGGCCATCACCGGCACGCTGCCGCCGTGCACGGTCGAAGGCGTGGTGTCGTATATGGGCGCCTCGCTCAAGGGCAGCCAGTCGTTCCACTTAGTTGAAAAGAAGCTGGCGATGGTGCCGGAAGGGCGCGGCGTATTCACCCGCATGTCGATCCAGGAAAACCTGCTGATGGGCGCCTACACCCGCAACGACAAGGCCGGCATCGAGGCCGACGTCGACAAGTGGTTCACCGTGTTCCCGCGCCTGAAGGAGCGCGCGGCGCAGATGGCGGGCACATTGTCGGGCGGCGAGCAGCAGATGCTGGCGATGGCGCGCGCCCTGATGAGCCATCCGAACCTGCTGCTGCTCGACGAGCCATCGATGGGCCTGTCGCCGATCATGGTCGAGAAGATCTTCGAAGTGATCCGCGACGTGCACCAGCAGGGCATCACGATCCTGCTGGTCGAGCAGAACGCCAAGCTGGCGCTGCAGGCGGCCAACCGCGGCTATGTGATGGATTCCGGCTCGATCATCATGACCGGCAATGCCGACGACATGCTGCACGACCCGCGCGTCAAGGCTGCTTACCTCGGCGAATAGCCGTCCCGCATGGGTTCGCTGAAGCCGAGCCCGCCCTGCAAAACCGGCCTTGCGCCGGTTTTTTTACGTGCTAATGTGAAATATCTGGTTAGCGAACTCAACGGAGGGCATATGTTGATCACCTTTCGGTCCGCGGCGGTCCCCGACGTCCTGATGGTGCGGGAGAACGCCCAACCCATCCTCGACCTGCTGCACAAGGATTCCGGCCGCGGCGTGCTGACGGCGGACGAAATCGGCACTGCGCTGGCGCTGCTGGAAAAAGTCGTCGACGACAGCCGCGTCCACACGTCGAGCGATGTGCAGCGCGACGTCGGCCACCACCACGGCGGCGCCGGCGATGCGCCGCCCCATGTGATGGCGGACGGCGTCAGCTTCGCGACGCGGGCCTTCCCCTTCCTCGAGATGCTGCGCGCCGCCAGGGCTGGCGGCGGCGAAGTGGTGTGGGGTGTGTAGGGTGGGTAACTCCCTTACCCACGCGTGACGGTGGCTTCACGTTGGCTGAACGGGCAAAAAAATGCCCCGCGCGGGCGGGGCATTGAACGACATCCGTTGAGGAGGTGCGGCAGATATACTGCCACCGGATGCCGGCTGCGGCGAGAATGCTCTCAGCCGCGAACCTTGGTCCAAATTACTTCTTTGCGGCCTTTGGAGCAGCTTTCTGGGTTGCCGAGGTGAACTGGGTCACGGCAGCGTTCAGATTGGTTTCGATGGCTTCGACCGCTTGCTTGGTGGTCTTGGTCAGTTGTTCGTAGCCAGCGTTTGCATTGCCGATGGTTGCTTTGACCAGGGCGACGACGTTTTCCGAACCGGCCGGTGCGTTCTTGGTGACTTCGTCGACCAGCGAGATGACCTTGCGGTTGGTTTCGGCGATCTGGATTTCAGCAGCTTTCGAGAATTCTGCCTGGGTGCCGGCGGCGATCGATGCCAGTTGACGGCCATACGAGATCGCTTTTTCGGCGTTTGGCTGGGCTTGGGCAGCGCTCAGCGAGAAGAACTCTTGCGGGTCCTTGGCGGAGAGCAGCTGGCGCGCAGCCGACGACGACTCTTCCAGCGATGCCTTGACGGCGGTCATGTTCAGTTCGACCAGCTTCTCGACGCCTTCGAAGGCCTTCGAAGTCAGCGAGTTGAAGATGGCGAATTGCGATTCGAAGTTGGCCTTGGTGGCGTTCGAGAACTGCTCAGGGATTGCAAACATGGTTTTCTCCAGTTGGTGAGAATAAATTTTTTGATCAATGCTGCCCCAGCGCATCAGGCAGGTGCTTCTTTTGGATGAGTCTGGTACTGCATAAAAACTTGGCTGACAAAGCATTGTGCAGCGCAACAAGTTCTATTCTACGCAGTTTCAATGTCGAGTCAAGCGAATTTTGTGCACCGCAACAAAATTTACTTTATATCTCAACTTCCATGAAAATCATGCAACTCCCCAAGGGAGTGCAGGGATTTTCCGTCCGGCGCAGTGCCGGACAGCGCGTATTGTGAGGCCATCCCGTGGTGTTCCGGCAGCTCCGATACTTGATCCTGCGCAAACATTGCCCAACTATTGCTGCGGCGCGCCACGCATTGTCTTGCTTTACAATGCGGTGTGACTTTCCAAGGGAAAAAGATGTTAACAAGCCTGCAACAGGAAATGGTCGACGCCGCCATCGTCTCGCGCCGCTCGATCCGCGCCTTCCTGTCGACCCCGGTCGAGCGCGATGATATTGAACAAATCCTGTCGGTGGCCGCGCGCGCCCCGTCCGGCACCAACACCCAGCCGTGGAAAGTGCACGTGCTGACCGGCCAGGCCAAACAGAAGCTGTCGGATGCGATCCTGGCCGCCTATGCCGACCCGGCCGTTGCCGCGACCCACAGCGAGCCCTATGCCTATTACCCGCGCCAGTGGGAGTCGCCGTATATCGAGCGCCGCCGCAAGGTCGGCTGGGACCTGTATGCGCTGCTGGGCCTGGGGCGCGACAACAAGGCCGGCATGGCCGCCCAGCATGCGCGCAACTACCGCTTCTTCGATGCGCCCGTCGGCATGATCTTCACGATCGACCAGGTGCTCGAGCAGGGCTCCTGGCTCGACTACGGGATGTTCCTGGAAAACATCATGGTGGCCGCCCGCGGCCGCGGCCTGGACACCTGCCCGCAGGCGGCCTTCATCCAATTTCACGCGATTATTGCCGAACACCTCAAGTTGCCGGCAAACCAGACCGTTGTATGTGGTATGGCGCTGGGATTTGCTGACAGCAGCAAAATCGAGAATAGTTTGATCACGGATCGCGAAGCAGTCTCAAGCTTCGTCCAATTTCTCGAATAAACGCATATACTGTTGAATTATTAGGGGAAAGCGTTACTTCTTGTCTCATGCATAATCTGCAAGAGACGCTGTTCCATGTAACGCGGGCTAGAAAAGGATTCAAGATGTATAAACTTGCGCTGGGTGCTGTTGTATCTTTGATCATCGGGTTTTTGCTACCTGCCACGCTGGCCCACGCGCAGGAAGCCGGAGCCAACGCCGCGCCGAAAAAAGTCGCGTTCAAGCTGAAGGCGCGCCGCCGCGAAGACTTGCTGGTGCGCGCCGACAGCGGTGAAAAGCTGGTCAAGCGCGTCTCGATCGTGCGCGGCAAGCGCAAAGTCTCGTACCAGCGCGTGACGCGGGCCTCGCGGGTGCCGAACGGCCCGCTGACGATGGGTGACCTGGCCGGCCTGAACCACGTGCAGGATCCGCTCGACCTGAAGTCGAATGTCGCCTTCGTGCTCGATCAAAACAATTCCGAAGTCCTGTTCGAAAAGAACGCCGGCGTGGCCTTGCCGATCGCATCGATCACCAAGCTGATGACAGGGCTGATCGTCGTCGAGGCCGGCCTCGACATGAATGAAATGCTGACCGTCACCGATGACGACGTCGACTACCTCAAGCACAGCAGCTCGCGCCTGAAGATCGGCGCCAGCCTGACGCGCGCCCAGATGCTGCATATTGCCCTGATGAGTTCCGAGAACCGCGCCGCATCGGCACTGGGCCGCCACTACCCGGGCGGGCTGACCGCCTTCGTCGAAGCGATGAATGCCAAGGCACTGCAGCTGGGCATGACCGACACCCGCTATGTCGATTCGAGCGGCCTGTCGAGCCAGAACGTATCGACCGCGCGCGACCTGGCCAAGCTGGTCATGGTGGCGCACCAGCAACCGCTGCTGCGCCAGTACTCGACCGATCCGAAGTCGGTGGTGTCGACCACCAATGGCCGCCCGATGCACTTCTCCAACACCAACCATTTCGTGGCGAACCCGGCGTGGGACATCGGCCTGCAAAAGACCGGGTTCATTAATGAGGCGGGGCGTTGCCTGGTGATGCAGGCGATGATCCAGGGGCGCGCCGTCATCATGGTATTCCTCGATGCCAAGGGCAAGAATGGCCGCACCTCGGACGTGGGCCGCATGCGCAAGTGGATCGAATCGATCCAGCCGACGATGTCACCGACGTCGACGATGTAATCGGTAACGGTGGGCTCGGGGAGCCCACCCTGCATTCAGGGCTGCGTAAACCCCAGCGTCGCCGAAATCTGGTTGGCGGTGACGACCAGATCCTCCAGCCACTCCTCCTGCAGCCGGTCGGCCGGCGCCGAAATCGACAGCCCCGCCACCAGCTTGCCCGAGTCGTCGCGGATGCCGGCGGCCATGCAGCGCACGCCCAGCTCGAGTTCCTCGTTGTCGCGCGCATAGCCGCGCGCGCGCACCAGCGACAGCTCGCGTTCGAGCTTGGCCAGGTCGGTGATCGAATTCTTGGTGTGTCCCGCCAGCCCGGTGCGGGTGGCGTAGGCGCGGATCGCCTTCGGCTCGTCGACCGACAGGAACAGCTTGCCCGTCGACGTCAGGTGCAGCGGGCCGCGCCCGCCGATCGCACGCACCACCTGCATGCCCGAGCGCTCGGAGAACGCGCGGTCGATGTAGACGATCTCGTCGCCCTGGCGCACCGACAGATTGATGGTCTGCTGGGTCTTTTTGTGCAGCGCACGCATGAAGTCCAGCGCCGCCTCGCGCACCGACAGCCGGCTCTTGACCACATTGCCCAGTTCCAGCAGCCGCATGCCGAGCCGATAGGTGCCCGGCTCGACCCGGTCGACGAAGCGGGTGATGACCATATCGTTGAGGATCCGGTGCGCGGTCGACGGGTGCAGCCCGGACACCTTCGATAATTCCTTGAGGCTGACCGGGTCGGTGTAATTGGCCAGCGCATCGAGCAGTGCGACCATGCGCTCGATCACCTGGATCGACGTCTTGCCGGGTTCGATGGATTCAATTTTCATAATGTGGTTTGTGCAGTGCGGTATTGTCCTATGCCTTTATACCATAATGTGAAAACTCGTGGCAAATTTGGCCAGCTTGCCGCGCTCGAAGGCATAATGGCGCCTGCCCACACACACCGACCCGAAATCCATGGAACAACCTGTCAGCGAATTCAAGAGCAAAAGCGGCCTCAAGCGGATTTTCTCCGCCATGATGTACTCGATCGACGGTTTCAAGGCTGCTTGGCGGCACGAGCACGCATTCCGCCAGGAACTGGTGCTGGTCGTCATCGGCGCCATCGTTGCGCTGTCGCTCAAGATATCGGCAGTCGAAAAGCTGGTGCTGATCGCCGTGCTGGTGATGGTGCTGATGGTCGAGCTGATCAACTCGGCGCTCGAGGCGGTGGTCGACCGCGTGTCGCTCGAGCGCCACCCGCTGTCGAAGAACGCCAAGGACCTCGGCAGTGCCGCCGTGATGCTGGCGATGCTGACGGCGCTGGCCAGCTGGGTCGTCATCCTGTTCAACCGCTTCTATTGAATGGCTGATCGTCGGGTATTTGTACCCAGCTTTTACATTATCGATATAAGCAAATAAGTTTTGCGTTGTTTGGTTTCCTGCCAAGCCCCCTTACTATCGGGGCTACTTTGAGGATTCCTGCATGACGCTCACTTACATACTTTCGGGTTTCGCCGTCGGCCTGCTGGTCGGCATGACCGGTGTCGGCGGCGGCTCCCTGATGACGCCGATGCTGACGCTGCTGTTCGGCGTCTCGCCGTCGGTCGCGGTCGGCACCGACCTGGCCTTCGCCTCGATCACCAAGAGCGCCGGCACGCTGACCCACCGCATGCGCGGCACCGTCCACTGGGACATCGTGTGGCGCCTGTGCGCCGGCGCCTTGCCTGCTGCCATACTCGCCACGCTGGCGATGAAATCGTTCGGCAACATTGACAGGGAAATTGGCCAGATCATCCGCTACGCGATCGCAGCTTCCGTGCTGCTGACCGTGGTCGCCATCATTTTTCGCGGCAAGATGATCGCCTGGATCAATGCCCACCCTGAACGCCAGCTGCGCGGCCGCCCGCTGGCCACGGCCACCATCGTCTGCGGCGCAGTGCTGGGCGTGCTGGTGACGGTATCGTCGATCGGCGCCGGCGCCATCGGCGCTACCCTGCTGGTGCTGCTGTACCCGCGCCTGTCGCCGGCCGAAGTGGCCGGCACCGACATCGCCTACGCCGTGCCGCTGACGGCCATTGCCGCGTTCGGCCACTGGTGGCTCGGTTCGATCAACTGGGTACTGCTCGGCACCTTGCTGGTCGGCTCCCTGCCTGGCATCACGATCGGCTCCTACATCGCGCGCGCCGTGCCGGAGCGCTTCCTGCGCGGCCTGCTGGCAATGACGCTGACCGGCGTCGCCGCCAAGCTTATCCTCTAATCGCGCGCGCGCTCCAAAGCGCTGAACGCCAAAGCAAGCCAGGCAGCGCCTGGCTTTTTTGTATGCGACGCACAAACAACATACGTGTTTGTACGTATTCCGGTTGTTTTGTCACAGCACTATCATGAAGGCTGTTCACACAACAACGAGACAATAATGAAAAAAATAGCCCTTGCCCCCCTTGCTCTTGCCCTTGTTGCGGCACTGTCCGGTACCGCGCACGCCCAGTCTGCCGTCACCATCTATGGCATCGTTGATGTCGGCATCGTCGTCGAGAAAGGCGGCACCGCCAACCCCGGCACCAAGCTCTCGAGCGGCGTCGCGTCGCCGTCGCGCCTCGGTTTCCGCGGCACCGAAGCGCTGGGAGACGGCATGAGCGCCTTGTTCGTGCTCGAAACCGGCATGAAGGTCGACACCGGCGAGATCGACGCGGCCGGCACAATCTTCAACCGCCAGGCCTACGTCGGCCTGGCCACCAAGGGCGGCACCCTGACGCTGGGCCGCCAGTACCTGCCGATGTACCTTTCCATCAGCGGCGTGGCCGATCCGTTCGCGGCCGGCATGGCCGGTAGTGCCAAGAATATGCTGCCGTCATCAGGCCTGCTGGTGCGCACCAGCAATACGCTGCAATACGTTTCGCCAAGCAACAATGGCTTCTCCGGTACCGTGGCCTACAGCCTCGGCGAGCAGGCCAATGGCGGTACCCAGGCCGGGCGCCAGTTCGGCGCCGCGCTAGCCTATGCCAAGAACGACGTCAACCTCCGCCTGGCTTACAACAACCGCGATACCAGTGTCGCTACCGCTGCCGGCGCGGTGCCGGCGAAGATTGCCCGCAACCTGCTGCTGGCTGGTAATGTGACCGTCAATGGCAAGAAGCTGTTCGGCGCAATCATGCGCAACAACGGCGCCAGCAGCGCCCCGCTGCCCAATTCGGGCACGCCGTATGGTGGCGTCAAGGCGACCCCTTCGACCGACAGCATCGATATGCTGGTGGGCTTTACGATGCCGGTGTCAGGCGGTACTTTGATCGGCTCGTATATCCGCAACAACGACAAGACTGCCTTCAACCAGGATGCATCGCAGTTGGCGATCGGCTATGTGTACCGCCTGTCCAAGCGCAGCGATATCTACACCTCGTTCGCCAAGATCAGGAACACCAACGGCAGCGGCTACACCGTCGGCCACGGCACCGAAGCAGGCTCGGGCAACCGCGCCTTCAACCTTGGCCTGCGCCACAGCTTCTAAGCTGGCCCGGCTTATTGCCCTGGATCGGGAAGACGGGCGTGGATGGCGTTGATCGCATCGACGACCTCGCCCGACAGGGTAATGCCGGTGGCATCGATGTTCTCTCTTAGCTGGGCCACCGGCTTATTGCCCTGGATCGGGAAGACGGGCGTGGATGGCGTTGACCGCATCGACGACCTCGCCCGACAGGGTAATGCCGGTGGCATCGATGTTCTCTCTTAGCCGGGCCAGCGCGCAGTACCGCCCGCCCGCCTCGAGCGACCTGTCAACTTGGCCTGCTTGAGGTATTCGCATACGCCCCAGCCGCTTTCATTCTCCTTGATCAGTTCATCCAGCAAGCCCAGCGCGTCGTCGCTGGCAACGCTGGCGCATTCGCGTCGTCGCTGGCAACGCTGGCGCATTCGTGCTTCGGGTTGAACACGCGCGCGCCGAAGGATTGATCTCGTGTAATTCTTGAGTGAAATATCCGAGAGACAATCTCGGTGTGCAGTCAGCAGCATCAAGGAGGAACTGGCGGTCCAGGCTGAGCGACTGGCGCGCTTGGCGCTGTCAAATTAACCCTGAAGAAAAGGTGACATGATGTTCCATGTAGACACTCTGGGTTACATTCTCAATGCACGAATACAGCGCTCGCCACGCCCTCTAATCGAGCGGGGAGTTTGACAGCGAATCAGCGGGATCATCGTTCATCAGACCGGCGGCGCGTCCGGCGCCTCCAGTCTAAGTAGCTACTTGAGGCAAAACGCGAACGGGGCGCACTTCTTGATTGACAAGGACGGCACGATTTACCAGACCGCGTCGTTGTTCCGCCAGACTTGGCATGCGGGAAAACTCCGGGCGCGCTGTGTCGCTGAGTATAAATGTAGTCCGACCGAGCTCAAGGCGCTGAAACACTTCAGTCCAAAGACCGAACACAGGATGGAAATGGCGAAGCAGGTGCCTCAGCGATATCCCTCGAACGAGGATAGCGTCGGGATTGAGATTGTTGGTGCTGTGGTAACCGGCAAAGGTCAGAATCCGGCTGAGCAGGGGGTATATGAAGCCGTCAATGGGCAGCAAAACGATTCGCTTCGCTGGCTGGTTGCTGAGCTCACTTCGACTTTTGGAATACCGATGACTCAGATATTCAGGCACCCGGTCGTCTCGCGTAAGAACCCGACTGAAGCCGGAAGCGCAGTATGGTAGTCGCTTCACTTCTCTTTGGTGTTGCAGCAAGCGCAACCCTGGCAATGGGCGATGGTTCAGGAACTGAACCGAATATGCGCAAGACACATCTTTCGCCGATCAGCACCGTCACTATCCGCAACAGCGGCGCGACGTCCCCGGCTTTGGGTGGACCAGAGGCCCAATGCACAGATTTTAGGCTTAGCAATCAGGAAATCCGTGAGTACATCGGCAACGCTTTCGAAGTTGCCGAACACGATTACTTTCACATGCTCGACTGGTCGCCCTGCTATGCCAGCGGGGAAGTCGCCTTCAACAACGGCGTCACAGGTATCTGGGCAATCCAGCGGTATCGTGCCGGTTCGTTAATGTTGAGCAACGGCAGAACCTTATACCTGTATTGCCCGCGATGCCAAGCTAAAGCCTTCCCGCCTGCGGATTGAGTATTCGTTCGGATATCGCCACGAATTTGCACGGCAAAATTGCCACCTATTCGCATCACAATTGATCCGCTTGGATTTGCAGGGCTGTCGTATGCCCGGCCCTCAGGGGGCGAACCTGACCGTCGGCTTCCGCCCCCGTAGCGGCCAACCCCCAAAGTAAATTGCTGCCTGCTCTTCGCCCGCAACAATTGGCCGGTGCGGAGATGATGTGGGCACTGTGCCACCCCTATGGCAACGCGCCTCGTTTGCATGCCTGGTTGTGTCTAGTTTTGGCTGGTTTGAACTCCGTGAACAAGTGCTTGTCTAACAAAGACAGAACGAGACACGACCGGACAACAATAACAGAGGAAATAAGCATGAATGCCAGAGAGGGTCAAACAGTCGTACCGCCCGCCGCTCACGCCGAATTGAGCGCCTATTTGCGTACTTCCGGCAGTACGCTGACGACCAGCGAGGCGGTCATTCGTGCGCTACAACAATGGATGGCCGCGCAGCGCGAAGTGATCACTCCGCTACGCGGCTACCAATGGAAATGCCTGTTCCTGCCTGACCAAACCAAGCTACGGATGCATGTTGGTGCATCGTGGCACTACGCAGACGTCCTGGGTGACGAGCTGGTCTTTCAGGGGCGCGCTGTGTCACCACGTCAATTGACGATCGCTGTCGCCGGGGATGGGCGAAACGCTTGGCGCGACTTGTGGGTGCGCCGTCCGGGCGAGAAAAACTGGACGATCGCATCCGTGTTGCGGCACCAACTGGAACGCCATGCGACCAGCACACCGATCTCACCCATGGATGCCATGCGCGCAGCGGCCAGCAGTATGAGCGACGCGCTCCAGGCGGCTCTGATACTGATCGAACATACCAATCATCAGGCTCACCAGCAGGTCGAGCGTCGCCTTTCACGCCACCGGCGTCAGGAGGATTTCATGATAGACGCCTGCAAGGCGGACTGATTAAGAAAGGGACGGCGACATGGCAGGCCCGGCTTATTGCCCTGGATCGGGAAGGCGGGCGTGGATGGCGTTGATCGCATCGACGACCTCGCCCGACAGGGTAATGCCGGTGGCATCGATGTTCTCTTTTAGCTGGGCCAGCGTGGTCGCGCCGATGATGGTCGAGGCCACGAACCAGCGCGAGTAGCACCACGCCAGCGCCATCTGGGCCGGGCTCATGCCGTTGGCACGCGCCAGCGCGCTGTACTGCCTGACCGCTTCCAGCACGGCCGGACGCAGGTAGCGCGGGCTCCAGTTGGGCGGAAAGATCGTCAGGCGCCCGTGCGCCTTCGGGTCGTCGAGGTATTTGGCGCTCAGCTGGCCAAAGGCCAGCGGGCTGTACGCCAGCAGGCTGACGTTCTCGCGGTAGCACACTTCGTCAAGCAGGCTGGTCTCGAAGTGGCGCGCCGTCAGGTTGTACAGGTTCTGGATGGTGTCGATGCGTGGCAGGCCTTTCAACTCGGCCTGTTTGATGTATTCGCATACGCCCCAGCCGCTTTCATTCGACACGCCGATGTGGCGGATTTTGCCCGCGTCGATCAGTTCGCCCAGCACGGCCAGCGTGTCCTCGATGGCGACGCTGGCGCGTTCATGTTTCGGATTGAAGGTGCGGGCACCGAAGATCGGCACATTGCGGCTTGGCCAGTGCAGCTGGTACAGGTCGATATAGTCGGTCTGCAGGCGCTGCAGGCTGGACTCGACGGCGGCGCGGATATTGCGCGGGTCGAGGTTGTTGCGGCCCTGGCGCACCCAGTGCATCGACGCGTTGGGTCCCGCGACCTTGGTGGCCAGCACGATGTTGGCACGCTGGCCGGACTTCCTGAGCCAGCTGCCGATGAAGCGCTCGGTGGCGCCCTGGGTATCGGGGCTCGGCCTGACCGGGTACATCTCGGCCGTGTCGATGAAATTGATGCCCCGTTCGAGCGCGTAATCGAGCTGGCTGTGCGCCTCGGCTTCGCTGTTTTGCTCGCCCCACGTCATGCTGCCGAGGCAGACCTTCGACACTTCCAGCGCGCTGCTGCCCAACTTGACCTTCTGCATGATCAGCAGCCCTCCCGCAAGGCCTTCGCGCACTCGAGCACCAGCGCCGGTCCGGCGTAAATCAGGCCGCTGTAGAGCTGCACCAGCTGCGCGCCGGCGTCGATCTTGGCCCTGGCATCGGCACCCTTGAGGATGCCGCCGACGCCGATGATCGGCAGCGCGTCGCCCAGCTCCGCCTTGAGCGCGCGGATCACGATGTTCGACAGTTCGAACACCGGCGCGCCGGACAGGCCGCCCGCTTCGCCGGCGTGCTGCATGCCTTCGACGGCCGTGCGCGACAGCGTCGTGTTGGTGGCGATGACGCCGTCGATCTTGTGGCGCATCAGGGCGGCGGCGATGTTCTTGACCTGTTCGGTGTCCATGTCCGGCGCGATCTTGAGCGTCAGCGGCACATAGCGCTTGTGGCGGTCGGCCAGGCGCGATTGCGCGTCCTTGAGCTGGGCCAGCAGGGCGTCCACTTCCGAGGCGCCCTGCAGCTGGCGCAGGTTCTTGGTGTTGGGCGAGGAGATATTGACCGTCACGTAGCTGGCGTACGGGTAGACCTTGTCGAGGCAGAGCAGATAGTCGTCCGCCGCCTTCTCGATCGGCGTGTCGGCATTTTTGCCGATGTTCAGGCCCAGCACGCCGTCGCGGTTCTGGTAGAACTTCGAGGCCTGCACATTGGCCACGAAGGCATCGACGCCGCCGTTATTGAAGCCCATGCGGTTGATGATGGCGTTCGCCTGCGGCAGGCGGAACATGCGCGGCTTCGGGTTGCCCGGCTGCGCGCGCGGCGTCACGGTGCCGACTTCGATCGAGCCGAAGCCCAGGCTGGCCAGGCCGTCGATGTAGGCGCCGTCCTTGTCCAGGCCTGCCGCCAGCCCGACCGGGTTGGGAAAGGTGATGCCCATGACGGTGCGCGGATCGGCCTTCGGCTTGGGGAGCAGGCGGGTGAGTCCCAGCGCGCAAGCGCGGCGCAGGGCCGGCAGCGTCAGGTTATGTGCGTCTTCCGCGTCGAGCGAGAACAGCAGCGGACGGGTCAGGGCATACAGGAGTTTTTCGGACATGGTGTCAGGTGGGCCGGGCGCATGGCGCAGCACCCACGCAAAGGGGAAGAGGAACGCTATTTTACCGCGTGGCCGTAATAGGGTGGGTAGCTTCGCTGAGCACGCGGCTGCAGTGTCAGGGAGGTCAGCTTCGCAACCCACGCGGCGGCAGTGTCAGGGTGGTCAGCATCGCACCCCACGCGGCAGCAGTGGTAGGGTGGGTAGCATCCACCCCACGCGGCAGCGATCAGGGCAGCTCGCTCCACTGGCCGTTGATGCGCGCCTCGAGCGGTTTGAAGTTGATCTTGTAGGCCATTTTCGGGCTTTGCTCGATCCAGTAGCCGAGGTAGACATGCTCGAGGCCCAGATCGCGCGCCTGCGCGATCTGCCACAGCACATTGAAGGTGCCGAACGAGGCCCTGGCCACATCGGGGTCGAAGAAGGTGTAGACCGACGACAGGCCGTCCGACAGCACGTCGATGATCGACACCATGCGCAGCAGGCCGTCGGGCTCGCGGAACTCGACCAGGCGGGTATTGACGCGGCTTTGCAGCAGGAACTGGGCGTACTGGTCGCGGCTGTCCTGGTCCATGCCGCCGCCGGCGTGGCGCGTGGTCTGGTAGCGCAGGTAAAGGTCGTAGTGCTCGTCCGAGAACGACAGCGTGGCGACGGTGGCGACCATGTCGCCATGCTTTGCCCAGGCGCGGCGCTGGGCGCGGTTCGGCTCGAACAGGCTGACCTTGACCCGCACCGGTACGCAGGCCTTGCAGCCCTCGCAGTAGGGCCGGTAGGTGAAGATGCCGCTGCGGCGAAAGCCGCTCTTGACCAGCTCGGAGTAGACGTCGGCGTTGATCAGGTGCGAGGGCGTGGCCACTTGCGAACGTGCCTGCCGTGCGTCGAGATAGCTGCACGGGTAGGGCGCAGTCGTATAGAACTGCAGGGTCGAGAAGGGCAGGTCGTTCAGTTGAGTCATGCCGGGCTTTCGAACGCGGATCCGCTGATGGTCTTGGTCTGGGTTGATCCTATTGTAGCGAAAGATCGGCATCTTGACCGTCAATCGTCAAACGGTGTGCCGGGAAGCCACGGATCGACCGGCGGCAGTTCGATGGCCTTGCCCACATGGGCCAGGAAGGCCGCGCGCGAGATCGGCGTCGCGCCCAGCGAAGCCAGGTGGGCCGTCTCCTGCTGGCAGTCGATCATCTCGACCCCGTTGCGCCTGAGGTGGGCGACCAGGTAGGCCAGTGCGATCTTGGAGGCGTCGGTCACGCGGGCGAACATCGATTCGCCGTAGAACATGCGGCCGATGCACACGCCGTAGGCGCCGCCGACCAGCTGGCCGTCGTGCCACAGCTCGGCCGAATGGGCGAAACCGAGCTGGTGCAGGCCGGTGTAGCCGCTGACGATGGCGTCGGAAATCCAGGTGCCAGGGCCTTCGCGGCGCGGCGCAGCGCAGGCCAGCATGACGGCTTCGAAGGCGCGGTCGAAGCTGACCTGCCACGGCCCGTTGGACTCGCGGCTGCGCTCGACCTGGCGCAGGCGCTTGCGCAGGCTGTCGCGGATGCGGAACCGGGACGTCATCAGTACCATGCGCGGGTCGGTGCTCCACCACAGAATCGGCTGGCCCTCCGAATACCAGGGGAAGATGCCGTTGCGGTAGGCTGCCAGCAGGCGCTGGGGCGACAGGTCGGCGCCGGCGGCCAGCAGGCCGGGCGCGTCGGCGGTCAGCGCCTCGGACACGTCGGGAAACGGCGCGTTGCTGTCGAGCCAGGGGATCATGGTCAGCCAGATTCGGACGATCGCATCGGGCGCACAATGTCCTGGCTGTGGAAGCCATAGGACTTCGCGCCTTCCCTCATTTTGACGCGGTCGGCGAAGAACAGTTCCAGGGTGACGCGGATGGTCGGGAAGGCCAGCTCGTCCCACGGGATCTGCTGCTCTTCAAATAGCTGCACCTCCAGGCTTTCGACGCCGGGGGCAAAGTCGAGATCGCGCAGGGTGGCCAGGTAGAACAGGTGGACCTGGTGCACCTGGGCCACATTAAGCAGGGTGAACAGGCCGCCCAGTTCAATATTGGCGCCCGCTTCTTCCTCGGTCTCGCGGCGGGCGGCGTCGGCCGTCGTTTCATTGTTTTCCATGAAACCGGCCGGCAGGGTCCAGTAGCCATAGCGGGGCTCGATCGCGCGCTTGCACAGCAGCACCTGCAGCTTGCCATCCTGTTCCCATACCGGGATTGAACCGACGACAAGTTTGGGATTTTGATAATGAATGGTCGTGCACTGGACGCAGACGTAGCGGGGCCGGTTATCGCCTTCGGGGATGGTCAGCGATACCGGATTGGCACACTCGGAACAGAATTTCATGGGACGCCAAAAAAGGGTGATAACCGTACTTTACACCGATTGCCCGGGCCACGGCGGCTTGGCTGACTGGGAGTGCGGCCGATTACATGGTGCTATCGCACATTAAATTTGGATTGAGATTGCCTAAAACCTCAAAAAGACCTATAATACTGACATACAGACGCGGGGTGGAGCAGTCTGGCAGCTCGTCGGGCTCATAACCCGAAGGTCACAGGTTCAAATCCTGTCCCCGCAACCAAACACTCTAGGCGGTAGGAGATCGGCCAAGCATGGCCGATCCGTTCGACAGGCGCGGTGCTGTGCCCCGCGAAACCCCTGTCTCACCCCCGCAACCAAACACTCTAGGCGGTAGGAGATCGGCCAAGCATGGCCGATCCGTTCGACAGACGCGGTGCAGTGCCCCGCGAAACCCCTGTCTCACCCCCCGCAACCAAACTTAAAACCGTTGATTCTTGCAAAAGAGTCAACGGTTTTTCGGTTAACAGTCTACAAAGCTGCGGCGGCCGCGGCTTCTTGCACGAACTTGATCATGGCTGGCGTGACAAAGCTGCCAACGTTCAGTTCGGGCTCCTGCTGGTGGGCCAGGCGAATACGTGCATGGGTTTGAGGGTCGTCTCCGGCATAGCTGCGAAACAGTGCCAACCAATGAAATGCCAGCCGCCGGCCTTCCGCCGAGCCTGGCGCCACGCCACTGTCGATTGCCTTGGCGACGGCTGCGATCAGCGGTGGCCATTGTGCGCTGTGCTTGTCGATATTGGCCGCCATGAATTCCAGTTCGTCGGACTTCAAATAATTTGCATAGACGGCCAGCCGCCTTTCGGAATTGGCCCGCAGGATGTAATCCCTGAGCGCAGGCGTGATTGCCGTTTGTTGCTGTATTGCCGGCTCCTGCAGGTGCATCGCATCAAGCCGCGACAGGTAGGCGGGATTACCGTTGGTGTCACGCACCAGCATTTCCATCCATCGGCCTGCCAGTTGCCGGGCCCTGGCGTCGGCAGCAGGTACGCCGCTGTCGATCAGAGCCTGCACCTCGGCCACCAGCGCCGGCCAGTCCGTCAGCGCGGGTTCGTGGAGGAGGGGGATCTGTTTCCTTTCTTCTTTCGAAAAATATTTGTCGTACATGGTCATGAGCTCCAAAGTCTTTAGCCAATTGGCGAGCTCCGGTTCCTGTCCTGTCTTCAGCTGCAGGTGCAGCTGTGTCAACTGCCCGTGCAGTTCACGTGCCTGCGCCATCTGGCGCGCAAGTGCGGCAAGCTGCTGCTCCACGACTGTCGCCAGGTCGGCGTCCGGATTCGCCAGGAAAGCTCCGATGTCAGCCAGCGACAGGCCAAAACGCCGCAGCGCCTGGACCTGGTGCAATCGGCCGATGTCAGCCCGGTTGTACAGTCGATAGCCGGCATCGGAACGCGCCGAAGGCGTGAGCAACCCGATCTCGTCGTAGTGGTGGAGCGTGCGTACCGTCAAGCCGGCATGGCGCGCCAGTTCTCCCACTTTTAACAACATCGAATGCCTCCTTGTCTTCATGCGTATGGTCAGCTTGCAGCCTCACGCGACGTGAGGGTCAAGTGTCGATTCTATTGCAGGTGGTTCGGGTTACACTGATGTCTTGGGTAAATTTAATTTAAAAGCAATTTTCCCAACACTAAGCAAGAGGTTTCCAAACACTTTGACAAGGTCTTCAATGCACTCCATTTTCCGACTCCTGGCCTTATGCCTGCCGCTGGCCGCCATGGCCCCTGCCCTGGCGCATGCGCCGCGGCCTGAATCTCGATTGACTCCCCAGCAGTTGCAACAGGACTTGCGCTTCCTGCAGGAGGCCATCGCCAAGACCCATCCGGCGCCCAGCCATTCGGTCAAGCCCGATGCCCTGGCTCAAGCCTATCGCGACATCGAAGCCAGGTTCACTGCACCGATGAGCCGGGATGAAGCGTGGCGCCTGATGTCCACACTCAATCCAGTTTTTTCCGACGCCCACATGAGCGTGGTGCCGCCCGACCGCGAACGGCTGATGCGGGCGCACCTTGAACAAGGTGGCCGCTTCTTTCCCTACGAAGTAGTCGTGGAGCAAGATGGCAGCGTATTCATCAAGGCTGAACTGGGCGGCGGCGCCAGTGCACTGTCCGGCATGCGCATCGATTCCATCAACGGCATGCCGGCCAGCGAGCTTGCCGTGCACATGCTGGCGCGCAGCTATGGCGACACGGCCGCGTTGCGCGCCAATGTCCTGTCGGACCGGTGGTGGTTGTACTACTGGAAAATGGTCGGCGCCCCGGAGCAGTATGAACTGCAGCTGAGCAAGGCAGGACAGGTGCAAGTTGTCGGCAAGCCAGGCAGCAAGGCGATTCCGGCGCTGATGCGCGACGATGTCGAGTTCGAGCGCAACTACCGGCTGGATATGCTGCCCGATCATGTCGCCCTATTGACGGTCGGTTCTTTCCTGTGGCCCGACAAGGCGCGCTTCTTTGCCTTCGCCGAGCAGGCATTCACCACCTTGCGCGACAAAAAGGTAAAGACCTTGCTGATCGACGTGCGCGATAACGGCGGCGGTGATGACGATATGTGGAAGCAAGGCTTGCTCAAGTACATTGCTGACAAGCCTTTCCGCAATGGTTCGGATTACGTCAAGATGGTGATCCCGGGGCGCGCCAGCGGCTCGGAAAAAGTCGGTGACATCGTGCGCGGGCAAGTCGACAGCTGGGTGCAGCCGCAGCTTTCTCATCCATTGCATTATTCCGGCAAAGTCTATGTGCTGGTGGGGCGCATGACCTATTCGTCGGCCGTACTGTTTGCCAACGTCATGCAGGATTTTAAGTTCGCCACCCTGGTCGGCGCGCCAGGCGTTGCCGATACGCGCACCACAGGCGGCGTGCAGCAATTCGTCTTGCCGCATACCGGGCTCGGTTTGACGATACCCCGCTTCGTGCTGGACCGCCCGGCCGGCCAGAAGGCGTCGAGCCTGCTGCAGCCCGATATCGTCATGACGGATGACCCGTTCAATCGGCGCGCGCTGATCGATGCGCTGCACGCCAGGCTGCGCTAAGGCGCCTCGACCTCGGCATGGCCCAGGCTGGCCCACAAATGGGCGGCTGCCATCGTGCGATGTGGCGCCCACGTTTTCAATAGCGCTTCCGTGCGCGCCATGTCGGGTTTGCTGTCTTCGCCCAGCAGCGTTTGCAGAGCGGCGCGGATCGCCACATCGCCATGCAGCGAGCAGTCGGCAAATCCGTAGCCGCGCAACAGGCCGTAATTGACCGTCCACGGGCCGATGCCTTTGATGGCCAGCAGCGCAGCCGACGTCGCCGCCAGGTCGCCATGGCGGTCCAGTACCAGGGCGCCGCTGTCAACCAGCTGGGCCAGGCGCAGCAGCGTGTCGGCTTTCGAGCGCGAGAACTTGCGGCTGGTCAGTTCCTGCACATCGAGCCGGGCGACCCGGTCGGCTTCCGGGTAGCACCACAGGCCACTGCTATGCGCGCTGCCCGCTTGCAGGATGAAGGTGCGGCGCAGTGCGATGGCGAAGGTCAGGTTGATCTGCTGGCCGATGATGGCCCAGGTCAGCGCCTCGAAGATGGTGGCCGACTGCATGATGCGCAGCCCCGGCTGGCGCTTGACCAGAGGAGCGAGCAGCGGGTCTTTCCTGGCCAGCTTGACGAAGGGGGCCGGGTCGATGCGCAGGCCCAGTATGCTGCGCAGCACCTCCAGCAGTTCGGCGTCGGGCGGCATCGCGCCATCGGCGTCGACCGTGCAGCGCGCCTCGCCGTCCGACAGGGTCACTTCGAATACCAGCGGCACGCCGCCATGCATGATGCCTTTGCGCAGGCGGTCGGGGAAGATCTGTTCGGCGATGCGTTCGCGGTCGCGGCCATGGAAGCCGAACAGGTCCTTGATGCGGTAGTCCTTGGGCAGGGCGATGGCGAACTGCTGCAAGTGCGCTCCCACTTCAGCTGGTGGCGGTGCGGCGGGTGCCGAAGCTCGGCTTGTACCCGGTCACCAGCGCGGTGCCGCCGATGACGATGGCCGATCCGGCGATCGTGTGCCAGCCGATGGTCTCCTGCAGGAACAGCACGCCCCACAGAATGCCGAACAGGGGATTGAGGAAAGTGACGGTCAGCGCCGACGTCATGCCGACGTCACGGATCAGGCCAAAATACAGCAGATAGGCCACGCCGGTGCACATGATGCCCAGCGCCAGCGCGGCAGCCATGGTGCCGGTAGTTGCAGCGGCGGGAGCCGGGAAGAATAGTGCGGCCGGCAGCACCCAGATGGTGGCGGCCCACATGCTGCCATGGGCATTGGCGAACGGTTCCACGCTTTTGGCGGCCTTGGTGTACACGCTGGCGACGCCGTAGTTGAAGGAGGCAAACACTGCCGCCGCAATTGCCAGTCCCGCGCCCTCCAGCGTGCTGACATGGTCGAATCCGACCAGCAGGGCCACGCCGCAGGTGCCCAGCAACAGGCCTGCAGCGACGCGCTTGCTGACAGTCTGGCGCATCCAGATCGCGCCGATCAGGGCCGCGAACATCGGCGCGGTCGCATTAATCACCGACATGACCGAGGCCGACAAGGTACGTGCCGCAAACGCAAACATCAGGAACGGCAGTCCGGAATTGAACAGGCCAAGGATCAGGTAGTGCTTCCAGTTGGTGCGCAGATCCAGGCGCTTTTTGACGAACACGGCGACGATGGCGAGAAATAGCGCGGCAAAGGCGACCCGGTATTCGATCAGCAGGGCAGGGCCAAGCACCGGGGCGGCAATGCGCATGAACAGGAAGGAGCTGCCCCAGATGGCGGCAAGCAGGATCAGGCGTAGCAGGTTGGCGGTGCTCATATTCTTGTTCCGGTAGGTGTCGGTGTTTCAGTATGGGGTGCCGCAGGCGCTGTCGCCAGCCGGTTCTTGCTTTTGAATCGAGAGCGCATGGGCATGCTGCACCTTGAGCCGGTCGGACACGCCGTTCTTGACGGCCGTGATCTCGGCCAGGATCGAGATCGCGATTTCGGCCGGCGTCTTGCTGCCGATGTAAAGGCCGATCGGTCCGTGCAGGCGCGCCAGCTGTGCGTCGTCGAGGTCGAACAGCTTGAGCCGCTCGCGCCGCCTGGCGTTGTTGGCGCGCGAGCCGATCGCGCCGACATAGAAGGCGTCGGACTTGAGCGCTTCCATCAGGGCCAGGTCGTCGAGCTTGGGGTCGTGGGTCAGGGCGACGACGGCGCAGCAGGGGTCGAGCCGGGCGTCGATCACCAGGTCGTCCGGCATTGCGTGCACCAGTTCGACGCCGGGCATGCTCCAGCCGGCGCGGTATTCTTCGCGCGGGTCGCACACGGTGACATGGTAGTCCATGGCGCTTGCCACCTGGGCCAGGAAGCGCGACAGCTGGCCGGCGCCGATGATGAACAGTCGCCAGCGCGGGCCATGCAAGGTGGTCAGCACGCCATCCTTGACCTGGGTGGCCTGGCCGGGGCTGGACTTGTCCAGCGTGACGGCGCCGGTATCGAGGTTGACGCGGCGCGCCAGCAGTTCATGCTGCTCCAGCCGCGCCAGCAGTTCGTCGATGCCGCTGCCGGTGTGCAGCGGTTCGATCGCCAGTTCGATGGTGCCGCCGCATGGCAGGCCGAAGCGGTGCGCTTCGTCGGCACTGATGCCGTAGCTGACCACTTCGGGGCGGGTGCGTTCGATGCCGTGCTCGCGTACGCGCGCGATCAGGTCGTCCTCGATGCAGCCGCCCGAGACCGAGCCGACCACGCAGCCGTCGTCGCAGATGGCGAGCATGGCGCCGACCGGCCGCGGGCTCGAGCCCCAGGTCTTGGTGACGGTGACCAGCTGGCAGCGATGGCCGGCATGCAGCCAGCCTGAGGCTGTCTTGAGCACTTCGAGGTCGATACTGTCCATTGGGTCGGCAGCCGAGGCGTTATACTGGACGCTTGACGACTATGCACGGTGGGTGAAGATGGACAATGATACAAAAAAAGACGATGGCGTGCCGAAGTTCGGCCGTTTGCTGCTGGTGCTGCTGGGTGGCGTTGTTTTTTGCGGCGTATTGACGTGGGTGATGGTGACCTTCTTCCCCGACTTCTAGGTGCATTGTTGCGGCACCACCGTAGGGTGGGCATGTCGTCGCACCAACAACCGTGCGACGACCCCGTGCCCACGCGGGGATGTGACGCCAGCATGCGCGTGGGCACGCAGTCCTCGGCGGTCCCGCCCACCCTACCTCTTACAGATGACGCCGAGCGCTTGTTGCGGCACCACCGTAGGGTGGGCATGTCGTCGCACCAACAACCGTGCGACGACCCCGTGCCCACGCGGGGATGTGACGCCAGCATGCGCGTGGGCACGCAGCCCTCGGCGGTCCCGCCCACCCTACCTCTTACAGATGACGCCGAGCGCTTGTTGCGGCACCACCGTAGGGTGGGCACTGTGTGCCCACGTGGGGATGTGACGCCAGCATGCGCGTGGGCACGCAGCCCTCGGCGGTCCCGCCCACCCTACCTCTTACAAATGACGCCGAGCGCGACGTCGGTAATGCTGTCGGGGATGATGTCTTCGGCGCTGAACTTCTCATACTTGAAGGTCTGCACCGTGTGGCCTTTGCCGAGGGCGTCGGGATAGAACACTTCCGACAGCAGGGTCGTGGTGCGCTCGTCGCACGAATACAGATGCAGCGCCTTGACCGAGGTGTAGGACTTGCCGTCCGGCGTGGACTGCTCTTTCGCGTACGAGATCAGCGACCACGCCTTTTGCCCGTTACCCGACTTGATGATGCTGCTCTTGTCGATGTAGAACACGCTGCCCGGGCCGGTGCCCACCTTGGTCCATTTGGCCGCATGGGCCAGCATTGGCGTCAACAACAGGATCAGGATCAGGGGCAGCTTTTTCATGGCGTCAGTGGCTTCTTGCTAGCTTGTTTGAGTTTGATTTCGGTGGCCGTCTTTTCAATCGCCGCAACCCGGAATGCGGTAGCGCGGTGGTTGGCGACATAGCCGTTCAACACCGTTTCAGGATAGGCCGCTGCGAGGCGCTGCCAGAAGCGGCCGGCGCCTTCGATATTGTAGCCTGCCCGCGCGGCCAGGTAGAGGGCCAGGCTGTCGGCCGCCGTATCGAGTTCGTGCGGGGTCGGCTTGATGCCGGAAGAGCCGATCAGCAGCGAGGTATCTGGTTTGATCAGTACCAGGTTGTCGATCATGGCGCCGAGGGTGCTGGTCTGGCGCATGGCAGCGGCATGGCCGAGGATGTTGTGGGCCATGCCCTTGGCCATGACGTAGGCCAGTTCGTCGTCGGTCTGCGCAAACTGCATCATGCCGCGCGTGACCAGCACGCGGCTGCCGTCGGCGTAGGAGTTGACGTTGTCGGCGTTGCCGAGCTCGATGCGATAGCCGCAGGCGCGCGTGACCGGCACCGGCAGCACCATGGCTGTGCCAGCGCGCTCGAGCGCCATCTTGATGGTGGCATGGTTGCCGACCAGCGGGCCAAATACGGCGCCGGCCGTCAATTCGGCATTGTCGCCCGTGGGCAGCGGCTTGCCTTCTGCCGCGACCAGTCTGTCGCCGCGGCGCAGGCCAGCACGTGCCGCGCCGCTGCCGGCCAGTACGCCCGACACCTGCAGGCGTTCGCCCATGCCGAAGGCGATATGCGCCGCTTCGTTGAATTCACCCGGGTAGGAATGGCGGTTCTTGGCGGTGAAGCCGAGCAGGTTGCGGGCCTGCGCCTTGCACAGGTCGGCGTTGGCGATCAGCAGCGGGGCGCCCACCTGGTACAGGCGGTCCTGCAAGGCGGCCATTTTCGACAGGATTTCGGCATTGGCGGCCATGCGCGGCGTGAGCACTGGTGCCAAAGCTTCTTTCACTGGTGCGGGTGCCACTACCGCCGGCGCCGGCTTTGGCGCGGGGCGCAGCAACGAGCAGCCTGCAAGCAGCAGGATGGGCAGTAGGGGAATCAGGGCTGTCGTGCGTGTCATCGCTTCCTCTTGTTTTTTTTCGTTATTGGATCAGTGCTTGCCGGTGCTGCCGAAACCGCCGGCGCCGCGCTCGCTGCTGTCGAATTCCTCGACCACGTTGAAACCGACCTGCAGGACTGGCACCACGATCAGCTGGGCCAGGCGTTCCATCGGCTGCAGCGTGAAGGCGCTGTGGCCGCGGTTCCAGGTCGATACCATCAGCTGGCCCTGGTAGTCGGAGTCGATCAAGCCTACCAGATTGCCGAGCACGATGCCGTTTTTGTGGCCCATGCCGCTGCGCGGCAGGATCATGGCGGCATAGCCCGGATCGGCCAGATGGATCGCCAGCCCGGTCGGGATCAGCACCGTGGCCCCGGCCTCGATCGTGAGCGGCTCGTTGATGCAGGCGCGCAGGTCCAGCCCGGCGCTGCCCGGGGTGGCGTAGGCCGGCAGCTGTTCCTTCATGCGCGGGTCGAGGATCTTGATGTCGATTGTTTTCATTATCAGTTGAGCAGTGATGATTGTTCGATGCGCTTGGCGATTTCCGATACCAGCTGGCGCGCCAGCGTCAGTTTGTCGGCCCGCTCAAGTACCGTGTGGCCATTGTCGTCGAACAGGATGATGGTGTTTTCGTCCTGGCCGAAAGTCTGGTGGCCGATATTTCCCACTAGCAGGGGGATGCCTTTTTTCTCGCGTTTGACCGCGCCGTATTCAACCAGGTTTTCCGATTCGGCCGCAAAGCCGACGCAGTAAGGCCAGCCCGAGATCGAGGTGGTGGCCGCCACCGAGGCCAGGATGTCGGCGTTCTGTTCGAACTTCAGGTCGGGCGTGCTGCCGTCAGCCTGCTTTTTTAATTTTTGGTCGCTCGAATTGGCGACGCGCCAGTCGGCCACGGCGGCCACGCCGATGAAGATGTGCTGGCCCTTGATGTCGGCCATGACGGCGTCGTACATCTGCTGCGCGCTTTGCACATTGACGCGCTTGACGCCATGCGGCGTCGGCAGCGTGGTGGGGCCGGCCACCAGCACCACTTCGGCGCCGGCTTCGCGCGCGGCGCGTGCCACGGCAAAGCCCATTTTGCCCGAGGACAGATTGGTGATGCCGCGCACCGGGTCGATCGCTTCGAAGGTCGGGCCGGCCGTCAGCAGCACGCGGCGCCCGGCCAATACCTTGGGCTGGAAGGCGGCGATCAGTTCGTCCAGCAGTTCTGCCGGCTCGAGCATGCGGCCAAGACCGACTTCGCCGCAGGCCTGTTCGCCTGCCGCCGGGCCGAGCACCTTGATGCCGTCCGCGATCACTTGCGCCACGTTGCGGGCATTGGCGGGGTTTTCCCACATCTCGACGTTCATCGCCGGCGCGATCAACAGTGGCAGCGAACGCGGACGGGCTGCGCACAGGGTCGACAGCAGGTCATTGCAGACGCCATGCGCCAGCTTGTAGATGAAGTCGGCCGAGCAGGGCGCGATCAAGATCGCGTCGGCGTTGCGGGTCAGGTCGATGTGGGCCATATTGTTGCCCACGCGCGGATCCCACTGGCTTGTCCACACGGGGTTGCCGGACAGGGCCTGCATGGTGACGGGCGTGATGAAGTGGCTCGCCGCATCGCTCATGACGACCTGCACCGAGGCACCTTCGCGCGTCAGCGCGCGGCACAGTTCCGCTGCCTTGTAGCAGGCTACCCCGCCAGACAGGCCGAGGACGATGTTTTTGCCCTTCAAGTCCATGCTCATGATGATAGTCTTTCGTAGGGTGGGTAAGGCGGTCGCCACACCTAAAATATACTGCCTTTATCGTGTGGTGACATACCCACGCGGTATATTACGGTCTACCCGGTCCGCGTGGGCACGGGGTCGTCGCACGGTTGTTAGTGCGGCGACATGCCCACCCTACCGGTTAACTCTGCGTAGTTCGTCAATAATAAACAGGATAGCACCCACGGTGATGGCGCTGTCGGCGACGTTAAAGGCCGGGAAGTGGCCCATCCACGCAAAGTGGAAGTCGAGGAAGTCGATCACGTGGCCATAGACGATGCGGTCGATCACGTTGCCAATGGCGCCGCCGGCGATCAGGGCCAGGGCCCAGCAGAACAGGCGCTGGCCGGCGTGCTTTTTCATCAGGTAGATGATGTAAGCCGCCGCGCCGATGCCGAGTGCCGTGAAGAAGTAACGCTGCCAGCCGCCCTGGTTGGCCAGGAAGCTGAACGCGGCCCCCTTGTTATAGGCCAGCGTCAGGTTGAAAAAGCTCGTTACCACCAGCTCTTCGTGAAGCGAAAACAGGCGCACCACCAGGATCTTCGACAACTGGTCGAGCATGATGATGATGGCCGAAATGCCGAGCCACGGCGCCAGGCCGGCTGGCGCGTACATGGGTGCTGGGGAAAAGCTTGGTTTTTTAGTTGCCATGTGGGTCCAGGTTATCAGGCAAAGGCGCGTTGTTCGCCGCTGCCAAAGAGGTTGCTGACGCATCGGCCGCACAGACCGGTATGGTCGTGGTGGGTGCCGACGTCGGCGCGATAATGCCAGCAACGCTCGCATTTTGGCGCACCGGAGGCGGCCACTTCCACCGCTTCGTCGGCTTCGCCTGCCACTTCCACCACTTTTGCCTGCGATGTAATGAAGACGAACCTCAAATCGTCGGCCAGGCTGGTCAACAGCTTGTACTTGGCGCCGCTGGCCTTGATCGTCAGTTCGGCCTGCAGCGACGAACCGATGGCGCCCGAGGCGCGCAGTTCTTCGAGCTGCTTGGTGACGTCGGTGCGGACAAGGCGCAGGGCGGCGTACTTCTCAAGCAGGGCGGCACCATCGCCAACCGCCGGCAGCTCCCAATAGGTCTGGGTGAAGATGGTCTCCATGCTGTCGGCATAGGCCTTCTGGCCGGCGAAGATCGGCCATGCTTCCTCGGCCGTGAACGACAGCGTCGGTGCCATCAGGCGCAGCAGGCTTTGCGTGATGTGCCACAGCGCGGTCTGGGCCGAGCGGCGCGCGTGCGAGCCTACGCTTGAGGTGTACAAGCGGTCCTTGAGGATGTCGAGGTAGAAGCCGCCCAGGTCTTCCGAGCAGAAGTTCTGCAGCTTGGAGATCACCGGATGGAATTCATAGTCCTGGTAGTGGTTCAGGATGTCGGCCTGCAGTGCGGCGACGCTGGCCACGGCATAGCGGTCGATCTCGAGCAGTTCGGCCATCGGCACGGCGTGCTTGCCTGGCTCGAAGTCCGAGGTGTTGGCCAGCAGGAAGCGCAGCGTGTTGCGGATGCGGCGGTACGATTCGGTCACGCGCTTGAGGATCTCGTCGGAGATCGACAGCTCGCCCGAGTAATCGGTCGAGGCGACCCACAGGCGCAGGATGTCGGCGCCGAGCGAATCGGAGATCTTCTGCGGCGCCAGTGTGTTGCCGAGCGACTTGGACATCTTCTTGCCTTCGCCATCGACGGTGAAGCCGTGCGTCAGCAGCGCCTTGTAGGGCGGCGCGCCATTCAACATCGACGACGTCAGCAGCGAGGAGTGGAACCAGCCGCGGTGCTGGTCCGAACCTTCGAGGTAGAGGTCGGCCGGGAAGCCTGACTGCGCCGCATGCGAGCCGCGCAGCACGGTCTGGTGCGTGGTGCCCGAATCGAACCAGACGTCGAGCGTGTCCTTGTTCTTTTCGTACATGGCCGCATCGGCGCCAAGCAGGGTAGCCGGGTCGAGCGCCAGCCAGGCGTCGATGCCATTGGCTTCGATCAGCTTGGCCACCTGCTCGAGCAGCTCGGGCGTGCGCGGATGCAGTTCGCCCGTCTCCTTGTGGATGAAGAAGGCCATCGGCACGCCCCACTGGCGCTGGCGCGACAGGGTCCAGTCCGGACGGTTCTCGATCATGCCGTGCAGGCGGGCCTGGCCCCAGTCGGGGTAGAACTTGGTCGCCTCGATGCCTTTCAACGCGGTCTCGCGCAGGCTCGGGCCACCGTCCTTCGGCGTGTTGTCCATGCTGGCGAACCACTGCGAGGTGGCGCGGTAGACGATCGGGGTCTTGTGGCGCCAGCAGTGCATATAGCTGTGGTCGAACATCTTCACTTCGAACAGGGCGCCAGCATCGGTCAGCGCGGCGCAGATCGGCTTGGAGGCTTCCCAGATGGTCATGCCGCCGAACAGCGGCAGGGTCGATGCGAATTTGCCGTCGCCCATGACTGGCGTGAGGATCTCGTCGTCCTTCAGGCCGTGCGCCTTGCAGGAGATGAAGTCGTCCAGGCCGTAGGCCGGTGCCGAGTGCACCACGCCGGTGCCGCTCTCGGTGGTGACGTAGTCGGCCAGGTACATCGGCGACAGGCGGTCATAGAAGGCGTCGCGCGCGTGCAGCGGATGCTTGAAGCCGATGCCGGCCAGCGCTTGCCCGTCGCAGGTGGCGATGGTCTTGCCTTCGAGCTTGTAGCGTGCCAGGCAGGCCTCGGCCAGATCCTGTGCCAGGATCAGCAGCAGCGGCTTGCCATCGCGCTCGGCCTGCACCAGCGCGTACTTGATTTCGGGGTGGACGTTCAGGGCCTGGTTGGACGGAATGGTCCATGGCGTCGTGGTCCAGATGACGATGAAGCCTGTCTCGGTCGGCAGCGATGCCAGGCCGAAGGCGGCGGCCAGTTTGGCGTGTTCGGCAAAGGCGAAGCCGACGTCGATCGCCGGGTCGCGCTTGTCCTGGTATTCCACTTCCGCTTCGGCCAGTGCGGAGCCGCAGTCGAAGCACCAGTTCACGGGCTTGAGGCCGCGGTAGACGAAGCCTTTGTCGAGCAGCTTGCCGAGGGCGCGCAATTCGTCGGCCTCGTTCCCATAAGCCATGGTCAGGTAGGGGTTGTCCCATTCCCCCAGCACGCCCAGGCGGATGAAGTCCTTCTTCTGGCGCTCGACCTGCTCATGCGCATAGGCGCGTGCCTTGGTCAATACGTCGGCCGTTGGCAGGTTCTTGCCGTGCAGTTTTTCGATCTGGATTTCGATCGGCATGCCGTGGCAGTCCCAGCCCGGCACATACGGCGCATCGAAGCCGGCCAGGGTGCGGGCCTTGACCACCATGTCCTTGAGGATCTTGTTGACCGCGTGGCCCAGGTGGATGTCGCCGTTCGCATATGGCGGGCCGTCGTGCAGGATGAACTTCGGCCGCCCGGCCGCTGCCTTGCGCACGCGCTCATAGATCTTCTTGTCCTGCCATTGCTTGACCCACTGCGGCTCGCGCTTGGCGAGGTCGCCTCGCATCGGGAACGGCGTGTCGGTCATATTGACCGGGTATTTGCTCTCTGGCTTCTTGCTTGGTTTGCTGTTATCGGACATGGCACTCTTTTAGGGTTAGCTTTATTTTTTAAAATAGTTGCGGGCATGGACTGCATCGCGTTCGATCGCGGCAGTCAGTGTCGGCAGGTCGACGAATTTTTCCTCGTCGCGGATCTTTTCCAGGAATTCGACCTGCACCAGTTTGCCGTAGCAGGACTGGTCGTAGTCGAACACATGCACTTCGAGCAGCACGCGCCCGCCGTCTTCGACGGTAGGGCGGATGCCCAGGCTGGCCACGGCCGGCAGCGGCGCGGCCGCCAGGCCGTGCACCTGCACCACGAAAATGCCGGTCAGGGCAGGGCGGTGCGCGACCCGCAGGTTCAGGGTCGGGAAGCCGAGCGTGCGCCCCAGCTTGGCGCCGTGGATCACATGGCCGGACATCGCGTAATTGTGGCCAAGCAGCTGGCGCGCCAGCGCGAAGTCGCCGCCAAGCAGGGCCGCGCGCACGGCCGACGACGACACCCTTTGCTCGCCTTGCGTCACGGTCGGCAGCGTCTCGACCTGGAAGCCCAGTTGCTGGCCCGCTTCGATCAGCGAGGCGACGTTGCCGGCCCGCCTGGCGCCGTAGCAGAAGTCGTCGCCCACCATCAGCCATTTGACGTGCAGGCCCTGCACCAGCACCCGCTCGGTGAACTCGTGCGGCGGCATCGACGCGAAATGGGCGCTGAAGTGTTCGACGATGACGCGGTCGATGCCGGCGCTTGACAGCGACTGCAGCTTGTCGCGCAGGTTGGCGATGCGCTTGGGGGCCTTGGACAGGTCGCCAGCGCGTTCGGCGAAGAACTCGCGCGGGTGGGGCTCGAAGGTCATCACGGCCGCTTCCAGGCCCAGTCCGGCGGCGCTGGCGCGCACGCGCGCCAACAATGCCTGGTGGCCGAGGTGGACACCGTCAAAGTTGCCGATCGTTAAGGCGCAGGGGGCGCGTGCCCTGTCATTGGGAAGTCCGCGAAATACCTTCATTGCTGGAAAACTGGGTTTGCCGCCCGGTAAGACTAAAAGGACGATTATACGGTCAAGTGGGCCGTTTCACACCCCAAACGGGGATCTAATACCGGGGCTGTCCATACCGGGCGCCGTTCGTCCCCGTTTTTTGCCATTTTGTTCCCCGTTTTTGTCCGTTCAGCGCGTCCTGCTGCATTCGGCCCCAATGCGGCCTATAGTGAAAGCGTCCGAAGACATTCCAACAGATCTTCGGCCCTATCCAAATCACTTAGCCGGGGGTCCACCATGAAAACATTTACTTCGCTCGCCATTGCCATTGCCATCGCGCTGCCAGCCGTCGCCGGGGCCAAGCCTGCCGACGACACCGTCGTCAACATTGCCGCCCAAAAGGGCGAGTATCAGTTCCGCATGAATGCGTCCGAATACACCGATTTCAAGCGCGAGTACACCCTCTCCAATGGCAGCGTGCTGCGCCTGTCGGGCACGCACCGCAATATGACGGCCCAGATCGACGAGCAGCCGGTGCACCGCATCGTGGCGACCTCGCGCGACTCGTTCCAGGCGGTTGGCCACCACCTGAGCGCCCAGCTCAAGCTCACCGATCCGATGGCCGTGTCCGGATATGTCGAGTATGTCGACGAGTCGCGCACGGTGGCCGACATCAGCGAGCCGATGGTGGTGCGGGTCGCCTTCCGCTAAACCGTCGCGCCATAGAAAAAGCCCCTCAAGCACTGCGCATGGCGCAGGCGAAAGGGGCTTTTTGCCGTAGCGCGCGGGCGCTTACGATGCCGTTGGATGATTGATGTACATGATCCAGTAGCGGGCCAGTTCAGCCGTGCCTTCGGTGCCGCCGACCGCCTTGAAGGTCGACAGCGCCTGAGCTTTCTTGCCAGCTGCCAGGTAAGCCAGGCCGAGGTGCAGCCTGACCGTGTGCTCGCGCTTCAAGCCGCCGACCTTGGTGCCGTCCTTGATGGCCCGTTCCATCATCGTCAGGCCTTTTTCTGCCTGGCCGGACACGGCCAGCGAGTAGCCCAGGTTGGCCAGGCCGTCATGGTCCTTGTCCTTGATCAGCGTCGCTTCGGTGGCGGCGGCGTTCTTGGTCGACTCGGCCAGGGTCTTGTCGGCCAGGTCCTTCAGGCGCTGGTGGCGCGCTGCGTCCGCGCCGACGCCCAGCAGGCCGGCCTTGTAGCCCTTGTCGATGGCCTTGATCGCTTCAGCCGGCGCGCCAGCCTGCAGCACCAGCTGGCCCATTTCCAGGTAGTCGCTTGGCTTGGTCAGCAGGCCATTGACCAGCTTGAGGCGGTACACGTCCACCGCCAGCCGGTCGGAAAAGCCTGGCTTGCCCGACACGCGGTTCAACAGGTCTTCCCAGTAGCGCTTTTTCGGGTAGTGGGCAGCGAGCTTCTCGATGGTGGCCACATAGCCGCCTTTGTCGCCGCTGCGCGTTTGCAGGTTGGCCAGCAGGCCCAGTTGGTCTTCCGACGGGACGCGACCGGCTCTTTCGTCAGCCCGGAGCTCTGCCTGCAGGTCCTTGGTCGCCTGGGCGTAGTTGCCCATCGCGTAGTAGGTCTGGATCAGGTAAGCGCGCATCCGCGGATCGTCTTTTTCCTTCAGCGAACGCTGGATCGCGTTGATCGCCTTCGGGTAATCCCGACCGTTCATGTAGATGCTGACCAGGCCTTCCAGGTACCTGACGGACTGGCCCGCCGGCAGCTTGCCGGAAGCGATCAGGGCTTCATAGGACCGGGCCGCGGTGTCGTTGTCTTTTGCGGAAACGGCGGCGCCGGCACGGGTGCTCTCGATCAGGTAGACCTCATGCGGAGTCTTGCCACCGACGCTGTCGAGTTCGCGCAGTTTGGCCAGCGCTTCCTTGTGTTTGTTCGATTTCATCAGCGCCTGCGCCGCTAGCAGCGGGCCGCCGATTTCTGCGCGGACCGTTTCAGCCGCGACCGCGACCGAAGAAATGCCCAGCAGGGGAGTGGCTGCAGTGAAGCCGATGGCGGCCATGACGAGGCCAAGGTGAGCGAGACGGAATTTGGACATAGATAAAATCTTTCTTTCAAAAGCGAGACGGCAGGATTCCTGCCGTCTCGTGGCAGAAAAGCCTGCCGTTTTCGTCACACGCGTATGCGCTGCTTGAAGAACCGCTTATTGGAACTGCTCGTTGCCGACCATACCGATCTTGGTCACGCCCAGACGCTGCGCCGACGCCATCACACCAGCGACTGACTTGTAAGGCACCAGCTTGTTAGGGCGCAGATGCACTTCCGGCTGGTCTGCCTGGCTGGCAACTGCCATCAGCTTCGATTCCAGCGTCGCGCGGTCGGGAACAACCACGTTATCCCACAGGATCGTGCCGTCAAAGTCCACGTCGATCGTAATGACGACGGGTTCCTTGGTCTGCGGCGGCGGGGTGCCAACCGGCATATTCAGATTGACCGAGTGATTCTGCTTCGGAATCGTGATAATCAACATGATAATCAAGACCAACATCACGTCGATCAAGGGGGTCATGTTTACTTCCATCATTGGTTCTGGATCAGCGCCTGCGCTGCTTCCACCACCCACGTTCATACTCATGGTGTTTCCTTTTCTAATGTTGGGATCGCAGCCGGCGGGGGTTGACGCCCCGCGGCTGCCAAGGCCAGGCTAATATCAGCCGCCTTTATCCGGTGGTTCAGTAATGAAGCCAACCTTCTGAATCCCAGCACGTTGTGCCGTGTAAATCACCTTGCCGATGAATTCGTAGCGCGTTTCCTGGTCACCCCGGACATACACTGCTGGCTGTGGCAATTTCACGGACTCTTTCTTCAAGAACTCAAACAGGGCGTTGGTATCTGCCAGTTTGGTCTGGTTGAAGTAAAAGTCGCCGTCTTTGTTAACAACGATGTTAACGTTTTCTGGCTTTGGAATCATTGCCTGGTTGACTTCAGCCGGCAGTTTGATTTTCTGCAGCTGCAATACAACCGGGCTCGTAATCAAGAAGATAATCAGCAGAACCAACATGATGTCGACTAGCGGCGTCGTGTTGATTTCCGACATGACTGCATCTTCTTCTCCGTCTTCGGATCCGACACTCATTGACATGGTCAATTACCCCATTTTCTTGGAGCCGCCGGCTGCCTGGCTGGTCGACATTGCGCCCGACACCAGGACCGAGTGAACGTCAGCCGAGAACGAGCGGACATCTTCCATTGCCGACTTGTTGCGGCGGACCAGCCAGTTGTAACCCAGAACTGCTGGAACGGCGACGAACAGGCCGAATGCCGTCATGATCAGTGCTTCGCCGACTGGGCCTGCAACCTTGTCGATCGATGCATTACCCGACATGCCAATCGCGATCAGTGCATTGTAAATACCCCAAACGGTACCGAACAGACCGATGAACGGTGCGGTCGAACCAACGGTTGCCAGGAACGACAGGCCGTCTTGCAGGCGCGATTGAACTTTTTCAACAGCGCGGGCGATCGACATCGTCACCCAGGTCGACAGGTCGATCTGCTCGAGCAGGGCGCCGTCATGGTGCTGGATGGCCTTGGTGCCGGTCTCGGCGATGAAGCGGAATGGCGAACCGTCTTTCAGGGTTGCCGCGCCGGCTGCGATCGACGAAGCCTTCCAGAATTTCTGGGTCGTCTCTTTCGACTGCTTGAAGATCTTCATCTGGTCGAGCAGCTTGGTGACGATGATGTACCACGAACCCATCGACATCAGGGTCAGGATGATCAGGGTGCCGCGCGATACGAAACCTGCGTCCCAGACAGCTTCGAAGCCGTACGGGTTCTTGACTTCTTCTTTTTCGCCTGGCTTGACTTCAGCACCTGGTGCTGCTGCATCGACAGCTGGCGCTGCATCGGCAGCTGGAGCGCTGGCCGCTGGTGCGGCTGCTGGCTCGTCGGCTGCGAAGGCTGGTGCAGACACCAGCGCGGTAGCTGCCGACAGGGACAACAGCACAGCCGCCAGAACAGCGGACAAACGGGTATTCTTAAACATGCTTCCTCCAAAAATTTAAAATATTCAGTTCGCTGAACGAACAACGAAATCACTTGATGAGACGGGTGTCCCGGTTTTTTTATTCCAGCGTCCAGACGTACTGCATTTGCATCCACGCTTGTTCTGGTTTGCCGTCAGTCATGCCCGGCTTGAATCGGCATTTGCCGATACCATTTTGCGCGGCTTTGTCCAGGTCGCGGAAGCCAGAGGACTTCACGACTTGAGACTCAACCACCCGGCCGTCGGTGGCGATCAGGAATCGCAGCGTCACGGTACCGGTTTCTTCATTACGCAAAGAGGCTTTCGGCCATTCTGGCTTTGCGCAAGTGCTGAAGTCGGCGACTGCTGGGATATGGATACCGGTCTTGGCAGGGGCAGCAGCAGCTGGTGCCTGCGGGCGGGCCAATTCAGTCGATTGTGGTCTTACGTTGGTTGATTGTGAAATCGTATTGGTCACCGGAGCCGGTTGCTGTACGTTCACTTCAACAGGCGGAATGAATGGCGGGGGAGGGGCCTTCATCTCAGGTGGAGGTGGCGGTGGCGGCACTTCCTTTGGCGGCGGCGGCTTGACCTCATCAATGATCTTGGTCTCAACGGCTTCGGCCATCTTGGTCACCATGCGCTTACCCAAACCGCTAATGATTCCGTAAGCAACGATGGCGTGCAAGACGATCACGACGACAATGCCGGTGACGTTCTTGCCTGGTTCCTTATCATGCGAAAAATTCATGCCTGCTTTCTCCAATACCTACTCTTTTTTTTTGCTACTAAACCCACAAGATAAAGTTCAAACCAGCAAGCTTTATCCGGGACATCGGCGAATTATACCTACGAATTCTTTTTTTAACACAGCTTTTTAATGGTCAAAACGCTTTGAATTGCCTCTGCCACTGCGGGAAATCCCTGCCCGGTCCCGTCATTTGGCTGCATGATTCGGCCTCGTTGTGCAAGGACAAATCGGCTCTCGATAACGATTTGTTTATCGAAATCGGGGATAGTACGGCAGCTTGATCTGGAAGCAGAACATCGTTTGACTGCCGAGACTGTCGGCAATCTTATGTTCGGCCAACTTGTTGGCATTACGCCCATGCGGGAAACCGTTCGTCACTTGCCTGAACGGGCCGCAACGACGCCTATTATTACCCAGAAAATCGGTTTCGTGTCACACGGAATGCCAATCGTGTCGGGGTGGCATGATTGATCTAACTCAGTTCTTGCTGCGTTTTTCCCGTTTGCAGTCGATCGAACTGACCACATTGCCGTTCGGGTCAACCGTGTCGAGGTGGACGTCGAAGCCCCACAGCCTGGCCACGTGCTTCAGTACTTCTTCGGCCTGCTGGTTCAGCGGGCGGCGCTGGAACTGGGTATGGCGCAGCGTCAGCGCGCGGTCGTCGCGCGTATTGACGCTCCACACCTGGATATTCGGTTCGCGGTTGCCGAGATTGTATTGCTCGGCCAGCTGCTGGCGCACATAGCGGTAGCCCGATTCGTCGTGGATGGCGGAAATGGCCAGCTTCTCGTTCTTGTCGTCGTCGAGGACGGCGAAGAAATGGAAGTCGCGGATCAGCTTGGGCGACAGGTACTGGGCGATGAAGCTTTCGTCCTTGAAGTTGCGCATCGCAAAGTCGAGCGTCTTGCGCCAGTCGCTGCCGGCGATATCGGGGAACCACTCGCGGTCTTCCGGCGTCGGGTCTTCGCAGATGCGGCGGATATCGCTCATCATCGCGAAACCGAGCGCATACGGGTTGATGCCGCTGTAGTACTTGCTGGTGGCGGGCGGCTGGTAGACGACATTGGTATGGCTTTGCAGAAACTCCATCATGAAGCCGTCGCCGACGATGCCCTCTTTATATAGTTGCTGCAAAATCGTGTAGTGCCAGAACGTGGCCCAGCCCTCGTTCATCACCTGGGTCTGGCGCTGCGGATAGAAGTACTGCGAGATCTTGCGCGTGATGCGGACCATCTCGCGCTGCCACGGTTCGAGCAGCGGCGCATACTTCTCGATGAAGTACAGCAGGTTCTCCTCGGGCTCGGGCGGAAAGCGCGGTTGTACGATGTCTGCCTCCGCCTCGTCGCGCCGGGGCAGCGTGCGCCACAAGGCGTTCACTTGCGACTGGGCATATTCCTCGCGCTCCTTCTGGCGCGCGTTTTCCGCCGCCAGCGTCAGCTTGGCCGGCCGCTTGTAGCGGTCGACCCCATAGTTCTGCAGTGCATGGCAGGAATCGAGCAGCAATTCGACGGCATCGATGCCGTGCCGCTGTTCGCACTCATTAATATAGTTCTTGGCGAACACCATATAGTCGACGATGGCATCGGCATCGGTCCAGGTGCGGAACAGATAGTTGCCCTTGAAGAAGGAATTATGGCCATAGGCGGCATGCGCGATGACCAGCGCCTGCATCGTCAGGCTGTTTTCCTCCATTAAATAGGCAATGCAGGGATTGGAATTGATGACGATCTCGTAGGCCAGCCCCATCTGGCCGCGCTTATAGCTTTTCTCGGTCGACAGGAAGTGCTTGCCGAACGACCAGTGGTTATACGATACGGGCATGCCGACCGACGTGTAGGCATCCATCATTTGCTCGGCGGTAATAATCTCGAGCTGGTTCGGATAGGTGTCGAGGCCGAAGCCTTCGGCCACGCGGCGGATTTCGGCATGTGCCTGCTCGATCAGGTCGAAGGTCCACTCGGACTGTTCGGGCAGGGCGCGCGGGTTGGCGGGATCTCTTGGCATCGTCGGACCTATCTACTTACTTCGGCTGCTTCTTGAACAGTTCACGGAACACCGGATAGATATCGGCCGGCGTGACAATCTTTTGCATCGCGAAGTTGCGGTGGTGGTCCGGCACTTCGGAGTATTGCTCCCACAGGTTTTGCGGCGGGCCGTCGGTGATTTCGACATAGGTGTAGTACTGGACGGCCGGCATGATGGTATTGACCAGCAACTGCTTGCACAGCACCGAGTCGTTGTCCCAGTTGTCGCCGTCGGACGCCTGCGCCACATAGCTGTTCCATTCGCCGCTGCCGTAGCGCTCGGACATGATCTTGATCAAGAGCTGCAGCGCGGACGACACGACGGTGCCGCCCGATTCGCGCGAATGGAAGAATTCCTCCTCGTCGACCTCGGCCGCCTGCGTGTGGTGGCGGATGAACACGACCTCGATCTTGTCGTAGGCGCGCTTCAGGAACAGGTAGAGCAAGATGAAGAAGCGCTTGGCCGTGTCCTTGCGGCTTTCGTCCATCGAGCCGGACACGTCCATGATGCAGAACATCACCGCCTGGGTCATCGGCTTGGGCACCTTGATGCGGTTGCTGTAGCGCAGGTCGAACGGGTCGATGAACGGGATCGCCAGCAGCCGCGTGTGGTAGTGGTGGATCAGGCGGCGCAGTTCGACGACGCGCGGGTCGTCGAGCGGCACATTGTCCTTCAACAAGGCTTCGAGTTCCAGTTCGGCTTCGAGCATCAGCTTGCGCGGCTTGCCGCCGACGGCGATGCGGCGGCCCAGCGCGCCCCGCAGCGAACGCAGCACATGGATATTGGACGGCGTGCCGGAAATATTGTAGCCGGCCCGCTGGTTCTTGAACTCGGTGGTCGCCGTCAGCTGGGTCTTGACCATATTCGGCAGCTCGAGGTCTTCGAAGAAATAATTCATGAATTCTTCGCGCGACAGCTCGAAGATGAAGTCGTCTTCGCTTTCCTGGTCCGAATTGCCGGCCTTGCCGCGGCCGCTGCCGCCGCCGCCCTTGGGGCGGTTGAAGGTATCGCCCTTCTGGTATTCGCGGTTGCCGGGGTTGACGGTTTCCCACACGCCGCCATGGGCGTGGCCAAAACTGGGCTCGTTCACGTCCTTGACGGGAATCGACACCTTTTCGCCATTCTCAATGTCGGTGATCGAGCGCCCCTTGATGGCGCGCCCGACCGCGTCCTTGATCTGGCTCTTGTATCGGCGCAGAAATCGCTCGCGGTTGACGGCGGACTTGTTCTTGCCTTGCAAGCGACGGTCGATGAGGTAAGTCAAAATCAATTCTCCCTGACATCGTAGGGTGGGCACTGCGTGCCCACGCGTGACGTCAATTTGTTGCCGGCGTCACGGTGGGCACGCGGACGTCAACTTGTTGCCGGCGCCACGCGTGGGCACGCAGACGTCAACTTGTTGCCGGCGTCACGCGTGGGCACGGGGTCGTCGCACGGTCTTTGGTGCGGCGACATGCCCACCCTACGACGACTTCCTCACGCGCAAATACCATTCGCACAAGAGACGTACCTGTTTGGCCGTGTATCCCTTTTCTACCATGCGCGCGACGAAGTCGGCGTGCTTGTTGGCGTCCTCGGCACTGGCCTTGGCATTAAAGGAAATCACTGGCAGTAATTCCTCGGTATTCGAGAACATCTTCTTCTCGATCACCGTGCGGAATTTCTCGTAGCTGGTCCACGACGGATTCTTGCCGCCATTGGTGGCGCGCGCGCGCAGGCCGAAGTTGACGATCTCGTTGCGGAAGTCCTTGGGATTGGAAATTCCGGCCGGCTTTTCGATCTTTTCCAGCTCGTTGTTCAGCGAATCGCGGTCGAAGCTCTCGCCGGTGTCCGGATCGCGGAATTCCTGGTCCTGGATCCAGAAGTCGGCGAACGTCACATAGCGGTCGAAGATGTTCTGGCCGTATTCGGAATAGCTCTCGAGGTAGGCGGTCTGGATTTCCTTGCCGATGAAGTCGACATAACGCTGCGCCAGGTGCTCCTTGATATAGGAGAAGTAGCGCTGCTCGGTCTCGGGCGGGAACTGCTCGCGCTCGACCTGCTGCTCGAGCACGTACAGCAGGTGGACCGGATTGGCCGCCACCTCGGTATTGTCGAAATTGAAGACCTTCGACAGGATCTTGAAGGCGAAGCGGGTCGACAGCCCGTTCATGCCTTCGTCGACGCCCGCATAGTCGCTGTACTCGTGGATCGACTTGGCCTTCGGATCGGTGTCCTTGAGGTTTTCGCCGTCATAAACGAGCATCTTCGAGAAGATGCTCGAGTTTTCAGGGTCCTTCAGGCGCGACAGGATCGCAAACTGGGCCATCATCTTCAGCGTGCCGGGCGCGCACGGCGCCTTTTCCAGCGAGGAGTTGCGGATCAGCTTGTCGTAGATCTTGATTTCGTCGCTGACGCGCAGGCAATACGGGACCTTGACGATGTAAATACGGTCGAGGAAAGCTTCGTTATTGCGGTTGTTGCGGAAGGTCTTCCACTCCGACTCGTTCGAGTGGGCCAGCACGATGCCGTCGAACGGGATCGCGCCGAACCCTTCGGTGCCCTTGTAATTGCCTTCCTGGGTCGCCGTCAGCAGCGGGTGCAGCACCTTGATCGGCGCCTTGAACATCTCGACGAATTCCATCAGGCCCTGGTTCGACAGGCACAGGCCGCCCGAATAGCTGTAGGCGTCCGGATCGTCCTGCGCATAGTCCTCGAGCTTGCGGATATCGACCTTGCCGACCAGCGAGGAAATATCCTGGTTGTTCTCGTCGCCCGGTTCGGTCTTCGAGATCGCGATCTGCTTGAGGATCGACGGGTAGCGCTTGACGACGCGGAACTGGTTCAGGTCGCCATTGAATTCATGCAGGCGCTTGACCGCCCACGGACTGGGGATATTGCGCAGGTAGCGGCGCGGGATGCCGTAGTCTTCTTCGAGCAGCACGCCGTCTTCGTCTTCGTTGAACAGGCCGAGCGGCGACTCGTTGACGGGCGAACCCTTAAGGCAATAGAACGGCACCTGTTCCATCAGCGACTTGAGCTTTTCGGCAATCGACGATTTGCCGCCGCCGACCGGGCCCAGCAGGTAAAGGATCTGCTTGCGCTCTTCCAGGCCCTGGGCCGCGTGGCGGAAGTAGGACACGACCTGCTCGATCACTTCCTCGGTGCCGTAGAACTCGCGGAAGGCGGGGTAGATCTTGATGACCTTGTTGGCAAAGATGCGCGACAGCCGCGTATCGTTGCGGGTATCGACCAAGGTTGGCTCACCGATCGCGGCCAGCATGCGTTCCGGGGCGCTGGCATAGGTCAGGGGATCCTTTTTGCATAACGCCAGGTATTCGGACAGCGAATACTCTTCTTCACGGGTACGCTCGTAGCGAGCTGCGTAGTTGTCAAAAATGGTCATTTGAATGTCCTTTTCAATGTACACACGTCACTGTATTCGGCAGCCGTACAATTCTGGCGCTGGCGTCCTGCCCGGTTCTTTGGCGTTCTCCTATTTTTGCGGCCGCGGCGCTCCTGCGCGCAGCACTATTCTTTACCGGATGAGTCCGGTTTTGTAGCGCAGCCTCGCTGCGACTTATTACGCCTATGAAATTTATTATGTGCCTGATAGTTGAGGAAGTCAAAGCAATGTTGTGTGAATAAATGTAACGATTTCAACTCCTGAAACAAGGCCGTTCGCACCTTGTGCCGAATCAGGAAAATCGCTTCGCGCGATCTCAGCGCAATGCGCCAGTGTGCGCCGAACTGTGAAATGCTGGCGCACGGGAAAGCCGCCTGCGCTACACTGGCGAAACCAGTCAAATGAACAAGGAATGCCATGATGAACGAGAGTCTGCGCCGCGTGGTCCGGGACATGCCCAAGGCCGAATTGCATATCCACATCGAAGGCTCGCTCGAACCGGAGCTGATCTTTGCTTTGGCGCAACGGAACGGCGTCAAGCTGGCCTACGATTCGGTCGCGGCGCTGCGCCAGGCCTATGCATTTACCGACCTGCAGAGTTTCCTCGACATCTATTACGCCGGCGCCAGCGTCTTGCTGCAGGAGCAGGACTTTTACGACATGACGGCCGCCTACCTGGCGCGCGCCGCCGCAGATTGCGTGCGCCACGCCGAGATCTTCTTCGATCCGCAGACCCATACCGCGCGCGGCGTGCCGTTCGAAACGGCCATCACCGGCATCTACCGCGCCTGCCGCGAAGGGCCGATCAGCGCGCGCCTGATCATGTGCTTCCTGCGCCACCTGTCCGAGGAGGACGCGCTGGCAACGCTTGAGCAGGCGCTGCCGTTCCGGGACCTGTTCATCGGCGTCGGCCTCGATTCGTCCGAGCTCGGCCATCCGCCCGAGAAATTCGCCCGCGTGTTCGCGCGCTGCCGCGAACTGGGCATGCACGTGGTGGCCCACGCCGGCGAGGAGGGCCCGCCGGCCTATATCGAAACGGCGCTCGACGTGCTGCAGGTCGAACGCATCGACCATGGCGTGCGCTGCCTCGAAGACGCCGCCCTGACCGAGCGGCTGGCGCGCGACAGGGTCGCGCTGACCGTATGCCCTCTGTCGAACGTCAAGCTGCGCGTGTTCGACACGATGGACCAGCACAATCTGGTCAGGCTGCTCGACGCCGGCCTGGTCGTGACCATCAACTCGGACGACCCGGCCTACTTCGGCGGCTACATGAACGCCAATTTCGAAGCGGCCTTCGATGCCCTGCCGCTCGGCATCGCCCATGCGCAGCGGCTGGCGCGCAACAGCTTCACCGCCTCCTTCCTCGATCCCGTCACCAAACAATCGTTCCTGAACGAAGTCGACGAGTTCTTCGTCCAACGCTGAATTCTTAGCCAAACGCCAAACTCCATGTTCAAGCAATCACTCCGAATGACGGCGCGCGACTGGCGCGCCGGTGAACTGCGCTTCCTCCTAATTGCCCTGATCGTCGCGGTGGCGGCGCTGTCGGCGGTCGGCTTCTTCATCGACCGTCTGCGCACTGGCCTCAATCGCGACGCCCACCAGCTGCTCGGCGCCGACCTGGTGCTGCGCGCCGACCTGCCGATCCGCGACGAATGGAAGCAGGAGGCCCGGCGGCGCGGCCTGCTGGTGGCCGACACCGTCTCTTTCCCCAGCATGGCGCAGGCCGGCGAGGGCGAAGCGTCGCTGGCCCAGCTGTCCTCGGTCAAGGCGGTCGGCAGCGGCTACCCGCTGCGCGGCAAGCTCAAGATCACGACCGACGCCGCCAGGGCCGCCGCCGGCAGCGGCAGCGCCACCCGCGACACGCCGGCCGCCGGCACCGTCTGGGTCGACCACAACCTGCTGGCGGCGCTCAAAGTCAAGGTCGGGCAGTCGATCCGGCTCGGCAGCTCCACCTTCAAGGTCAGCCAGCTGATCGTGCACGAGCCTGACCGCGGTGGCGGCTTTGCCAGCCTGGCGCCGCGCGTCATGCTGGCCACCAGCGAACTCGAGGCCACCGGCCTGACCGCCACTGGCGCGCGTGCCGACTTCGGCTTGCAGGTGGCGGCGCCGTCCGCGGCCGAGGCCGACGAAGTCGCCCAGTTCCAGCTATGGGTGGCCGAGCGCATCCGGCAGGGCAACATCAAGGGCGTGCGCATCGAGTCGCTCGAGAACAGCCAGCCCCAGATGCGCGCCACGCTCGACCGTGCCGACCGCTTCCTGTCGCTGGTCGGGCTGCTGTCGGCGATGTTGGCGGCGGTCGCGGTGGTGATGGCGGCGCGCCGCTTCATGTCGCGCCATATCGTCGCCTGCGCCATGCTGCGCTGCCTGGGGCTGACCCAGTAGCAGGTC
>CBDDRJ010000143.1:0-8688 GCA_965233055.1 uncultured bacterium
TGCGCGCGCAGCGCCGCCTCGAAGAAGTGGTCGACCCGTTGACCGCCGCCCGCAAGCTGGCGCTGGGACGGATCGACATGATCCTGATCGCGCCCAGCGCCTTTGTCGAGGCGGCCGAACGGGCCGGCATCGAGAACACGCTGCAGGCAGTACCGATGACGTCCATTCCCGCTTTCCTGGCCGGGATCTACCTGTCGCGCAGCGCGCTGCCGGCGTCCGACCTCGATCAACTGGCCTCCGTTTTTGCCGACCAGGCCGTCAAGCAGCGCTACTGGAACTCGATGCGCCAGCGGCTGCGCCCGTGGGCCCTGGCCGGCGCCCGCCCGGTCCACTGAATGCGGGCTTGACAAGCCGGCGATCCATCATTTACATTAGAGCAATGACCTGCCACCTGCATCTGCCAAACTTCCTACCGCTATCGCTACCCCTAGCGAGCCTAGCTGCCGCGCGCAACTGATTGCACCGCCCTGCTGCGGTGCCCTAGCCACCCCAGGAAAGTTTGACCCGATGTCCCCACAGTCCCGCACCACCGCCGTCCTTCTGCTACTACACCTGCTACCGATCGGTTGCCTGGCCTAGCGTTCCCGTGGCCGCCTTGCAGCCCGCCGCCACACTGCCCCAGCCCCCCCCAAAAATCGTTACAGGAGTACACAGATGATCCAGAACCCAGCCGCCAAATACCGCGCCTTCCCCGCCATCGACTTGTCCGACCGCCAGTGGCCCGGCAAGACCATCACCGAGCCGCCCATCTGGATGAGCACCGACCTGCGCGACGGCAATCAGGCGCTGATCGAGCCGATGAGCCCGGAGAAGAAGTTGCGCTTCTTCGAGATGCTGGTGTCGATCGGCCTCAAGGAGATCGAAGTGGGCTTCCCGTCGGCGTCGCAGACCGACTTCGATTTCGTGCGCAAGCTGGTCGAAGAGAACCGGATCCCGGACGACGTCACCATCATCGTGCTGACCCAGTCGCGCGAAGAACTGATCCGCCGCACCGTCGAATCGTGCATTGGCGCCCGGCGCGCCATCGTCCACCTGTACAACTCGGTGGCGCCGGTGTTCCGCAAGGTGGTGTTCGGCATGTCGCGCGAAGAGATCACCCATATCGCCACCACCGGCACCACCCTGGTCAAGCAGCTGGTCAGCCAGCACCCGGAGACCGACTGGGGCTTCGAATACACGCCGGAGTCGTTCTCGACCACCGAACTGGACTTCTCCAAGCACATCTGCGACGCCGTCAGCGCCATCTGGCAGCCGAGCCCGACCAACAAGATGATCATCAACCTGCCATCGACGGTCGAATGCAGCACGCCGAATGTGTACGCCGACCAGATCGAATGGATGTCGCGCAAGCTGGCGCGGCGCGACAGCCTGATCATCAGCGTGCACCCGCACAATGACCGCGGCACCGCGGTCGCCTCGGCCGAGCTGGCCGTGATGGCCGGTGCCGACCGGGTCGAAGGCTGCCTGTTCGGCAATGGCGAACGCACCGGCAATGTCGACCTGGTCACGCTGGCGATGAACCTCTACACCCAGGGCGTGCATCCGGGCCTCGATTTCTCCGACATCGATGCGGTGCGCCAGGTGGTCGAACAATGCAACCAGCTGCCGGTGCACCCGCGCCACCCGTATGTGGGCGACCTGGTGTTTACCGCCTTCTCCGGCTCGCACCAGGACGCGATCAAGAAGGGCTTCGCCCAGCAAAAGCCGGACGCCCTGTGGGAAGTGCCTTACCTGCCGATCGATCCGGCCGACCTTGGCCGCAGCTACGATGCCGTCATCCGCGTCAACAGCCAGTCCGGCAAGGGCGGCATGGCCTACCTGCTGGAGCAGGAATACGGCCTGCAACTGCCGCGCCGCCTGCAGATCGAATTCAGCCGCGCGGTGCAGGCCCAGGCCGATGCCAGCGGGCGCGAAGTGGCCGCCAAGGATATCTACGAGCTGTTCTGCAGCGAGTACTTCGAGCAGGCCGCGCCCTATGCCTACACCGGCCACAGGATGGTCGAGGACAGCAGCAGCGACGAGCCGGTCCAGATCGACATCAGCCTGACCAATGACGGCGCCAGCATGGCGCTGGCCGGCGGCGGCAATGGCCCGATCGATGCCTTCGTCAATGCGCTCGGCCTCGATATCCGTTTGATGGACTACCACGAGCACGCGATCGGCTCGGGCGCCAACGCGCGCGCGGCCTGCTATGTCGAACTGCGCCTGGCCAATGGCCCGACCCTGTTCGGCGCCGGCATCGACAGCAATATCGTGACGGCCTCGTTCAAGGCGGTGCTGTCGGCGCTGAACCGCCAGCTGGCGCTGGCACCGCAGGCGAAGCTGGCCCACGCCTAAGGCCAGCAGGGAAAACACCGGTCATCACTGGGTGACGCCTGACGCCGAACGCCGACGGCGAACGGCCGGCGGCCAGCCGCCGCGCCATGCCTGCCGGGTGCCGCCAGCGGACTTCAGGCGGTCGTGACCTGGTTGCGGCCGGCGTGCTTGGACGCGTACAGGCGCACGTCGGCCAGCGCGAACAGGCTGTCCCAGTCCTCGCCATCGAACGGATACAGCGCGATGCCGCCGCTGACGGTGATGGCCAGCGCAAGGCCGCTGTCCTCGATGCGGGCCGCGGCCACGCCGTCGATGACGCGCTGCGCCACCTGCAGCGCTTCGTCGCGCCCCTGAAATTCCATCAGCAGCACGAACTCGTCGCCGCCGATGCGGGCCAGGAAATCCTCCTGGCGCTTGCCGGCCGACAGTTCCGCCGCCACTTGCCGGATCATCGCGTCGCCCACCAGGTGGCCGTGGCTGTCGTTGATCTGCTTGAAGTTGTCGATGTCGATGACCAGCATCGCAAAGTGGCCGGGCCGGCGCATCGTGCGCGCCACTTCCTCGTGGAAGCGGATGGTGGCGGCGCGCCGGTTGGGCAGGCCGGTCAGCGGGTCGCTGGCGGCCGTTTTCACCAGCACCGCTTCCATCTTGCGCACTTCGATTGCAAACAGGCCGAACGTGCAGGCCACCGTGCTGACCAGGTGGACCACGCCGAACAGGGCGGCGACGATGTCGGCCTGCTCGCGGGTGGCGGCCCGACCGAGCACGCCCCAGAAGTAGACCAGCCGCACGCTCCACACCAGCACGCCGGTTAGCATGGTGGCGGCGACCCAGCGCGCCGCCTGCGGCGCATCGGGCGGCGGCGCCTTCAGCAACGCAATGGCGCCGCCGGTGAACAGGACGATCGCCACCAGCGTGGCTGGCGTGATGATGGCGACAAAGCGCGGCGCTGCGCCGAAGCAGGCAAAGCCAATCCCGATGACGGCCGCCGCCAGCAGCGCCGCGCAGCCCTTGGGCGGCAGCCGGTATGGGGTGTGCAGCAGCACCGCCTGCACCGACAGCAGCGGGGCACAGCAAATGATGACGTTGGCGACGAAGGGAATGAGCGGGCCCGGCACGAGCACGCCGCTGACGGCCACCGCCACCCCGCCGACATAGACCAGCATGCCCAGCCCCCACAGGCGCAGCGGCGACGGCCCGCGCACCCGGCGCGCCACCATCAGGCACAGGATGCCGAGCAGGATGTTAATCCCCAGCAACGCGAGGTTGATCGTCAGGTCACGGCTCATGGGCCCTCTCAGTCGGGATGGGAAGCCGGCCAGCGCCGGCCAACCGCCACAAGGAATCGTATATATGTTTCCTAGAGGAAGCAAGCTGTTTGCCTTGCCGGCCGCCCCAGCCTGCGCCATGTTGGCGCCTGAAGGAGGCCCCATGCCGACCATCGATCCCCGCGTCGATGCCGATATCGCCCATCGCGCCGGGTTCGCCCGGCCCATCGTCGAGCATCGGCGCGCCATCGTCCATGCAGCCGGCCCCGATGTCGACGCAACGATGAAGCGGAGCTTCCCCCATATCCAGTACCAGGGCATATTGTGCAGCATGGCCACCGCCGTTGAGCGGATCGGCGAAGCCAAGGGGCGCAACTGGAAATACGAGACATGCTGACGCCGATTGGTCGAACCGTTCTAATCAATCGCTTGACGCCATTGGAGCGCTCACGCTAACCTGAACTTCCATTGCTATTTGAGACATAGGACGCCATGAGCAAGCTATCCCTACTCGACCTCGCTTTCTTTATCGCCGAGTCCGAAGAAAGCCCGAAACATGTAGCCGGGCTCCTCATTTTCAGCAAGCCGCCCAAGTGGCGCGGCAGCTTCGCCAGGAAGCTCTACGAACAGTACATCAACGCGACCGACGTGCAGGCGCCGTTCAACCGCGTCATCGAATTCTCGCTGTCGGCCATGCCGCACTGGCGCGAAAGCGACAGCATCGACCTGAACGACCATGTCCATTATCACAAGCTCGACAAGAGCAGCAACTGGCGGGCCGACCTGTACGCTCTGGTCTCAAGCCTGCATACGCCGATGTTCGACCGTTCGCGCCCCCTGTGGGAAGTGCACGTCATCGACGGCTTGCCGGACGGCCGCTTCGCGCTGTACCAGAAGATGCACCACGCGGTGGCCGACGGCGTCACGATGTCGCGCTGGACCGCGATGGGCCTGTCGGAATCGAACGAGGACATGGACCACGTGCCACTGTGGACCACCAGGCTGTCGGCGTCCCACAAGACGCGCCGCAACAAGCTGAAGAAGGAAGTGGTCGATCTCTGGCTGTCGAACCTGAAGGGCGCCGGTTCGCGCCTGTTCGGCGTCAGCCGGCTGGCCGCGATGCTGCTGCTCGAGTCAATCAAGCTGACCAAGAATGCGATCGCCCTGCCCTTCGTGGCCAGCCGCCACACGCCGCTGACGGGCCAGGTCACGGCCGGCCGCCAGTTCGCCACCGCCGCCATCTCGATGGCGCGCATCAAGCGCATCCAGGACATCACGCGCTCGACCGTCAACCACGTGGCGCTGACCTGCCTCGACGGCGCCCTGCACCGCTACCTCGAGGACCAGGGGGTTAGCCTGGCCCAGCCGATCATGATCCAGATGCCGGTCAATCTGCGCAAGGAAGGCGAAAAAGGCGCCGGCAACAAGATCGGCATCATCCTGGTCGAGCTGTCGGCACCGACCGACGACCCGTATGTGCGGCTGCGCAATATCGGCTTCTCGCTGCGCAATGTGCGCGTGATGGTCGACAGCGTGGCGCCGGCCGCGATCGAGACCTATACCATCGTCATGGGCCTGTTCGGCCAGCTGGCCGAAATGCTCAAGATGAGCGACCGCATGCCGCCGACCGGCAATACGCTGGTGTCGAATGTGCCGGGCCCGAAGAACCACCTGTATATCAACGGCGCGCGGATGGACGAGATGCATCCGATCAGCACGCTGCCGCCGTCGAACCTGCTCAATATCACGCTGTTCAGCTATGCGGGCGAAATGAACTTCGGCCTGATCGCCACCGACGTGTTGCCGAACCTCGACAAGCTGTCCGGCTATATCGAACAGGCATTCGCAGAATTGGAATCGGCCGTCATCGGGTGAACCGTTTGATCCACCTCTAACTCTTGCTGCATAGGCATGGACACTCAATTCATGCCGGTCTTTAATGAATGGCGGTTGCATCTCCGCAATCCCCCACCATTCAGGAGACCAGCATGGCCAAACCGAGCAAACCAGCACGCGGCAATACCGAACCCTCTGCAGCACTGCTAGCGAACAGCAGCGTCGACGAACTGATCCTGGCAGCCCAGGAGCGCGGCGACGAAAGCTATGAAACCGGGCGCTACATCATCACCTTCAAGGAGAGCGCGCTGGAAGACGGCATTGCCGACCTCAAGAACCGCGGCTTCCGGCTGGCCGACGCCCGCGAATTCGACGAGCAGGCGCTGGTGCTCGAGCAGGTCGGCGACGTCGACGGCGTGGTCTTCCCCGAAGTCGGCTCGGTCCTGGTCGGCGCCAGGATGTTCGAGGAGCGCGGCCTGTCGGTGCACCACGAGATCCCGGCCGACAGCCCGTTCGCCGCCATCGAGCCCGAATACTTCGTGTTCGCCAACGACCTGCCGGGCGACTACCTGCGCGGCTTCATGCGCGCCGTCGAAACCATCACCAGGGACCTGGCCAGGGGCGAGGCCGAAGGCCCGGAGGTCGAACCGGAAGTGCTGGGCGCGACCTGGGGCCTGGTCCAGTGCAAGGTGGTGCCGAGCGTGCGCAGCGGCGTCGGCACCAAGGTCTGCGTGCTCGACACCGGCTTCGACCTCGGCCACCCCGACTTCGCCGGCCGTCCGTTCACCACCAAGTCCTTCGTCGGCCAGCCGGTGCAGGACGGCCATGGCCACGGCACCCACACCACCGGCACCGCGGCCGGTCCCAAGCTGCCGCCCGGTACCACGCCACGCTACGGCGTCGCCTACCGCTCGCACATCTTCTCGGGCAAGGTGCTGACCAACTCGGGCAGCGGCACCACCGCCACCGTGCTGGCCGGGATGAACTGGGCCATCGCCAACCGCTGCACGGTGATCTCGATGTCGCTCGGCTCGCAGTCGCCGGTGCAGGCCGCCTTCACCGCGGCCGGCACCCCCGCCCTCAATGCCGGCTGCCTGATCGTCGCTGCCGCCGGCAATGCCAGCTCGACCACCGGCGCGCCCGCCAATTCGCCGTCCATCATGTCGGTCGCCTCGCTCGACAAGAACCTGGTGCCGTCGTCGTTCTCCAACTTCGGCAAGATCGAGCTGGCGGCGCCGGGGCGCGACGTGTTCTCGTCGGTGCCGCGCCCGACCCGCTACGCCAGCTTCAGCGGCACCAGCATGGCCACCCCGCACGTGGCCGGCGTCGCTGCGCTGTGGGCCGAGACCAACCCCAACCTGCGCGGCACGGCGCTGTGGAACAAGCTGCTCTCCACCGCCAAGGCGCTGCCGTTCCCGGCCGCGCGCGTCGGCAAGGGCATCGTGCAGGCGCCGTGACGGCGCGCCCGCATTGACGGCTTTGCCATCGATGCCGGCGATTTGGTATCCTTGGCACATGCCGACCAACTGGATCATCACCACCGACGGCGACCGCCCGGTCGCCGACATCGCCCGCGACCTCGAGCGTGCAGGCCTGGCCGTGACGCTGGTGCTGGACGAGATCGGCTGCATCCTCGGCAGTGCCGACGACGGCTGCCTGCAGGCGCTGACGGCGGTGCGCGGCGTGATCGACGTCGCCCCCGACATCGGCATCGACATCGGCCCGCCCGGCTCGGACATCTCGTAAGGTGAGTCCGCGTGGGCCGACCAAACGTGCCCGCCGAACGCTACCGCGCCAGGCGGATTCCGCTGAATTGCCAGCGCGCGCTGGCCGGAAAAAAATTGCGGTAGCTGGCGCGGGCATGTCCGGCCGGCGTCGCGCAGGACGACCCGCGCAGCACATACTGATTCACCATGAACTTGCCGTTGTACTCGCCGAGTGCCCCGTTGGCCGCGGCAAAGCCGGGGTAAGGCGCGTAACTGCTGCTGGTCCACTGCCAGCATTGGCCGAACATGCCATCGCCGCCGGCCTGCGGGTGCAGCTCGCCGGTGCCGATCGGGCTGCCTGCAGCGGCGCACTCCCATTCGGCCTCGGTCGGCAGGCGCGCGCCGCTCCAGCGGGCGTACGCATCGGCTTCGTACAGGCTGACGTGGGTGACGGGACGCGCCAGGTGCAGCGCCTGCATGCCCGCCAGCGTGAACTCGAACCAGGCCGCACCAATGCCAGTCTGCCCGTCCGCAAGCTGCCAGTACAGCGGATGGGCCACCGCCTGGCTGCGCACCCAGTCCCAGCCCTCGGACAGCCACAGCGACGGATCGCGGTAGCCACCGGCCTCGATGAAGGCCAGGTACTCGCCATTGTTGACCAGGCGGTCGGCCAGCCTGAACGGCTCAACCACCTGGCGGTGGCGCGGCAGCTCATTGTCGAAGCAAAAGCCTGCGCCGTCATGGCCGATGCCGATGATGCCGCCCGCGTGTGCGCTCCACCCGAGCGGCACGGCCGGCGTGGCGGCCAGCGCCTGTTCCAGATAGGCCGGCGCCAGCGCGCTTTGCGCCAGCAGGTGCTTGACGTCGGTCAGGATCAGCTCCTGGTGCTGCTGCTCGTGCTGCAGGCCCAGTTCGACCAGCGCGCCCAGTTGCGGCTGCTGCGCCAGCAGGGCCGCGATGCGCGCGTCGACATTGGCGCGGTAGGCCCGCACTTGCGCCATAGGCGGGCGCGTCAGCAGGCCGCGCTGGTGGCGCGGGTGCTTGTCGCCGATGCCGTTGTAGTAGGAATTGAACAGGACCCGGAAGGCCGGATGGAAAGGCGCGAAACCCGGCTCGTGCGGTTCGAGCACGAAAGTCTCGAAGAACCAGGTGGTATGGGCCAGGTGCCACTTGACGGGGCTGGCGTCCGGCATCGACTGCGCGCCGCAGTCTTCGTCCGACAGCGGCTCGGCCAGTTGCAGGGAGCGGCGCCGCACCGCGCTATAACGAGGCGCGGCGATGGGGGCGTCGTGCTCGCTCAATTCAGCCGCCTGCGGCCCGCGCATGGATCACGGCAAACCAGTGGTCCGGGTCGCACCACACCTGGCTGGCCGCAAAACCGGCCCGCGCCAGCATGGCCACCGCATCAGCCTCGCGGTACTTGTAGCTGTTCTCGGTGTGGATGCGCGCGCCGGCACGGAAATGACGCTGCCCGCCCTGCCACTGCACCAGCACATCCTGGCGCGCCTCGACGTGCATCTCGATGCGGCTGGCAGCGGCGTGGTAGAACGCCACGTGGCGCC
>CBDDRJ010000144.1:0-22739 GCA_965233055.1 uncultured bacterium
GGGCACGCAGCCCTCGGCGGTCCCGCCCACCCTACCGTCGTCGCCACATGAAAGGTGGGCATCCATGCTCACCGCAAGGTAGCGGCCAACCTCCAACGCAATACAGGGAGTCCCTATGTATGTAGTCCGTCCGGTGCAACAGTCGGATATCGCAGCACTTGAAGCGCTCGCTGCGGTGACGATGCCGGGTGTCCATACCCTGCCGAAGACGCGCGAAAAGATCGCGCACGCGGTCGAGCGCTCGATCGCCTCGTTCGCCGCTCAGGTTGACATCCCCAGCGAAGAATCCTACCTGTTCGTGCTCGAAGACTGCAGCGACAAGTCGATCGCCGGCACCGCCGCCATCTTCGCCTCGGCCGGCTCGAACGGGACCTATTTCTCGTTCCGCAACGACGTCATCCAGCAGGTGTCGCGCGACCTCAATATCAGCCACAGCGTGCATGCGCTGACGCTGTGCTCGGAATTGACCGCTTACTCGCAGCTGTCCGGCTTCTATGTGCGTAATCAGGACCGCGCCGGTATCGAAGCGGCCTTGCTGTCGCGCGCGCGCCTGCTGTTTGCCGTGCTGTCGCCGCAGCGCTTCGGCGAGCGCTTCTTCGTGCCGCTGGCCGGCATCACCAATGACGACGGCCAGTCGCCGTTCTGGGATGCCCTGGGCCGCAAGTTCTTCAAGATGGACTTCCTCGACGCCGAGCGCGTCATCGGCGGCGCCCGCAACCGCACCCTGATCGTCGAGCTGATGCCGCACTATCCGGTGTATGTGCCGCTGTTGCCGGGCGACGCCCAGGCCGCGATGGGCCAGATCCACCCGCAGGGCGAACTGGCGTTCAACCTGCTGACCGAGGAAGGCTTCCAGGCCGACGAGTACATCGACATCTTCGACGGCGGCCCGATCCTGCAGGCCCACCGCAATGCGCTACGCACGATCAATGGCGCCAAGTCGCGCAAGGTCGGCCCGGCGGCGAGCGTCGACGCCGGCATTGACTTCGCCAACTACGCCATTGCCACCACCGACGAGCACCGCTTCCGCGCCGTGACCGCGCGCATTGCGCCGCCCGCTGCCGGCGGCGCTGTCAGCCTGCCGCAGGCGGCGATGGATGTGCTGGGCGTGGCTGTCGGCGACGACGTCATCTGCGTCAAACTATAAGAAGAAGGACCGCCATGCTAGTTGTACGCGCCATCAATGCCAATGACCTGGACGCGCTGGTCGAACTGGCCCGCCAGGTCGGCTCCGGCATGACCACGCTCAAACCCGATTACAAGATGCTGGGCGACCGCCTCGAAGTGGCGTGCGCCTCGTTCGCCGAGACCATCCCGCCGGAAGCGCGCGACTATATGTTCGTGCTGGAAGACACCGACAGCGGCCGCCTGGCCGGCTGCTGCGCCATCAAGAGCGCGGTCGGGCTCGACGAGCCGTTCTATAACTACCGCATCGGCACGCTGGTGCATTCGAGCCGCGAGCTCGATATCTTCACCCGCATGGAGACGCTCTACCTGTCGAACGACCTGACCGGTTCGACCGAGCTGTGCTCGCTGTTCCTGCACCCTGACTACCGCGCCGGCAACAACGGCAAGTTCCTGTCGAAGTGCCGCTTCCTGTTCATCGCCCAGTTCCCGCATCTGTTCACGGCCAAGTTGATCGCCGAGATGCGCGGTTACCAGGCCGAAGACGGCAGCTCGCCGTTCTACGAAGGCCTGGGCCGCCACTTCTTCAAGATGGACTTCAACCATGTCGACGACCTGACCGCGCTGGGCAAGAAGTCCTTCATCGCCGAGCTGATGCCGCGCCAGCCGATGTATGTCGCCTACCTGCCGCACAGCGCGCAGGAAGTGATCGGCAAGGTCCACAACAGCACGGTGCCGGCGCGCCGCCTGCTCGAGCAGGAAGGCATGCATTTCGAAGGCTACGTCGACATCTTCGACGCCGGCCCGGTGCTGCAGGGCCGCGTGGCAGAACTGCGCGCCGTGCGCCAGAGCGCGCTGGCCGTGGTGGACGCCGCTTGCGAGTCGGGCGATGGCGAGCCCGTCATCGTATCGAACACCGTGCTCAAGGACTTCCGCATGATCCTTGCGCACACCAATCCGGCGGACGGCAGGATCGCGCTGACGGAGCAAGACCAGCAGGCCCTGCACTGCCATGGCGGCGACACGGTTCGCACGCTGTCCCTCAACGTAAGGAAGTAATCCCATGTCCAATCAAAGCAACTACATCAACGGCGAGTGGCTCGCCGGCAGCGGCACTGAACTGGTGACGGTCGATCCTTCGACCGGCCTGCAGACCTGGTCTTCCAACGAGTCGACCAGCGCCGACGTCGCCAAGGCGGTGCTTGCTGCGCGCGCCGCATTCTCCAGCTGGGCCATGACCCCGCTGGCCGAGCGCATCGCCCTGTGCACCCGTTTCCGCGACCTGCTCAAGGAAAACAACGAGCAGCTGGCCACGATCATCGCCGAAGAAGTCGGCAAGCCGCTGTGGGAAGCGCGCGTCGAAGTGACGACCATGGCCGCCAAGATCGACATCTCGGTGCAGTCGCATGCTGCGCGCACCGGCGAAGCGTCGAACAAGGTCGCCGACGGCGACGCCGTGCTGCGCCACCGACCGCATGGCGTGTTCGGCGTGTTCGGCCCGTACAACTTCCCTGGCCACCTGCCGAACGGCCATATCGTGCCAGCCCTGATCGCCGGTAACACGATCGTGTTCAAGCCAAGCGAATACGCGCCGCGCACCGCCATCAAGACGGTGCAGCTGTGGGAACAGGCCGGCCTGCCGAAGGGCGTCATCAACCTCGTCAACGGCGGCCGCAATACCGGCATTGCGCTGGGCCAGGACGACGGCCTTGATGGCGTGCTGTTCACCGGCAGCTGCCAGACCGGCGTTGCGCTGCACAAGCAGTTCGGCGGCAAGCCAGGCAAGATGCTGGCGCTGGAAATGGGCGGCAATAACCCGCTGGTGGTGTGGGACGTCAAGGACGTCGACGCCGCCGTGCACCACACCGTCATGTCGGCCTTCATTTCGGCCGGCCAGCACTGCACCTGCGCGCGCCGCCTGATCGTGCAGGACAATGCCGCCGGCGCCGCCTTCATTGCGCGCCTGGTCGAAGTGGCCGCCAAGCTGGCAGTCGGCCCGTCCAATGCGGAGCCGCAGCCATTCATGGGCCCTGTGGTGTCGGCTGCAGTCGCCGCACGCCTGGTGCAGGCCCAGGCCGACATGGTCGCCAAGGGCGGCACCACCCTGCTGCAGATGCGCCAGCTCGACCCGAAGGCGGGCTTTGTCACCGCCGGCATCGTCGACGTCACTGATGCCAAGGGCATCCCGGACGAAGAGTGGTTCGGCCCGCTGCTGCAGGTGATCCGCGTGGCCGACTTCGACAGCGCAATCAGGGAAGCCAACAACACCTCGTTCGGCCTGGCCTCGGCCCTGCTGTCGAACGACGCGTCGCTGTGGCAGCGCTATAACGCGCTGGCCCGTGCCGGCATCGTCAACTGGAACCGCCCGACCACCGGCGCGGCCAGCTCGGCGCCGTTCGGCGGCGTCGGCCAGTCCGGCAACCACCGTCCAAGCGCCTACTATGCGGCCGACTACTGCGCCTATCCGGTCGCGTCGATCGAAACGAGCACACTGGAAATGCCGGCCAAGTTGTCGCCGGGTCTCAGCTTCTGATAAGAAGGCATTGACGCATATGCAAACTGCACGCGAATTCAACTTTGACGGCCTGGTTGGCCCTTCGCACAACTACGCCGGCCTTTCGTTCGGCAATGTGGCGTCGTTCTCGAACGTCAAGAGTGCGTCGAACCCGAAGCAGGCCGCCCTGCAGGGCCTGGACAAGATGCGCGCGCTGGCCCAGCGCGGCTTTGCCCAGGCGCTGCTGCCGCCGCAATTGCGCCCCAACTTCCGCATGCTGCGCGCGATCGGCTTTAGCGGCACCGACGCCGAGGTGCTGGCGGCGGCCTACAAGGCCTCGCCGGTGATCCTGGCCTGCGCCTACTCAGCCTCGCCGATGTGGACGGCCAATGCCGCCACTGTCAGCCCGTCGAGCGACACGCAGGACGGCCGCACCCATTTCACCGCCGCCAACCTCAACAACAAGCTGCACCGCGCCGACGAGCACCCGCAGTCGAGCCGCACGCTGCGCGCGCTGTTCAAGGACGAGAAGCACTTCGCCGTGCACGACGCGCTGCCGGGCACGCCAGCCTTCGGCGACGAAGGCGCGGCCAACCACACCCGCCTGTGCGCCTCGCACGGCGACAAAGGCGTCGAGTTCTTCGTCTATGGCCGCGTCGAGTTCGACCCCGGCGCGCCGGCACCGAAGCTCTACCCGGCCCGTCAGACGCTGGAAGCCTCGCAGGCCATCGCGCGCCTGCACCAGCTCGACGCCACGCGCACCGTGTACGCGTCGCAGAATCCGGACGTGATCGACCAGGGCGTGTTCCACAACGACGTCATCGCTGTCGGCAATGGCAATGTGCTGTTCTACCATGAGCAGGCGTTCGCCAACGAGCAGCAGACGCTGATTGATCTGCGCCGTGCCATGGCCGGTGTCGGCGCCGAACTCGATGCAATCCGGGTCGACACCAGCCTGGTGTCGGTCGACGATGCCGTCAAGAGTTACCTGTTCAATAGTCAGCTGCTGTCCAAGGCCGACGGCAAGATGGCGCTGGTGATCCCGCAGGAATGCCAGGAAAACCAGAACGTCGCCCGTTACCTCGACAGCCTGGTCGCCAGCGGCGGTCCGGTCAATGAACTGATCCACTTCGACCTGCGCCAGAGCATGCGCAATGGCGGCGGCCCGGCCTGCCTGCGCTTGCGCGTGGCGCTGACCGAAGCGGAAAGCCGCGCGATGCACCAGGGCGTGATCATGACCGAGGCGCTGTATGCGACCCTGGTCGCCTGGGTCGGGAAGCATTACCGCGACGTGCTCGAACCGAAGGACCTGGCCGACCCGCAGCTGGCCATCGAATGCGCCGCCGCACTGGAAGAATTGACCCGACTGCTCGGCTTGCCGGGCTTGTACGATTTATAAAAAATGGCCGGGGCGGCCAGTTTGATTCGCCGCCCTTTAACTGTTCTAATACAGGGTGGATTATCCCCCGCCTATTAAAAAACCCGTCCGCCAAGCCACAAGCAGCCCCGGACGCGATGGAATATGACCAAACCATTGAAAACCATTGGAGAAGTAATAATGAAACAAATGCCACACGATTTGCGTGCACAGACGCTTGAACTGGTCAACGCGAGCAAGCCTGCCGCCGCCGCCAGCAACCAGGTCGCAGCCTTGATCCAGGCATGGATCGGCTCCCTGGACGAAGAAGACCTGGCCGGCACCGCGCCCGCCAGCCTGGCACCAATCTTGTGGGATGGCTTCAGCCAGGCGCAAACGCGCCGCGGCGAAGGCTGCCAGATCGCCCAGCTGCGCTACGCGGACGGCCGCGGCGGACAGGCCCACGCCCTGCTGATCCAGAACGACGACATGCCCTACCTGGTCGACTCGATCGTGATGGCGATGCGCCGCCAGAAAGTCGGCGTGGCCGGCGTGATGAACTCGGTGCTGTCCGTGTCGCGCGACGCAGCCGGCAACGCGATCGCGGTCGGCTCTGACGGCGGCAAGTTCGAATCGTATGTGCTGTGCCTGCTGTCGGAAGAGCTGGCGCCGGCCGAGCTGACCGCGCTGGTCGAGAAGCTGCAGATGGTCGCGCGCGACGCCGCCGTGGTGCGCCGCGACGCCATTGCAATGGCCGACCGCCTGACCGAAGTGGCAGCAAGCGCCTTCGCCACCGGCCCGGAAGGCCAGGAAGTGTCGGCCTTCCTCGAGTGGGCCAAGAACGAGGGCTTCGAGCCGTTCGGCTACGCCCACTACGTGATCCAGGCTGGCCAGCGCGAAATGGTGCGCGACATCCCTAGCCGCATCGGCGTGCTGCAGGACACCACCCATCCGGTCTACGGCACCTGCCTGGCCAATATCCCGGGCGACGCCGAGATCCTCTCCAAGCGCAGCAATGCGCTGTCGATCGTCAAGGCCGACGTGGCAGGCACCCTGCACCGCGACCAGCCGCTCGACTTCATCGGCGTGCGCCAGACCGACGCCCAGGGCAAGGTCACCGGCGAGCACTGCTTCGTCGGCCTGTTCACCCGCGCCGCAACGTCGACCGCGCTGGCCCGCCTGCCGTTCGCCCGCGGCCGCGTGGCCCAGGTGCTGTCGATCGCCGGCGTGCGCCAGGAAGGCTTCCGCGCCGAGAAGTTCCTCGAGATCCTCGAATCGCTGCCGCGCACCGAAGCGCTGGAAGCCGAGCCCGAATGGCTGGCCCAGGTGTGCAGCTCGGTCGTGTCGCTGTACAAGCAGCCGCGCGCCAAAGTGTTCGCGCGCCGCGACGTCTACGGCCGCCACCTGAACGTGCTGGTCTACATGCCGCGCGAGCGCTACAGCGCCAGTGTCGCCGCATCGCTGGCGTCGGCCCTGCGCGACAGTTCGGGTGCGACCGAAGTGCGTTCGCAGACCCTGGTGGCCGATGGCCCGCTGGCGCGCGTCTACCTGATCGCCCACGCCGCGCGCAATCCACTCGACCTCGAAACCGATATCCAGCAGCCGTTGCTGTCGGTGCTGGACGGCTGGCATGACCAGTTTGCTGCACTGGCAGACGAAGTGTTTGACCTGGGCCTGCGCAACAGCCTGCGCAAGCTGTGCTCCACGCTGCCCGTTTCCTACGTCAGCGCCACCGCGCCGGCAGTCGCCTTCCGCGACCTCGGCGCGATCCTGCAAGCGGGTACCGACCCCCGCGTTTCGGTGCGCGTCGAGGCGATGGATGCCAATGCCGCCAGCATCCGCCTGTACTCGGTCGACAGCGTGCCTTCGCTGTCGCGCATCCTGCCTGCGCTTGCCAACGCCGGCGTGTCGATCGACCGCGAGCAAACCTATTCGATCCAGGTTGCCGACGGCAAGCACCACTTCGTGACGACGCTGTCGACCGACGCGGCCAGCGCAGCCAAGCTGGCGCAGCCGAACGTCGTGTCGGTGGCCGAAGAACTGTTCGCCTCGCTGTTCAACGACGAAGCCGAAGACGGCCGCCTCAACGCGCTGGCCATTGAAGGCGGCCTGCGCATGCGCGAAGTGCAGCTGGTGCGCGCCTACATCAGCTACTGGCGCCAGACCGGCAGCAAGTTCACCGTGCGCTACATGGCCGACTGCCTGCGCCGCCAGCCGGCGCTGGTCAAGCAGCTGGTCGACGCCTTCATCGTCCGCTTCGACCCAGCTTTGTCCGATGCCGCGCGCGGCCACGCCGCCGCTGCCTTCGCCGCCATCAAGGCCGCGATCCCGGGCGTGAACCACGCCGACACCGAAGAAATCATCGCATCGCTGGTCGACCTGGTGCTCGCCACCGTGCGCACCAGCTACTTCCAGAACAGCCAGCTTGGCGATAAGATCATCTTCAAGTTCGACACCAGCAACCTGGCGCTGGTGCCGGAGCCGCGCCCGTTCCGCGAAATCTTCGTGTTCTCGCGTCGCTTCGAAGGCGTCCATCTGCGCGGCGGCCCGGTCGCCCGCGGCGGCCTGCGCTGGTCGGACCGGATGGAAGACTACCGCACTGAAGTGCTGGGCCTGGTCAAGGCGCAGATGGTCAAGAACGCCGTCATCGTCCCGGCCGGTTCCAAGGGCGGCTTCGTCTGCAAGCAGATGCCGCAGGACGCCGTGCGCGAAACCATCGCCGCCGAAGGCGAAGCCGTTTACCGCCTGTTCATCGCCAGCCTGCTGGAAGTGACCGACAACCGCGTGCGCGGCGCCATCGTACCGCCGGTCGATACCGTGCGCTACGACCAGGACGATCCTTACCTGGTGGTCGCTGCCGACAAGGGCACCGCAACCTTCTCCGACATCGCCAATAGCATCGCCGTCAAGCGCGGTTTCTGGCTGGGCGACGCGTTTGCGTCGGGCGGCTCGAACGGTTACGACCACAAGAAGATGGGCATCACCGCCAAGGGTGCGTTCGAAGCGGTCAAGCGCCACTTCTACGAGATCGACCACAATATGGAAACCACGCCGATCACGATGGTTGGCGTGGGCGACATGTCCGGCGACGTGTTCGGCAACGGCGTGCTGCTGTCGCGCCAGCTGCAGGTATTGGCCGCGTTCGACCACCGCCATATCTTCCTTGACCCGACCCCGGACGTCGAGCTGTCGTTCAAGGAACGCGAGCGCATGTTCGCACTGCCGCGCTCGTCGTGGGAAGACTACAATAAGGACCTGATCTCGGCAGGCGGCGGCGTGTTCCCGCGCAGCGCCCGTTCGATCGAGCTGTCGCCGCAAATCCGCGCCGCGCTCGACATCGCCGAGACCGCGCTGCCGCCGGAAGAGCTGATGCACCGCATCCTGCTGGCGCCGGTCGACCTGTTCTACAACGGCGGTATCGGTACCTATATCAAGGCATCGACCGAGACCCACGCGCAAGTGAAGGACCGTGCCAACGACAATATCCGCGTCAATGGTAACGAACTGCGCTGCAAGGTCGTGGCCGAAGGCGGCAATCTGGGCGCGACCCAGAACGGCCGCATCGAGTTCTGCCTGGCCGGCGGCCACATGTTCACCGACGCGATCGACAATTCGGCCGGCGTCGACTGCTCCGACCATGAAGTAAACATCAAGATCTGGCTCGACACCGAAGTCAACGCCGGCCTGCTGCCCGAGGGCGACCGCAACCGGGTGCTCAACGAAATGACGCTCGAAGTCGAGCGCCTGGTCCTGCGCGACAACACGCTGCAGACCCACCTGCTGGTGCGTGAACTGCAGGCCCAGGCCGACCCGATGGTGGTCGACGGCTACGCCGCGCTGATCACCAGTCTGGAGGCGGAAGGCGCCGTGTCGCGCGAGCTGGAACAGCTGCCGACCGACGCCGAACTGGCACGCCGCAAGGCCGCCGGTGCCGGCCTGACCGCGCCGGAACTGGCGGTGGTCGTCGCCAACGTCAAGAACCGCTTCAAGCGCATCCTGGCGACCCTGCCGCTGCTGGAAAAGAGCTGGGCCAAGTCGGTGCTGACGCCTTACTTCCCGGCCCAGCTGGTCGCCACCCGCGATCCGATGGAGCATCCGCTGGCCAACACCATCCTGGCGACCATCCTCGCCAACGAGGCGGTCAATCGCTGCGGCCCTTTGATGATCCGCACGCTGGCCAACGAGCACCAGGTCGACGACGCGGAAGTGGCGCTGGCATGGGGCCAGGCCTGGTCGGCGCTGAATCTGGCGCCGATGTTCGCCGACCTCGACGCCAGCGCACTGAAAGTGCCGCGCGCCGTGTCGATGAAGGTCGATGCCCGCACCCGCGTGCTGTTCAAGGCTGCCATCGAAGGCGTGCTGTCGGTACCGAAGGGCGCAGGCGGCATGGAAGAGCTGACCGGCCTGTTCGCCCAGCCTGACATGCTCAGGCAGCTGACCCCGGCCACGTCGGAAGCGGATGGCTACAAGGACCTGCCGGCAGCCTTCCTGCAGGCCTGGCGCGGCGTCGACGCGATCGAAGCGGTGGCGACCTTCCTGTTCGCCGCCGTGGCCGTGGCCCGTCCGGCCGGCATGACGCTGGCGCAGTTCCTGCACGTCGGCATGGTGCTGCGCGGCCAGGCCGGTATCGATACGCTCGAACGCGGCCTCAAACTGGCCGCCCAGACCCAGTCGCAAGCCCTGCTGCGCAACTACGCGCAGCAGGCGCTGCGTCGTACCCAGCAGCGCCTGCTGGCGCAAGTGCTGGCCCGCTCCAACGGCGGCACCGACACGCTCGATGCGGTCGAAGTGGTGACCAACACCATGGGCCTGTCGGGCTACTCGCCGGCGCAGGACCTCGAGCAGGCAATGCTGGACGTGTGGGCGCTGTCGGAAGCGACCAACGCCGCGGTAGCCTGAGGCGATGGCGACACCCGGGGTAAGCCAGGTGCTGGCTGAATCGGTGCGCAAGCTGGCCGAAGCCGACTTCAGCGAAGTCGCCCGCCGTTTTTCGGCGGGCGGTTTTACCGTCAGCCAGCCGGCGGCCGGCATCCTGCAACTGCGCCAGCCGGGGCAGGGCCGCGCCAGCGTGCTGGTGTCGGTCGGCGTGCATGGCGACGAGACCGGGCCGATCGAAATGCTGGCCCACCTGCTCGACGCCATCTCGCTCGAACCGGGCCGGCTCAAGGTCGACCTGATGGTCTGCGTCGGCAACCTCGCTGCGATCGCGGCGGGCAAGCGCTTCATCGACGCCGACCTGAACCGCATGTTCAGGCCGGTGCGCGGCGCGCTGGCCCAGGCGGTCGAGTCCGAACGGGCCGACCAGCTGATTGCCGCCACGGACGAATTCTTTTCCACCGCGGGCCCGCTGCGCTGGCACCTCGACCTGCACACGGCGATCCGGCCATCGGTTTATCCGACCTTTGCGATCGTGCCCGACCTGATTGCCGACGCCCCCAAGGCGGCGCTGGTGGACTGGCTGGGGCAGGCCGGCGTCAAAGCGGTCATCATGAATCCTTCGTCGGCCGGCACCTACAGTTATTATTCGGCCGAGCACCATGGCGCAGCGGCCAGCACGGTCGAACTTGGCCGGGTCGGCACGCTGGGCCAGAACGACCTGTCGCTGTTCGTCGACGTCGAGGCAGCGTTGTCAAAGCTGCTCGAAGGCGCGCCGCCGGCCGGCACCGGGACGGCGTCGCATGTGTTCAAGGTGGCGCAGGAAGTGATCAAGCTGTCCGACGCCTTCCGCATGAATTTTGACGGCAGCACCCAGAACTTCACCGCCGCCAGGCAGGGCGAGGTGATCGCCACCGACGGCGACACCGTCTATACGGTCAGGCACGCCGAAGAACTGGTGGTGTTTCCCAATCCCGATGTGCGGGTCGGCCTGCGCGCCGGCCTGATGGTGGTGCGGGTGCGGTAAGGCAGGCCGCTTAATTTTGCTTATCTGTAAAGAAAAGCGGAAAAGCGGCCGTTACTGAAGTGTCAGCTCCCCGGAGTATTGCACTAGATCACTAATCGAAGGAAGTTCCATGCGTCTGCTCCTCACCCTCGTTTGCGCCGCGGCGCTCAGCGGCTGCGCCGCTCTGTACAATCCATTCAGCGGCCAGCAGATCGGCATCTCGGGCGACATCAAGGGCAACGGGCAACTGGCCAGCGAGCGCCGCGCCGTCGTCGCCGCCACTGGCATCGAGGCGTTCGGCCCGGTCACGGTCGACGTGCGGGTCGGCCCGGCACCAATGATCGAAGTATGGGGCGACAGCAACCTGCTGCCGCTGCTGCGCACCGAGATGAGCGGCGACACGCTGCGCGTCTGGACCAACGGCAACCTATTGCCGCAGCAAGAACTGCGGGTGCGCTTCACGACCCCGGCGCTGACCCGCATCCATGCCGCCGGCGCCGCCCGCCTGACCGTCACCGACCTCAATGGCGCCAGGCTGTCGGTGGTCAAGGGCGGCTTCGAATCGATGCACCTGTCGGGCCGCGTCAGCAACCTCGATATGCAGGCTGACGGCAGCGGCAACCTCAATGCCAGCGCCCTGTACAGCGGCAATGCCAGCGTCAATATGAGCGGCAGCGGCTTCGTCGCGCTCGGCCAGGTCAAGGGCGACGCGCTGACCGTCAATGTGCGCGGCGACGGCAATTTCCAGGCCAATGGGGTGGTGCAGTCGGTCAACGCCCACGTCTATGGCAACGGCGCCGCCAACCTGGTCGGCCTGGCCAGCCAGCAAGCCACCCTGACGTCCCACGGCGCCGGCGAAATCTCGGCCTCGGTCAACCAGTCGCTGATCGCCCAGTCCAACGGCGGCGGCCGCATCACCGTCTATGGCAACCCGACCCACCGCGCCGTCACCGGCCGCAACGTCTACGTGCTCAACTAGTTCAGGTAGTCGAGCAGCTCCGGCCCGAACACCTCGCGGTGCAGGCGCGTCACCGGCACGCCGAGCGCCACCAGGTCCATCCACTGGGTCCGCATGAACGGCAGCGGGCCGCACAGGTAGACATTGGTTTCGCTGCGCGGCCAGGCGGGCAGGCGCGCCACCTCCATCCGCCCCGCCAGCGCGCCGCCGCCTTCCTCATAGAAATTGATCATCCTCAGATTGGGCATCCGGGCCACCAGCTGTTCGAGCTCGGCCTGGTGCGGATGGTGGGCGCCATCGCGCGCCGCGTGGGCAAAGATCACGCGCCGCTGCGGCTGCACGTCGGCGATCCGCTTGAGCACCGACAGCATCGGCGTGATGCCGATCCCGGCCGATAGCAGCACCAGCGGTTCGATCGATTCGGTGTCGGGGGTGAATTCGCCGAAGGGATGGCTGACCTCGATGGTGCTGCCAACCTTGAGCTCGCTGTGCAGCCAGTTCGATACCTGGCCGTCCGGCAGCGCGCCGCCCGTTTCGCGCTTGACCGAGATGCGCCAGCTGTCCTGCCCCGGCGCGTCCGACAGGCTGTACTGGCGCAACTGGCGCATGCCGGGGGCGGGGGCCACCGCGCAGCTGATGTACTGGCCCGGCTTGAATGGCGGCAGTGGCTGGCCGTCGTCTGCCACCATCCGGTACGCCATCACATTGGCGCTCTCGCGCACCGCCTCGGTCACCCGCATCGTGCGCATCTGCCCCGGTGCGATGCCGGCCCTGGCATACAGCGCCTGCTCGGCGTCGATGAACAGGCGCGCCAGCGCGTGATACGCCTCGTCCCAGGCGGCCAGCAGCGGCGGGGTGGCCGCCTCGCCCAGGGTCTGGGCGATGGCGCCGAGCAAGTGGCGGCCGACGATCGGATAGTGTTCGGCGCGGATGCCGAGCGACACATGCTTGTGGACGATGCGCTCGACGACGGGGCCGAGCGCCTGCGGCTTGCCGATATTGGCAGCGTAGGCGAACACGGCCGCGGCGAGCGACTGCTGCTGCGCGCCGCTGGCCTGGTTGCCCATATTGAATAGATTGCTCAGCTCGGGGAATTGGGCGAACAGGTTGCGGTAGAAGGTGGTCGTAATGGTGACGCCGTGCTCGCGCAGAACGGCAACGCTGGCATCGATGTAAGGACGGGATTGCGCAGAAATCATTGTCTTCCTTTTAATTGTTGCATTGAATATGCATATTTTGCTTCAAAAAAACACGCAGTGCCCGGGCACTAGGAGCGTGCGCGGCAGAAGCTCGTCGGCCCAAACGGATGGAGAAAAGTCCCACTTCGCCCCCATTTCTCGGGATGTAGCTACGGCTACACCCCTCAAAAGTGGCGACGAATTGGGTTCTTTTCCCACCCTTTTGGTCTCGACTCCTTCTGCCGCGCACGCTCCTAGGCGTCGGTCCGCTCGCGCTGCACCGCAAACGCCTGGTGCATGCGCACTATCTGTTCGCCGGTATTGCCCTTGGTGAGGTCGGCCAGCGTGTACCGATCCATCACCGCGTAGTAGGCCCGCATGGCTTCGGCCAGCGCATTGCGCAGCACGCAGTCGGCGGCCAGCTGGCAGCCGGTGCCGTCGCAGTCGACCAGCTCGGCATCGCCTTCCAGCAGGCGCAACACCGTGCCCACCGTCAGCGTGGCAGGGTCGGCCGCCAGATGCAGGCCACCATGGCGCCCCCGTACCGCCAGCACCCAGCGGGCGCGCGCCAGCTCGCCGACCACCTTGACCAGGTGGTTGACGGGCAAGTCGAACTGCTCGGCGATCTCGGCCACCGTGACCGGCACGGCTTGCGCCTTGCCGGTGCGGGACAGGTAGATCAGCACGCGCAGGCCGATGTCGGAAAAGCGGGTCAGGCGCATGAGAATACTGGCTAACGGAAAAGGCGAGTGTAGTCAAAGTTGCATATCAAGTGCAACTTAAAAATCACTTACTTTCTTTGCCGGCGGCCTCTTTGATCCTATAATCGCGGTTCCCATAAAAAGCCCGACGGTGGAGACGCGCCTGGGGTTGCAGACAATAAAAGGACACCGCTGTGTATCAAACCCTGGGCCAGAAGCTGTTCCGCACCAAATCCGTCGAACATAGTGATTCTCCACAGCAGGGCGGCCTGTCGCGCAGCCTCGGCCTGTTCCCGCTGACCATGATCGGGGTCGGCGCCACCATCGGCACCGGCATCTTCTTCACGATGGTCGAGGCGGTGCCCAAGGCGGGCCCGTCGGTGGTGCTGTCGTTCCTGCTGGCCGCGCTGACCGCCGGCCTGACCGCACTGTGCTATGCCGAGCTGTCGTTCCGCATCCCCGCTTCCGGTTCCTCGTATTCATTCGCCTATGCGACCGTCGGCGAGTTCGCCGCCTTCATCATGGCCGCCTGCCTGCTGCTCGAATACGGACTGGCCGCCAGCGCGACCGCGATCGGCTGGTCCGAGTACCTCAACAAATTCCTGCAGTCGGCGATCGGCTGGCAGTTGCCGGCCGCGCTCAGCACGCCGATGATCGTGTCCGGCCCCCACGGGGTCGAGATCCATGCCGGCCAGTTCAATCTGTCGCCGGTGCTGCTGGTGATCATGTGCTGCTTCCTCTTGATCCGCGGCACCAAGGAATCGGCCACCACCAACGCCATCATGGTGCTGGTCAAGCTGGCGATCCTGGTGTTCTTCATCGTGATCGCCTTCTCCGGTTTCGACGCCGCCAATTTCACGCCGTTCTTCAACACCGACAACAGCAAGGGCATGGCCGGCATGGCCGGCGTCACGGCCGCGGCCGGCACCGTGTTCTTCTCCTTCATCGGCCTCGACACCGTGGCCACCGCGGGCGAGGAAGTGCGCGACCCGAAACGCAATGTGCCGATCGGCATCCTGGCGGCGCTGGTCATCGTCACCGTGTTCTATATGCTGGTGGCGGTGGCGGCGCTGGGCGCCCAGCCGGCGTCCAAGTTTGCCGGCCAGCAGGCAGGCCTGGCCGTGATCCTGCAGAACGTCACCGGCCAGGCGTGGCCTGCGCTGGTGTTGTCGGCCGGCGCCGTGATCTCGGTGTTTTCGGTGACGCTGGTGACGATCTACGGCCAGACCCGCATCCTGTACGCGATCAGCCGCGACGGCCTGGTGCCGAAGATCTTCCAGAAGGTCAACCCGCGCACGCTGGCGCCGACCAGCAATACCATCATCGTGTCATTGGTGGTGAGCCTGGTGGCCGGCCTGGTCGATTCAACCTTCCTGTGGGACATGGTCAGCATGGGTACGCTGACCGCCTTCATCGTCGTGTCGATCGCCGTGCCGGTGCTGCGCCATAAACTGGGCGCTGCGAAGACCAAGGGCTTCAAGGTGCCGTTCGGTCCCTACCTGGTGCCGGGCCTGTCGGTGCTGGCCTGTGCCTACATCATGAAGGACTTGTCGGCCACCACTTTCCGCGTATTTACGATCTGGATGGCAGTGGCGATTCTGACGTATTTCGTTTATGGTATAAGGAACTCGCGGCTGAACAAGCAGCGCTAACAGTTCCTTGGAGCAGTACCGGATGCGCACAGGGTTATTTGCACGTCGTCTTTTGCTTGGCGCAGCCATCTGGCTGGGATCGGCCAGCCACGCGCTGGCCCTGATTCCGGTCCGGGCCGCCTTGTCGGAAGCAGCCCACCCGACCAGCTATGTCGACCATGGAGAGGCCACCGGCATTTTCAGGGAAATGCTCGACGTCCTGTTTGCGATGGTGCCCGGCTACCGGATCGAGTACCAGGGCTTGCCATGGACACGGGCCCAGCGCCTGGTCGAAAGTGGCGAGATGGACTTGTTCGTTACCTTTCCGGCGACCAACCGCGGCGCCTATGCCCATTTCACCAAGGCATCCATCTTCACGCTCGACTACGGCACCATCGTGTACGATCGCAAGGGCAACCATGCCGGGCAGATCGAATCGGCCAGGAACTTTGCGGACTTGAAGGGCCTGACCTTCGTGCACCAGGAAGCGGTCGAGTGGGAAACTGAAAACATTCCAGCCTCGTTCAAGCGGTATACGGTCAATGCGCCGCTGAGCCTATTGCACATGACGTTCGAGCGGCGTGTCGGCGACTTTTTCATCATGTACCCGGAGCAAGCGTATTTCTATGCGAAGCAGCTCGGTTACCTGGACCAGCTTGGCGTGCGCAAGGCCCCTTTCATCCCCCATAGTCTGGTGCGCATGCATATCGGCATCCGCAAGAACTTCCCCGGCAGCAAAGCCCTGGTCAAGGCGCTGGACGCGGCCATGCAGCAGCCGGATTATCAGCAAAAAGCCAATGCCATCAAGGCGAAATACCTGGGGCGCGAAGAATGATCGACATCCTGCGCCCGGCGGGACGGCAATGGGGCATGGCAGCGTTGCTGCTGCTGGCCGGCGCCGCCCATGCCGCGCCGCCGGTGGCGCCGCCGGTGGCGCCGCCGGTGGCGCTGCGGGCCGCGCTGTCGGAAACCTCGCTGGTCCACGGTGCGATCGTCGAACTGGCGCAGGCGCTGTTTCAATTCGTGCCCAGCCATCGGCCGGTGTTCCAGAAGCTGCCGTGGACGCGCGCGCAACGCCTGGTCGAAAACGGCGACATGGACATGTTCGTCACTTTCCCCGCATCGAACCGCGCCAGCTATGTGCATTTCACCAAGGCCGCGCTGTTCACCCTCGATTATGGCCATCTCATCTATGACAAGCAGGGCAGCAAGGCCAGGCAGATCGAGGCGGCCACCAGCTTTGCCGACTTGAAGGGCCTGGTCTTTGTGCACCAGGACAAAGTCGAGTGGGAAATGCTCAATGTGCCGCCGTATATCAAGCGCTACACCGTCAATGCCCCGATGCATATGTTCCATATGACGTTCGGGCGCCAGGCCGGCGATTTCTTCATCATGTATCCGGAACAGGCCGAGCATTTCGCAAAGGAGCTCGGTTACGCCAGCCAGCTTGGCATTCGTAAAGTCGATTTCATTCCGAACCAGCACGTCGGCCTGCATATCGGCGTCCGCAAGTCCTACCCCGGCAGCAAGGCGCTGGTCGACGCGCTCGATGCCGCCATGCAGCAACCAGGGTTCCGGCAAAAAGCCGATGCCATCACCGCCAGGTATCTGCGGCGCGCACCCTAGCTAGAACTGCTGCGCCAGCCTGAGCTGCCAGCGGCGCCCGCGCAAATCGTAAGTCATCGTGTCGGTATTGGCGTCGATCCAGCTGGCCACATACGGGGCCGCGCGGTCGAACAGGTTCTCGACCCCCAGCGACAAGTCGCGCCCGCCGGCGAAGCGGTGCTTGAGGCTGATGCCATGGTAGGCAACGGCGGGCACGCGCGCCCCGATCGCGGCCGGCGCCGCATTGATGTCTTGCGCGCTGCCGATGGTCTGGACCGTATAGCTGCCCGACCACGGGCCCTGGACCAGCGTCAGGCTCGACAGCGAACGCCAGCGCGCATAGCTGCCGCGCCCGCCGGTAATCTTGCCGGCGAACTGGATCGGCGTGCCGCCCGCGAACGGCGTCGTGTCATAGCGGTCCAGCCGCGACGCATTGGCCGACAGTGTCGCCTTCCAGCCCAGCACGGTGGTGCGCGCCTGTGCGCCGATATCGATGCCCGCCAATCTGAGACTGGCCGCATTGGCCGGCTGCGATGACAGGAAGTTGATTTCGCCGGTCAGCGCATCGCGCGTGAACGACGATGGCTGGCAAAACGGGTGCGACAGCTGCGGCGCGTTGTAGCACACCGACAGTTTGGTCGAGCCGGGCACCGCTTCGATCGCATTGTCGATCGCGATGCGGAAGTAGTCGAGCGTCAGCGACAGCGCCGCCACCGGCTGCCACAGCAGGCCGGCGCTGTCGGTGCGGGCCACTTCCGGCGCCAGCGCGCGGTTGCCGCCGCCGGTGGTCAGGATCGTCGGACTCAGCTGGGTGAAGCCGGCCGGCACCTGCGACGCCAGGCAGTTCTGGTAGAGGACCGAAGCGGGATCGCGGGTATTCCATCGATTGCACGGGTCGGTCGTGGTCAGGGCGCCCTGGGTGATGCCGCCGAACAGTTCAGCCACGCTGGGGGCGCGGAAGGCACTCGACTTGCCGGCGCGGATAGACAACCGGGGCAGGGCTTGCCAGTCGAGCGAGGCTTGGTAGGTGTGGGTGCGGCCCGACTGGCTGTAGTCGGACAGGCGGCCGGCGCCGGTCAGGCGCAGCGACTGCAGCAAGGGCAGCGACAGCTCGGCAAACACTTCGCGCGCGATATAGCTGCCGCTGAGCGGCACCTGCGCATTCGTGTTGGCGATGCCGGCCGTGATCAAGGGATCCGGCTCCTTCCAGCCCCGTTCACCGCGCCATTCGGCGCCGGTGGCGAAGCGCACCGTGCCGGCGGGGAGTTCGAACAGCTCACCCTGCATGCTGGCGCTGGCGCTGCGCTGCTCGTAGCCGCCGCTGTCGCGCGTGCCGGTATGGATATAGTCGAGCACGGCCGGGGTCAGGTTGCCGAAGCCAAGATAATTGCCGCACGGCGCGCCGCCCTTGCCGCAGGTGGCAGCATCGAGGGTGGCGTCGACCCGGTCGAGGTTGATGACATTGCTGACCTTGTCGACGGCGCGGTTGCGGCCCCAGTTCAGCGCCACGGTCCAGTCGATCGCCTCGCTCAGGCGGCCCTTGACGCCGCCGACCACGCGCCAGGTCTGGTTGTCCTGGTCGAACTGGCGCGGACCCTGCTCGGCCACGCGGCGCCGCTCGAGCAGCAAGTCCTGGCCGGTCGGGTTGCTCGGATGCGTGGCCTTGATGCGGATCGCGCGGAACTGGCCCAGCGTGCCCGGCGTCGCCTGCTGGCGCGAATGGCGCGCGGTCAGCATCGCTTCGCCGAACAGCTCGCTCTGCTTGTCCAGCTGCCAGCTGCCGACCACGGTCGCGCCGACGCGCTCGATCGGGTTGACGGCATTGAGCAGCAGCATGCTGTTGTAGCCATGGGCCGCCGCCGAATAGGGCGCGAATGCGCGCGGGTCGCTGGTGGGATCCTGGTTGAAGTTGACGCGCCGTCCATCGGCCAGCAGGGCGCGCCCACCCACCGTCGACGAACTGCCGACACAGGCCAGTGCGCCCGCCACTTCGGCCAGCGGGCACGGGGCGCGGCTGGCCATATTGATGCTGGCGCTGCCGGCAATATTGAGCGAGGCCATCAAGGCGCCGCGCTCGCCGCGCCTGCCCCACACCAGGTCCGCTGCCTGCGTCTGGCCGTCGCCGCGCGCCGTGGCGCCGTAGCGCGCGGTCAGCGACAGGCCATCGCTTGGATGCCGGGTGATGACGTTGACGACTCCGGCCACGGCGTCGGCGCCGTAGACGGCCGAGGCGCCGTCGCGCAGCACTTCGACCCGCGCAATCATGGCCAGTGGCAGCATATTGAGGTCGACCGCCGTGCTGCCGCCGGTACCGCCGGCCACCACGCGCCGGCCGTTGATCAGCACCAGCGTGCGGTTGATGCCGAGCCCGCGCAGGTTCACCTGCGCCGCGCCGAAGCCGGTGCTGGTCCAGTAGGCGCTGTCCTGGTTGCCGGCGCTGCCGCTTGACGCTGGCAAGGCCTGCAACAGCTGCTCGAGCGACGTGGCGCCGGAGCGGGCGATGCTGTCGCCATCGATGACGGTGACCGGGCCGTCGCCATAGAGCTGGGCTTGTTGCAACAGGATGCGGCTGCCGGTAACAGGCACGCGCGCGATCGCGGGGTCTTGGGCCGCCGCCGGCAGGCTGGCGGTCAGTGCGGCAACGGCAACGAAGACACGATGTCTGATCATGGTGGTGTGGCGTCGAAGCCCTGGCCATTGGGCGTGGGGCTTGGCTGTCGTTGATCATAACGCCAACAGCGTTGGCTGTAGGATGATTCCTACGCAACAAATCCAGGGCGGCGACAGGAATGCAACAAAAAAGAAACCAACGCGCTAGCGTTGGTCTTAGGTGGGAGTAACAAATGGTGGCATTGGTGGCATTGGTGGCATTGGTGGCGTGGGCGTCAGCGCGCCTTGCCGCGTCGTAGCAGATTGACGATGGCCAGCAAGACAAGCGCACCCAGGAACGAGACCAGCAAAGAACCGATGCTGAAGTCGTCGGCATTGATGGTGCCGGTGCCGAACAGCGGGGCCAGCAGCCAGCCGCCGAGGAAGGCGCCGACGATGCCGACAATGACGTTGAGGATAATGCCCTGTTCCGCATCCGTTTTCATGACCATGCTGGCGAGCCAGCCGAGGATGCCTCCGACAACGATCCAGATAATGAATAGCATGTTGATTCCTCCAAGTAGATGATGAGACGGCGCGGCCAAGGCATACGAAGGCCGTGGAAAAAGTCTAGTGGGCGCTTGCGTCCGGGTCGGTGCGGCAGCTAACTGAGCGCCGCCAACGGCGCTGCGCCGCGGCAGCATTCAGCCTGGCGGGGAAGGGGCGTTCAATGGGCCGCGTGAAAGGCGGCAAACGCCTGCTTGATCCGGGCGCGCAGCTGCTCCCCATCGAACGGCCTCGGCAGCAGCAGGCCGATCGCATGCGGATACAGTGCGCCGGCCGCCGCCAGCAACTCGGCGCCGGACATCGCCGGCATCTGGTCCTCGGCCACCACCACTTGCACCGGGTGGATCGCCATCAGCTCGAGCGCTTCCTTGCCGTTGCTGGCCGCCAGCACGCGGTAGCCTTGCTGGCGCAGCAGGCGCCGCAGCGGGCCGCGGTTGGCCTGCGAATGGTTGACCACCAATAAGGTGTTTTCGCGCCGCACGGCCAGTTTGCCGAACACCAGGCGCTTGGCATCGCCCAGCATGGCCGCGAACAGGCCGGCGCCAACCGGGCGGCTGAAGTAAAAACCCTGCATCTCGTCGCAGCGATGGTGGCGCAGGAAGGCCAGCTGCTGCTCGGTCTCGACCCCTTCGGCCACCACCCGCAGGCCCAGGCTGTGGGCCATCGCGATGATGGCGATGGCGATCGCGGCGTCGTCCGTGTTGTCGGTCACGTCGGTGACGAAGGTGCGGTCGATCTTGACAAAGTCGAAAGGGAAGCGCTTCAGGTAGGCCAGCGACGAGTAGCCGGTGCCGAAGTCGTCCAGCGCCAGCTGGGTGCCCATCGCCTTCAGCCGCTGCAGGTGGCCGATCGCCGTTTCAGGGTCGTCCATGACGACCGACTCGGTCAGTTCAAATTCGATCCAGTGCTGGGCAATACCATGGCGGGCGACGGCGTCGGCAATGTCCTGGTGCAGATTGCCCTTCCTGAACTGGACCGCCGACAGGTTGACCGCCACCGGCACCAGTTCGATGCCCTGCGCCTGCCACTGCGCCAGCTGGGCGCACACGGCATCGATGACCCAGCGGCCGATCGCCACGATCTGGCCCGTTTCCTCGGCCAGCGCAATGAAGTCGGCCGGGTTGACCAGGCCGCGCCCCGGGTGCTGCCAGCGGATCAGCGCTTCGGCGCTGGTGATGCGGCCCGACAGCAGGTCGACCCGCGGCTGGTACACCATCGCGAACTGCTGTTCGGCCAGCGCCACATGCATTTCCTGCTCGAGCGCCATGCGCACCGCCAGCGCCGCGTTCATCTGCGGCGCATAGTACAGATAGCGCTCATTGGCCGCCTTGCATTTCTTGAGCGCCAGTTCGGCGTGCTTGAACAGGGTTTCGGCATCGGCGCCGTCGGCCGGATAGAGCGCAATGCCGGCCCGCACCGCCAGCTGGACCTCCTGCACGGCGCCGCCCGCTTGCGGCAGCACGAACGGCAGGTGCAGTGCCGACAGTACGTGGCGCTCGAGCAGCGCCGCGGCGTCGGATCCGTGCTGCAGGCCGCTGATGGCGATGCCGAACACGTCGCCGCCGATGCGGGCCAGGCACCACTGCTCGCGCAGTTCCGGGCCCAGCTGATCGAGCATGCGCACGGCCAGCATGCGCAGGATGGCGTCGCCCGCATGGCGGCCCATGACGTCGTTGAGGTGGGCGAAGCGCTCGACATTGAGCAGGATCGCCGCCACCCCGTGGCCGTTGCCGGCCGCCACGTTGAGCGATTGGCTCAGGCGGTCCGTGTACAGCATGCTGTTGGGCAGGCCGGTCAGCGCGTCGTAATAGGCGAGGTAATTGAGGCGCTCTTCGCGCGCGATCGCCTGCAGGCCGAACGACAGGTCGCCGGCCAGCTCGTCGAGCAGCTTCTTGATTTCGGGCGCGGCGAAGAAGGCGGGCGTGTCGGAAAACAGCGAGAACACGCCGACCGTGCTGCCATCGACGACCAGCGGCAGCACCGCCAGCGCACGGTGGCCGCGGCGCGCCAGCTCGGCGTGCAGCCACGCCATGCCAGGCTCCCTGAGCACGTCGTCGCAGATCACCTGGCGCTGTTCGCGCAAGGCGATGCTGGCCGGGTGCATGCTGCTGCGGCGGTCGGGCTTGCTGGTGAACTCGATCAGTTCGACATAGCCGGGCTGTCCGCCATACCAGCCGACCACGCGGCCATCGCCGCTGGCCGGGTCGACCATGCCGGTCCAGGCCATACTGAACGGGCCGTGACCGGCCGCCACCCGGCACGCCTCCTGTAGCAGCTCGGCGCGGTCGCGGATGCGCACGATGGCTGAATTGATGCCAGACAGCACCGCGTACATCTGGCTCAGCCGCTCCTGCTGCGCGACGCTGCTGGCGACGGCATCGAACAGTTCCATGTTCTCGAGTGCGACGGCGAGCTGGGTGGCGACCGTGGTGACGGCGCGTTCGTCGATTTCGCTGAACGCATCGGCCCCCATCTTGTCGGCCAGGTAGATCCAGCCATAGCTGTGCTCCTGGGTCGCCACCGGCACCCCGAGGAAGGAACTCACCTTTGGGTGGAACGCCGGCAGGCTGGCCTTGCCGTGCCTGGCGCGCAGCTTTTCCAGCATCGCGCCGTAGTCGAGCCGGGCCAGCCTGGCGTGGGCCGCCGGCTCCAG
>CBDDRJ010000145.1:0-6889 GCA_965233055.1 uncultured bacterium
TATGCGCCGCTATACCTGCATATTCATGATTTCGTGGTAAGTGAGGTAGGGTGGGCACTGCGTGCCCACGCGTGACGCCGGCCGCATTTGGCCGAAAAAAAAGCCGGGTTTCCCGGCTTTTTTGCATTCGGTGGGCACGCAGTGCTCGGCGGCCCCGCCCACCCTACCTTGTATGCGCCGCTATACCTGCATATTCATGATTTCGTGGTAAGTGACGTAGGGTGGGCACTGCGTGCCCACGCGTGACGCCGGCCGCATTTGGCCGAAAAAAAGCCGGGTTTCCCGGCTTTTTGCATTCGGTGGGCACGCAGTGCCCACCCTACCTTGTATGCGCCGTTATACCTGCATATTCATGATTTCGTGGTAAGTGACGTAGGGTGGGCACTGCGTGCCCACGCGTGACGCCGGCCGCATTTGGCCGAAAAAAAAGCCGGGTTTCCCGGCTTTTTGCATTCGGTGGGCACGCAGCCCTCGGCGGCCCCGCCCATCCTACGTCATACCTGCATATTCATGATTTCGTGATAGGCCGACACCAGCTTGTTGCGCACCTGGACCGTGGCCTGGAAGCCGATGCTGGCCTTCTGCATATTGACCATCACGTCCGACAGGCTGACCGAATCGTCGCCCATCGTGAAGCGCTTGCCCAGCTCGCTGGACTTGGCCTGCGCCTCGCTGACCGAATCGAGCGAGGCCTTGAGCGCGTCGGCAAAATTGGCCGGCTTGGCCGGTCCCAGCGCGCCGGCAATCGCGTCCGGCGCCACCCCCTTGCCGGCGGCCGCGCTCTTGATCTGGTTGAGCATGGCCTCGATCCGGCCGCTGTCTATCGATCCTACGTTCATACTGCCTCCAATTTCCACCATGCAAATAGTTGACTGGCACTACAATGGTGGACAAGCGCTGTCAGGCTGTCACAATACCCCCCGCGCCGGCAATGTTTTCGTATGAGCAAGGGGCAATAGGGCGCTCTATTTGGTCGATTGACGGTGGCGACAAGCTTGCATAATTGTGCTTGGGCTCCCCCTTTTCCGAAGGCAAACGCAACATGGCAGAAGCAGAAGCAATCGACGATCTCGACAATCCCAGGCGGCCAGGGTTTTTCGATACGCCGCTGGGCAAGAATATGCTGCTCGGGGGCGGCATTGCCATGGTGCTGGCCGTCATGGTCGCCGTCATCATGTGGTACCAGCAGCCCGAGTACCGCGTGCTGTTTACCAACTACACCGACCGCGACGGCGGCGCCATCACGGCCGCGCTCGACCAGATGGGCATCAAGCACAAGTTCTCCGACGGCGGCGCCGCCATCCTGGTGCCGGAACACCAGGTGCACGATGCGCGCCTGCGGCTGGCGGCCCAGGGCCTGCCCAAGGGCGGCAATGTCGGCTTCGAGCTGATGGAAAACCAGAAGCTGGGCGTGTCGCAGTTCCTCGAACAGGTCAATTACCAGCGCTCGCTGCAGGGCGAACTGGAAAAGTCGATCCAGTCGCTCGGCGTGGTCTCGTCGGCGCGGGTCCACCTGGCCCTGCCCAAACCGCAGGTATTCGTGCGCGACCAGCAAAAGCCGACCGCCTCGGTGGTCGTCACGATGCAGCAGGGCCGCACGCTCGAAGCGGGCCAGGTCGGCGCCATCGTCCACCTGGTGGCGTCGGCGGTGCCGGAGCTGGCGCCGTCGGCCGTGTCGGTGATTGACCAGAACGGCAATCTGCTGTCGGACACCAGCAAGCAACAGGGCGCCAAGCAGCTCGACCCCAATCAGTTGAAGCATGTGCTGCAGCTGCAACAGAGCATCGTCAAGCAGGTCGAGTCGATCGTCGCGCCGATCGTCGGCACCGCCAATGTGCGGGCCGAGGCCACCGCCGACGTCGACTTCTCGCAGGTCGACACGGCCGCCGAGAGCTTCAAGCCCAATTCGCCGCCGAACCCGTCCGCGATCCGCTCGAGCCAGACCAGCGAGGCGACTCCGCCGGCCCCGGCGGTCGCGGCCGGCGTACCGGGCGCGCTGTCGAACCAGCCGCCGGGCGCCGCCACCGCGCCGATCACGGCCGCCGGCGCCACCGCTGCGGCAGGGGCTGGCGCAGCGGGTACGGCGGTGCCGACCCGCAAGGATGCGACCACCAATTTCGAAGTCGACAAGACGCTGCGCATCGAGCAGAAGCCGATGGGCACCATCAAGCGCCTGTCGGTCGGCGTACTGGTCAACTACCGCCGCATCGTCGACGCCAACAACAAGGTCACGGTCAAGGCCCTGACGGCCGACGAGGTCAAGCAGATCAACGACCTGGTCAAGGAAGCGATGGGCTTCTCGGAGGCGCGCGGCGACACGCTCAACGTCACCAATGCGCCGTTCGACGGCGTCGACCGGCCGGTCGAGCTGCCGCCGAAAGTCGAATGGTGGCGCGACCCGGACAACCTGGCGCTGGCGCGCGAGATCGGCAAGTTCACGCTGGCCGCGATCGCGCTGTCCTACCTGTTCTTCCGCATCCTGCGCCCGATGCTGCGCCCGCTGTTCCGCAAGCTCGACGAGATCGCCAAGGTGGCCCCGCCGCCGCCGGCCCCGGTCATCAAGGTCGAAGACGTCGACGCCATCATCGCCAAGACCCAGCTCGAGGAGCTCGAGGCGATGCAGGCCAAGGGTTACCGCGAAAACCTGCAGATGGCCAAGAACCTGGCCAAGGAAGACCCGCGCATCGTCGCGCAGGTCGTCAAAGCATGGGTAGGCGCCAATGAATGACAACGGAATCCAGAAGGCCGCAATCCTGATGCTGGCCATCGGCGAGATGGAGGCGGCCGAGGTGATGCGCTTCCTCGGCCCGCGCGAAGTGCTCAAGCTGGGCGCGGCGATGGCGACCATGAAGGGCGTGCAGCACGAGCAGGTGGTGGCCGTGCTCGATTCGTTCCGCCAGCAGACCGAATTGAATTCGACCGTCGGCCTCGACTCGGACGAATACATCCGCCAGGTGCTGACCAAGGCGCTGGGCGACGACAAGGCCTCGGTGCTGCTGTCGCGTATCCTGGGCGGCAAGGACGCGTCCGGCATCGAAAGCCTGAAATGGATGGACGCCAGCTCCGTGTCCGAACTGATCCGCAACGAGCACCCGCAGATCATCGCCACCATCCTGGTCCACCTCGAACGCGACCAGGCCTGCGAAATCCTCGGCAACTTCACCGACCGCCTGCGCAACGACGTGGTGCTGCGCATCGCGACGCTGGACGGCGTGCAGCCGGCCGCCCTGCGCGAACTGAACGACGTGCTGACCAAGCTGTTGTCGGGTAACGAGAACATCAAGAAATCCTCGCTCGGCGGCGTACGCGCCGCGGCCGAAATCCTCAACTTCATGAGCGGCGAGCAAGAGGGTTCGGTGATGGACAATATCAAGAACTACGACAACGACATGGCGCAGAAGATCATGGACGAGATGTTCGTGTTCGACAATATCATCGACATCGACGACCGCGGCATCCAGCTGCTGCTGCGCGAAGTGCAGTCCGAGATGTTAATTATTGCGCTCAAGGGTGCCGGCCAGGACCTGCGCGACAAGATCTTCAAGAATATGTCGCAGCGCGCGGCCGACATGATGCGCGAAGACCTCGAATCGAAAGGACCGGTGCGCCTGTCCGAAGTCGAAGCGCAGCAGAAGCAGATCCTGCAGATCGTCCGCCGCCTGGCCGACGAAGGCCAGATCGTGCTGGGCGGCAAAGGGGAGGATTCGTTTGTCTGACGTTCCGAAAGAGCAGCAAACCGCTTACCAGCGCTGGGAGATGAACTCGTTCGGCGACGAGCGCCCCAGCGTGGTGGCCAAGCGCCCGCCGCCGATCGAACTGCCGACCGAGGCGACGGTCGCCGCCATCAAGGAAGAGGCGCGCCTGCACGGCTACCAGGCGGGCCACGCGGCCGGCTACGCCGACGCGCTGGCCGCCGGCAAGGCCGAGCAGGCGCGCGAGCTGGCCCACCTGCAGGTGGTGGCTGAACGCTTCAGCGCCGCGCTGGCGCAGGCCGACGAAGTGATCGCCAACGATGTGCTGGAACTGGCGCTGCACCTGGCCAAGGGCATGCTCAAGAACGCGCTCGAGGTCAAGCCGGAACTGCTGCTGCCGGTGGTGCGCGAAGCGATCGAATACCTGCCCGCCCTGCACCAGCCCGCCCTGCTGCTGCTCAACCCGCAGGATGCCCAGCTGGTGCGCGACGCCATCGGCGAAGAGCTCGACAAGGGCGGCTGGCGGCTGGTCGAGGACCCGGGTATCCAGCGCGGCGGTTGCAGGATCGACACCGCCACCAACCAGATCGACGCCCAGGCGGCTAGCCGCTGGGCCCGCCTAACCAACGCGCTGGGCAAGAACATCGAGTGGATGGGACCATGACGGCGGACACCAAAGCCAATCCCCATTCGGCGCGCTGGCAAGCCTTCATCCACGACTGCAATGCGCTGGTCGGCTTCGCCGAGCCGCTGCAGGTGTCGGGCCGGGTCACCCGCGTGGCCGGCCTGGTCATGGAAGCGGTCGGCCTCAGGCTGGCGGTCGGTTCAGCCTGCACCATACCGCTGGCCAATGGCAGCCGGGTCGAAGCCGAAGTGGTCGGCTTCGACGGCGAGCGGCTGTTCCTGATGCCGCAAAGCGATGTCGAAGGCATCGTGCCCGGCACCCGCGTGTTCCCGGTCGAAGCGCCGGTGCCGCGCCCGGGCCAGGTCGACCATCCGCGGCGCCGCCCGAGCGACCGCGCGCGCCACCTGCCGGTCGGCCCCGAGCTGCTGGGCCGGGTGGTCGACGGCGCCGGCCGCGCACTCGACGGCCTGGGGCCGATCCACACGCGCGCCTCGGGCCCGATCAATGTGCGCCCCGCCAACCCGCTCGATCGCGCGCCGATCGTCGACACGCTCGACGTCGGCATCCGCGCCATCAATTCGATGCTGACGGTCGGCCGCGGCCAGCGCCTCGGCCTGTTCGCCGGTTCCGGCGTCGGCAAATCGGTGCTGCTGGGGATGATGGCGCGCTACACGACGGCCGACGTGATCGTGGTCGGCCTGATCGGCGAACGGGGCCGCGAAGTCAAGGAATTCATCGAACAGATCCTCGGCGAAGAGGGTCTGAAGCGCTCGGTCGTGGTGGCGGCGCCGGCCGACACGCCGCCGCTGATGCGCCTCCAGGGCGCCGCCTACGCCACTGCGGTGGCCGAGCATTTCCGCGATTGCGGCCAGAACGTGCTGCTGATCATGGACTCGCTGACCCGCTACGCGATGGCGCAGCGCGAGATCGCGCTGGCGATCGGCGAGCCGCCCGCCACCAAGGGCTACCCGCCGTCGGTATTCGCCAAGCTGCCGATCCTGGTCGAACGGGCCGGCAACGGGCTCGAAGGGGGCGGCTCGATCACCGCCTTCTACACCGTGCTGACCGAGGGCGACGACCAGCAAGACCCGATCGCCGACGCCGCGCGCGCCATCCTCGACGGCCACATCGTGCTCGACCGCAAGCTGGCCGAGGCGGGCCACTACCCGGCGATCGACATCGAGCAATCGATTTCGCGCGCCATGCACACCATCACCAGTACTGCCCACCAGCAACAGTCGCGCAAGCTCAAGCAGCTGTATTCGCGCTACCAGCGCGCGCGCGACCTGATCAGCGTGGGCGCCTATGCCCACGGCAGCGACCCCCAGCTCGACCAGGCGATCGCCCTACACGAAAAGATCGAGGAATTCCTGCGCCAGGAAATCCCTGAAAAAGTCGGCATGCTCGAAAGCTTGGGCCAGTTAACGGCTCTATTCGACTGATTGAAGCGCTGGCGCCCGGCCTATACTTTCCATCATGGCCACCCGCTCCGCCCTTGACACCCTGATTGAACTGGCCCAGCGCGACAGCGACGACGCGGCCAGGCGGCTTGGTATTGCCATGCGCGCGGTCGAGGAGGCGAAGCAGAAACTGACCATGCTGTTCGGCTACCGCGACGACTATGCAATGCGGTTCGACGCGGCCCAGCTGAAGGGCATCACGCCGGCGGTGTATTTCAATTTCGTGGCATTCCTCGAGAAACTCGAGCATGCCGTGAAAGGCCAGCAGGAAGTACTGCGCCATGCCGAGCGCCGTGCCGAGCAGGACAGGCAGGCGTGGCAAGCCTGCGAACGCAAGCGGCTGTCGTACCGCACGCTCAGTGAACGGGCCGCGGCACAGGCGCTGGCCAAGGAGAACAAGCGCGACCAGAAGATGATGGACGAATTCGCAACAAGGCAGTCATTTTACAAACGGCAACAACGCAATACCTAAGGCAGGCACTGCGTGCCCACCACAAAGCAGTAAGGTAGGGTGGGCACTGCGTGCCCACCACAAAGCAGCAAACAAACGAGTGACGTAGGGTGGACACTGCATGCCCGCCACAAAGTGACGTAGGGTGAGCACTGCGTGCCCACCACAAAGTGACGTAGGGTGGGCACTGCGTGCCCACCACAAAGCAGCAAACAGACGAGTAACGTAGGGTGGGCACTGCATGCCCACCACAAAGCAGTAAGGTAGGTTGGGCACTGCGTGCCCACCACAAAGCAGCAAACAAACGAGTAACGTAGGGTGGGCACTGCGTGCCCACCACAAAGCAGCAAACAGACGAGAGAGAGACGGCCCACCATGCAAAATCTACGAAATATGCAAACGTCGCACGCGTCGCCGGTGCTCGCTGGCCTGGTCAGCGGCGCCAGCCCGGCCCCGGCCCGCCAGCAGGCGGCGGTCCAGGGCGGCGCGCCCGACCAGTCGTTCCAGCAAACCCTGACGCGCCAGATCGAGAGCCGCCACAGCGAACAGCGCAGCAACGAGCGCCACGCCGAGCGCGAGCGCGCACCCGAGCAGCGCCCGGCCCAGGCTGCGGCACCGGCCCAGCAGGCGGCGCCGGCCCAGCGTCCGGCCCAAGCCGACA
>CBDDRJ010000146.1:0-26660 GCA_965233055.1 uncultured bacterium
ATGGTGCCGGTGCGGCCCATGCCGCACATGACTTCATCCATGATCAGCAAGATGCCGTGGCGGTCGCACAGTTCGCGCACGCCCCGGAAGTAGCCCGGCGTCGGCGCAATGGCGCCGCCGGTCGCGCCGACCACCGTCTCGGCGCAAAAACCGATCACCCTGGCCGGGCCGACTTCGACGATCTTCGCTTCCAGTTCAGCCAGCAGGCGAGCCGTGTAGGCATCCTGCGTTTCGTCGGCGCCGCGGTCGCGGTATTCGTAGCAAGGCGATACGCGCGCCACATCCATCAGCAATGGCGCGAACGGCTTGCGGCGCCACTCGTTGCCGCCGACTGCCAGCGCGCCCAGCGTATTGCCGTGATAACTCTGGCGGCGCGCTATGAACACGGTGCGCTCTGGCTGTCCATTCTCGACGCAGTACTGGCGCGCCAGCTTGAGCGCCGTCTCCATCGCCTCCGATCCTCCCGACACCAGGTAGACCTGGTCCAGCCCATCGGGCGCCCCTGCGGCCAGCCTGGCTGCCAGTTCCTCGGCCACGTCGGTGGTGAAGAAGCTGGTGTGGGCGTAGGCGATCGTATCAATCTGCCGGTGCATCGCTGCCAGCACGTCAGGGTGTCCATGCCCGAGCGAAGAGACGGCTGCGCCGCCGCTGGCATCGATATACGCCTTCCCTTCGCTGTCGCGCACCAGCATGCCCTGCGCGCTGACGGCGACCGGTGGCGTGTGACGCAGGCTGCGATGAATGATGTGGGTCATACGAATCCTCTTTGGCCATTTAGTTCACCACATTATGGCGCCACAAAAGGTTATGCTTTGATTCTCGCCAAGAAAGGAATTAGCAATGATCATAAGTCGCCTTGTCCAGCTGACTTCTGTAGACATGGTCGCAGCACAGTCTGGAGGTCCCGAGTTCGACAGCTCGCGGCCGATTTCCCCGATTTGGCTGAGGTGCGCTCTATATGAATCAAGCACTTAGGTCAAAAATTAGGCCGTTATTTGAAAATCCGTGTAATGGCACGTTACGTCAAAATTCGTAGGCGGGAGAAGAGTTCGGTCTACGACTGAGACCGAGCCGTCAAGGATGCAGTCGATCAGGCTTACAGCGTAAATGACAATTCAAAATCGAGTTTTTGTATGCCTACCAAGAGAATCATTTCATTGATGAGTGCCACTGAATCGTATTGCACGCCCGCATTTAACGCAACGGAATGATCGCCATCTTGGCCAAAACTCAACGTATTTGAACTTTGAGCTGCGCTTTCTTCATCTGGTTCTTCGATGACGATGGATGTGGGATTGGGGGCCTCAGGGCTGCGGGGGTTTTTCGTGTTGCCGTAAATAAGTGCATAGTAGCCGTTCAAAATATCGTCGGCGCTGTCGTAAATCGAGTCGTGCGGGTTATACGGAATTTGGAAATAGTTGATATTTATTGTTTCATTAAGACCCCAGAAGTTCAGGATATTAGATCCACCATGCCCATTGATAACGACAGTATTTGCAGCATCGATCTCGTTGTCGTATCCGTAATATGTGAGCGTACTATCAGAAAGTACAACAATTGAATTGCCATCGCCACTAACTGTTGCCATCGTATTGGGCATGAGACCGACAATTGCAAAGCTCTCATTGATAAAGGCGCCAATCCCGCTGGCGACAATCTTTTTCATACCATCGGAAAGTATAGTCGTCACAATATCATAGCCGGAACCAATGGTGGCATACTGTGCCAAGATTCCGTCACTGTAAATGTCAGCAACGTCGCCAATGCCAGGAATTGACGCCGCCAACGGACCCGATTGATATGCCGTACCGTCCCCGCCCCAATTGACAAAGTTATTTGGATCCATATGGACGGACGTATCGCTTGCGCGGACACCAACTCCTCCAGAAGCTGCGTAGCTTATTGTTGCAGTCGAAGTCAAAACCTCAAAATGCAGATGGGAACCTGTCGACCTCCCCGTACTACCAACTTGGCCAATAGTCTGTCCTTCCAAGATATTCTGCCCTAGAGAAGGCATGATGTTACCATTTTGATGGGCATAGAGCGTGTAGTAAGTGGATCCATCTCCCCCAGTGGATTGAAGAATCACTACATTGCCGTATCCACCAGTTTCGTTGAAACCAGAATAATATACTATTCCATTTGCTGCCGCCGGTATGTTGGTCCCGTAAGGCGCAGAGTAATCTTGACCAGGATGATATTCGATTTTTCCAGGATTTATTGGATCGTTGCGAATGCCGAATCCGCTTGTTGGCACAAAACTAGGGCCAGGATTGTAGGAAGAAGATGTAGGATTGGAAATGGTTATTGTAGCCTTCAATTTAAATAAGTATTATTCGAAATAACTTCCAAAAACACGAGCGGTGAGCAAATTATTCTTGTAAAACGTGATTGATAAACTATAGGAATCACACCCAGAACTAAACTCTGATATTCTCTTTGTGTTTTTCACTCCCAATCTTGTAAGTAAATTGAATTTGTCACGATCCGGTTCCAGTAGTCCCTCTGGAAAATAGACGACAGAAAGTATCTTTTTTTCAGTATCCACGATAACGTATTCAATTTCCAATTCCCTATTTTTGGCCTGGTAAATTGTCAGCCCATTTGGTGTCCTCCGTGGTAGTGATTTAATTGGTGGTTTGTTTCCTGCTTGCTCTGAAATTTGGCCATATGCGTTGAAAAGGCGTGCGCTTATGAAATCACAGACGGCGGGGAAACTCTCGTTTGATTTGACATTTTTAGCTGCTGCAGAAGTTCGTGCAAACGAAACATTTGCTTGAAACATGGCCAGTAACAACCCGAGGATTTGCAGCATATTTGAATAGCTGAATTTCATTGTGTAGACCTCACTGTTAGGAAGATTCATTATTGAAACTTTGGTGAAAATCCTCCTTTAAGTCAATTCAAAAAAAACTAGTCAGGATCGAATATAGTTGAATTTTCATACTGGAAAACTCACAATTTGCCACATTGCAACAAGCGGCGCGTTCTCAAAGACCAAGTACGACACCTTCTACTGTAAGGTGCTGCCATGGCAATATTTAGAAACAGCTAATCACTCAGAGGAACGCTATTGTCATAACCCATGGCGTGGACCTGTGCTCCAGCCGATCCGTTGCTAAACACCATTGTCGTTCAGCCAGCACGATCAGCCGCGAAATCTTGCGCGCCTCCGGCGGTGCATACGATGCCAATCTTGCCCACTTTCAATTTCACGCTCGTTGCTTCCTGCCTCGACGCCTTCCTAAACGGCACACTGCCGGAGCCTTATTCCAAGTCGTGTGCCATCAGCTCCGAAACAAATAGCGCGCAAACCCGAGATACTTTGGCCCGACACCCCCGAAAAATCCGTGTCACATGAAACCATCTACTACGCCGTCTACCGCCACCTGCGTGGGGACCTTGAGCACGAACTGTTTTCTGTCTGCGCCATCACAACCAATGCGCAAACCGCGCGGCAGAGGCAGCGACCGGCGTTATCAGATCCCAGAAATGCGAAGCATTCATTTCCGGCCACCAGAGTTCGAGGATTGACTCAGATCAGATGGAGCGCTGGGCTGCGCGCATGGTTATGACAAAAGCGCGTTCTTGGGTGGTCAGATGTATGCAAGCTTTCGCCATAACGGAGCCAGCAGCACATGGTCGCCGTTCCGCCCGTCGATGGTGCCTCCCATCGGATCGACTATCAGGCCGTTCGCCATCGCTTGCGCCTTGACCACGGCGTGCAGTCCGCGCTGTGGATCGAATGGCGTACGAGTGTTGCGGTCCTGCACCAGTTCCACCCACATCAGCAACCCGCGCCCGTGGATATCGCTCACATGGGGGGGACTTCCAAAAGCTTCCCGCAGCAGTGCATGCAGCGTTTCGCCGCGCGCCTCCACGGCTGGCAGCAACTGATCGAGCTCAACCACTTCCTGCACGGCCAGCGCCGCCGCAACCGGATGCCCGATATAGGTGTGCCCGTGCAGGAAGCTGCCACTGCCCTAGCGCACGCACTCGCTTGGCGATAGCGACGATGTCAGGCACCACACCATCCTGCTCGAACGAATACATGGTGCCGGTGCGGCCCATGCCGCACATGACTTCATCCATGATCAGCAAGATGCCGTGGCGGTCGCACAGTTCGCGCACGCCCCGGAAGTAGCCCGGCGTCGGCGCAATGGCGCCGCCGGTGGCGCCGACCACCGTCTCGGCGCAGAAGCCGATCACCCTGGCAGGGCCGACCTCGACGATCTTCGCTTCCAGTTCAGCCAGCAGCCGGGCCGTGTATGCGTCCTGCGTTTCGCCGGCGTCGCGGTCGCGGTATTCGTAGCAAGGCGACACGCGCGCCACATCCATCAGCAATGGGGCAAACGGCTTGCGGCGCCACTCGTTGCCGCCGACTGCCAGCGCGCCCAGCGTATTGCCGTGATAGCTCTGGCGTCGCGCAATGAACACGGTGCGCTCTGGCTGCCCGTTCTCGACGCAATGCTGGCGTGCCAGCTTGAGCGCCGTCTCCATCGCCTCCGATCCACCCGATACCAGGTAGACCTGGTCCAGCCCATCGGGCGCACCAGCGGCCAGCGTGGCCGCCAGTTCCTCGGCCACGTCGGTGGTGAAGAAGCTGGTGTGGGCGTAGGCGATCGAATCAATCTGCCGGTGCATCGCCGCCAGCACGTCAGGGTGGCCATGTCCGAGCGAAGACACGGCCGCGCCGCCGCTGGCATCGATATACGCCTTCCCTTCGCTGTCGCGCACCAGCATGCCCTGCGCGCTGACGGCGACCGGTGGCGTGTGACGCAGGCTGCGATGAATGATGTGGGTCATACGAATCCTCATTGGCCATTGGGTTCACCACCTTATGTTGCCACAAACGGTTATGCTTTGATTTTCGCCAAGAAAGGATTTCGCGATGGGTACAGACCGCCTCGGCCCGCTGTTGCCGGAGCAGATGGATGGCGCGCAGCGCGCGGCGGCGCAGGTGATCATCGATGGCCCGCGCGGCGCCGTGTACGGCCCCTTTGTGCCGCTGCTGCGCAGCCCTGAGCTGATGGATTGCGCGCAGCGCATGGGCGAGTACCTGCGCTACCGCAGCGCGATCGGCACGCGCCTGTCGGAACTGGCGATTCTCGTCACGGCGCGCCAGCAGGACCAGCTGGTCGAATGGACCATCCACGCGCCGATCGCCATGCAGAACGGGTTTTCGCAGGAAGTGATTGACGCGATCGCGGAATGGCGGCGGCCTTCGGGATTGAGTGAGGATGAAACTGCCGTCTATGATTTTTGCATCGAGCTGCACCGGCAAAAACGCGTAACGGATGGGACCTACGCCAGGGCCCTGGCGCTGTTCGGTGAAAAAGGGGTGGTGGACCTGATGGGCATCAACGGCTACTACACCTTGCTGGCGATGGTGATGAACGCGGCGCAGACGTTGCTGCCGGCGCCGCCGGATGCATCGCATCCGGACTTGCCCCTGTATTGACGTTTCCCTACGCGGCCAGGCCGCGTTGGATGACTTCGGCGACGACCTCGTTGAGGTCCTTGCCGCCATCCCTGGCCAGCGCCTGCAGTTGCGCCACCAGCTCGCCATTGAGCTTGACGGCAAACGGCACCAGGCCCAGCGCCTGGTCGCGGCGGCGCTGCTCGCGCTTGTCCACCACCACGCTGTCGGTATTGCCGAAACCGGCCGCGCCCGGGGCCACCATCTTGCCCATCAATTTCTTGGCGTCGCTCTTTGCCATGCCGGTTTTTTTCATTTTTCGCTTTCAGTGAGTGTAAGCGCCGTATTCTACAGGCTTGACCCGGTACGCCGCGCTGCAGCGGCTCGCACCGTCACCGGGTTGGCCGGGTCGCGGCTCCACTCGTACCAGCCGCCGTCATAAACGCTGATGCGCTCCCAAGCCATCAACCAGGCGTAAAAGAAGGCGAGCGATGCGCGCCAGCCGGTGCCGCAATAGAACGCCGTGTGGCCGTTCGGGGCGATGCCGGCCTGGTCCCACAGCTTGCGGATCTCGCTGGCTGGCTTCAGCGTGCCGTCCGGTTCATGGTACTCGCTCATGCTGTTGACGTCGTCGTCATTGCCGGCGCGGCCCCAGAGCGCGCCAGGGATTTCGCCGCAGGCGGTGATATAGCTGTAGCCTGAAGTCTTGCCGATGTGTTCATTCCAGGTGCGCGTCGACACCAGCGTGCCCTGGCCGCCGGCAGCCATCGCACGTGCCTGCGCCATGTCGATCAGGTAATCCGGGCGTGCCGGGAAGGCGGTGCCGAAGCTGGCGGCCGGGGCAAACCGTTCGGGAGCGCCACCAGCGGTGGGAAATCCGCCGGCCTGCCACGCCGCCAGCGCGCCATCGAGGATGCGCACGTCCGCCACGCCCGCATACAGCATCAGGTGGGCCGCGCGCGCGGCGGCCAGCGTGTTGCGGGCATAGAGGATCACGGTAGTGTCGTAGCGGATGCCCCTGTCCAGCAGCAGCGCCAGCAGGGCATCGTTGCAGACCTTGTTCCACAGGGGCTCGCATTCCATCTCGCGCGTGTCGATATAGCCCGCGCCGGGAACATGCGCTGCGCGGAACAGATCCAGGCCTTTGAAGCCGACCTCGAACAGCCGCCAGTCGTGCGACGGGGCGGCCAGAACCGGCTCGCCCGCGATGACACGGGCAAGCCAGGGCGGCGCCACCAGATGGCGCCAGCGCGGCAGGTCAGGGCGGAACATCGGGGATGACTTTGGCAGCTGCGGCGCTGCCCTTACATCAGAATGCGCTTGAGCCAGGCGCTGATGTGGTCGATCTCTTCGCCGCACAGCGAGTGCTGCATCATGTACTCATGCCATTCGACCTGGTAGCCGAGCGCCTTGAGCAGGTCGCGCGACTGTTCGGCGCGGGCGATCGGGATCACCGGGTCGCCGCGGCCATGGACCATGAAGATCGGGGTCGCGATGCTGTCAAGCGTGCGTTCATTCGACAGCTTGTCGGCCAGCGGCACATAGCCGGACAGGCACATCAGGCCGGCGAGCCGGGTCGGCTGGCGCAGGCCTGTCTGCAGCGCCATCGCGCAGCCTTGCGAGAAGCCGGCCAGCACGATGCGCTCGGGCGGGATGCCGCGCGCGACTTCGCGCGCGATCAATGCTTCCACCTGCTGCTGCGAGCGGCGCAGGCCGCTTTCGTCTTCGCGCCGCAACAGGTCGTTTTCGCGGATGTCGTACCAGGCGCGCATCACGTAGCCGCCGTTGATCGTCACCGGAATCGCCTGCGCGTGCGGGAACACGAAGCGGATGCCCGGCAGGCCCGCCAGGTCAAGCTCTTTGACCATCGGCACGAAGTCATTGCCGTCGGCGCCCAGGCCGTGCATCCAGATGATCGCCACGCCCGGATTGGGCGCGGTTTCAATTTCGATATTCTCTAGTAGGTCGCTCATGGGGGCGCTTTGCTGTCGTTAGGATTTGGTGGTCGCCGGGCGCAGCGCCGACTTGGGGCGGAACGCCTTGCATACGGCCGGGTCGGTTTCGATATACGGGCCTCCGATCAGGTCGATGCAGTAGGGGACGGCCGCAAAGATGCCGCCGACGATCTGCTTGCCTTCAGAGTCCTTCAAGCCTTCCAGCGTTTCCTTGATGGCCTTGGGCTGGCCCGGCAGGTTCATGATCAGGGCCGCGTGCTTGGGCGTTTCGCGGATGACGGCGGTCTGGCGCGACAGGATCGCGGTCGGCACGAACTGCAGGCTGATCTGGCGCATCTGCTCGCCAAAGCCGGGCATCTCGCGGGTGCCGGCCGCGAGGGTCGCTTCCGGCGTCACGTCGCGCCGCGCCGGGCCGGTGCCGCCGGTGGTCAGGACCAGGTGGCAGCTGGCCGCGTCGACCAGTTCGACCAGCGTCGCCTCGATCTGCTCGCGTTCGTCAGGGATCAGGCGCTGCTCAATGCGGTAGGGGGTGGTGATGGCCGTCGCCAGCCAGTCGGCCAGCGCCGGAATGCCCTTGTCTTCGTACACGCCGCCGCTGGCGCGATCGGACACCGACACCAGGCCGATGACCAGCACCTCGGTGTTACTCGTCGTCGTGCTCATCGTCGCCGGCTTCGCCTTCGTCGTCGGTCGCAGCTGCCTTGGCGCCACCAGCGAGCTGCTTGAGGATCTGGAAGATTTCGCGGTAAGCCTTGGGCGGCTTGTTCTCGGCCTGCTCCTTGCGGGCGTTGCGAATCAGGGTGCGCAGGTGCTGCACGTCGAGCTGCGGGTGTTCTTCGAGCAGGACGGTCAGCGCCTTGTCGTCGGCCAGCAGCTTGTCGCGGCGGCGCTCGAGCGCGTGCATGGCGGCCGTGTCGGCCTTGGACAGGCCCTTCCAGCTGTCGATGGTGCGCTGGATGGCGGCGATTTCGGCCTCGTCGAGGGTGCGCATCTTCTTGCCGACGAACTGCATCTGGCGGCGGCGGCCCTCGTGGTTGGTGATGGTCTGGCACATCAGGATGGCCTCGCGCACGTCTTCGGGCATCGGCACCCGCTTGACGCGGTCGCGCGGCTCGGCCACCAGGTCTTCGCCGAGCTTTTGCAGCTCAGCCATCTGGCGTTTGAGTTCGGATTTGGACGGGCGCTCGTATTCTTGTTCGAATTCGTTGGACAGGGGACCAACGGGGCCGCGATTTGGATTAACCATGATAGGGGGCCGATTCGCGGCAATGCCGGACCGGTAAAAACTGTAAACGACTGCTATGATACCTGTTTTAGCGACCGCCCCCAGAAAACAGCCCATGAACGACTCCGTTTTTATCCATACCCAAGACCAGCTCAAACAGATCACCCGTGACGTGCTGGACTATGCGAAGTCTGTCGGCGGCACCGATGCCGCCGTCGAAATCAGCGAGGGGAGCGGTCTGTCGGTGTCGGTCCGGCGCGGCAAGATCGAGACGATCGAACAGAACAAGGACAAGGGCATGGGCGTGACGGTCTATATCGGCCAGAAGCGTGGCAATGCCAGCACTTCCGACTTCAGCACCGCCGCCCTGCGCGCCACTGTCGACGCCGCCTACAATATCGCCCGCTTCACCGCCGACGACGACTGCGCCGGCCTGGCCGACGCCGACATGCTCGAGCTGGCGCCGCGCGATCTGAAGCTGTGCTACCCGTGGCGCATTACCACAGAGCAAGCCGTAGCCCTGGCCCAGCGCGCCGAAGCGGCCGCCTTCGACGTCGACCCGCGCATCACCAATAGCGAAGGGGCCAGCGTGCACGTGCAGCAGTCGCACTTCGTGTCGGCCAATTCGCGCGGCTTCACCGGCGGCTACCCGTTTTCGCGCCACACGTTGTCGGTGGCGCCGATTGCCGGCAAGGGTGCCAGGATGCAGCGCGACGACTGGTATTCGTCGGTGCGCGACCCGGCCAGGATGGCCAAGGCCGAGGCGGTCGGGCGCTATGCCGCCGAGCGCGCCCTGTCGCGCCTGAACGCGCGCAAGCTCGACACCCGCACCTGCCCGGTGCTGTTCGAGGCGCCGCTGGCGGCCGGCCTGCTGGGCGCGCTGGTGCAGGCCACGTCCGGCGGCTCGCTGTACCGCAAGTCGAGCTTCCTGCTCGACACGCTCGGCAAGCAGATCTTCCCCGACCATATCCAGGTGCTGGAAGACCCGCACCTGATCGGCGGCGTCGGTTCGGCCCCGTTCGACGAAGAAGGCGTGCGCACCGTCAAGCGCGACGTCGTCAAGAACGGCGTGCTGCAGGGCTATTTCCTGTCCTCGTATTCGGCCCGCAAGCTGGGCATGAAAACCACCGGCAATGCCGGCGGTTCGCACAACCTGACCCTGTCTTCCAGCAAAACCAAACGCGGCGACGATTTTGCCGGCATGATCAGGAAGATGGGCAAGGGTCTGCTGGTGACCGAGCTGATGGGGCAGGGCACCAATTACGTCACGGGCGACTACTCGCGCGGCGCCTCCGGCTTCTGGGTCGAGAACGGCGTGATCCAGTACCCGGTCGAGGAAATCACCATCGCCGGCAACATGAAAGACATGTTCCAGCAGATCGCCGCCGTCGGTGCCGACGTGCTTACCCGCGGCAACAAGCAGACGGGGTCGATCCTGATCGAGAACATGGTTGTGGCAGGTTCCTAAGAGAGTGTGTGTCTGCTGCAGCGCGGTACGATATTTACGTTGCAAGGTTTCTGCAGTGCAAATAGACTAGTGTGGGCAGTAGTCGTAATTCCTTGAAGTAAAACCCTCAGGAGACACATCTATGGAACGTCGTTCCTTCTTAAAAAAAGCGGCAGTCGGCGCAACGGCCGGTGCAATCGCCGCGCCAGCGCTGGCCCAGTCGCTGCCTACGATCAACTGGCGCCTCGCCAGCAGCTTTCCCAAATCGCTCGACACCATCTTTGGCGCGGCCGACACCTTCGTCAAGCGCGTTTCGCAGCTGACGGGCGGCAAGTTCAATATTCGCGTATTTGCGGCCGGCGAAATCGTGCCTGGTCTGCAAGTGATGGACGCGGTACAGGCGGGTACCGTCGAAATGGGCCACACCGCGTCCTACTACTATTTCGGCAAGGATCCCACCTTCGCCTTCGACACCGCGGTGCCGTTCGGCCTGACCTCGCGCCAGCAGACGGCGTGGATGGACCAGGGCGGCGGCCGCGAGCTGACCCGTGAATTCTTCAAGGGCTACGGCATCATCAATTTCATGGGCGGCAATACCGGTACCCAGATGGGTGGCTGGTTCCGCAAGGAAATTAAGACTGTTGCCGACCTGAAGGGCGTCAAGATGCGCATCAGCGCCTTTGCCGGCGAAGTGCTGCGTCCGATGGGTGTGGTGCCCCAGCAGCTCGCCGGTGGCGACATCTACCCGGCCCTGGAAAAAGGCACGATCGATGCAGCCGAGTGGGTAGGACCTTACGACGATGAAAAGCTGGGCTTCCACAAAGTGGCGCCGCATTACTACGCGCCGGGCTGGTGGGAGCCGGGTCCGCAGCTGTCGTTCTACGTCAGCATCAAGGAATGGGACAAACTGCCGAAGGAATACCAGGCAGCAATTGAAGCGGCGACCTACGAGGCCCATGTGGTGATGCAGGCCGAATACGACGCCAAGAACCCGACAGCGCTGCGCAGCCTGCTGGGCAAAGGGGTCAAGCTGCACACCTTCTCGAAAGAGATCATGGATGCCTGCCAGAAATCGGCGCACACGGTGATGGAAGACATCGCCAGCAAGAACGCCAAGTTCAAGAAGATCTACGAACCGTGGAAGCGCTTCCGTCAGGACCAGAACACCTGGATGTCGGTGGCGGAAGACCCGATGAACGAGATCCTGATCCGCATGGGCCGCAAGTAAGGCCCCAAATGAAAAGTCCCGCAGCGCGGGACTTTTTTTCAGCCTTCAATTTTCAACCTGGGGTCAAACCCGGCAACTGGACATCGATGTCCAGTTGCCGGGTTTGACCCCGGTGTCGATGTCCAGTTGCCGGGTTTGACCCCGGTGGGTTATAGCGAACGCAGCGAGAACAGGATCGGCTGCAGCACCGCTTCGCCGAGGCGGGCGCTGCGGGCGCCGTTCCAGCCCACATGCGGGTCCGGGTCGTTGGCGTTGTCCTTGAACGGCAATTCGAGCGTCAGCGACAGGCAGCCAAAGGTGTGCGTGATGTGCGGCGAGCCCATCGTCAGCACTTCGTCGGTGTACGGCGCCGGCGGGTAGCCGTATTTGTCCTGGAAGTCGGGGCTGGCGACCATGAAGTCGTCCGAGAAGCGCTTTTGCGCGGCGGCTTGTTCCTTGGTGAAGTTTGGCAGTGCTTCGCTGCCGGCAACGAATACGTAGGGCAAGCCTTCGTCGCCGTGTACGTCCAGGCACAGGTCGCAGCCCGTTTCGAGCATCTTGTTCTTGACCAGGAATACTTCCGGGCTGCGCTCCATGCTCGGGTTGAGCCACTCGCGGTTCAGGTTGGCGCCGGCCGCATTGGTGCGCAGGTTGCCGCGCACCGAGCCGTCCGGGTTCATGTTCGGCACCACGTAGAACACGGATTCCTTGAGCAACTGGCGGCCGAACGGGTTGGCCGCGTCGAGCAGGGCGTCGAGCATGCCTTCGACGAACCATTCGGCCATCGTTTCGCCCGGGTGCTGGCGCGCAATGACCCAGACCTTCTTCTTCGCTGCCGGATTGCCGATGACCAGCACATTCATGTCGTGGCCGTCGATCGTCGAGCCGAGGTCGAGTATGCGCACGTGCTCGGACTGGGCCGCATTGGCCAGCAGGTCGAGATGGCGGTCCCATGGATAGGGCTCGAAGTAAGCATAGTAGACGCTGTCTTCCAGCGGCGTGTGCGAAATCGTCATGATGCTGCCGTCAAACGTGGTCGGCACGCGGAACCAGTTGACGCGGTCGTAGCTGGCCACCGCCTGGTAGTCGACCCAGCCCTGTGGATAGGCCGTGTCTGCTGCATTGAGGAAGCGGATGGTGCACGCCTGGTCTTGCGCGCCCTGCAGGCGGAAATAGAACCATTGCGTGATGTCGGCGTGGGAATCCTTGCGGATGTTCAGGTCGATGGCGTCGGCGCTTTTGACGCTGACGATATCGATGGCGCCAGCGTCGAACTGGCTGCTGATCTTGATGGACATTGGGGGTAACCTGTCGTTTTGGTATGCGTAAGGACAATATTTTACCGCTTTGCCGTAGCGCCTGCAGGAAAATGCCCGCCGCAACGAGGTCTGCGCTAGATCAAGGTGCAAGTCCGCCATTTTGTTACCTTGGCAGCTGAGGCGAGCATGTCGCCGCCCCTCGCTGAGCAAAGGTTCTATGTCCGATATTTCTTTCTCCACCGTCGAAGTGACGACCCTCTCGCCTCTCGGCTTCTGGCTGGAGTTCCGCGACGAGGAGCTGTACTTGCCCTTTGTCGAATTCCCCTGGTTCGAGCACGCCACCGTGGCCCAGATCTGCCGCGTCCAGTGCCCCAGTTCGACCCGCCTGTACTGGCCCGACCTCGACGTCGACCTGGCGCTCGCCTCCATCCGCAACCCGGCCGCCAACCCGATCCATTCGATCAGCTACGATTACTAGGCCTTGCCCTAGCACACCGGTGGCAAGAACAGCGTAGAATCGTCCTAATTCGGAGGAATTGGATGATCGTTGTTCGCTGCTGCCTGCTGCTGATCCTGCTGATGCCGCTCATCGGGTCGGCGGCCAAGCTGCGCATCTGCTTCGATACGCGGCCCCATCTGCCCCACCTGACGCCCGAAGGCGGCGGCACCGTCGGCGTGCTGATCAAGATGGCGGCAGCCGAGACCGGCGTCGAGATCGACGCCTACTCGGTGCCCGTCACCCGCTGCCGCGAAGAAATCCGCGCCAATCTGGCGGCCGGCTTCCCGACCACCCCGTATGTCCCCAATGAATTCCATTTTCTTGCCTTCCCGATGGCGCAAGGCTTTGATGATGCGAGCCGCTCCGTCATGAGCGCCCGCACGCTGGTGTTCCGGCGCAAGGGCAAGCAGGTGGGGTGGGATGGCAAGCAGTTCCAGAACTTGAAGACGCCGGTGCTGATCGTGTTCGGCTCGGCCCTGCTGACGTTCCGGCTGGGCCAGATGGGCATTCCATTCGACGACAAGGGCAAGGGTGTCGACGCCAATTTTTCCAAATTGCTGGCCGGCCGCGCCGATCTTGCCGTCGCGTGGGAGAGTGATGCGATGCCGCTGCTGGCCCGGCCCGAATTCGCCGGCAAGATTGAAGTATTGCCCCAGCCCTTTGCCGTTGTCCCTTATTACCTGGCCATTTCCAAGCAGTTTGTGGCCGACAATCCTGGCGTTGCCGAGCAATTATGGAATGCTATCGGGCGCATCAAGAATTCGCCGCAATATCTCAATGCCAGCAAGGAGCTGGTCGAACAATACGCCAGGCTTCCGGCGGGCAGCTGAACGGGGAAGGGGGCGATGGGACTGGCGCGTAGTCTGCTACTGCTGGCGCTGGCCGCGCCCTTGCCCGGGCTGGCGGCCACGCTGCGCGTCTGCGTCGACAGCGGCGGCTATCCGCCGCTGCTCACGCCCGATCATCGCGGCACCATCGACACCTTGCTGGCGATGGCGGCCGCCGACATCGGCTTGCGGCTGAGCTATTCGGTGGCGCCACTGGGGCGCTGCCAAATGGAAATGAAGGCTGGCTTGCAGGATGCCTTCACCGTCATTCCATACCGGCCCGACCTGTTCCCCTACCTCGTGCTGCCATCGGCCGGCGGCCGGGAAGATCGCGCCAGCGCCGTCACCACCGCGCGCAATATGGTGTTCCGGCGCAAGGGCAGCGCGGTCGACTGGGACGGCGTGCAGTTCAAGAATCTGACCGGCCCCGTTCTGGCCGTGTTCGGCGGGCCGCTGGTGGCGGCGCGCCTGCGCGAGCTTGGCGTGGCGGCCGACGACAACGGCAAGACCAATGCAGCCAATTTTGCCAAGCTGCTGGCCGGGCGCGGCGAACTGGCAATTGCCATCGACATCGGCGGCCAGGCCTTGCTCAAGGACCCGGCCTACCGGGACAGCATTGAAATGCTGCCAATCCCGTTCACGACGGCCAATTACTACGTCGGCGTGACCCGGGAATTCGCCGCGCGCCACCCCGGCGTGGCGCAGCAGCTGTGGCAGGCGGTCGAGCGCGTGCGCCAGTCGCCCCAGTACGCGGCGGCGGTCGAACGCATCCTGGCGCAGGCGGCCAAAACGCAGTAAGTCCAAGCGCAAGCGGCCAAAGCGCAGTAAGTCCAAGCGCAAGCGGCCAAAGTGGGCTGGTGCTGCTGTGCCTTGGTGCCCGGCGCAGCTGCCACCAGATCGATGCGGCCGCCCGCATGGCGCACGGCGCGCAGCTTTAGCCGCGGCCGCCGAAGCGCTGATGCAAAGCAAAGCTGGCGGCCGGGGTGTCGGGATCCTCTCGCCGCATGGCGGCCAGGATATGCGCTTCGGCCGGTGCCGACGTCAACTGGTACAGCTCCGCCGCCAGCGCATAGGCCTGCGGGGCCGGCCACGATGCCGGCAGCAATTCGAGCGGCAGTTGCGGGTCATGCAGCTGCACCCGGCGGTAGGCATGGATGGTCAGCGTGCGGATCACGAAGGCATGCCGCGCATCCGGCGCCGGCTCGGCCTTGAGCAGTTCCAGCAGCGGCGCGAAACGGGCGACGAAGGCGTCATAGCCGTGCGCGACGCCGCTCAGGTCCCAGCTGTCGTCGACCAGCGAGCGCAATGGCCGGCTGGCCGCCTGGCCCAGGTCGACCGCGCTGCAGCTGAACACCTTGCCGGCCACGCCGGCCCGGGCCAGGATGTCGTCGAGCAGCGCCGGGTCGGCCGCCGGGTGGGCATAGACACCTGGCGGGATCAGGGCATAGCCGGCCCACAGCAATTCCTTGCGCAAGGTGGTGCGCGACGGCGCGTCGATGCTGCCGCTGGCCGACAGCACCAGCGTCCACTTGCCATCCCAATGCAATTCCAGTGGCGCATAGATGCGGCGGTAGGCGCGCTCGAAGCGTGGCAATGCCTCCGGCAGGATCGTATAGGCGCTGCGCCTGCCGTCGCGCCTGGCGCCGAGCCAGCCTTCCTGCGCCAGCCGGTAGACACTGGTGCGTAACAGGCGGTCATTGATGCCGAACGGCGCCGCCAGCTCGATCAGGCTGCCCAGCCAGATGGCGCCGCCATGCGGGGCGATGGCGTCGCCGAACAGGGTCATCACCAGGGACTTGGAGCGGGGCGGTTCCGTCTGGATGAACTGGGCCACCCAATCGCCGCTGCGGCTTTGTTTCATAGATTCACATTCTCGGGGTTTGAGGCAAACCAAGAGTTTACTTTGGCTGTCGATCGGCGCAGCATTTATTTCTAAGGGTAATGACAGGATACACAAATTTGATATGATTCGTGAAAATTGTGTACTTCCAAAAAGCCGTATCGTATCATTGCCACCTTCGCGCGCACCAACAGGGAGAGCAGCATGTACGCACAATTGGTAGAAACCGGCCTCAAGAACGTCCGCACTGCGGCCGAGATGGACCAGCAGGAGCGCGAGTTCCAGGCCCGCATCGACGCCGGCATCAAGATCGAGGCCAAGGACTGGATGCCCGACGCCTACCGCAAGACCCTGGTGCGCCAGATCTCGCAGCATGCCCACTCCGAAATCGTCGGCCAACTGCCGGAGGGGAACTGGGTCACCCGCGCGCCGACCCTGAAGCGCAAATCGATCCTGCTGGCCAAGATCCAGGACGAAGCGGGACATGGCCTCTACCTGTACAGCGCAGCCGAGACGCTGGGCGTATCGCGCGACGACCTGCTGGCGGCCCTGCACTCCGGCAAAGCCAAGTATTCGAGCATCTTCAATTACCCGACCCTGTCGTGGGCCGATATGGGCGCGATCGGCTGGCTGGTCGACGGCTCGGCCATCATCAACCAGATTCCGCTGTGCCGCTGCTCGTATGGCCCGTATGCGCGCGCCATGATCCGCGTCTGCAAGGAAGAATCCTTCCACGCGCGCCAGGGCTACGACATCATGATGAGCCTGGCCAAGGGCACGCCGGCGCAAAAGGCGATGGCGCAGGATGCGCTCAACCGCTGGTGGTGGCCGTCGCTGATGATGTTCGGGCCGAGCGACGCCGAGTCGGTCAACAGCGCGCAGTCGGCGCAGTGGCGCATCAAACTGTTCTCAAACGATGAACTGCGCCAGCGCATGGTCGACCAGACCGTGCCGCAGGCCGAATACCTGGGCCTGACCGTGCCCGACCCTGACCTCAAGTTCAATGCCGCAACGGGACACTACGAATTTGGCGAAATCGACTGGGCCGAATTCCAGCAAGTGCTCAAGGGCAATGGCCCGTGCAACAAGGAGCGCCTGCAAACCCGCGTCAACGCTTACGAAGGCGGGCAGTGGTTCCGCGACGCGCTGGTGGCCTACGCCGACAAGAAAGCTGCCCGCCAGGCAGCGTAAGACAGTAACCGAACGGAGAACGCAATGAGCAAAGAATGGCCCCTGTGGGAAGTCTTCATCCGCAGCCAGCATGGCCTGGCGCACAAGCACGTCGGCAGCCTGCACGCGCCGGACGCCGAAATGGCCGTCAATAACGCGCGCGACGTCTACACCCGCCGCAATGAAGGCGTGTCGATCTGGGTGGTGAAAGCAAACGACATCGTCGCCTCCAGCCCGGGCGACAAAGGCGCCCTGTTCGAGCCGTCCAATAGCAAAGTCTATCGCCACCCGACCTTCTTCCCGATGCCGGAAGAAGTCAAGAACCTGTGAGCGCTGCCGTGGACCATAAGATCACCTACCTGCTGCGCCAGGGCGACAACGCACTGGTGCTGTCGCAGCGCCTGTCCGAGCTGTGCGGCAAAGGCCCTGCGCTGGAAGAAGACATGGCGCTGACCAATGTGGCGCTCGACCTGTTGGGCCAGACCCGCATGTGGCTGACCTATGCCGGCGAACTCGAAGGCAAGGGCCGCGATGAAGACGCTCTGGCCTACCTGCGCGACGTGCATGACTTCCGCAACTGCCTGCTGACCGAACTCCCGAACGGCAACTACGCCGACACCGTCGTGCGCCAGTTCTACTTCGACACCTGGCACTACTTCCTGATGCAGGGCCTGGCCGCCTCGAGCGACGCGCGCGTGGCCGAAATCGCCGAAAAGTCGATCAAGGAGGTGACCTACCACTTGCGCCGCTCCGGCGACCTGGTGGTGCGGCTGGGCGATGGCACCGAGGAGAGCCACGCCAGGATGCAGAAGGCGGTCGACACCCTGTGGCCCTACACCGGCGAGTTGTTCAAGTACGACGCGGTCGATAACGCGATGGTGGAGCAGGGCGTGGCGCCTGCCTCGGAAGGCCTGCGCGCCGCCTTCCTCGAACACGTCAGCGAGATCTTCTTTGAGGCGACCCTCGCCATGCCGGCGCCGGATGCATGGATGCAAAAGGGCGGCAAGAGCGGCACCCACACCGAGCACCTTGGCTACCTGCTGGCCGAGATGCAGTTCCTGCAGCGCGCCTATCCCGGGGCCGAATGGTGATGAAGGCGACGGCTGCCAGCGTCGACCAGGTCTGGGCCTGGCTGGGCGAAGTGGCCGACCCCGAGATCCCGGTGATCTCGGTGGTGGACCTGGGCATCGTGCGCGCGGTGGCTTGGGAAGGCGAGGAATGCGTCGTCACCATCACGCCGACCTATTCCGGCTGTCCGGCCATGGCCGTGATCGCGGAGTCGGTCACGCAAGCCTTGCAGGCGCGCGGCATCGGGCGCGTGCGCCTGGTCAATCAGCTGTCGCCGGCCTGGACCACCGACTGGATGAGCGAGGCTGGCAAGGCCAAGCTCAAAGGCTACGGCATCGCGCCGCCTGCCCAGCAGGTGGTCGACATCAGCGGCCTCGCCGCCGGCGTCAAGCGCCGCGCCGCGCCTGAACTGGTGGTCGCCTGCCCCAACTGCGGTTCGACCAACACCAGCCTCACCAGCCAGTTCGGCTCCACGCCATGCAAGGCCCTGTACAAATGCCTGGCCTGCCACGAACCCTTCGATTACTTCAAGTGTCACTAAGCTAAGGCTTTTATGAGCAAATTCTATCCACTGTCTGTCGCCAGGGTGTACCAGGAAACGCGCGACGCCATCGTCGTCACCTTTGCCGTTCCACCCGAGCTCAAGGACAGCTTCCAGTACCAGCAAGGCCAGCATCTGACGCTGCGCACCAGGATTGGCGACGAGGATGTGCGCCGGTCGTACTCGATCTGTTCGTCGGTGCAGGACGGGGCGCTGCGGGTGGCGATCAAGCGCACGCCGGGCGGCTTGTTCTCGAGCTGGGCCAACGAGTCGCTCAAGGTCGGCGATGTGCTGGACGTGATGCCGCCGATGGGGCACTTCAATGTGCCGCTCGATGCAGGCAACAGCAAACACTATATGGCGTTCGCGGCAGGCAGCGGCATCACGCCGATACTGTCGATCATCAAGACCACGCTGCAGGCCGAGCCAAACAGCCGCTTCACTCTGTTCTACGGCAACCGGGCTTCGTCGGCCGTCATCTTCAAGAACGAACTGGGCGACCTGAAGGACAGCTACCTCGGCCGCCTGAACCTGGCCTACGTGATGAGCCGCGAGCAGCAAGACATTGAACTGTTCAATGGCCGCATCTCCAAGGAGAAGGCCGAGCAGTTCATCAAGCACTGGATAACGCTGGCCGACATCGACGTCGCCTTCATCTGCGGGCCGGAAGACATGATGCTCGGCGTGTCGGCAGCGCTGCAGGAAGCCGGCATGCCCAAGTCGAACATCAAGATCGAGCTGTTCGCCGCCAGCATCCCCAAGCACGAACACAAACCGCGCCCGCCGGGTCCGGAGGTGCGCCATGAGACCGAGGTGACCGTCATCATGGACGGCAGCCACACCACCTTCACGATGGACAAGGACAAGGAGTCCATCCTCGACGCGGGCCTGCGTGCCGGTATCGACATGCGCTACTCCTGCAAAGGCGGCGTATGCTCGACCTGCCGCTGCAAGATCCTGGACGGCAAAGTCGACATGGACGTCAATTATGCGCTCGAAGACTACGAGATCGCGCGCGGCTTTGCGCTGTCGTGCCAGAGCTTCCCGGTCAGCGACAAGGTCGTGGTCGACTTCGACACCCACGAATAGGACGGACAACGCTATTGAATATGTCGATGGCAAACGCGTGGGTAAGTAGAGCTTGCCCACCCCACGTAGGGCGGGTTGGCTTGCCAACCCACGCGGTACCTGCAGGTAGATTGATGAAGGAGACACTATGAGCTTTGAGAATATCCAGTTCGAGATCAAGGACGGCATCGCGCAACTGACGCTGAACCGCCCCGACAAACTGAACAGCTTCACCCAGGCCATGCACCTCGAAGTGCGCGCCGCGCTCGACACGCTGCAGGCCGATAAATCGGTCCGCGTGCTGGTGCTGACCGGCGCCGGGCGCGGCTTCTGCGCCGGCCAGGACTTGTCGGACCGCGCCGTCGAACCGGGCGCCAAGGGCGTCGACCTGGGCGACTCGGTCGAGAAATTCTACGCGCCGCTGGTGCTGGCGCTGCGCTCGTTGCCAATGCCAGTGATCTGCGCCGTCAACGGCGTGGCCGCCGGCGCCGGCGCCAACCTGGCACTGGCCTGCGACATCGTCATCGCCGGCAAATCCGCCAGCTTCGTCGAAGTATTCTGCAAACTTGGCCTGATCCCCGACACCGGCGGCACCTGGATCCTGCCGCGCCTGATCGGCCACGCCCGCGCCACCGGCCTTGCCATGCTGGGCGAAAAACTGAGCGCCGAGCGCGCCGAACAATGGGGCCTGATCTGGAAGTGCGTGCCGGACGAAGACCTGATGAAAGAAGCGCTGGCCATGGCCACCCACTTCGCAACGGCGCCGACCAAGGGCCTGGCCTTCACCAAACGCGCGCTGCAGGCGAGCTACGCCAACACGCTGCCGGAACAGCTCAAGCTGGAAGGCGAGATGATGCGCGAACTGGGCTACAGCCACGACTACCGCGAAGGCGTTGCCGCCTTCATCGCCAAACGGCCACCGCAATTCACCGGAGAATAGAATGAGCGCACTCGCAGCAGGCAGCATCGTCGGCGTCATCGGCAGCGGCGCCATGGGTTTGGGCATTGCGCAAGTGGCGGCCAGTGCCGGCCACAAGGTGCGCCTGTTCGACACCCGGCCTGAGGCCGTTGACAAGGCGCTGGCCGACATCACCAAGGCCTATGGCAAGCTGGTGGAAAAAGGCCGCATGACGGCGGCCGAAGCCGACTCCGCGCGCGCCCGCATTGCAAGTGCCTCCAGCTTGCAGGACGTGGCCGGCGCCGCTCTCGTGGTCGAGGCGATCGTCGAGAATCTCGACATCAAGCGCGCACTGTTTGCCGACCTCGAGGCCATCGTCGGCGACAACTGCATCCTCGCCACCAATACCTCGTCGATCTCCGTCACCGCGATCGCCGCCAGGCTGCGCTGCCCGCAGCGCCTGGTCGGCATGCACTTCTTTAACCCGGTGCCCTTGATGGCGCTGGTGGAAGTCATTAGCGGCCTGGCCACCGACCGCGGCGTGGCCGACACCGTGTTCGCCACCGCCGCAGCATGGGGCAAGAACCCGGTGCATGCCAAATCGACGCCAGGCTTCATCGTCAACCGCGTGGCGCGCCCGTTCTACGCCGAAGGCCTGCGCCTGTTGCTCGAACAGGCCAGCGACCCCGCCACGCTCGACGCGGTGATGCGCGAAGGCGGCGGTTTCCGCATGGGGCCATTCGAACTGATGGACCTGATCGGCCACGACATCAATTCCTCGGTCACCCGGTCGGTGTTCGACGCCTACTCCGGCGACCCGCGCTTTACGCCCTCCGTGCTGCAGCAGGAAATGGTCGACGCCGGTTTCCTCGGCCGCAAATCGGGCCGCGGCTTCTACCAATACGGCGACAACGCCGCCAAGGCTGAGCCGCAGAGCGAAGCGCCGCGAGCCAGGCCCGATTCGGTCAGCATCAGCATGGAGCCGGGCACCCGTGGCGCCGTCACTGAAGGCATGGAGCAGCGCCTCAAGAGCCGCGGCATCGCCGTACCCCATCGCAAGCCGCTTCCCGGCCTGGGCGAACATGAGGCGCCGGCCTTCCATTGCAATGGCGCCGCCCTGTTCCTGACTGACGGCCGCAGCGCGACCCAGCGCGCGCGCGACAACAAGCATGACGACACGGTACTGTTCGACCTGGTGCTCGACTACGCGGGCGCGACCCGGATCGCCGTGGCCTGCGCCGATCAGTGCAACCCGAAAGCTTTTGAAGCCGTCGTCGGCGTCCTGCAGGCGGCCGGCTTCGCCGTCACCAGCATCGACGACGTGCCGGGCATGGTCGTGATGCGGACCGTCGCCATGCTCGCCAATGAAGCTGCGGACGCAGTCAACCAGGGCGTCTGCACCGCAGTAGCCGTCGACACCGCCATGCAAAAAGGCGTCAACTACCCGCGCGGCCCGCTGGCCTGGGCCGACGCCGTCGGCGTGTCGCACATCGTCACGGTGCTGGCGAACCTGGCCGCGAGCTATGGCGAAGACCGCTACCGCGTGTCGCCGCTGCTGCGCCGCAAATTCGCCAGCGGAGGACGTTTCCATGCATAGCAATCCAGACTTGCTGGCCAAGGCGGCCGGCAAGGCCATGTACGACCGCGACGCCGCCAGCCAGGCGATGGGCATGACACTCGACGAAATCCGCCCCGGCTATGCGCGCATGAGCATGGCGGTCCGTGCCGACATGCTCAATGGTCACCTGAGTTGCCATGGCGGCTATGTGTTTGCACTGGCCGACAGTGCCTTCGCGTTCGCCTGCAATTCTCACAACCTCAACAGTGTCGGCGCCGGCTGCAACATCGAGTACCTGGCGCCGGGCCGCGCAGGCGACCTGCTGACCGCCGAAGCCATCGAGCAGGCGGTGTCGGGCAAGAGCGGCGTCTACGATGTCAAGGTCACCAATCAGGAGGGGCGCACGCTTGCCCTGTTCCGCGGCAAATCGCTGCGCGTGGCTGGCCACCACATCGACATCAAAGAACTCAATCAAGGAGCATGACGTGACCGATTCAATCAAAGACGCCTTCATCTGCGACGCCGTGCGCACTCCCTTTGGCCGCTACGGCGGTGCATTGGCCAGCGTGCGCGCCGACGACCTGGGGGCGCTGCCAATTGCCGCACTGATGTCGCGCAATGCCAGCGTGGACTGGGCCGCCATCGACGACCTGTACTACGGCTGCGCCAACCAGGCCGGCGAAGACAACCGCAATGTGGGCCGCATGGCTGCGCTGCTGGCCGGCCTGCCGGCCGAGGTCCCTGCCAATACCATCAACCGCCTGTGCGGCTCGAGCCTGGATGCGGTCGGCATCGGCGCGCGCGCGATCAAGGCTGGCGAGGCAAACCTGATCATTGCGGGTGGCGTTGAAAGCATGACGCGCGCGCCTTTCGTCATGGGCAAGGCCGACAGCGCCTTCTCGCGTGCGGCTAAGATCGAAGACACCACGATGGGATGGCGCTTCGTGAACCCGCTGATGAAGGTGAAGTACGGCATCGACAGCATGACCGAGACGGCCGAGAACGTAGCCAGCCAGTTCGGCATCAGCCGCGCCGACCAGGATGCCTTTGCCTTGCGCAGCCAGCAGCGCTGTGCTGCCGCGATCGAAGCCGGCTTTTTCACCGCTGAGCTGATCCCGGTGTCGATCCCGCAAAAAAAGGGCGACCCCAAAGTCGTGTCCGCCGACGAGCATCCGCGTCCGGATACGTCGATCGAGATGCTGGCCAAACTCAAAGGCGTGGTCACGCCCGATGGCACCGTCACTGCCGGCAATGCGTCGGGCATCAATGACGGCGCCTGTGCCATCTTGCTGGCATCCGGCGGCGCGGCAGCCCGCTATGGCCTGACCCCGCGCGCGCGCGTGGTCGGCATGGCGACCGCCGGCCTGGCGCCCCGCATCATGGGCTTCGGCCCGTCGCCTGCCACCAAAAAGGTGCTGGCGCAAACGGGACTGACCATCGGCCAGATGGACGTGATCGAATTGAACGAGGCCTTCGCCGCTCAGGGCCTGGCCGTCACGCGCGACCTCGGCCTGCCGGACGACGCCGCCCATGTGAACCCGAACGGCGGCGCCATCGCCATCGGCCACCCGCTCGGCGCGTCCGGTGCCCGCCTGGTGATGACGGCAGTGAACCAGCTGCACCGCACAAATGGCCGCTACGCGCTGTGCACGATGTGCATCGGCGTCGGCCAGGGCATCGCCCTCATCATCGAACGTGTCTGATATGGTCAAGGTGTATGAAATCGATGGCGTGCGCCCGGTCATTGATCCGACCGCCTACGTCCATCCGAGCGCAGTGCTGATCGGCGATGTGATCGTCGGCCCGCGCTGCTACGTCGGCCCGCTGGCCTCGCTGCGCGGCGACTTTGGCCGGCTCATCCTCGAAGAAGGCGCCAACCTACAGGACACCTGCGTCATGCACGGCTTCCCCGGCGCCGACACGGTCGTCGAGCGGGACGGCCATATCGGCCACGGCGCCGTGCTGCACGGCTGCCGCATCGGCCGCAATGCGATGGTCGGCATGAATGCCGTCGTGATGGACGAGGCGGTCATCGGCTTTGATTCGATCGTCGCCGCGATGAGTTTCGTGAAGGCGAAGATGGTCGTCCCGCCGCGCAGCATGGTGATGGGCACGCCAGCAAGGATCGTGCGCGAGCTGACCGACCAGGACATCGCGTGGAAGAGCTTCGGCACGCGCCAGTATCACCAGCTGGCCGTGCGTTCGCACCAGAGCATGCGCGAAGTCGAGGCCCTGACCGAAGTCGAGCCTGACCGCAGGCGCATCGACTTTGGCCCCGACGCCCACAGCCCCAAGAATTGAACACCAGGAGACAATCATGACGACCGTATCAACCCTGCAAAGCCTGATCGGCGGCCGCTGGCTCGGCCAGGACGCGGCCGTGCCGCTGTACAGCGCCCTCAACAACAGCCTGATCTACCATACCCACGCCGAGAAGATTGATTTCGATGAAGCCGTCACCTTCGCCCGCAGGAAGGGCGTGCCGGCCCTGATGGCAATGGACTTCCAGCAGCGCGCAGCAAGCCTGAAGGCGCTGGCGCTGTACCTGGTCGAACGCAAGGAAGAACTGTACAAGATCTCGCACCAGACCGGGGCCACCCGTGCCGACAGCTGGGTCGACATCGAAGGCGGCGCCGGCACCCTGTTCGCCTACGCCAGCATGGGCAGCCGCGAACTGCCGTCGTCCAATGTGCTGCACGAGGGCCCGGCCATGATGCTGGGTAAGAACGGCGGCTTCGCCGGCACCCACATCCTGGTGCCGCGCGGGGGCCTGGCCGTGCACATCAACGCCTTCAATTTCCCGATCTGGGGTCTGCTCGAAAAGTTCGCGCCTTGCTTCCTGGCGGCGATGCCGTGCATCGGCAAGCCTGCGACCGCGACCAGCTACCTGACGCAAGCCCTGGTGCGCATGATGCATGAGTCGGGCCTGCTGCCCGAAGGCAGCCTGCAGCTGGTGATCGGCAGCACCGGCGACCTGCTGGACCGCCTGACCGGCGCCGACGTGGTCACCTTCACCGGCTCGGCCGACACGGCCGCCAAGCTGCGCATGAACCGCAACCTGATCACCAACTCGGTGCCGTTCACCGCTGAAGCCGATTCGCTCAATTGCGCCATCCTGGCGCCGGACGTCACACCTGACGATGTCGAGTTCGAGCTGTTCGTCAAGGAAGTGGCGCGCGAAATGACGGGCAAGTCCGGCCAGAAATGTACGGCGATCCGCCGCATCATCGTGCCGGAGCAGCATGTGGACGCGGTAAGCACGCGCCTGCGCGAGCGGCTGGCCAAGGTCACCGTCGGCGACCCTTCGATCGAAGGCGTGCGCATGGGCGCGCTGGCGTCGAAGGACCAGCAGCGCGACGTCGCCGAGCGGGTCGAGATGCTGGCCAAGGGGAACGAAATCGTGTTCGGTGCGCGCGACGGCTTCAAACCGGTCGGCGAGGGCAGCGCAGACGGCTGCTTCTTCTCGCCGACGCTGCTGTTGTGCCGCGATGCGATGCGCAACGACTCGGTGCATGACGTCGAGGCGTTCGGTCCGGTCAGCACGATGATGAGCTACAAGGACATCGACGAGGCGCTGGCCCTGGCCGCGCGCGGCAAGGGCAGCCTGGTCAGCACGCTGGTGACCAAGGACCCGCTGATAGCAAGCAGGGTGGTGCCGCTGGCGGCTGCCTCGCACGGCCGCGTGCATATCCTCGACCGCGAATCGTCGGTCGATTCGACCGGCCATGGCTCGCCCCTGCCCCAACTCAAACACGGCGGACCCGGCCGCGCCGGCGGCGGCGAGGAACTGGGCGGCATCCGCGCGGTGCGCCATTTCCTGCAGCGCGCGGCGGTGCAGGGCTCGCCAACGATGCTCGCCGCCGTGACGGGCGAGTACGTGCGCGGCGCCGTCGTCAATGAAAGCGACATCCATCCGTTCCGCAAGTACTTCGAAGACCTCAGGATGGGCGACTCGCTGCTGACCCACCGCCGCACCGTCAGCGAGGCCGACATCGTCAACTTCGGCGGCGTGTCGGGCGACTATTTCTATATGCACTTCGACGAGATCGCGGCAAGGGACACCCAGTTCGGCAAGCGCATCGCGCATGGCTACTTCGTGCTGTCGGCAGCGGCCGGCCTGTTCGTGTCGCCGGCGCCGGGTCCGGTGCTGGCCAACTACGGCCTGGACAATCTGCGCTTCATTACGCCGGTAGCGATCGGCGACACGATCCGCGCCCGCCTGACCTGCAAGCGTAAGGTCGACCGCAACCGCACCGACGAAAAAGGCGTGGGGCAGGGCGTGGTCGCGTGGGACGTGCAGGTGACGAACCAGAATGACGAGCTGGTCGCCAGCTACGACATCCTGACCCTGGTCATGAAACGGGCAGCCAGTATCGCGTAACGCATGGTGGGCACGCAGTGCCCACCCTACATGAAGCAGCCGTAGGGAGAGCTCCCCGAGCCCACCATGAAGCATCTGTAGGGTGGGTTCCCCGAGCCCACCATGAAGCAGCCGTAGGGTGGGCTCCCCGAGCCCACCATGAAGCAGCCGTAGGGAGAGCTCCCCGGGCCCACCATGAAGCATCCGTAGGGAGAGCTCCCCGGGCCCACCATGAAGCATCCGTAGGGAGAGCTCCCCGGGCCCACCATGAAGCAGCCGTAGGGTGGGCTCCCCGAGCCCACCATGAAGCAGCCGTAGG
>CBDDRJ010000147.1:0-10972 GCA_965233055.1 uncultured bacterium
CGCCAAGAAAATCACGATGAAGCTGCAAAGCGGCGAAGTGGATGACGAAGTCAACGCCAAGCTGGAGGTGGCGGATGAGTCGCCATGGAAGCTCTCGGCCAACTTCGACAACACCGGCACCGAATCGACCGGCAAGACCCATGCCGGTTTCGTGCTGCAGCACGCCAATCTGTTCGGGCGCGACCATGTGGCCAGCGTGCAGTACACCACCACGATTGAAAAACCGAGCCAGATGGCGGTGTGGGGCGCCGGCTACCACATTCCGCTGTACAGCCTGGGCGACTCGATTGACCTGATCGGCTCGTACTCGAACGTCGATTCGGGCACGGTGGCGGCCGGCCTGGTCAACCTGGCCATCAGCGGCAAGGGCTCGGTGCTGGGCATGCGCTACAACCAGACTTTGCCCAAGCGCGGCAACTATGAGCCCAGGCTGATCTACGGCATCGACCAGAAGGTGTTCAAGAATTTCGTGCTGTTCGAGGGCACCAATTTCGGCAACGACATCACGGTGCGGCCGCTGTCGGTCAATTACCTGGGCAGCTGGACGCTCGACAACGGCGACGCCAATGTGTCGCTGACGCTGGCGCGCAATATCCCCGGCGGCAGCAAGGGCCAGCAGGCTGACTTCGACAAGGGCCGCCTTGGCGCGCCGGCCGGCTTTTCCGTGCTGCGCTTTGCCGGCGCCTTCAACCGCACGCTGCCCAGGGACTGGCAGCTGCGCTCGATCATCAATGGCCAGTGGACGCCGCAGGCGCTGATCCCGGGCGAGCAGTTCGGCGCCGGCGGCGCCTCGTCGGTGCGCGGCTTCGGCGAGCGCGAAGTGTCGAACGACGTCGGCGTCGCCGGCAACGTCGAGCTGTACACGCCGAGCCTGTGCCCGTCGCGCGAGACCTGGCAATGCCGCGTGCTGTTCTTCTATGATGGTGCCTACGCCAAGCGCAACCATGCGCTGCCGGGCGAACTGCTCAACACCACCATTGGCAGCGTCGGCGTCGGCCTGCGCTACCTGATCGGCGCCGGCGTCAATGTCCAGCTTGATTTCGGCCATATCGTGCAGGCGGGCGCCACCGCCGGCACGGACAAGAACAAGGTCCACGTGCGCGTGGGCTTGTCCCATTAAAGGGATAGAGGAAAAACGATGAAGACCAACCAAGCCCACGCGCCGCAGCTGCGCCGCAAATTCTTGCCGCTGATGATAGCGGCCTGCTTCACGGCGGCCCAGGCGGCGCCGACGGCGCCGGTGGTCGTCAACGGCCAGGCCACCTTCCTGCAGCAGGGCAATGTGTTCTCGATCACCAACACGCCGGGCACCATCATCAACTGGCAGAGTTTCTCGGTCAATGAGGGCGAGATCACCCGCTTCATCCAGCAGAATTCGGACAGCGCGGTGCTGAACCGCATCCTGGGCCAGGACCCGAGCCGCATCATGGGTGCGCTGCAGTCGAATGGCCGGGTGTTTCTGATCAACCCGAACGGCATCCTGTTCGGCAAGGACTCGCGGGTTGACGTCGGTGGCCTGGTGGCGTCGTCGCTGAATCTGTCGAATGCGGACTTCCTGGCAGGTAAGAACAACTTCAGCGGCGGGGCCGGCAGCGTCAGCAACCAGGGTTCGATCACGACGGCCAGCGGCGGCCATGTGTTCCTGATTGCGCCCAATGTCGACAACACGGGCATCATCACGTCGCCAAAAGGCGAAGTCATTCTCGCCGCCGGTCACACCGTGCAACTGGTCGATTCGAGCAACCCTAGCCTGCATGTGGTCGTCAGCGCGCCGGACAATGTGGCATTGAACCTGGGGCAGGTCATCGCCCAGGGCGGGCGCATCGGCATCTATGGCGCGCTGATCAACAATAAAGGCAAGCTCAACGCCAATAGCGCGGTGGTGGGCGAGAACGGCAAGATCTACCTCAAGGCCAGCCGCGACACGATGCTCGAGGCGGGCAGCGTGGTCACGGCCACCGGTGCAGGGCAGGGCGGCGACATCGCCGTGCTGGGCGAACGGGTCGGATTGACGGGTGACGCGCAAGTCGACGCCAGCGGGCAGGCCGGCGGCGGCACGGTGCTGATTGGCGGCGACTACCAAGGCAAGAACGCCGACGTCAAGAACGCTCAGCAAACCTATGTCGGCGTCGATGCCGTGATCAAGGCCAATGCCATTGGCAGCGGCGACGGCGGCAAGATCATCGCCTGGGCTGACAATAGCACCCAGTTCCACGGCAGTGCCAGCGCGCGCGGTGCAGGCGCGGGCAACGGCGGCCTGATCGAGACGTCGGGCAAACAGTCACTCGACGTGCGCGGGGCGCGGGTTGACGCGACCGGGCCAGGCGTCGCTGGCCGCTGGCTGCTCGACCCGAACAATGTCTCTATCGTCGCCAGTGGTGCCGACTCGGTGCTGGCGTCGGGCATCTTCACGGCCAGCGCCGTATCGTCCATCCTTGCCAGTGAAATCAATACTGCGCTCGGTGGCGGCACCAATGTCTCGATTACGACCGCAAGCGGCGCGATTACCGTGTCGGACGCGATCAGCTGGAGTACGGGGCAGATCTTGTCGCTGTCGGCTGCAACCGGCATTGCCATTGGCAGCCCCATCACCAATACCGGTAGCGGCGTGCTTTCTCTGGTCACCAGCGGCGGCGATATCACCCAGGGGAACGGGGCCACGCTGACCATGAGCGGTTCAAATAGCAGACTGCTGGCCAATGCCACGGCCGGTAACGTCACCTTAAACGAAGCCAATGCGATCAGTGGAAGCTTAGCCGGTTTGGCAGGGACGGCTGGTGGGAACTTCAGTTTCAACAATGACGGCGCAACGTTGAATGTCCGCACGGTGACTGCCGGATCAGAGACGGCCAGCGGTGTCACGGCGGGCGGCAATGTGACATTGGCGACGACCGGCAGCATCACGGTTAAGCAACCCATCGCCAGCACAGGTTCTGCCGCCACCACCAGCGTGACGGCAGGCACGACGCTGACCGTCAGTAGTGCGATAACCGCAGGCTCGGGTGGTACATTGAACCTGACCGCAGGCAATGGAGCAGTCAGCGGTGGATTGACGCTGAACGCGCCCTTGACGGCGGCCAGCGGCACCATCAACTTGCGCGACCTGAAAGGGGATATTACCCAAGCCGCGGCCATCAGCGCCAGCAACGGCTCGGCCGTCGCAAACGAAGGCAGCGTCGTGCTCAACGACGCCACCAATAGCCTCGGTACGCTGGCCGGCTATGCCTTTGGCGCCAGCGGCTTCAGTTTCGCCAACGCGGGCTCGCTGACGATCGGGTCGGTCGGCGGATACAACGGCGTCGTCGGTCTGGACAAGCCGGTCAGCATTGTATCAGGCACTGGTAACTTGTCCGTCTTGAACACAGTCAATGGCGTCACCTCCGGCAGCGCGGCAGCATCGACCACCACGCTCACGGCGACCACTGGCAGCATCTCGGTCGATGCCAATTCCGGCGTCACCGGCAAGAACATCAACATGACTGCCGGCACGACGATCGACGCCGGCCCGCTCCATTCCCAGGCAACGGGCGGCACCAAATTGACTGCCGGAGGCGCGATCGCTGTGACCGGCAGCGTCGACGCCAGCAGCAGCCTGGCCATGTACAGCACCAGCGGCAATATCAGCCAAACCGGCTCCATCCTGGCCACTGCGGTGACGGCATCAACCGATGCGGGGTCAGTGAACCTGACCCATGCCAGCAACAGTTTTACTTCGCTTGCAGCAAGGGCCACTGGCGCCGTGTCGGCCACCAGTACTGGCAACCTGGTCGTTGGCACCGTGACCGACATCGCCTCGACCGCGCTCAATGGCATTGCAACGAGCGATGCGGTCACATTGACGGCGCCGAATATCAGCTTCGACACCAATGGCTATATCGGCACCTCCGGAGCGCGCGCCGGCGCGGTCGCCCTCAACGCCACCAACAACACCAGCATTCCGGCCACGAGCAGCGTGTACGCCACCTCGGCCAATTTGCAGGGCGACACCTTGTCCATCGGCGGCGTACTCAATACCACTGGCAACACGACGATTGCGCCAACCTCGGGACGCAGCGTCCTGATCGCCGGTGTGACCGGCGGCGTCATGGAACTGTCGGCCACCACGCTTGGCGCCATCAGCGCAGCGAGCCTGAATATCCAGACCAGCGGCATCGGCGGCATTGAAGTTGGCGGCGCCACCAGCGTGTCCGATATTACGGCCCTGAATTTGTCGACCACGGGCAGCGGAAATATCACGATCAACGCGCCGCTGACCAATAGCAAGGCCAGCGGGTCAATCCTGTTGAACGCGCAAGGTTCGAACCAGCTGATTACGATCGGCAGCGCCGGCTCGGTCAGTGCGAGCGGAGCGGCCAGCACAGTCGCCTTGCAGTCCGACATGATGTCGATTGGCAGCACCGGCACCGCCATCACGGCCAATGCCGGCGTCACGCTGGCCACCGCCAACAGCGCGACCAATCTGTCGATCGGCGGCGCCGCATCCGACGAAACGGGCCAGCTGGGTTTGAGCAGCGCCGAGCTGCTCAAGGTCAGCACCGGCGGCTTTCTCAACCTGCAGGCGAGCGGCTTCGTCTCGATGGCCGGCGCACTGAATTTGACCAACCTGAGCTCGTCCAATCCATTCTCGCTCACCAGCAATGTCACCGGCATCACGCTCGGCGCGGCGCTGACCACCCCAGGCCTGCTGGTGCTCAACGCGGCGGCCGGCCCGCTGGCCCAGGACGCCAACGGCATCGTCAGCGCCGCGAGCCTGTATGCGCGCGGCACCACGGTCAACCTCGCTGCCACCGCCAGCAATGCCGTGCCCACCTTGTCGGGACTGAGCAGTTCCGGCGCGTTTTCCTATTCGGGTAGCGGAGCCTTGACTGTTGGAACCGTCAACGGCGTCAACGGCATCACCAGCGGCGGCAATGCCGCAGTCACGACCAGCGGCAGCCTGACCGTCAGTGAGGCGGTCGCAGCGAACGGCAGCAATGCCACCCTGAATCTGACTGCCGGCACGACGATGGACGTCAATGCCGCCGTCACGGCGAGCACCGGCACACCGACCGTCAGTCTGGTCGCCGGCAACGGCGAATCGATCGGCGGCCTGACGATCGGCGCTGCCGTGTCCGCCGGTAGCGGCGCGCTCAGCCTGCGCAACAAGGACGGCGATATCACCCAGAGCGCGGCGCTGACGGCCGGCAGTGCGCTGATCATCGCCGACGCCGGCAACGTCACCCTGACCAACGCCGCCAATAGCATCGGCACGCTGGCAGGTTATGCCAACGGCAACGGCTTTAGCTACGCCAACGCCGGCGCCCTGACTGTCGGCAACGTGCTCGGCTCCTATGGCGTCAGTAACTTTGCCGGGCCGACCAGTCTGACGGCGGCAACCGGCAACCTGGTTGTCGCCGATACCACCTATGGCGCATCGTCGACCACGGTACTGACCCTGACGGCAAGCGCCGGCGGCATCAGCGGCAGCGGCATCATCAAGGGCGCGACCGTCAACCTGTCGGCCAGCGACACCATCAACTTGCCGGGAACGGCGAACCTGGCGACCATCCTGAACGCCGCGCAAACCGGCACGGCGAGCGGCGATATCGTCTTCGCCAACAACGCGGCCCTGCAGTTGGGCGCGATCACCAATAGCGCAGCCAGTGGCGCAATCACCCTGTCGACCACCGCCGGTTCGGCCTTCGGCATCGTCGTCGGCGGCGCCATCACGACCGGCGACACTGGCTCGGTAAGCATCAACGCCGGCTCGACCGGCACGCTGACGACCAGCGGCGGGGCGGCTGTCATCAGCGCAAACACCATCAATCTGCAGCAGGCCAGCAGCGGTATGATCGGCACTTCATCGCAGTCGCTGCTGACCAATTCACTGGCCAGCGGGACTTCGCTGATGACGGCCGGCGGCAACGGCGGCGTGGCGGGCCTGTATATCGGCCACACCGGACGCTATTCGCTGGCCGGCGCTTCCCTGTTTGCTGCCAATGCCCCGGTCAGCATCGCCGCCACCAACGACCTGACGGTCGGCCGCAGCCTCGATACCGGCACTTCGGCACTGGTCTTGACGTCGGGTGCCAACCTGGCGGCATCGCTCCCGCTGAGCCAGACCTGGAGTGGTGCTTCGGTCACGGCCAATGCCACCAGTGGGTCGATTGACGCGCCAGTCGTGTCGGCGCCGAATGGCACCATCAGCATGACGTCCAACTCCGACCTGAGCCTGCGCGGAGCCAGCACCACCGGTGCCACGCCCGGTGCGATCACCCTGCAAACGACTCAGGGCCACATGGTGCTGGGCGAAGTGTCGGACATTACCGCACGCAATACGGCCGACAACGGCGGCGCCGCCGTATCGATGACGGCCAATCTCGGCGTGATCCGCGTGACCAATGCCAGCAATGCGGTCAAGGGCGGCGCCCTCAAGTTCTTCGCTCATACGGGCATTTTCGGCGGCAGCAACGCCGATCCGCTGGCGATCAAGGCCGACACGCTGGCCGCCATCAGCACCAGCACGATCACCACCAATCCGATCCGCATCGCCAATAGCGGTACGGACCTGAGTATTGCGCTACTGCCGGCTTCGTCCTTTGGCCTGCAGAACGCGGCCAATACACCGCTGGTCGTCACCAGTACCGGTGGCTTGTCTATCCCGAGCGCCAATGTCTTCAGCGCCGGCGGTCCGCTCAGCGCCCTGACGCTGACGGCAGGTGGCAACCTGTCCATCAGCGGCACCAGCGCCATTTCGGTCGGTGCCGGCCCTACGGTGCTGACTTCCGGCGGTAGCGGCGGCGTGGCGTTTGCCGACACCAGCTCGCTGACGAGCACCGGCGGCGCGCTGCAGGTCATCGCAGACTTGCAGAACTCGCCATTCAATACAGGCACCAATACGGCCATCGCCACCGGCGGCGGCGCGATCGAAGTCAATGCCGACAATATGACCCTGCTCGGCACCATCAACAGCGGTGTCGGCATGGTCAACCTGCGCCCGCGCACCACCACCACCAATGTCGAGATTGGCGCCAGTGCGGCGGCCGATGCGGCCGGCCTGCTGTCGCTGACCTCGACCGAGCTGGCGCGCATCACGACCACCAATGCCGGTACTGGCGCGATGACGATCAATAACGTCAGCGGCACTTTCACCGTTGCCGGCGCGCTCGACCTGGTCACGCCGGGCCAGTTGTCCGGTCCGCTCAGCCTGCAGTCGACCAGCGGCAATATGACGGTCAACGCGTCCAGCCCGATCAGCGTGCCCAACTCCTTGTCGATGATCACGACCGGAACGCTGACGACCAATTCGGACATCAGCGCACCGAGTGCTACCTTGCTGACCGCGAATAAATTCGTTCTGGCGGCCGGCACCTTGACGACCCCGTCTGCTGTCCTGTCCGCGCCAACGGCCGCGATCGACCTGGGCAGCGCGGCCGACACGAGCGCCGCCTTGTCGGCGGCGGAGCTGGCACGCATTTCGTCGTCGTTGTTGTCGATCCATGCCGTCGCCGGCAACCTTGCAATTACCCAGCCATTGACGCTGACCGGCTTTACTGCCGGCGTCATGATGACTGCGGGCGGCAATATCACGACTCAGGCCGGCGCCTCGGTGCAGGCTCCCGGTCCACTGACACTCAATGCAGTGGGCAGCCCATTGAGTCTGCTTACCACCAATTCCTCGCTCAGCGGCACCAACGTCACGCTCAATGCGTCGATGATGCAGATTGGCGACATGGTCACCGGTAGCTCGTCAGTCAACCTGAGCGGCGGCGTCGGCGTGCCGATCCATGCCGGCACGGTGGAGACGGACTTGACCTCCAACACGCTGGAGCTGGGTGTCGCCGAGCTCAACAAGATGCATGCGCCGATCCTGCGCATCGGCTCGACCACCACCGACTCGGGCGATGTGACGATCATGGGCGCCTTGCTCGGCGGTGCCAATGGCGCATTGCAGTACGTGACGACCGGATTGTCGCTGCTGTCGGCGGGCGCCATTACCCAGGCGGCCAATGCCACCATCGACGGCGCTTCGTCGATCCGCGCGGTCGGCGCCTCGGTCGCGCTGACCGAAGCCAACAGCACCGGCGTCATCGCCGGGCAGGCCACGACGGGCAACTTCAAGTTCGCATCGAGCAACCAGGTCAATATCAACACCGTTGACGGCCAGAGCGGCGTGACTGCGCCGAGCGGCCAGACCATCGGACTCAAGTCGACCGCCAATGGCATCACCCAGTCGCTCGGCAATGCCATTACCGTTCCGAACGGAAACCTGACGCTGGAAGCGGCCGCCGGAGCGACGCTAACCAACACCGCCAACAACTTCCATCACCTGGCCGGTACGCTCAATTCGACCACCAATGCCAACAACAGCGTCAGCACGATTGTCGTGGCAGCCGAGACGGAGGTGGCGAGCCTGACGTCGATGACGGGCGGCACCTTGTCCGGGCTGGACAACAATAACTTCGGCCTCAAGCTGTCCACCGTCAATACGGCCAATTCGCTGGCGATCGACGCCCCCTTGACGGCCGGCACTGCCGCCGTCGAACTGGTGACCGACAAGCTGACCTTGAACAGCACCGTCAGTGGCAGCCAGATTAACGTCAATGTGTTGACCGGCACGCTCCCCATCACGGTTGGATCGCTCAGTTGCGACGCCAGCCAGACCGGCGGCTGCCTCAGCCTCGGCAATTTGTACCGCCTCGACGCGGATAAAGTGTTCATCGGCGACTCGCGCAGCATGGCAGGCACGCCAAGCAGCATCTATGTGACCGCCATTACGACCGGTGGCACGGCCGTCACGGACCGCGCTGCCAAGACCACCACGATCGGCCTGGGGACCAGCGGCGCCATCACCCAGCTGGGCGAAATCTCGGTCAGCACGCTTGGCCTGAGCGCAGGCGGCGGCGCGACCTTGCTCAATGCGAGCAATGCGATCAGCAATCTGGCGGCCGAGACCGGCGGCGCGGCACTGTCGGTCAAGAGCGCCACTTCGCTCAACGTCGACAGCATCAGTGCCTATAGCAATACCGTCAGCGGCATCTCGACCAATAACGGCAACGTCAACTTGACGGTGGCCGGCCCGTCAACGGCTGAGTTGAAGATTTCGAACGGCATCTCGGCCGGCACCGGCACGGTGACGCTGAGCTCGAGCGGATCGATCTTCGGCCAGACCGTCGGCAACGACATCACGGCCGCGGCGGCCAGCCTGACCGCCAGCGGCACCAGCGCGCGCGAAACGACCGGCGCCATTGACGGCGCCATCGAAGCGGTCAGCAATGGCTTGCGCACCAATGTGCCGCAACTGACCCAGTTGTCGGCGCCGCTCGGCAGCATCAAGCTGGCCAATGCGGGTGCGCTGGCGGTCGGCCCGGCCACGGCGCTCGGCACGCTGGTGGTATCGACGCCGGTCGGCAGCGCGCTGACCGTCAATGGCAGTATCAGTTCCGGCGGCAATATCTTGCTGAGCTCCGGCGGCTCCGCCTCGTCCAATACCGGCAACCTGCTGACCTTCAATGCCGCTGTCACCTCGAACGGCGGCACGATCACGATCGCAGGCAATGCGTCCACCGGCAGCCAGGCGCCGAGTGGCAGCAATGTGACCTACCAGCTGGCATCGGGCGGCAATGTCGTGACGCCACCGCCGCCAACGCCGACGCTGCCGACGCTGGCAGAGTGCATCGCCAATCCATTGCTTTCCAATTGCGCATCGGTGCTGCCTAGTATCTCGGTCTGCACCGCGGCGCCGACCACGCAAGGATGCACAGCAGTATTGCCTAGCCTGAGCGCCTGTATCGCTGCGCCGACCACGGCCGGTTGCTCTGGCGTGTTGCCGACCGTGGCGCAGTGCCAGGCTTCACCGACCATCGAAGGCTGTTCGGCAGTGCTGCCGACGCTGGCCTCCTGCATTGCCGCGCCAACTGCGGCGGGTTGCAGCTCGATCCTGCCGACCCTGACGGCCTGTATCGCGAGCCCGACCACGGCTGGCTGCTCGGCGGTGCTGCCAAGCGTCGCAGTATGCGCGGCTGCACCGACCACGGCTGGCTGCTCTGCAGTCCTGCCAAGCGTTGCAGTGTGCGCGGCAGCGCCGACCACGGCTGGCTGCTCGGCAGTGCTGCCAAGCGTCGCAGCGTGCGCGGCAGCACCGACCACGGCTGGCTGCTCGGCAGTGTTGCCAAGCGTCGCAGTGTGCGCGGCAGCGCCGACAACGGCTGGCTGCTCGGCGGTCCTGCCAAGCGTTGCAGTGTGCGCGGCAGCGCCAACGACGCCTGGCTGCGCTGCAGTCCTGCCTAGCCTGGAAGTATGTGCGACAGCCCCGACGACGGCTGGTTGCTCCGCTGTATTGCCTAGTGTTGCCGTGTGTGCCGCTGCGCCAACCACGGCTGGCTGCTCTGCTGTCCTGCCTAGTGTTGCAGTGTGCGCAACGGCGCCGACCACGCCTGGCTGCTCTGCTGTCCTGCCTAGCGTGGCCATCTGCACCACGGCACCGACCACGCCGGGCTGCTCGGCCGTACTGCCAAGCGTAGCCATCTGCACCACGGCACCTTCCACGGCAGGTTGTTCGGCCGTGCTGCCAAGTGTCGCCATCTGCACCACGGCGCCGACCACGGCAGGTTGCTCGGCCGTGCTGCCAAGTGTCGCCATCTGCACCACGGCGCCGACCACGGCTGGCTGTTCGGCGGTACTGCCAAGTGTCGCCATCTGCACCACGGCACCGACCACGGCAGGTTGCTCGGCCGTACTGCCGAGCGTGGCCATCTGCACGACGGCACCGACCACGGCAGGTTGCTCGGCCGTGCTGCCTAGCGTGGCCGTCTGCGCGGCAGCACCGACGACAGCCGGTTGCTCAGCCGTGCTGCCTAGCGTGGCGCTGTGCACGACGGCGCCGACCACCGCTGGTTGCTCAGCCGTGCTGCCAAGCGTGGCCATTTGCACGACGGCGCCAAGCACCGCCGGTTGCTCGGCAGTGCTGCCTAGCCTGGCGGTGTGCACCAGC
>CBDDRJ010000148.1:0-27483 GCA_965233055.1 uncultured bacterium
CGAAGCGGGCGAATCGGGCATGCGCGCCAAGCCGGCCGGCCCGCGCGACCTGGTCGAGATGGCCGCCGCCTTCAACAAGATGATGAACGTGCTGGAGCAGCGCGAGGCCGAGCTGAAGGAATCGCGCGACGCCGCCGTCAATATGGCGCTGATGAAGGCGCAATTTGCCGCCACCGTCAGCCACGAGGTGCGCACGCCGTTGAATGGCGTGGTCGGCATGCTCGACATGCTCAAGGAAATGAACCTCAACAAGCGCCAGCAGGAATGCGTGGACGTGGCATGGAATTCCTCGCGCACGCTGATTGACCTGATCAACAACATCCTCGACTTCTCGAAGATGGAAGCGGGCAAGCTGACGCTCGAAGAAGTCGACTTCGACCTGCGCAAGCTGCTCGAGGAAGTCATCGAGCTGGTCGCCAAACATGCGCAGCAGCGCGACGTCGAACTCGGTTACCTGTTCGGCCCCGCGGTACCGGACCGTGTCAATGGCGACTCGCTGCGCCTGCGCCAGGTTCTGATCAACCTGCTCTCGAACGCCGTCAAGTTCACCGAGCACGGCGAAGTGGCGGTCTACATCACGCGCGCCGAAACCGAAGAATTCGGCCTGCGTTTCGAAGTGCGCGACACCGGCATCGGCATGAGCCTTGACCAGCAGCGGCACCTGTTCCAGTCGTTCGAGCAGGCCGACCCGTCGACCACCCGCAAGTACGGCGGCACCGGCCTTGGACTGGCCATCTGCAAGCAGCTCGTTGGCCTGCTGGGCGGCGAAATCGGCGTCGTCAGCGCGCTGGGCGAAGGCACCACCTTCCACTTCTCGATCGCCTGCAAGCCGGCCCAGCATCCGGCGATCGAGACCAGCGACCCAATACTGGACGGCATGCGCGTGATCGCGGTCGACGAAAGCCATATCGTGCGCGGCTTCCTCGAACAGACGCTGGGCCGGGCCGGCATCGACTGCATGACCACGCGCTGGGGCGGCGACGCGCTGACTCAGCTGAAAGCGGCCAGCGACGCCCACCGGCCTTACCGCATCGTCATCATGGACATCACCGCCACCGATGACGACGGCGACGACCTGGCGCGCTCGATCGAGGTCGAAGCGCCCGGCACCCATGTGCTGATTCTCGACCGCTACGGCTCGCCGACCGGCGGCACCCTGGTCGACGGCTATTCCACGCTGGGCAAGCCGCTGCGCGAAGACCGCCTGCTGGCGGCGCTCAAGGAACTGCTTGCCGGCGGCAACGCGCCGGTGCATGTGCAGCGCAGCCATGCTGCCAGCGCACCTGCCAAGGAATTCCGTGTCCTGGTGGCCGAAGACAACCGCACCAACCAGATGGTGGCGGCCGGCATGCTGGCCATGAACGGCTGCGCCTGCGAATTCGCTTCCAACGGACGCGAAGCGCTGGAGGCGGCGCGCACGCGCCAGTTCGACCTGATCCTGATGGATTGCAGCATGCCCGAGATGGACGGCTACGAAGCGACTGCCCATATCCGCGCCTTCGAAGAAACCATCGACCGCCGCACGCCGCTGGTGGCGATGACGGCCAACACCCAGCGCGGCGACGCCGAGAAATGCCTGGCGGCCGGCATGGACGACTACCTGGCCAAGCCGATTACGCTGGTCGAACTGCGCCAGAAACTGGAAAAATGGCTGCCGCGCCATTCCGACGAAAAGAGCGCGTCGGCGCCTTCGGTGACCGGCGACGACGCCATCGACAGCCCGATCGATCACGCCGTATTTGTGAAGCTGCGCGAAATCCTCGGTGCCTCGTTGCCGCAAGCGGTCAGCCCCTTCCTCGAAGACACGCCGAAATACCTGCAGGAGCTCGAGGAGGCGGTGGAACAGCGCGATGCCGACACGGCACGGGCGCGCGCCCACAATATCAAGGGTTCGTCGGGCAACCTCGGTGCGCTGCACCTGGCGCAGCTCGCCAAGGAAGCCGAAGAGCACGCCATTGCCGAGCGCATCGACGACGTCGCGCCGCTGCTGCCGCGCCTGCGCATTGCCTATAATGCGGTGGCCAATGCGCTGGCGGCCGAAGTCATCGGCGACGACATCAGCCGTCCGAACAGCGGCGACGACGTGGCCCAGGTGCTGATCGTCGACGACGACCGCAGCACCCGCAGCACCTTGCGCTACACGCTGCAGCGCGACGGCTTCAAGGTCGAGGAAGCGGCCGACGGCGCGCAGGCGCTCACCATGCTCAAGCGCTTCCAGCCGGACGTGATCCTGATGGATGCCGTGATGCCGGTAATGGATGGCTTCACCGCCTGCGCCCGCATGCAGGAACTGCCCGGCGGGACCACCATTCCGGTGCTGATGATCACGGCACTGGAAGACAATTCTTCGGTCGAGCGCGCCTTCGCCGCCGGCGCCAGCGACTACATCCCGAAACCGATCCACTACGCCGTGCTGTGCCAGCGCGTGCGCCGCATCATCGAAGCGAACCGCGCCGAGAAGCGCATCCGCCACCTGGCCTACAACGACCTGCTGACCGGCCTGCCGAACCGCACCCTGTTCTTCGACCTGCTGGGCCAGGCCGTCGAGCACACCAAACAGGACAATGGCGTGCTGGCCGTGCTGTTCATGGACCTGGACCGCTTCAAGTATGTCAACGACAACCTGGGTCACGACGTGGGCGATCGCCTGCTGGTGGCCGTTGCGCAGCGCGTGCGCCGCACCGTACGCAATGTCGACGTGGTGGCGCGCCTGGGCGGCGATGAATTCACGGTGGTTCTGTCCGATATCGAAGGGCCGGCACCGGCCGCGGCGGCGGCCCAGAATATCTGCCGCGTGCTGGCGGCGCCGTTCCAGATCGACGGCCACGATATTTTCGTCACCAGCAGCGTCGGCATCGCGATGTACCCGCACGACGGCACCGATGTGCCCACCCTGGTCAAGCACGCCGACAACGCGATGTACCGCGCCAAGAAGACCAATACCGGCTTCCAGTTCTATGAAGCGTCGATGGAGCAGTCGATCTCCGAGCATGTGCGCCTGGAGAGCGACCTGCGCCGCGCGTTGGAGCGCAATGAACTCGAGGTGTTCTACCAGCCGCAGGCACGCTTCGACAACCAGCAGATCATCGGCATGGAAGCGCTGGTGCGCTGGCGCCACGCCACCCGCGGCATGGTGTCGCCGGTCGAATTCATTCCGCTGGCCGAGGAAACCGGCCTGATCAATCCACTGGGCGAATGGGTGCTGCGCACGGCGTGCGCCCAGATGCAGACCTGGGTGGCCCAGGGCCTGCCGCCGATGCGCATTGCGGTAAACCTGTCGGTGCGCCAGCTGCTGCAGAAGAATTTTGCTGCGACCGTGGAATCGGCACTGCAGGACTCGGGCCTGGCGCCGAATCTGCTGGAACTCGAAATCACCGAGAGCACGCTGATGGAACATGCGCAGGACACGCTGCAGGCGCTGCACCGCTTGCGCGCGCTGGGCGTGCGCCTGTCGATCGATGACTTCGGCACCGGTTACTCGTCGCTGGCTTACCTCAAGCGCTTCCCGGTCGACATCATCAAGATTGACCGTTCGTTCGTGCGCGACGTGCCGCAGGATGCCGATGATTCGGCCATCGTGACGGGCATCATCGCGCTGGCGCACAGCTTGCGACTGGAAGTGGTGGCCGAGGGCGTTGAGACCGAGGCGCAATTGAACTTCCTGCGTTCCCAGAAGTGCGACCTGCTGCAGGGTTACTACCTGAGCCAGGCCATTCCGGCAGCGGAGTTCACCGCGCTGGTATTGGATCGCGAAGCCAAGCTGCTGCGCGTCTCATAAGAGACCGCGTGGGCACGCAGTCCTCGGCGGCCCCGCCCGCCCTACGATGCTCATAAGAGACCGCGTGGGCACACAGTCCTCGGCGGCCCCGCCCGCCCTACGATGCTGCGTGCCCACGCGTTCGTTAGCGTCAGATCTCTTCGTACAGCGGCAAGGTCGGCTCCGTAGGGTGGGCACTGCGTGCCCACGCGTTCGTTAGCGTCAGATCTCTTCGTACAGCGGCAAGGTCAGCTCCGTAGGGTGGGCACTGCGTGCCCACGCGTTCGTTAGCGTCAGATCTCTTCGTACAGCGGCAAGGTCGGCACCGTAGGGTGGGCACTGCGTGCCCACGAGTTCGTTAGCGTCGGATCTCTTCGTACAGCGGCAAGGTCGGCACCGTAGGGTGGGCACTGCGTGCCCACGCGTTCGTTAGCGTCAGATCTCTTCGTACAGCGGCAGGGTCAGGAACTCGGCAAAGGTGTCGGACGTCGACATCTGTTCGAAAATCGTCGCCGCGCGCACATAGCTCGGGTTGTCGCCGTTCGGCGCATCCACCTTGACCTTGGCCAATTCCTCGGGAATCATCGCGCGCACCATGCTTGCCGTGACCTTGCGGCCATCTTCCAGCACGCCCTTGCTCGAGCGGATCCACTGCCATACCTGCGAACGGCTGATCTCGGCCGTGGCCGCGTCTTCCATCAGGTTGTGAATCGGCACGCAACCGTTACCGGCCAGCCAGCTGCCCAGGTAGTGGATGCCGACATTGATGTTATAGCGCAGGCCCGCTTCGGTAATCGGCGCTTCCGGCTTGAAGTCCAGCAGGTTCGCCGCCGTCACTTCCACGTCCGGACGCTGCTTGTCGATCTGGTTCGGCTTGTCGCCCAACACCTTCTTGAATTCGCCCATCGCCAGCTCGACCAGGCCCGGATGCGCGACCCAGCCGCCGTCGTAGCCGTCGGTCGCATCGCGCGCCTTGTCGTTGCGCACGCCCCCCATCGCCACTTCGTTCTTGGCCGGGTCGTTCTTGATCGGGATCAGCGCCGCCATGCCGCCGATGGCCGGCGCACCGCGCTTGTGGCAGGTCTTGAGCAGCAGCAGCGCATACGAGCGCATGAACGGCGCCGTCATGGTCACCTTGGCACGGTCGGCCAGGCAGAAATCCTTGTCGAGCTTGAACTTCTTGATGCACGAGAAAATGTAGTCCCAGCGGCCGGCATTGAGGCCCGAGCTGTGCTCGCGCAGTTCGTACAGGATCTCGTCCATCTCGAACGCAGCGAGGATGGTTTCGATCAGCACCGTCGCCTTGATCGTCCCCTGCGGCAGACCCAGTTCGTTCTGCGTCATGACGAAGATGTCGTTCCACAGGCGCGCTTCGAGGTGCGATTCCATCTTCGGCAGGTAGAAGTAAGGACCGGCACCGCGCGCCAGCTGTTCCTTGGCATTGTGGAACATGAACAGCGCGAAGTCGAAGATGCCGCCGGAGACGCGCTTGCCGTCGACCAGCACATGTTTTTCATCGAGGTGCCAGCCGCGCGGGCGCACGACCAGCGTCGCGATCTTGTCAGCGAGCTTGTAGACCTTGCCGTTCTGCTCGAGCGAGATGGTCTTGCGTACCGCGTCCATCATATTGATCTGGCCGGTGATCTGGTTGTCCCAGTTCGGCGTATTCGAATCCTCGAAGTCCGTCATATAGCTGTCGGCGCCGGAATTGAAGGCATTGATGACCATCTTGCGCTCGACCGGGCCAGTGATTTCGACGCGGCGGCATTCGAGCGCCTTCGGGATCGGCGCGATCTTCCAGTCGCCGTTGCGGATGTGGGCGGTGTCAGGCAGGAAGTCCGGGCGCTCGCCCGCATCGAGGCGTTTGGCGCGCAGGGCGCGCGCGGCCAGCAGCTGCTGGCGGCGTGCTTCGAACTCGCGCGACAGCTTGGCGACCAGTTCGAGTGCGCCAGGCGTCAGAATTTGCGCATAGCCTGGCTTGATCTCGCCTTTGATTTCCATGCCGGATGGGGTAACGATGGTCATACGTGCTCCTAAGGGTGGTTTGCTAGCTTGGTCAATCATACGACTTCAAGTATATTCACTATGAAGTAGCTAAACGAGACAATAAATCACAACATTTGTGCGTTTTTATCACAAATTAATGCCGCAAGGAGCATGTAAATGGGCCAGTTCCGCCAGATTTCGACCTTTGTCGAGGTGGTTGCCAAGGGCAGCCTGTCGGCCGCCGCGCGCGCCGAGGGCATCGCCCCCGCCATGATCGGACGCCGGCTGGACGCGCTGGAACAGCGCCTCGGCGTCAAGCTGTTGCAGCGTACCACGCGCAAGCTGGCGCTGACCAATGAAGGCGCGGCCTTCCTCGAGGATTGCCAGCGCATCCTGGCCGAGCTGGAGGAAGCCGAGAATGCGGTGGCCGAGCGCAGCGCGCGCGCCAGCGGCCACCTGCTGATCTCGGCGCCGGCCGGCTTCGGCCGCCAGCATGTGGCGCCGCTGCTGCCTTCCTTCCTGGCCGAGCACCGCGAGGTGACGGTCAACCTGAACCTGAACGACCGCGTGGTCGACGTCATCGGCGAAGGGGTCGATGTGGCGATCCGCATCGCCAGCCTGTCCGATTCGAGCCTGGTGGGTGTCAAGCTGGTCGATAACCAGCGCGTGGTGGTGGCCTCCCCCGCCTACCTGAAGCGGCACGGCACCCCGCACACGCTCGACGAGCTGGCCAGGCATAACTGCCTGGCGATCAGCAGCGAAGGCAGCCAGCGCGGGTGGAGCTTCCGCGACGGCAGCAAGCAGCTGACCTTGAAGGTCGCCGGGAATATGGTCTGCAACGACGGCGCCGTGCTGCACGACTGGGCGCTGGCCGGGCGTGGCCTGGCATGGCGCTCGATGTGGGAAGTGGGGGCGGAAATCGACAGCGGCGCGCTGGTGACGGTGCTGGATCAGTATGCGGCGCCGGGCAATGACATCTATGCCGTGTTCGCGCAGCGCCGCCACCTGCCCCTGCGGATACGGGCCTTTGTCGACTTCCTGCGCCACGCCTATACCCAAGCCGGGTACTGGCGCAGCGCACGCTCCTAGCGGACGAAGCTGATATTGCGGCCGCTGGTGTTGCGCTGCTGCGGCTCGCCATGAATCGTGATGCGGCCCGAACCGGTGGTCTGCGCCAGCACGTTGCGGGTCACGGCCACCGAGATATCGCCCGACCCGCCGCTGGACAAGTCGGCTTCCTGCACGCTCATGCCGAGCAGGTCGGCCGAGCCGCTGCCGGTCGAACGCACATTGAGCGTACGGACCGCGCCACTGGCGACGATCGAGCCGCTGCCATTGATGGCGGCGCTGAATTCGTCGCCGCTGACTTTGCCCAGGCTGACCTGGGCCGAGCCGCGCACGGTGACGGCAGCATTGCCAATCTCGAGCGCGCTGGCCACCACGCTGCCGGAACCGCCAGAACGCAATTCGAGGCGGCTGACCTTGCCCGACAGCTGCACCGAACGGGAACTGCCAGTCTCGAGCTTCAGCGGGCCGCCATTGAGGCCGCTGACAATCAGGGAACCGGAACCCTGGCTGCTGATGTGGGTCAGTTGCGGCGTCGTGTAGATCACGCGGATGCCGTCGCGGCTGTGGAAGCTCTTGTCGACCCAGATGCGCAGGGTGTCGGGGGCCGGGCTGCCATTGACCAGGTTGAGCAACTTGCTGCCACTGGCGGTCGACAGTCCCTCGGTGCGGACCAGCGGCAGCACGTTGGCGTCGCCTTCGATATGCAGCGACACGACCGGGCCGACGCGCACCTCGACCCGCATCGGGCCTTCGATCTGCAAGCCCGGCATGGCCGACACGGCGCGCTGCTCGGTAGTGAGCACGCCGTTGCCTTGGACGCCGGTGCTGCCGAACACGGTCACGAGTTGGGCGTCGCCGTGATCCGGATTGATGATGATGGCGCAGCCAGAGAGCAGGGTCAGGGCCGCGCCCAGGGTAATCAGGTGTCGCATGAGGGAAGTCTTTCTTATTAGAGTTGGAACGGGTCGCAGAATACGCGAGCGTGCTGCGGTTGGACATGCCAAAGCGACCAGCCGCACAAAGCGCGCGCCAGAGTGCCAGAAATCAGGGATGAACGGAACAGCAGGAACACCGAGGGCGGGGACTGCGTACCCACCATTTGAAAACCATCAGGCGAAAAAAAATCCCCGGAAACCGAGGATTTTTCTTTCGTTTGACTCAGCGATTACAGTGGCTGAATGTTCGAAGCTTGCTTGCCTTTAGGGCCAGCGGTGACTTCGAAAGAGACGCGTTGGTTCTCTTGCAACGATTTGAAGCCGTTCGACTGAATCGCCGAGAAGTGAGCGAACAGATCTTCGCCGCCTTCGTCAGGAGTGATAAAGCCGAAACCCTTCGAATCATTGAACCATTTTACGATGCCAGTTGCCATTACAATTTCCTATTTCAGTTAGTTGGGCTTGCGCCCGTTTTAGATCGTTTGAAGAAGCAAGAAAGAAATGACAGACAGACTGCACTACTACCTCGAATCCAACGATCCCGCATTATACCGATAAAATCACAAAAAACACGTTTCCAGCAAAATAAACTCTGGCAGAGGTGCCAAAAAACCAGACTACCCGTTTTTTGACCCGCTGTTTTATCCGGCAGTACGATGAATATAGGGCATCACATCTTGCCAAGTTTGCGAAAAGTCAAATGATTCGCGTCATGGCTTACTTGGTGCCAAAGATGCGGTCGCCAGCATCGCCCAGGCCCGGCACGATATAGGCATGGTCGTTCAGTTCGCGGTCAAGCGACGCGACGAATACCTTGACCTTCGGATGGGCCGCCTGCACCACTTCGATGCCTTCCGGGGCCGCCACCAGCGCCAGGAACAGGATCTGCTCGTCGCTGACGCCGCGCTTTTTCAGCACGTCGATCGCGTGCACGGCCGAATTGCCAGTCGCCACCATCGGGTCGCACAGGATGAAGGTGCGCTCGCTCGGGTCCGGCAAGCGCACCAGGTATTCGACCGGCTGCTTGGTTTCCGGATCGCGGAACACGCCGATGTGGCCGACGCGGGCCGACGGCACCAGTTCCAGCAGGCCATCGCTCATGCCGATGCCGGCGCGCAGGATCGGCACGATTGCCAGCTTCTTGCCGGCAATGACCGGGGCGTCGATGGTTTCCAGCGGGGTTTCCAGCTTGCGCGTGGTCAAAGGCAGGTCGCGGGTGATTTCGTAGCCCATCAGCAGCGTGATTTCCTTCAGCAGTTCGCGGAAGGTGCGGGTCGACGTGTCGCGCTCGCGCATATGGGACAGCTTGTGCTGGATCAGCGGGTGGTTCAGGATGAACAGATTCGGGAAGCGTGGGTCTTGTTTCATGGTCAGGTCGTCTTATGGTTTTGTTGTGTTGTACCCGCTATTATCGCTTAAAAGAGGGCGAACGTAACGCATACCTCCGCGTGGGCACGCAGTGCCCACCCTACAAGGCTACAGGGCTCTTTCAAGGATCTTGGCGCAATCGACGCCTTGTGGCAGGCGCCCGAACGCGCCGCCCACCTGGCGCGCCATGCGCGATGCGACGAAGGCGCCCGACACATAGGCGGGCGCGTGGCGCAGCAGCAGGCCAGCCTGCACCGCGATGACGATGCGCTCGGCCAGGTGGCGCGCGCCATACGCCTGCTGCGGCAGCTCCAGGTCTGCCATCAGGGCCGCCACTTGCGTGTCGTAGGCATTGTCGCGCCCTGCGGCCAGCGCCAGCTCCGCCTGCAGGGCAAGGCGGGCATCGGGCGTCTTGCCGAACGCGCGCAGCAGGTCCAGGCACATCACATTGCCCGAGCCCTCCCAGATCGAATTGACCGGGAATTCGCGGTACAAGCGCGCCAGCGGCGCGTCTTCCACGTAGCCATTGCCGCCCATGACCTCCATCGCTTCCGCGCCGAATGCCGGACCGCGCTTGCACAGCCAGTATTTGCCGGCCGGGGTCAGGATCCGTCCCAGCAGCGCTTGCGCCGGGTCGCCCGCCTGATCGAAGCAGCGTGCCAGCCGCAGCGCAAACGCGGTCGCTGCCTCCGACTCCAGCGCCAGGTCGGCCAGCACGTTCTGCATCAATGGCTGCTGCGACAGGGGCAGGCCAAAGGCGCTGCGCCCGCGCGCGTGGTTCAGCGCATGGGTCAGTGCCGCGCGCATGATGCCGGCGCTGCCGGTGACGCAGTCCAGGCGCGTGTGGCTGCCCATCTCGAGGATGGTGGGAATACCGCGGCCGACCTGGCCCACTAGCCAGCCGTGCGCGTCGCAGAACTCCACTTCGGACGAGGCATTGGAGCGATTGCCCAGTTTGTCCTTGAGACGCTGTACGCGGATCGCGTTGCGGCTGCCGTCGGGCAGGTAGCGCGGCACCAAGAAGCACGACAGGCCGGAGCTAGCCGAGTCCTCGGTTTGCGCGAGGATCAGGTGGGCGTCGGACTGCGGCGCCGAGAAGAACCACTTGTGGCCGACAATGCTGTACACCTCGGCGCCGTCGTCACCATAACGGGCGCGGGCCTGGTCCGGCGCGATCGGCCGCGCACGCGTCGTGTTGGAGCGCACATCGGTGCCGCCCTGCTTTTCCGTCATGCCCATGCCGATCAGGGCGCCCTCTTTCTGTTCAATCGGCAGCGAACGCGGATCGTAGCGGCGCGACAGGATCTTGGGCAGCCACTTGGCCGCAAGCCGGGGCGCCATGCGCAGCGCCGGCACGCTGGCGTAGGTCATCGTCACCGGGCACTGGGCGCCGTTTTCGACCTGGCCAAACAGCAGGAACTGGGCCGCGCGTGCCACCTGGGCGCCCGCCACCGGCGCGTCCCACGGCGCGGCATGCACGCCGGCCTCAATCATCAGCGCCATCAGGCTGTGCCAGGACGGATGGAATTCGACTTCGTCGATGCGCCGGCCCTGGCGGTCGAAATTGACCAGGCGCGGCGTGAACTGATTGGCCAGCCGGCCCAGCTCGAGCACCTCGGCCGCGCCGAGCCGGGCGCCCAGCGCCGACAAGGCGTCAAAGGCCCATGGCGCGCCTTCGCGCGCGAGCGCTTCCTGCAGCGCCGCATCGCAGGCAAACAGATTGATATCGGCGAACGGCGGCGCCTGGTTGAACACGGTATGGGTATCGAACTGGGTCATGACGATCCTATTACTGAAAAGCCACAAAAAATCGCAACAAAAAGGGGGACAGCCGGACCAATAATGCGCGACAATAGTTTTCAAGGTAGCCACAGCACCTTGCACATCACACTAACGCAAAGGCCCTGTTACAACAAGCTTTGCAGCCTTGTAATTTGGCCTTTTTGGAAACAGTCTTATCGACTGAGTAATCTTTGAACTGAGCAGAATCAAATTTATCAAAATCAATGGCTTGGAGTACTTTTTTTAATGCCTTTTGGCATCTTTCTCTGATACATTCGGTGATAGTTTGGTAAACTTGCACGGATTAACACGGTATGCCGCCATTCCAGTCACAGGGATGGGCAGTTTGCATGCCAAAAAGATACGAAAGATGTGATTTCAACGATGCGGTCAAGCTCATCATCCGAGTCGGCGCTCGACCTGCTGCCCGAGGTGGACAACCTCATGGAAGCGGCCGGGGATGTCGTTTTCCGGCTGGACCAGAAAGGGCAGATCCTGTTCGCCAGCATGCGCGCCCTGTCGCTGATCGGCCTGGCCCGCGAATTCGGCGGCACCGTGCTGACCATGCTGGCTGCCGACCTGGACCAGGTCCCGCTGCGCGCCGCCATCGCCGACCTGGTGCAGACCCGCCAGCCCAAACGCATCGAAGCACGCCTGAAGACGCCCGAATCGGAGATCTGGTTCGAGCTGCGGCTGTCGCTGTTCGCCAATGGCGGCGGGGCCGAAGAAGTGCTGGTGGTCGGGCGCGACATGTCGGTGCAGCACGCGACCGAAGAACGCCTGCGCCACATGGCCACGCACGATGCGCTGACCGAGCTGCCCAATCGTCTGCTGCTGTCGGACCGGATCCGCATGGTGATCGCCAGCGCGCGCCGCTCCGGCCAGGGCTTCTCGATTGCGACCGTGGGCCTGGACGGCTTCAAGAAGGTCAACGACGGCCTCGGCCACCCGGTGGGCGACGCCGTGCTGCGCATGGCCGCCGCGCGCCTGCGCAAGACCTTGCGCGACTCCGATACGCTGGCCCGCGTCGGCGGCGACGAATTCGTCGCCATCCTGCCGGCCACCCACTCCGACGCCCAGATCAAGCTCGTCACTGGCCGCCTGCTGGCCACCCTGCAGTCGCCGTTCGAGGTCGACAGCCACACCATCTACATCGGCGCCTCGATCGGCGTGGCGATCTATCCGCAGCACGCCGAAGACGAAGTGCGCCTGGTCGCGCTGGCCGACGCCGCCATGACGCGCGCCAAGGAAACCGGCAAGGCGCGCTGCGTAGTCTATAGCGCGCGCCAGAGCGGGCCGCCGGAACACGATATCTCGTTGGAAGCGGCCATGTTCCAGGCGGTGCGCGAGGGCGAATTCATGCTCTACTTCCAGCCCATCGTCGATGCGCAGACACGCCAGATCCAGGGCTTCGAAACGCTGATGCGGTGGAAGCACCCGGGCCTGGGCATGGTGCCGCCGGCACGCTTCATCCCGATCGCCGAAACCAACGGACTGATCAACCTGCTCGGCGCCTGGGCGCTGAAGGCGGCCTGCGTGCAGCTGCGCCAGTTTGAGGAAGTGGCCAAACGCCCGCTCTATATCTCGGTCAATATCAGCCCGCGCCAGTTCCGCAACGATAAATTCCTCGACGTGCTCGATGACGCCCTCGCCTTCTCCGGCCTTGGCGGCGACCAGCTAGTGCTGGAGATCACCGAAGGCACGCTGATGATCGACCCGCAGCATGCCGAAACCATTCTCACCAAGATGGCCGAGCGCAAGGCCCGCATCGCCATCGACGATTTCGGCACCGGCTATTCCTCGCTGGCCTACCTGAAGCGCTTTCCGATTTCCGTGCTCAAGGTCGACCGCGCCTTCATCAAGGACCTGCCCGACTCGCAGAAGGACGCCGCCATCTGCAATGCGGTGCTCGACCTGGCCAAGCACCTTGGCCTGAACGTGGTGGCCGAAGGCGTAGAAACCGAAGCACAGATGCACTACCTTGAAAGCCGCGGCTGCCAGTACGTGCAAGGCTATTTGACCGGCAAACCCATGCCAGCCCACGTGGCAATGGCAGCACTTAAAGAAAACCTGTATGCAGCACTATTGCCAACCGAACTGAGGGCGGGGATTCAATGACCAGCTCAGCCAAACAGCTTGCCCCGATGACTGGAGACCAGACGCTGGCCCTGTTGTGGGAACGCATCCGCCGCCAGGGCGACATGCCTGGATTTACCAAGGCAATCAATGCCATCCTCGGCGCCATGCGCGGCGAAGACGAGCAAGAATTCAATATGACGCAGACGGTGCTGTCCGACCCTGTCCTGACCAACAAGGTACTGCGCCTTGCCAATAGCGGCATGTATTCGGCCTTCGGCCAAAGCATCAACACCGTGTCGAAAGCCGTGCTGGTGCTCGGCACCGAGGCCATCGGCCACCTGGCGCTGGGCCTGAAGCTGATCGAAGAACTAACCAACTCCTCGCCCGATTCGGCGATCGCCCATGTCGAGATGGAAAAGGCCGTGCTGGCCGGGATGGTGGCGCAGCAGGTGGCGGTGACGTCGCGCGCACGCGATGCGGAGGAAGCGGTGGTGTGCTCGATGCTGCACACGCTCGGCCGCATGATGGTCACGTTCTACATGGCCGACCGCTGGACCGCGCTGCAGCAGCAGGGCGGCGTCGGCGGCGAGGACGGGGCGGCGCCGGCCGTGCTGGGCCTGTCGATGGAAGCCATCGGGCGCGCCACTGCCGAACATTGGGGCCTGCCGAAGAACTTGATCACCGGCATGCGCCGCATCGAACCAGGCGAGCCGCCGGCTGAATTTTCCCATGGCGACTGGCTCGCCGCGATTTCGACGATGTCGTCGCAATGCGCCGACTCGCTGTGGGAGGATGACGAAGCGGGTGCGGCCAGGGTGGCAGAGCTGGCCAGCCAGTTCTCCAGTATGGTGGGTGTAGAACCGGAAAATATCCTGTTCGCGATCGAGAAAGCCAAGGAAGTGGCAGCGCAGGACCTGTCGATTGCGCCGCTGGCCAAGCCGGCCGACAAGCGCGCCAAGGCGGCGTCCAATACGCGCGTGCGCATCGAAGGCAACCAGATCCTCATCAGCGGCGTGGCCGACATGCGCGACGTCGAGGGATCGGCCAGTCCGGGGCAGATGATGTCGATGGCGCTCGAGACGGTGTACAAGGGGCTCGATTTTTCGCGTGCCGTTGCCTTCCTGCGCAACCGCCGCGAGAGCAAGTATTCGGCGCGCATGGGCTTTGGCACCGGCGTGCGCGAATTGATCTCGCAGATGACGTTCGGCGACCACTACGAACCGAATGTATTCCATGCAGCGCTCAATAGCGACCGGGTGATCTTTATCGAGAACGCCAAGGATCCGAAGTTTGCGGCAAAGCTGCCGGAGTGGTGGAAATCGTCGCTGTCGGATGCGCGCAGCTTCGTGATCCTGCCGCTGTCGACGCATGGGCAGCCGGCAGGGTTCATCTACGGCGACTGGGACGAGAGCTTCCCGTCGATCCAGCTAAACCAGACCGAGTTTGCGTTGTTGAACGATATCCGGGCCTTGGTGGTCAAGGCAGTCGAGCGGCGCCTGGCGGCAGAGACCAGCGCCAACAAGGTCGCATAGATCGCGTGGGCACGCAGTGCCCACCCTACGTAGGGTGGGCATTGCATGCCCACCGATGCTTATGTGATTTTCGGAGGTGTAGCAGGGAATTCGCGGGGCATTGCCCCACGCCTGCGTAACGGATCGGCCTTGCAAGGCCGATCTCCTCACGACCTTAAGAGATACAAGGTCGCATAGATCGCGTGGGCACGCAGTGCCCACCCAACGTAGGGTTGGCATTGCATGCCCACCGATGCTTATGTGATTTTCGGAGGTGTAGCAGGGAACTCGTGGGGCACTGCCCCACGCCTGCGTAACGGATCGGCCTTGCAAGGCCGATCTCCTCACGACCTTAAGAGATCTTCGGAGTGTCGACTTTGACGTCGGCGCACTGCGCGCGCTGGATCAGTGCATGATCCATCAGCACCAGCGCCAGCATCGCTTCTGCGATTGGCGTCGCACGGATCCCGACGCAAGGGTCATGGCGGCCAAAGGTCTCCACCATCACCGGCTTGCCTTCCTTGTCGATCGAACGGCGCGGCGTGCGGATCGACGACGTCGGCTTGATCGCAATCGACACCGTCACATCCTGCCCGGTCGAGATCCCGCCCAGCACCCCGCCTGCGTTATTGCCGATGAATCCTTCGGGCGTCAGCTCGTCACCGTGCTCCGACCCTTTTTGCGCCACCGAGCGGAAACCGGCCCCGATCTCGACGCCCTTGACGGCATTTATGCCCATCATGGCGAACGCGATATCGGCGTCAAGCTTGTCGTAGATCGGCTGCCCCAGGCCAACCGGCACATTCTGCGCGATGACGTCGATGCGCGCGCCGATCGAATCGCCGTCGCGGCGCAGCTGGTCCATCGCTTGTTCCATGCGGGCGATCAGGTCCGCGTCGGCCGTCGCAGCAAAAAACGGATTGTCGCCGACATGGTCCCAGGACTGGAACGGAACAGAGATGTCGCCCAGCTGGCTCATGCAGCCCTTGAACACGGTGCCGTACTGCTGCAGCAGCCACTTCTTGGCCACCGCCGCCGCGCCGACCACGGGCGCCGTCAGGCGGGCCGACGAACGGCCGCCACCGCGCGGATCGCGGATACCGTATTTGTGCCAGTATGTGTAGTCGGCATGGCCCGGGCGGAAGCTGTCGGCGATATTGCCGTAGTCCTTGCTGCGCTGGTCCTCGTTCTTGATCAGCAGCGCAATCGGCGTGCCGGTGGTCTTGCCTTCATACACGCCCGACAGGATCTGCACCGTGTCCGACTCTTGCCGCTGGGTAACGTGGCGCGAGGTGCCCGGCTTGCGGCGGTCCAGTTCCGGCTGGATATCGGCTTCCGACAACGCCAGGCCCGGCGGGCAGCCGTCGATGACGCAGCCGATGGCCGGGCCATGCGATTCGCCGAAAGTGGTCACAGTGAACAGTTTGCCAAAAGTATTGCCGGACATGGTGAGCAGTAAGAAGGGAAAAGTTCATTCTACCAGCCCCCGGCATTTTACGATTGTGACCAAAAATAGTGACGGCGTGGAAATATTACCGCTGAGCTAGCCGGAAAGACATCAAAATGATCCTTCCCTTAACAATTCCCTATATACTTAATGTGAATAATCACCGAGTCATCTGGAGAAGCAATTCATGCCTCAATCGATCACGCCCTTAGAGAATGCCAAGGACGATCCCGACGATCTGGTATTTCTAGAAGAGCAGGCCAGCCCCGCTGAAGCGACGGGCGCGCGCAAGGCATGGCGCGTGATGATCATCGACGATGATGAGGATGTCCATTCGACCACCACCTTTGCTCTCGGCAATCTTGACATGCAGCACCGGCCATTGGAGTTCGTGCACGCCTATTCGGCTGGCCAGGCGCGCGAGTTGTTGCGCGAAGAGCACGAAATTGCCGTCATCCTGCTCGACGTGGTGATGGAGCAGGACGACGCCGGCCTGCACCTAGTGCGCTATATCCGCGAAACGCTCAAGCTGGCCGATGTCCGCATCATCCTGCGCACCGGCCAGCCGGGTTATGCGCCCGAGATCGACGCGATCCGCGATTTCGACATCAACGACTACAAGACCAAGTCCGAACTGACCCGCATCAAGCTGTTTACCACGGTGACGGCGGCGATCCGCTCCTACGAGCAGATCCGCGCCATCAATGCCAGCCGTCGCGGCCTCGACCTGATCGTGCGCGCCAGCACCGAGCTGATGTCGTTGCACGGCGTGCACAATTTCGGCGAAGGCGTGCTGACCCAGATCGCCGACATCGTCGGCATCAAGGCCGATGGCATGCTGTGCGTGCAGGAGTGCCCGGAAGGCCAGTGCGCCGACCTGTTCGTCATTGCGACCACCGGCAGCTTCCACCAGCCCGGCATGAATATGGCGACGCTGGCCGATCCGCAGGTGCGCGCAGCGATGGAACGCGTGCTGGCCGGCCGGCGCAGCATCTACGAATCGAATTTCATCGCCCTGTTCTTCGCCGGTAAGGCCAGCCGCGACTTCGTCGCCTTCCTGCCGGTGGCGCATCCGATCGGTGAGATCGAGGCGCGCCTGCTGGATGTCTTCTGCAGCAATGTGGCGGTCGGCCTCGACAACGTCGAACTGGTCAGCCACCTGCACAATGCGGCCTTCTACGACCAGCTGTCGAAGCTGCCGAACCGCACCCGCCTGGTCGAGATCCTCGATACCACGCTGGCCGGCCCGGCCAAGGACGACGCCACGCTGGCGCTGGTCGACCTCGACCACTTCGCCGAGACCAATGACGCGCTCGGCCACCACTTTGGCGACACGCTGCTGGTGGCCGTGGCCGAACGCATGCAGTCGAGCCTGGGCAACGAGCTGACCGTGGCCCGCATCGGCGGCGACATCTTTGCCGTGCTGGGCGACGCGCAGGCCGTCAATCCCGAACGCATCCTGCCGCTGTTCGAAGCGCCCTATTCGATCGACGGCCAGGAAGTGCAGCTGTCGGCCACGCTGGGCCTGGTACGCCTGGCCGAACACGACGGTACCGGCGCCGACGCGCTCAAGGATGCCGACATCGCCCTGAAGCGCGCCAAGCTGACCCAGCGCTCCGGCCACTTCTACTTCTCGCGCAGCATGGGCGTCGAGATCCGCGAGCGGGTGCGCATGATGCACGCGCTGCGCAATGGCTTCAGCAAGGACGAGCTGTTCTGCGTCTACCAGCCGCAGATCGACCTGATCACGCGCCGCCCGGTCGGCGCCGAGGCGCTGCTGCGCTGGAAGACGGCCGACGGCACCTTCATCACGCCGGACCGTTTCATCCCGATCGCCGAATATTCCGGCCTGATCATCGACATCGGCGAGATGGTGCTGCGCACCGCCTGCCTCGAACTGGTGCGCCTGCGCGAACAGGGCTACAACGACTTCATGATGTCGATCAACGTGTCGCAGGTCCAGTTCCGCCACCCCTACTTCCTCGACATGCTCAATTCGGCGCTGGCGGACACCAAGGCGCCGCCGGAGTTCGTCGAACTCGAGATCACCGAGTCGGTGGCGATGGAGGAGCCTGACCTGCTGATCAAGATGCTGGCCCAGATCAAGCAGACCGGCGTATCGATCGCGATCGACGATTTCGGCACCGGCTTCTCGTCGCTGTCCTACCTGCAGCGCCTCAAGGTCGACCGGCTCAAGATCGACCGCGCCTTCGTCACCGAGATTACCGGTTCGGCGCGTGGCAGCAGCATCGCCGAGATGGTGGTCCAGCTGGGCCGCAACCTGGACCTGACGGTCATTGCCGAAGGCGTCGAGGACGAGCGCCAGGCCCATATCCTGCAGGCGCTGGGCTGCCACCTGGCGCAGGGCTTCCTGTTCGCCAAGCCGATGGCCTCGGCCGCCTTGTTCGAGTGGATGGCCAACGACAAGCTGACGCGCGCCGCGTAGGGTGGGTAAGGTACTTACCCACGCGTGACGGTGGCCTCGCATTGGCCCTTACCCACGCTACAAAAAACGGCACCTGAGGTGCCGTTTTTTTCATTGTGTAGCTGAGTCAGTCTTCCTGGGCAGTCTCGGCCGGCCAGTCACGGATATATGCCTTGAGCATCTTGTTCTCGAAGTTCTGCGCTTCGAGCATGGCCTTGGCCACGTCGTAGAACGAGATCACGCCCAGCAGGGTCTTGGCGTTCATCACGGGCAGGTAGCGCGCATGCTTTTCGAGCATGATGCGGCGCACTTCGTTGACCTCGGTGTCCGGCGTCATCGTGATCGGGTGGTCGTCCATGTGCTTGCGTACGGTGCCGCTGCCGAGCGCGCCGCCGTTGGCATGCAGCGCCTTGAGCACTTCGCGGAAGGTCAGCATGCCGACCACGTCGCCAAATTCCATCACCACCAGCGAGCCGATATCTTTCTCCGCCATCGTGTTGGCGGCTTCGAGTAGCGACATCTCCGGCGTAACGGTGTAAAGGATGTTGCCCTTGACTTGGAGAATTTCAGAAACTTTCATGATGGCCATCCTTGTCCGGAAAAAGGTTCGATAAAACTTGTAGAAGTGCAAACCTACGCTGCGAATGTAGCCTATGCCTTGCAAAAAATCCAGTATTGCGGGAAATCAAAGGCAGCATGGGGCATAGGCGCCACATTGTTCCCATTCTAGCCGCTAAAAGGGGCCCATGCGCGGATTCACATCGGCCAAACAATGCTACGATTCGGGCCTTCCAATACTTTGAAGAGTTCGACCATGAGCGGCCCCCACTACCACGGCTTCGACACGCTGGCCCTGCACGCCGGCAGCACCCCTGACCCCGCCACCGGCGCGCGCGCGACGCCGGTTTATTTCACGTCCTCGTTCGCGTTCAAGGACTCGGACCACGCCGCCTCGCTATTCAATATGGAGCGGGCCGGCCACGTCTACTCGCGCATCTCCAACCCGACCAATGCCGTGCTGGAGGAGCGCATCGCCGCGCTCGAGGGCGGCGTGGCTGGCATCGCCACCGCCAGCGGCCAGGCCGCCATGCACCTGGGCCTGGTGACCATCGCCGCTGCCGGCTCGCACATCGTCGCTTCGCGCGCGCTGTACGGCGGCTCGCAGAACCTGCTCGGATACACGCTGGGGCGTTTCGGCATCGAGACCACCTTCGTCGACCCGCGTGACATCGACGCCTGGCGCGCCGCCATCCGCCCCAACACCAAGGTACTGTTCGCCGAGACCCTTGGCAACCCGGGCCTGGACGTGCTCGACATCCCCAAGGTCGCCGCACTGGCGCATGACCACCACCTGCCGCTGATGCTCGACTCGACCTTTACCACGCCCTATCTGCTGCGCCCGTTCGACCATGGCGCCGACCTGGTGTTCCATTCGGCCACCAAGTTCCTGTGCGGCCACGGCACCGCCATCGGCGGCCTGCTGGTCGACGGCGGCACCTTCGACTGGCAGGCGGCCTACGACAAGACCGGCCGCTTTGCCGAACTGTGCGAGCCGTATGCGGGCTTTCACGGCATGGTGTTCAGCGAAGAGTCGACGGTGGCGCCGTTCTCGCTGCGCGCGCGGCGCGAAGGCCTGCGCGACTTTGGCGCCGTCATGAGCCCGCACAATGCCTTCGCCATCCTGCAAGGGGTCGAGACGCTGGGCCTGCGCATGGACCGGCACGTGGCCAATACCCGCAAGGTGGTCGAGTTCCTTCAAAAGAATCCGGCGGTCGAATCGATTTCCTATCCCGAGCTTGAGTCCCATCCGGATTACGAACTGGCCAAGACCCTGCTGCCGAAAGGCTGCGGCGCCGTGTTCTCGTTCACCATCAAGGGCGACCGCGCTGCCGGCCGCCGCTTTGTCGATGCGCTCAAGGTGTTCTCGCACCTGGCCAATGTGGGCGATGCCAAGTCGCTTGTGATCCACCCTGCCTCGACCACCCACTTCCGGGTGCCGACCGAGCAGTTGCTTGCTTCCGGCATCAGCGAGGGCACGATGCGCCTGTCGGTCGGCCTGGAGGATGCCGACGACCTGATCGAAGACCTGGCCCGCGGCCTCAAACTGTCGCAGAAGGGAGCCTGAACATGATCGTTACAGTACAGGGCTTTGAGGCTTACTTCTATCAGGGCGGCAAGGCCTTCAACCCGTCTCAACCAACCGCCGTGTTCATCCACGGCGCGCAGAACGACCATTCGGTGTGGATTTTGCAGACCCGCTATTTTGCCCACCATGGCTACAACGTGGTCGCGGTCGACCTGCCCGGCCACGGCCGCAGCAAGGGCAAGGCGCTGACCAGCGTCGAACAGATGGCCGACTGGATACTGGCGGTGATGGATGCGGCCAGTGTCGACAAGGCAGTCATGATCGGCCACAGCATGGGGTCCTTGATCGCGCTCGAAGCGTCGCACAGGGCGCCCGGCCGCGTCAGCCGGCTGGCGCTGGTGGGCTCGACTTACCCGATGAAAGTGTCCGACGCGCTGCTCGACACGGCCAGAAACAACGAGCCGGCCGCGATCGACATGGTCAATATTTTCTCGCATTCGTCGATCGCGCAGAAGCCGTCCTGTCCCGGCCCTGGCTTCTATACGATGCATGGCGCGCAGCGCCTGATGCAGCGGATGTCGGCGCTTAACCCGGACCAGCTGTTCTACACCGACTTCTATGCCTGCAACGCGTATGCCAATGGCGAACAGGCGGCGGCAGCGGTGCGCTGCCCTACCCTGTTCATCTTCGGGACCAAAGACATGATGACGCCGCCGCGCTCGACCAAGCTGCTCACGGGCGCCATCGCGCACGGCAAGACCGTGATGGTCGATGCCGGCCACTCGCTGATGCAGGAACAGCCCGACGCCGTGCTGGACGCCTTATTCCGGTTCGCTGCCGGATGACGCCAACGTAACGCTGCATTCACGCGTGGGTAGCTTTGCTACCCACGCGCTTGCAGGCGGCCTATTCCGGTTCGCCGCCGAAGCCAGGCACGGCGTCGGCGAAGTTCGCGGCCAGGCTCTGGTCGAGCCCATTCTCGACGGCGTCTTCGACCCGGCGCGCCAGGGCGCCGGCGTCGAGCGTCATCGGCGAGTCCGGGTCGAGTTCGATCGACATGCCGGCGTCGACTGCCATGCCGCCAAATACGAACAGGCGGTACACATCGGACACCTTGATCTTTTCCGCGTTGACCAACAATACCCAATTATCGGTTTCCTCACGCACGCGCTTGCCCCACTGCACCCGGGCCGGCGCCTCTTTCTTGACCCGCCCGACCCAGCCGACGGCCAGCATCTTCTCGAGCAGGTCGGTCATTTCGTCGTAGCCGATGCGGGTATGGGCGCGGATGTAGGAGCTGTTGACCAGCGTTGAATTATTGATCTTGCCGCTGATGTAGAGCACCTTGAGGATCGCCATCGCATCGACAAACTCGCCGCCCGGGACCGGCTGATACCACCAGCGTTCGTATTTGACGATCGGCAGTGCCGACACCAGCAGGGCGCCGATCAGCGTGATCATCCACGACAGGAAGATCCAGATCAACAGCAGCGGCAAGGCCGCCAGCGCGCCGTAGATGATGGCATAGGCCGGGAACATCTGGATGAAGACGGCGAACAGGCGCTTGGCCGCCTCGAACGCCAGCGCCGCCACCAGCCCGCCCCACACGGCATCGTGCCAGTCAACATAGCGGTTGGGGATGGCCATATACAGCAGCGTGTAGGCGCCGGTCGTCAGCGCCACCGACAAGCTGGTGTAGAACAGCGTGCCCAGCAGAGGCACCGCGCTGACGATGCCGCTGGTGGCCATGAATACCTGCGACGTCACCGTCAGCGACAGGCCGAACAGCAGCGGGCCCAGCGTCACCAGTGCCCAATAAATCATGATGCGCTGGGAAATCGGGCGCGGACGGCGCACGCGCCAGATCTGGTTGAAGGCGCGCTCGATCATGCCCATCATCATCACTGAGGTGAACACCAGCGCGACCGCGCCCACTGCCGACAGGCGCGTGGCCTTGTTGGCAAAGGTCGTCAAGTGGCCCAGGATGGTGTTGGCCATGCCTTTAGGCATCATGCTCTGCATGAAATAGGCTTCCAGCGTCTTGCGCAGGGTACCGAACATCGGGAAGGTGGTGAAAATGGCCAGCGCAATCGTCAGCAGCGGCACCAGGGCCAGTACCGTGGTGAAGGTCAGGCTGCCGGCCACCTGGGGCAGGCGCTCCTCGCCCAGGCGGCGGCGCGCAAAGCGGAACAGGTCGCGCGCCTCGCGCAGAGTCAGGCCCCGCACCAGGTCGACGCTGGTGTTGAACATTTCAGTGGTGGTACGCGAAATCGTGTGGACTGTTTTAGAAAGCATGGCGAGAATCAGGTGTCGCAGCGCCCATGACGGGCTATAAAGGGCCCTATAATAGCGCCAATGAACCCAACTAATCCGACAATTCTTGTTTTGTATTACTCGCGCCATGGGGCAACCCGCAAGTTGGCCGAACTGATCGCCCAGGGCATCGAGAGCATCCAAGGGGTCGATGCCCGGCTGCGCACGGTGCCGGCGGTGTCGACCGTCATCGAAACAGTCGAGTCGGATATTCCGGCCGGCGGCGCGCCTTATGTTGAACTGCAGGACCTGCAGGAGTGCGCCGGCCTGGCGCTGGGCTCGCCGACCCGCTTCGGCAATATGGCGTCGAGCATGAAGTACTTCTGGGACGGCACCGCCAGCGAATGGCTGAACGGCACGCTGGCCGGCAAACCAGCCGCCGTGTTCACGTCGACCGGCAGCCTGCACGGCGGCCAGGAATCGACCTTGCTGTCGATGATGATTCCGCTGCTGCACCACGGCATGCTGATCATGGGCCTGCCCTATACCCACCCTGAACTGATGACCACCAGCAGCGGCGGCAGCCCTTATGGCGCGACGCACTGGTCCGGCATCGACGGCAACAAGCCGATCACCGACGACGAAAAAACCCTCGCCATCGCGCTGGGCCGCCGCCTGGCCGAAGCCGCTCGCAAACTGCAGGTGACGCTATGAATGCACCGAAATACTTCCACCTTGGCGCCCTCGGCAGCCTGCTGCTGCTGATCGTCTGGCTGGTGCTGTGGGAGATGCTGGTCGCCCCGCTGCACCCGGGCGGCTCGATGCTGGCGCTGAAGACGCTGCCGCTGCTGATCCCGTTGCGCGGCGTGCTCAAGCGCGACGTCTACACGCTGCAATGGTCGTCGATGGTGATCCTGCTGTACTTCACCGAAGGCGTGGTGCGCGGCTATAGCGACGTGCTGCCCGCCTCGCGCCTGATGGCGTGGGGCGAGGCGACCCTGGTCATCGTCTACTTCCTGTGCGCCATCCTGTACCTGCGGCCCTATAAGAAGGCGGCCAAAAAAATGGCCAAGGAGTTGCTCGACAAAGTCAACACCGCCCAATGAACACGGACTTTCTCTCGGCAGTCAGGCAGGAAATTGGTGACGACCATGTGCTGACCGGGGCGCACGACATGGCACCCTACCTGAGCGACTGGCGCGGGCGCTTTACCGGCAGCGCGATGGCGGTCGTGCGGCCGGCCTCGGCCCTTCAGGTCTCCGCCGTGGTCAGGGCTTGCGCGGCGCACCGCGTGCCGCTGGTGCCGCAAGGCGGGCGCACCGGCCTCGTGCTCGGCAGCGTGCCGGACGCGTCCGGCACCGCCATCGTGCTGTCGCTGTCGCGCCTGAACAAGGTGCGTGCCATCGACCCGGCCAACCGCACGATGACGGTCGACGCCGGCTGCATCCTGGCCGACATCCAGCAGGCGGCGCAAGACGCCGGTTGCCTGTTCCCCCTGTCGCTGGCCGCCGAAGGCAGCTGCAGCATCGGCGGCAACCTGTCGACCAATGCCGGCGGCACCGCCGTGCTGCGTTATGGCAATACGCGTGAGCTGTGCCTCGGGCTCGAAGTGGTCAATGCCAGGGGCGAGTGCTGGGACGGCCTGCGCGGCCTGCGCAAGGACAACACCGGCTACGACCTGCGCGACTTGTTTATCGGCACCGAAGGCACGCTCGGCGTCATCACGGGCGCCGTGCTCAAGCTATTCCCCCAGCCAAAGGCCTGCATCACCGCCTTCGTCGGCCTGTCGACGCCGCAACAGGCGGTGACCCTGCTGGAGATGGCGCAGGACCGCTGCGGCGCCAGCCTGACCGGATTCGAGTTGATGTCCCACCGCTGCCTGCAATTGGTGGCGCTCCATTTTCCGGCCCTGCCGCGGCCCTTCGTGGCGCCCCATGCCCAGTATGTGCTGCTGGAATTGTCGAGCAGCGAATCGGATACCCACGCCGTGACCCTGCTGGAGAGCGCCATCGAGGCCGCGATCGAAGCGGGCGTGGCCGACGACGCCGTGGTGGCAACGTCGATCGCCCAGTCCAGGGGCCTGTGGCAGATCCGCGAACATATTCCGCTGGCCCAGGCCGCCGACGGCAAGAACATCAAGCATGATATTTCCCTGCCAATCAGCCGGATGCCCGAGTTTATTGCCGTCACCGGGGCCAGGCTGGAACAGCAGTTTCCCAACTGCCAGCTGGTGTGCTTCGGCCACTTGGGCGACGGCAACCTGCACTTCAATGTCGCGCCGCCGCACGGCGTGGCCCACGCCGATTTCCTGCTGCAGCAAGGGGCGGTCAACCGCGTCGTGCATGACAGTGTGGCTGCCTTTGGCGGCTCGATCTCCGCCGAACACGGCATCGGCGCGCTCAAGCGCGAGGAGCTGCAGCGCTACAAATCGGGCATCGAGCTCGACATGATGCGTGCGATCAAGGCCGCCCTCGACCCGCTCGGCATCATGAATCCCGGTAAGGTCCTTTAAGCCTTCGGGAGCAAGCTCATGTTTCATTATATTGTGACGGCAGCGCTGCTGCTGGTGTCTGTGCACGCCACCGCCCAGCCCGTCTACCGCTGCGACAGCGGCGGAAAAGTCAGCTATGGCTCGGTGCCCTGTGCCAGCGGCGCCGTCATGGTGCCGATTGAGGCCGCCGCCGGGCCTGCGGGCAAGGCCGGGCCGGACCAATCGCTGCAGCGGCAACAGGCCATGGCCGAGCAGCTGGCGCGCGAACGCCACCGGCGCGAGGCGCAGGAACAGCGCGAGCAACAAAAGGCGGCTGTCCGGCGCCTGCAGTGCGACAGATTGCGGCTCCATAAGAAGTGGAAAGACGAAGATGCCGCCAAAGCGCCGGCCTCGGCGCGCGCCAAATTGCAGGCCGCGGCCCGCCGTTCTGCCGAACGACTGGCCCTCGACTGTCCTGCATAAGACTATTGGGCACGCAAAATGGTAAGATCTTGCCTGCATTTTAATAATCAAGAACAATCGATCCGACCCAATGAGCAATAGCACCACCGGCAGCACCCCCGACAACACCCACCGCAAAGGCAGCCTGGCCGCGTTCAAGGGCCTGCTGCCCTTCCTCGCGCCCTACCGCCGCCAGTTCATCATCGCCGGCATTGCGCTGGTGGTCGCGGCCGGCTCGACGCTCGCGATCCCGTATGCGTTCAAGCAGATGATCGACCTCGGCTTCGGCAGCGCCACCGGCGGCCACAGCATCGAGCACGTCAATGCCACCTTCGTGGCCCTGTTTGCCGTTGCCACCGTGCTGGCGGTGGCCACCGCGGCCCGCTTCTACACCGTATCCTGGCTCGGCGAGCGCGTCACAGCCGACATCCGCAGCGCCGTCTACACCCATGTGGTGTCGCAAAGCCCCGAGTTCTTCGAAACCACCCAGACCGGCGAAGTGCTGTCGCGCCTGACCACCGACACCACGCTGATCCAGGCCGTGGTCGGCACCAGCATCTCGATGGCCCTGCGCAATATGCTGCTATTCATCGGCGGCCTGGTGATGCTGTTCGTGACCAGCCTGAAGCTGTCGTCGATCATCCTCGGCCTGCTGGTGGTCGTGGTCGGCACCATCGTGCTGTTCGGCCGCCGCGTGCGCAAGCTGTCGCGCGACACGCAGGACCGCATCGCCGATGCGTCGGCGATGGCCGGCGAGATCCTCAACGCCATGCCGACCGTGCAGGCCTTCACCCACGAAACCATCGAATCGACCCGCTTCAAAGGCTCGGTCGAATCGGCCTTCAGCACGGCGATGCGGCGCATCCGCGCCCGCTCGCTGCTGACGATGATGGCGATCGTGCTGGTATTCGGCACCATCGTGTTCGTGCTGTGGCTGGGCGCGCACGCGGTGCTCGACGGCACCATGACTGGTGGCGATCTCGGCCAGTTCATCCTGTACGCGTCGATCGTCGCCGGTTCCATCGGCGCATTGTCCGAAGTGATGGGCGAAGCCCAGCGCGCCGCCGGCGCCACCGAGCGCCTGCTCGAGCTGCTGGCCGTCAAGTCGTCGATCCAGAACCCGGCCAAGCCGCGCTCGCTGCCGATCCGCACGGTCGGCGGCGCCGCGCTGGCCTTGAACGACGTCACCTTCTGCTATCCGTCGCGCCCGGAAACGGCGGCGCTGTCGCACCTGAACCTGTCGATCAAGCCGGGCGAAACGGTGGCCGTGGTCGGCCCTTCGGGCGCCGGCAAGACCACCCTGTTCCAGCTGTTGCTGCGTTTCTACGACCCGCAAAGCGGCGCCATCAAGCTCGACGGCGTCGATATCACCGAGCTCGATCTGCACACACTGCGCGGCGCGATCGGCATCGTACCGCAGGACACCGTGATCTTCTCGGCAGACGCGATGGAAAATATCCGCTATGGCCGCCCCGACGCCAGCGACGCCGAAGTGATTGCCGCCGCCAGGCAGGCGGCCGCCCACGAATTCATCGAGCGCCTGCCGCAGGGCTACCAGTCCTTCCTCGGCGAGCGCGGCGTGCGCCTGTCCGGCGGGCAACGCCAGCGCATCGCCATCGCCCGCGCCATGCTGAAGAACCCGCCGCTGCTATTGCTCGACGAAGCGACCAGCGCCCTCGATGCCGAATCCGAACGCCTGGTCCAGAGCGCGCTCGAAGCGGCGATGGTTGGCCGCACCACCGTCATCATTGCCCACCGCCTGGCCACGGTGCAACGCGCCGACCGCATCATCGTGATGGAAGACGGCAAGATTGTCGAAAGCGGCACCCATTCCTCGCTGGTCGAGTTGGGTGG
>CBDDRJ010000149.1:0-49697 GCA_965233055.1 uncultured bacterium
CTTCCAAGACGCCTAAGTTCTCGGCCGGTGCGACGCTCAAAGCCGCAGTGAACCCAAAGAAGAAGTAAGCATCAGGGCCCCCGCGGCCTCATGCCCAGATCCCGCCGGGCTGCCTGCCAGCCCGGCGGATCACTCCAGCAGCAGTCCTTGCTGCCCGGACCAGTCCAATCAGATAGGTGAACGATCAGCTGCCAGGCAGAGCCGGCGCGCTGTGACGCCATTCAAACGGCACCAGCGGGCTGCTGGCGCCGTTCGCGCGGCAGCGGCACGGGGACGGCCAGCCCCGATGGTTCAACGCAGGTTGCCGGTGTGGCCCAGCGAGTAGCGGCCAGGCTGCGGCCACAGCGTCAGGCCATGCGGCTCGCCGCCGACCTTGACTTTGCGCACCGTGCCGTCGGCGGTATCGATGCGGTACACCACATCGTCGAAGCGGCCGGCCAGCCACAGCCATTTGCCGTCGGCGCTGATATTGCCCATGTCCGGGCTGCCGCCGCCAGGGATCTTCCACTGCGCCACCACCTTCTCGGTCGCGAAATCGATGACGGTCACGCTGCCCTTGCCCTTGCGCTTGCCGTGGATGCGGTGGGTGCCGCGGTTGGCCACGTACAGCTGCTTGCCGTCGCGGCTAGGATACAGGCCATGCGCGCCGATGCCGGTCGAGATGAAGCCGACTTCGGTGAAGCTGTCGGCGTCGACCACGTGGACGCCGTCGGCATCCATGTCGGCGATATAGAAGCGCTTGCCGTCAGGCGAGATGCGGATGTCTTGCGGCATGCCCTTGCTGGACGTGCAGATCTCGGTGGCACCCGGGCCATCGTCGACCTTGGCCGCTTCCTTGAAGCGGGTGGCCGGCATCTTGAGCTTCAGGTAGCCGACCGCCTTGCGCCCCGCCAGGTCGATCTTGGCGATGGTGCCGTCGAACTCGCAGGTAAACAGCGCGTACTTGCCGTCGATCGAGAAGTCGGCATGGTTGATGCCTTTGCAGCCCGGCGTCGGGATCACGTACTGCAGCGCCATCGTCTTCGGATCGCGGAAATCGAGGCGCTTCAAGGCTTCGGCCACGATGATGGCCGACTTGCCGTCCGGCGTGAAGTACATATTGTACGGATCGTCGACCGGGATCGACGTGCCTGCCTTGCCCGTCTGCGGGTCGATCGGGGTCAGGCTGCCGTCGGTGCGGCGTTCCGCATTATTGGCCACCCACAGGGTGCGCAAGTCCCACGACGGCACCACGTGCTGCGGGCCGACGCCGACCGTGTACTTGTCGACCACCTTCATCTTGGCCGGGTCGATCACCCACACGCTGTTGCTGCGAAGATTGGGCACGTAGATGCGCTCCGGGTCGTTCTTGACGCCCGGATGGAAATTGCCGGCCCGCGTCTCGCTGTAGAGATTTTTCGGATCGACCACCGGCGCCATGCCAGGCACGGTCTGGACCGCCGCGCCGGCCGCTGGCGCTGGCGCGCCATTGCCAGGGTTCTGGTTGCGGGCGGCGCCGGCGCTGGCCGCGATGGCCAGCAGGGCAAGACCTGCGCCGGCCTGTTTGTAGAGCTTCAAGTTTATCTCCTTGGTGACTTTGATGAATTCGGTACAGATGGGTTCGCCTGCAGGCGTTTGACCGCGGCCACCGAGGCGTCGACGATGCGGGCCACGCCCAGCTGGCCCAGTTCGGCCGTGGCACGGCGCGGGTCGCCCGTCACGCCGGCCGCCGTGGCGGCCGTGGCCAGCGCGCCCTGGCGCACCAGCGACGGGTCGAGCGCCAGCGCGAGGGCCGTGTCGGCCAGGCCGGCATGGCTGCCCAGTTCGGCCTGCAGCACGCCGCGCGCGCGCAAGTCGGCCGGGTAGCCGGTCTGGGTTGGCTGGTAGTAGTCGCGCAGCGCATGGGCGCGGCAAGCCGGCTGGCCGGCGGCGCGGTTGACGCGCGCCGCCGCCCGCTCCAGGCTGTGCTGGTAGCCGCCATGGTCGCCCAGGAACACGATGTCGCGCAGGCCGTGCTGGCACAGGCTGCGGGCGGCCGATTCCAGCAATGCCTCGAAGGCAGGCTCGGGAATTGACAGCGTGCCCGCATGGCGCATATGGGCGGCGGGCGGACTGATCTGGCCCTCCGGCACATAGGCCAGCACCGGTGCCACCACCGCATTGCCAAGGCGGCGCGCAATCTGCTGGGCCAGCAGGCGCACCCGCACATTGTGCTTGCCCAGCACCATGTGGGGGCCGTTCTGTTCGGTGCCGCCGATCGGCAGCAGTGCGGTCCGGCTGCCGCCGTCGATGCGGGCGCGCAATTCAGCCGACGTCATCGCCTCCAGCTCGACCACGGCCGGCTCGCGCGCCATGGCGGCGCTGCCGCCGAGCGCGGCCAGCAGCAACAAGGCGCGGACAGGCAAGCGGGGAATCATGCGAGGCAGAGGGGAAAGGCGGCAAGCAAAGCGGAAATACGCGGCAAAGGTGAGCAAAAACGGTCGATCGACGGCTGGTTCATGGCAAACAATTCATCGCTGGCGCGGTCCCGAACGGCCCGCTTGAAGCCGCTCCTGCATAAAACCATCAATATACTTGATGCGGCGGCGGCGGCATAGCCTGATGTAGGTGGCAATGCATCGATAGCGTCAAATTACTGGCAGCTCACCAGCTGCGGCGGCCGTTGCCGCCGGCCTCAGCCAGGCTTTGCCGCCACCGCAGCGCGTAGGCGTGTTTGGTCAGGGGCTGGTGGGTCGACAGCATGGTGCCGAGCAGCGCCTGCGCCTGCCTGACCAGCAGCGGCGACTGCGCATCGCGCGGATGCAGGCACAGGCGTACCAGCGGCGCCGCGCGCGCCGACCTGGCCAGTATGGTCGTCCACGGACGCGACAGCAGGCGCCCCAGCATATTGCGCGACGCGAACACGAGGCTCGGCGCGCACCGCGCCAGGTGCGGCCGCAGCAGGTGGAACTGCGAGCGCGTCGTCGTGTAGTCGAACGAAAACTCCTGCACGGCCTGCCATGCACCCGGCCCCATCAGCCAGGCCGGCGCGACGAAACCATGCACCGGCCAGCGGCGCGCGGCAAACCAGGCCAGGCCCTGGCACAGCAGCTGGCGCGCCTGCGGGGCGTCGAGCGCCGCGAACTCGCCCTCGCCTTCGGTCAGCAGCTGCCGCGCAAAGCGCTCGCGCCAGTGGCGCGGCGGCGGCCCGCTGTCGAGGTGCCGGTAGCCGTGCAAGACCAGCTCGTGCCCCTGCCCCAGCAGGCGCTCGAGCATCTTTTCATAGGTGTCCACACGGGCAAGCTGGCCGTGGTAGGCCGGCACCAGCAGCAGGCTGAGGGGCACGTCGTCGACCGCCCGCAGCGCCTGCATCAGGCGCAGGCAGGCGGGCCAGTTGGCGGGCGCCACGTCGTGGATCGACACGCACAGGATCTTGTCAATGGACGTCAGCACCGGGCCTCCGCTCAGTCGAGCGCGCAGCCGCCCTGCGCCTGCGCCAGCGCCAGCGGCTGCGCCGACAGCAAGCTGGCATAGCGCCGGACCAGCTGCGGCATCACGCGCTGCCAGTCGAACCGGGTGCTGGCCGTGCGCCGTGCCTGCCTGCCGAGGCGTTCGCGGTCGCACTGGTAAATGGCTTCGATCCCCTGGCACAGCGCGTCGGCATCGCACGGGGGCACCAGCAGGCCGGTGCCGGCGTCGACCAGTTCGGCCACCGCGCCGCCGGCCACGCCGACCACCGGCAAGCCGCACGCCATGGCCTCGAGCACCACCAGGCCGAAGGTTTCGCAATCGCCCGGGTGGACCAGCACATCGCTGCTGGCCAGCAGCCGCGCCAGCCGCGCCGGGTCGCGTTCGAACGGCACGATGCTGACCTGGGCCGACGCCAGCGGCGCCTGCCCGCTACCGACCAGCAGCAGGTGGTAAGGCGGCCCCAGGCGATGGACGGCGGCCACCAGCAGGCCGAGGTTTTTTTCCGGCGCAAAGCGGCCGGCGTAGACCAGCAGGCGCGCATCCGGCGCCAGCCCGAGCTGACGGCGCAGGCCGCTGTCGCGCCGTTGCGGGCAGAATACATCGGCATCGATGCCCAGCGGCTGGCAGGCCGCACCGCCGATGCCGAGGCGCTGCAGCCGGCCCAGCATGGCCTGGCTCGGCGCCAGCACCAGGTCGCAGCGGCGATACAGTTGGCGCAGGTAATCGCGGCTGAACTGCTGCGCCAGCGCGCCGAGGCGCTGGCCGATCACGCGCGCCAGGTCGGAATGGCAGAAGGCGACGACAGGCACGTGCAGCCGGCGCCGCACGCGCAGGGCCGCCCAGGCGAACTGGCTGGCGTCGCCGACCTCGATCAGGTCCGGCTGCAGCCGGCCCAGCAGGTGGGCGGCGCTGCCGACCGAGCGCGGCAGGCGGTAGCCATGCAGGCCGGGAAAGGCCAGGCCTGGCACGGCAATGACCGTGCTGGCCGCCATGCCGGCGGCCAGCGCCGGCCGGCCGCCCCAAGCCGCGCCGCCGCTGCGCTGGCCAGCCCGGTGGCCGGCGCCGGCCCCGATGCTGGAACTGACAATGGTGTGCCTCACATTGCTGTGCTCGCTAAACCAGCGTGCCTTGGCGTTCAGGTAGGTGCTCACGCCGCCCCCTTCCACAGCATAAAACATCGAGATGTCAATCAGATGCATGTCGAAACCAGACTCTATCGGTGCGGCGCACGGCCGCGCCCTCACCTTGGCTGGCCCCACCTTAACAAAGGGCGACTGCGGCCGCTTGATCGCACTCAAACTGGCCGGGCTTGCGTCGCCCTGCGGTGGGCCGCCATTTTTCCGTGCGTTGCCCTGCGCTTGTCGGCATAATGCTGCCCATGCTCTCCCTACCTTTAAGCAAACAGCTGATCGCCATGCGCTGGCCGCTCGACATCGGCTTCTGCGTGGTCTATCTGCTGCTTGACTGGACCAGCTTTGCCAGCCCGATGTACGGCCTGAACATCTCGCCGTGGAGCCCGGATCCGGCGCTCGGCCTGGTGTACTGGCTGATCCGCGGTCGCCGCGCCGCCCTGCCCTGGTTCTTCACCCTGCTCGTCTGCGAGTACCTGGTGCGCGGCATGCCGGCCGGCCTCGGCATCACGATGCTGCTGTCGGCCGCGCTGGTGCTTGGCTATGGCATCGTGGGCGAAACCCTGCGCCGCCACTTCGGCGACGGCAGCATCTTCGGCGATCGCCGCAGCCTGTTTACCTGGTTCGGTACCATCGTGGTCGGCCTGGCCTTCAACAGCGTGCTGTACGCGGCGCTGCTGTCGGCGTTCTCCCTGATTCCGGCCGGCCAACTGCTTGCCGTTGCCGCCAGCTTCGGCATCGGCGATGCGGTCGGCGTGGTGGTGGCCATGCCGCTGATCTGGCTGCTGGCCACGCGCAACGGTCCAGCCCGCCTGTGGAAGCAATTGGCCAACTGGGAAACGCTGGCCTATCTGGCGCTCGGTTTGCTGCTGCTGTGGCAAGTGTTTATCATGTTTTCGGTCGGCTCGGAGTTCAAGCACTTTTACTTCCTGTTCCTGCCCATCATCTGGGCCTCGGCGCGCCAGGGCTTGTCCGGCACCGCCTTCATCGTATTCAGCCTGCAGTCGGCCATCTTCCTCGTCATGCACTCGGGCGTCATGCATGAAATCAATATCTTCGAAATGCAGCTGCTCAGCGCCGTGCTGGCGCTGGTCGGCTATTTCATCGGCATCGTCGTCGACGAACAGCGCCAGGTGGCCGAGGAACTCAAGTACAGCCTGCGGCTGGCGGCGGCCGGCGAAATGGCGGCGGCGCTGGCGCACGAGCTGAACCAGCCGATCACCGCCCTGCTCACCTACGGCAAGGCCTGCGAACACTTGCTGGCGCGCCACGAGCACGGCCCCCTGCTCAATGATGCCATCGGCAAGATGATCGCCGAGTCGACCCGCGCATCCGACGTCGTCAGCCGCCTGCGCGGCTTTTTCCGCAGCGGCGCGCTGCAGCTCGAACCGGTGCATATCGGCGCCATCGTCGACAGCATCGAACGGCGTTTCCGCGCCCAGTTCGACGAACACGGCGTCAAGCTCGACATCGCGCCGATGCCGGCGCTGGCGGTGCGGGTCGACCGCCTGCAAATCGAACTGGTGCTGCGCAACCTGATCGAGAACGCATTTGATGCGATCATTACGCGTGAACCAGGCATGCGCCACATCCGCATCCGCAGCGAACAGAATACGGCCGGCAGCTTGTGCATCACCGTCGAAGACAATGGCAATGGGGTATCGGGCGAGGCGGCAGTGCGCCTGTTCGAGCCGTTTATTTCAAGTAAGTCGAGCGGACTGGGCCTGGGCCTGGTGCTGTCGCGCGCCATCATCGAAGCCCATGGCGGCACGCTGTGGGCCGAAATCGGCGACTGCGGCACGTTCCGGTTTATCCTGCCACTGGCAGAACAAGGAGAAGAGATTGCATCCTGAATTGACCGTGTTTATCGTCGACGACGACCCCTCGGTGCGCGACGCGCTCGGATTGCTGCTGGGCGTGCGCGGCTACCGGACCGCCGTGTTCGCCAACGCCGAGGATTTGCTGCAAGCCTGGAGTGCCGACTGGACCGGCTGCATCCTGGTCGACATCCGCATGCCGGGCCTGGACGGCATGGCCCTGCAGCAAAGGCTGCTCGAGCTCGGCTGCAGCCTGCCGGTCATCATCATCACCGGCCACGGCGACGTGGCGCTGGCGCGCCAGGCGTTCAAGGCCAATGCCAGCGACTTCCTCGAAAAGCCATTCGACCACGACAAGCTGATCGACGCCATCGACTGCGCGCTGCGGCAGGAAGCGGTGGCGCTGAAGGAACGCCAGCGGCGCGATGCGGCCGGCCAGTTGCTGCAGGCGCTGACCCAGCGCGAACGCGAAGTGATGGCGCTGGTCGTGGCCGGCAAGCACAACCGCGAGATCGGGCCGATGCTGGCCATCAGCGTGCGCACGGTCGAAGTGCACAAGGCGCGCCTGATGGCCAAGCTGGGCGCCACCAATGTGGCCGACCTGGTCAGGATGTCGATCACCAGTCGTTAGCGGCTCAGGTCAAGCCCTGCATGGTTTGACCGTTACGCAAGCGCTGGCCTCGGCCAGAAAATTGCTTGCTGCACCACCAGCGCGACGACGCTGTCGGCAAACGCGTCGACCTCGACCTTGGCGGCGCGGTACTTCCAGCGCTTGACATACCAGTCCTGCGTCAGTGCCAGGCAATGGGCGGCCAGCAAAGCGTTCGACGGCATCGGTGCCACCGCATCGAGCAGGCCGCTGATGCATTGCTGGGCCGTCAGCTCCGACTGCTTGGCCATCTTGCGCTGCTCCTGCGGCAGCACGCGCGAATCCATGTAGACAAAGTAGAACCAGGGCTGCAGGCTCTCCGACAGGTAGATCGACGCGCGCACGATCGCTTCGAGCCGCTGGCGCGGGTCGCTGATGTGGGCGAACCAGCGCGGCACTTCGCCGATTGCGTGGCGCACCACGTCCTCGATCATCTCGGCCAGCTGGTCCTTGCTGTCGATATAGCCGTACACGCCGCCGATCGACAGCCCCGTCTCGCGGCACAGGTCGCGCAGGCTCATCGCGCGGAAGCCGACGTCATTGGCCAGGCGGAAGGTCGCCAGCACCAGCTTCTCGAGGTTTTCGCGGGCCGGCTTGGCGCGCTTGACGCCGATCTTTGCGGCGTTGCGCTCGAGGACATACTGCCAGATCGTGCTGCCGTTAATCGGCGTCTGCTCGACGAATTCGGCAAAGGTAAAGCTGTGTGAAAGAGTCATGGCCATCGTATTTGTGAATCTTGGCAAATTGTACAGGCATAAAAACCACAGATGTCCTTGCACCGGCCCGACCGCGCCCAATATTTTGCGCCGCCTCAATCAAAACGCCCCAACTGCTGTTACCTTCAATAAAACGAGCGCTCGTTCGAAAATTAAGGGCGCCGAAGGTTTTCAATCGAAACAACAACCTTTCTGGAGATGCGACGCGATGAAGAAACGCCTTTTGCAATGCCTGTCGGTGGTCCTGTTTGCCATGGCCGCCCTGCCCACCCCGTCATGGGCGCTCGGCTACACTGAAACCCGCTACCCGATCGTGCTGGTGCACGGCCTGTTCGGCTTCGACAATATCGGCTTTGCCGAGTATTTCTACGGCGTGCCCTCTGCCCTGCGCAGCGGCGGCGCCAAGGTCTACATCACCAGCGTGTCGGCCGCCAACAGCACCGAAGTGCGGGGCGAGCAGCTGCTGACCCAGGTCAGGCAGATCCTGGCCGCCACCGGTGCGGCCAAGGTCAACCTGATCGGCCACAGCCACGGCGCGCCGACCAGCCGCTACGTCGCTTCGGTCCGTCCCGACCTGGTGGCGTCGGTGTCGTCGGTCGGCGGCGTCAACAAGGGTTCCAAAGTGGCCGACATCGCGCTCGGCCTTGCCCCCGGCGTCACCTATGAACTGGCCAATGCCGTGGCCGGCTTCATCAGCTTCATGTCGGGCAGCTCGAGCCTGCCGCAAAACGCGCGCGCCGCCAATGTGTCGCTGAGCACGGCAGGCAGCGCGGCCTTCAATGCCTTTCATCCCGAAGGCGTGCCCACCAGTGCCTGCGGCGAAGGCGCCTACCAGGTCAATGGCGTCCACTACTTCTCGTGGAGCGGCGCGCGTTCCTACACCAATGTGTTCGACCCGCTCGACCCGGTACTGGCACTGACGTCGCTGGCCTTTGACGGCGCCAGGAACGATGGCCTGGTCAGCAGTTGCTCGAGCCGGCTGGGCCGCGTGATCCGCGACGACTACGCACTCAACCATGGCGACGAGATCAACCAGATGATCGGCCTTGGCAATCTGTTCGAGACCAGCCCGGTGACCCTGTTCCGCCAGCAGGCCAACCGCCTGCAAGGCCTCGGCTTGTAAGGGGCGCGCGATGCGAGCACGAACCGGCCTGGCCAGCGGTGCCGCTCTGGCGGCGGTGATTGGCACGATCCTGATGCTGACCAGCCAGCCCAGCGAGGCGGAGCGGCCCAAGGCAGCGCCGCGCCAGGCTGCGTTCGTGCCTTCGATGGAAGGCACCCGGCCGGACGGGCAGTTGACAGTCGCGCCCGGCGACGAGCTGGTGGTCGACGCCGAGCTGACCCGGCTGTTCGACTACTACCTGGCCGGCCAGGGTGAGAAGTCGCTGGCCGAGATCCGGCAGCAGACCGAGCGCGAACTGGAGCGGCGCCTCAAGCCGCAGGCGGCCGGCCAGGCCAAGCGCCTGCTGGACGCCTACTGGCGCTACAAGGAAGCGCTGGCCGGGCTGGAAGCGACGCTGCCCAAGGCCGCCGGTGCGGCTGCGGCGCTGCGCCAGCGCATGGCGGCGCGCCAGCAGCTGCGCGCCCAGTTCTTCACCGCCGGCGAGATCGCCGGCCTGTTCGGATTTGACGACGCCTATGACCAGGATGCCGTGGCGCGGCTGGAAATCAGCCAGGACAGAAACCTGACCGAACCGCAGAGGCAGCAGAAGCTGGCCGCGCACGACGCAGCCCTGTCGCCCGCGCTGCGCGAGGAACGGGAGGCGCCGCGTCGCATCCTGATGCTGGAGGAATCGGCAGCGGCGATGCGGGCCCGGGGCGCCAGCGAGGACGAGGTCTACCGCATGCGCGCCGCCAGCCTGACAGCGGAAGCGGCCACCCGGCTGGCCGACCTGGACCGCGAAGAAGCGGCATGGAAGGCCCGCATCGCCGCCTACCAGGCGCGGCGCACGGCCGACCCGGTGGCGCTGCAACAGCTGCGTGACGAATTGTTCACGCAAGAAGAGCAGAAGCGTCTGCGCGCCTACGAATAACTTTCGTAGGGTGGGTAGCTATGCTATCCACGCTGAACCATGCCGGCACGCGGACGCCCGCGTGGGTAGCGGAGCTACCCACCCTACGATCTCCCCCCCCTGCGGTCTAGATCGGCGCGCCCGGTGGCACTGGCGGCAAGGCGCGCAGCTTGACGGCTGCCGGCTCGCTCAGGTAGCGGGCGATCAGACTGGCCGCTTGCTGGCGGCTGTTGCCGGTGGCGCCCTTGCGCGCATTCGTTTTCAGCCACTGGCCCAGCTGCGCCAGGTATTGGCGCACTTCGGCTTGCACCTGCGGATGCAGATTGCCGCCATCGACCAGCTTGAGCGCAGCGTCCAGCACCACCCAGTTGGCGGCCAGCTGCACCGCTTCGCCGGCCGGCAGCGCGGCCGGCACGGCCTCGCGCTTCCAACCGGCGGCAAGCAACTGGTCCAGCGTTTCCTGCACGCCCGGCTGCTGCGCGTCACGCGCATGCTGCCATGCCAGCCGGTTGAAGCGGCTGGCGTCGAACACAAAGGCGCTGGTCTGGGCCGCCGCCGCTTCAGCCGCCGACAGCGCATCGAACGCGCTGTTCATCCGGGTCGCAAAGTACTCGCGCGAGCGCTCGAAGCCCAGCGCCGGCGGCGTCAGGATGTCGAGCACACTGGCCGGCAGTGCCAGCTGCTCGGCCCGCACGCTGGCGGCCAGGCGCGCCAGTGCCTGGCGCTGGGTAGCGGCCGGCACGGTGCGCACGCCGGCCCGGACCGCGCCGGAACGCACATCGTTGCTGGTGCCGTAGTCAAAATCACCACCGCCGAGCAGGCGGGCCACGGCCTCGATCTGGTAGCGATGCATCAGGTAGACCGGCACCAGCCGCGCTTCGATCTCGCCGGCCTGGCGGCCATCGGGCAGCACATCGAACGAGAATGCCTGCAGCGCGCGCTGGCGCACCGTCATCAGCTGGTCGTAGGTCTTGAGCGTGTCGCCGCCAAAATCCCACAGCAGGCCATTTGAATGAACCGCGCCATTGCTGCGCGCATCCGGATCGCTGACGTAGTCGAAGCCCCTGGCGCGTGCCTGCGCACGCAGGGCAGCCAGTTTGGCCGCTTCTTCTTCCGGCTTGAACTGCCCATACGCGTGCTGGACGATGTAGTCGTCCCACGGGCCGACGCCGGCGCCGTAGGCGTCAAGCAAGTCAACGCCGCCCTTCGCGCCAGCCCTGGCAACCGGGTGCGGGTAATCCATCACTGAGCCATTGCCATGGCGGCTGGCGGCAAAATTGTGCTGGAAGCCCAGCGTGTGGCCCACTTCATGCGCGGCCAGCTGGCGCAGGCGCGCCAGTGCCATCTGCTCGGCCAGCTTGCGCCGCTCGGCACCATCCTTGCCATAGGGCGCGAGCAGTGCTTCGGCGATCAGGATGTCCTGGCGCACCCGTTGCGAACCCAGCGAGACGGCGCCCTTGATGATTTCGCCGGTACGCGGATCGACCATTGGCAAGCCATACGACCAGCCGCGCGTGGCGCGGTGCACCCACTGGATCACGTTGTAGCGCGCGTCCATAGGGTCGACGCCTTCCGGCAGCACTTCGACCCGGTAGGCATCCTTGAAGCCGGCCTTCTCGAACGCGCTGCCCCACCAGCGGGCGCCTTCGATCAGGGCGCTGCGCACCGGTTCGGGCGCGCCACGGTCGACATAGAACACGATCGGTTTCCTGACCGTGCTGACGGCGGCGTGCGGATCGGTCTTCTCGAGGCGAAAGCGCATTTGCCAGCGCACGTCGATGCTGCTGGCCAGCGGTGTGGCAAAGTCAAGGTAGCCGACGTCGATCCCGCCCGAATACGGATCGTAGGCGCGGCGGGCGAAGCCGCCAGCGGGCAGGCGCACCAGGCTCACGTGCTGGCGCATGGTCAGACTGGCCGGATCTGCCGCCACCTGGCGCACGTGTTCCGCCTGGCCCGGTCCGCTAAAGGTCAGCACCGCTTCGAGCTCGATATTATCGGGGAAGGCCTTGGCCTGCTCGGCCAGGACGGCGCTGCGCTTGTCGTCGACGCCATAGCTGCCCTGCTTGGTGTCGCCCAGGCGCGCGGCCACGCCATGCCGGTCGGCCAGCAGGTAGCTGGAAAAATCGATCAGGCGGCGCCCGCCTTCGCTGGCCAGGATCTCGCCCGACCACAGCACCGCACTGGCAAACGCTTGTTGCACCGAGGCGCGTTCGTCGGCATTGGCTGAGTCGGCGATAAAGCGCGTATTGCGCTGGACCAGGAACAGGCGGGCGCCGCGCTGTTCGAAGTGCACCAGCTTCGGCTCGCTGGCCTGGCCGCGGTCGAGCCCGACATCGTTCGACCCCAGGCCGTGCGGCAGCGAGCTCACCAGCAGCAAGGGCTGATTCAGGCTGGCCACCGACAGCAGCACTCGGCCCTTGTCGATGTCGCGCCACAGGTCGATGAAGCCGCCCTGGTGCGCCATGCTTCTGGTCAGCTCGGCAATCGTCTTCGGCGCCTGGGCTTGGGCTTGGGCTTGAGCCTGGACTTGGGCCGCGGCGCCCAGCAGGCAGACGGACAACAGGGGCAGCGCGAATACGGATGGCTTCATAAGGGGTCCAGGGCGAGGTCGGCAATAGGAGCCGCTGAAGTTAGCAGCTTGCCAACAGCTATGTCAAGCGCGGCATGCCAATGCCGCCGTTTTCGGCGGTCCGCCGGGGTAGCTATGCCAACCGAGGTCAGCTATGATGGGGAGCTTTTTTTATCCGCCCACTATAGAACAACACCGGAGCTATCCAGGATGAGCATTTCTTCACCAACCAATCCCACGGAAATTACCGTTCGCGGGATTATCCTTGGCGTCATCATCACCCTCGTCTTTACAGCGGCCCAGGTCTACCTCGGCCTCAAGGTCGGCCTGACCTTTGCCACCTCGATCCCGGCTGCCGTCATTTCGATGGCCCTGCTGTCGGCCTTCAAGGACGCGACCATCCAGGAAAACAATATCGTGCAGACGATCGCCTCGGCCGCCGGCACGCTGGCGTCGGTGATCTTCGTGCTGCCCGGCCTGTTGATGATCGGCTGGTGGGCCCATGTGCCGTTCTGGCCGACCTTCGGCGCCTGCGCCATCGGCGGCGTGCTCGGCGTGATGTACACGATGCCGCTGCGCCGCGCGCTGGTGTCGCAGTCGACGCTGCCGTATCCGGAAGGCGTGGCGGCGGCCGAAGTGCTCAAGGTCGGCATGGCCTCGCGCAGCGGCGCGGCCGAAGGCAAGATCGGCCTGTGGGCGGTGATCTGGGGTAGCGTGGCTTCGGCCGCCTACGCTTCGGGTGCCGCGCTCAAGGTCATGGCGGGCGAAATGTCGGTCTACTTCAAGACCGGCAGCGGCGCTACCGGCATGGGCGCCGCCAGTTCGCTGGCCCTGGTCGGCGCCGGCCACCTGATGGGCATTACCGTCGGCATTGCGATGCTGGTCGGCCTGGTGATCGCCTGGGGCGTGCTGGTGCCCCTGCTGACGTCGATGGACCCGCAGCCAGCGATGACTGCCGCCGACCAGGCGCTCAAGGTGTGGTCGACCGACGTGCGCATGATGGGCGCCGGCGCCATTGGCGCTGCCGCCATCGTCACGCTGGCCGGCCTGGCCCGGCCGGTGATGGCCGGCCTGAAGTCGGCGCTCGACGCGTCGCGCCGCAAGAAGGAAAACGGCGGCGACGTGCCGCGCACCGAACAGGACCTGCCGATCTTCATCGTCGGCCTGGTAACCCTGCTGGCGATGGTGCCGGCCGGCTGGCTGCTGGCCACTTTCCTTGCCGGCGGCGTGCTTGAAAGCCTGACCTGGCCACTGGTGGCGGTCGGCGTCGGCTACATCCTGATCGCCGGCATGTTCGCTGCCGCCGTATGCGGCTATATGGCGGGCCTGATCGGATCCTCCAATTCGCCGGTGTCGGGCATCGCCATCCTGACCATCCTCGGCGCTGCGCTCAGCGTCGGCATGGTCGGCCGCCACATGATCGGGCCGGAAGTGAGCCACGCGCTGGTCGCCTACGCGCTGTTCGTCACCACCGTCGTGCTGGCGGTGGCAGTGATCGGCAACGACAACCTGCAAGACCTGAAGACCGGCCAACTGGTCGGCGCGACGCCGTGGAAGCAGCAGGTCAGCCTGCTGATCGGCGTAATCGCCGGTTCGGCGGTAGTGCCGCCGGTGCTCGAACTGCTGAACCACGCGAACGGCTTTGCCGGTGCGCCGAACCTGTCGGCCATTTCCTCGCAGCCGCTGGCGGCGCCGCAGGCGACCTTGATCTCGACGCTGGCCAAGGGCGTCATCGGCAGCAACCTGCCGTGGCACCTGGTGATGTACGGCGCGGCTCTGGGCCTGGGCCTGGTGGCGCTCAACTTCATCTTGAAGCGCGCCAGCAACGACAAGTACAGCTTGCCGCCGCTGGGCGTCGGCCTGGCGATCTACCTGCCAAGCTCGGTCACGTCGCCGGTGGTGGTCGGTGCGGTGGCCGGCTGGCTGTTCGAGCGCGGCGTCGACGGCAAGCCTTGGGGCGAGACGGCCAAGCGCCTCGGCGTGCTGGTGATGTCCGGCTTCATCGTCGGCGAAAGCCTGTTCAATGTCGGCCTGGCCGGATTGATTGTCGGCAGCGGCAAAGGCGAGCCGCTGGCCTTGCCGATCAGCTGGGACGAGCACAACACGATGATCATCGCCCTGGTCGCGGGTACCGCCGTGGTGGCGGCACTGTACCGCTGGTCGTCGGCCAAAGCCAGGCAGTGCCAGTAAGCGGAACCTATTCCAAAGAAAAGGGTCGTAGGGTGGGTAACGGAGTTACCCACGCGTGACAGCAGCGGCAAGCTGCCCCCGCGTGGGGCAAAGCTTACCCCCCCCTACCGATGCTGGAAACGACCCAACTCAAGCAATTGCAGCGCGCCCGCAGCAGTGCCACACTGCTGCTGGTCGCCATGGCGGCCCTGCTGCTGACGGTGCGCCTGGGTCTGCCCCAGCTGGGCTGGCTCGCAGCGTTTGCCGAGGCCGCCCTGGTCGGCGGCCTGGCCGACTGGTTCGCCGTCACCGCCCTGTTCCGCCATCCGCTCGGCCTGCCGATCCCGCACACGGCCATCATCCCGCGCAACAAGGACCGCATCGGCGAGAGCATTGGCAACTTTCTGCAGTTCAACTTCATCACCCGCGATGTGCTGGGCGCCGAACTGGTGCAGGTCGACCTGGCCGGCAGCGCCGCCAACTGGCTGCTGGAAGGTGGCAACAGCAAGGCGGTGGCGCGCCAGCTCACCCATTCGCTGCCAGCCATGCTGGGCCTGGTCAACGACGACGACGCCCGGCGCTTCATGCGGCGCGCCCTGTCCGGCGCGCTCGAGAATGTGCGCTGTGCGCCCTTGCTGGCACAGGTGCTGGAGATCCTGGTGGCAGGCCGCCAGCACCATGTGCTGCTCGAACGCTTGCTGGGCCTGGTCGCGCAGGCGCTACCGCAGCACCGCCCCTATATCCGGCAAAAGGTGCACGAAAACAGTCCGCGCTGGATCCCGCGCGCCATCGACGAGAAATTCTACCAGCGCTTGCTGCAAGGGATCGAATCGATCCTGAGCGACATCCAGGGCGAGGGCAGCGAGTGGCGCCTGCGCTTCGACGCCGCGACCCATGAGCTGATCGACCAGCTGGCTACCTCGAGCGAGTACGAGCAGAAGCTGCAGCAGTTCCTCGCCAACAGCATCGGCCACCCGAGCTTTCTCGCCTACGCGGGCGATGTCTGGAGCGAACTGCGCGAGCGCCTGCTGCAGGACGCGACCAGCCCCGCGCCGCAGGTGGCGCAGCATGTGGACCAGGCCCTGCGCGCCTTTGCGCTGGCGCTGCAGCAGGACCCGGTGGTGCGCGACCGCCTCAACGGCTGGCTGCGCACCGTCGTCACCGATGCCATTGTCGAGCGGCGCGACGTCATTGCAGCGGTCGTGTCGCGCGTCATCCGCAGCTGGGACGCCGAGACCGTGTCGCGCAAGTTCGAACTGCAGGTGGGGCGCGACCTGCAATTTATCCGCATCAACGGCACCCTGGTCGGCGGCACCGTCGGCCTGCTGCTGTATGCGCTGTCGGCCTTGGTGCAATAACAGCGGAACGATGGGGGGCCGGCCCGGTCAAACTGCCACGACCGATCAATATGGAGGCGCGCGTGGACATCCTCAAAAACAATATTATTGTTGGCCTTGGCATCGCGGTCGCAGCAACGGCGCTGGCACCGCTGCTGCTGCCCGCTCTCGGTGGCGCCGGCCGCCCGCTGGCCAAGTCGCTGGTCAAAGGCGGCATGGCCCTGTATGACAAAGGGCGCGAGACACTGGCCCTGGCCGGTGAATCGCTGGAGGATCTGATGGCCGAGATCCGCGCCGACGACGCCGCCCGGGCCGAAGCGGCGGCGCAGCAAGTCATCCACGATCGCGCCGGCAACACCCACTTCCACACCCGTGGCAACGGCGCCAGCCCGGAGGCGGCCGCGCAGGCGGCGGGAACGGTCGGCATATGAACGTGCACGGACAAATTGCCCACCAGACCAGCGGCCGCGTTCGCATTGACCTGCCCGCAAAGCGGGGGGACACCGCCTATTTTTCCACCCTGTCGCAGCAGATAGCGGGGCTGGGCGAAGTGCTGGCGGTGCGCACCAATCCCATTACGGGCAGCCTCATCATTGAATATGACGGGCCGTTCGACGCCTTGCTGCACCGCTTCGACGACATGGCGATCGACATCCTGGCGCAGCCCGCCTCTGCGCGCAACGGCGCCGCTGCCGCCACCCGCTGGGCGGCGGAGCAGGACTCGGCCCTGCCATTCCGGCTCGTCAGCGGCAGAAACGTTCACCCGATGGTGCTGGTCGGCCTGGCATTCGGCGCCCTCGGCCTGGTGCAAGTAGTGCGTGGACAGGTACTGGTGCCGGCACTGTCCGCATTTTGGTATGCAGCAAGAGCCTTCCGTTTGGCTAAAGCTTGAAAGGAGTTTTGATATGAACGAGCAACAACGCAATGAAGCCCGCGATGCGGGCCGTACCGGCAACCCCGCCGCCACTGGCAGCGGCGCAATCCACGCGACCCAGGGCGTCCTGCATGATGCGATCACCGCCACAGAGGAAGTCGGCAGCGATCTGGTGGGCGGCGTCAGCCACCTTGCCAGCGATATCGTGCACGGCGTGCGCGATGTCGGCGTCGAAGTCGGCCAGGGTGCCAATGGTTTGATCAACGTCGTTGGCGACGTCGGCAACACGGCGGTCAGCGCGCTGACCCATTTGCTGGTCGACGTCGTCGGCGGCGTAAGGCAAGTCGTCGGTGCTGCCGTCGGGCGCACTGCTCCCGTTGCGGAGCATGACGATGAGCACGCCGAACCCGGCATGCCGCCACCGCCCCGCCACGTGGGCCAGGCCGCAAGCCCGCCAAGCAGCTAGGAGCCTGCTCCTAGATTCACTGCCAGGCTCACTGGCCGCGCTGCTTTGCCTGCTGGTTGACCAGCACAGGCAGCGCGGCACCCGCCAGCACCGTGACCAGGTCGAACAGGTCGAGCGGGGTGATCCCCAGCAGGCGCCGCAATGGCGGCACGAGGTGCGCCGCCAGTTGCAAGCCGAGCGATGCGGCGACCGACTGGTTCAGGCTGGTATTGCTTGCCAGGCCGGTATTGAACACCCCGTTCTGACGGCCATCGCTGCGGCAGACATAGGTGTGCAGCATCTGGCCCAGCACCAGCGCATCGAATGCCACGGTGCGGGCACAGTCTCCGCTTCCATGGCGCCATGCTGCAAGCATGCTGGCGGCCAGCGTACCGATCGCCAGCACACCACCTTCTCGCCCATAGCGCAATATGTCCTGGCGGCCAATGATCGCATGCCGATTGCCAAAGTTTTGCTGCGTCATCAGGTCCGCTTCAGCTGGCTCCGCCGCCAGCGCGATGGCCGGCAGCAGGTCGGACAGCAGGTTTAGCCACAGCAGCTGCAGCGGCGTCAGCTGCTGCCCCTGCCCCGCCAGCACGCTGCCAAACACCACCAGGATTTCGCTCAGATTGGACGAGATCAGGAAGTGCAGGGCCTTGCGGATGTTGACCGTAATTGTCCGCCCCTGCAGGATGGCGTCGAGCAAGGCTTCAAGCTTGTCATGCTTGAGCGCCACGTCGGCCGCCGACAACGCCGCGTCGGTGCCGCTGCCCATTGCAATGCCGATGTCGGCCGCCCGCAAGGCAGGGCTGTCATTGATGCCGTCGCCCGTCATCGCCACCGTTTCCCCCACATCCTGCAAGGCACGCACGATGCGCAGCTTGTCCGACGGCGTCACGCGCGAAAACACTTGCGCCCGCGCCACCTGCAGGCGCAATTGTTCCGGTTGCATTGCATCGAGCTGGTCGGCATTGATGATGTCGAGCTCGCCACCATTGTTCAAATGCAGCGCCTTGCCGATGACATAGGCGGTGCCGGCCTGGTCGCCGGTCAGCATGACAGTGCGCATGCCGGCATGGTGGAATTGCTCAATGACGGACTCGACCCCGGGACGCAGGGGATCGGCCAGGCCAACCAGCCCCAGCCAGGTCAAGCCGCCGTCAGGGGCACCGCCGTCACGCTCGCTGTAGGCAAAACCAAGTACGCGCAATTGCTGTTCGGCCATGCCGGCATTTTGATTCAGGATCGCGCTGCGGGTAGCATCGTCGAGCGGTACCGTCCGCTGGCCGCGCTGGTAAAAAGTGCACATGGACAGCACCTGGTCTGGGCTGCCCTTGACCGCCACCAGCACCTGGCCCGGCAGCGCCGTCGCATACTCGGCCAGCATGAAATTGCGCCCTTCAGCCCGCAGCTGCAGGCGGCGCAGCCGGAACTTCGGCCGCAGGCTGGCCACTTGCACGCCGCCCCTGGCGGCCAGCACAAGCAAGGCGTTCTCGGTGGCCGAGCCCTGCCACGGGTCGTCCGCTCCCGTCCCCGACAATTCGTTGCACAGCACGGCAACATGCAGCAGCCGCTCGAGTTCGGGGCCGGCCGGCATGCGGACCAGGTCGATGTCCTGCGACACGGTGCGCACCACCACGGCGCCCATTTCATTGAGCGTCAGCGTGCCGGTCTTGTCGAGGCAGATCGTATGGATGCTGCCCATGGTTTCGACTGCCTGCAAATGGCGGATCAGTACGCCCCGCTCGCGCATGCGGCGCAGGCCGCGCGCCAGGGCCGTCGTGGCCACCGCCGGCAAGCCTTCCGGCACGGCCGCGATCGCCAGCGACATTGCAGTCTTGAACATCGCCAGGCGATTGACGCCGCGCAGCAGGCCGACGATGAAAATAGCCACGCACATGGCGCTGCTGGTGACGATCAGCGTCTTGCCCAGCGCATCGAGCTGTTGCTGCATCGGCGTCTTGGGGCGTTCCGCCGTGCCTGCCAGCAGCTCGATCTGGCCGACTTCGGTGCGGCTGCCGGTCCCGACCACTAGCCCGAGCCCATGGCCCATCGCCACGATGCTGCCCCGATAGGCCATATTGCGCCGCTCGGCCAGCGGCGTATTGGCCGGCAGCATCGCGACATCCTTGGCAACGGACAAACTCTCACCGCTCAGTGCCGACTCGTCGATCAGCAAACCCTGCGCTTGCAGCAGGCGCATATCGGCGGCAATGCGGCTGCCGGGCGCCAGCAGGACAATATCACCGGGCACCAGCTGCGCGGCGTCGACCACCTTGACCGCGCCATCGCGCAGGACGTTGACGGCATCGTCGACCAGTTCCGTCAACGATGCCATGGTGGCCTGGGCCTGGCGTTCGGTGACGAAACCGATGCCGCCATTGATGACCAGCACCGCCGCGATGGCCAGCCCTTCCGCCACGGCACCGGTCAGCAGGGACAGGCCGACCGAGGCGCCAAGCAGGATGATCGGCAACTCGGTGAACTGGCGGAGCAAGACTTGCCAGGCAGTACGCTGGGGGATCGCTGGCAATGTATTGCTGCCGTGGCGCAGCCGCTGGCTGGCGTCAAGCTGGCTCAGGCCATTGGACACTGAGGAATCGAAATAGGCCAGCGCGGCCGTGGCGTCGCGCGCATGCCAGGGGGCTTGCCCGTGAATGTTGGCTGTCAATTGCCTTGGCGCTTGCGTGGCCGCTCGCCTTGGCGCTGGCGTGTGGGCTCGCACCGGTACCCGGGCCGGCGCCGGTTCGGCAGGCTCCCAGCCCAGCGCCGCCAGCAGGTCCTTGCCGTCGAGCGCGGGATTGAACAGCAGCAGGATGCGCCCTGTCAGCGCGCTGGCATGCACCTCAAGCACGCCGGTGTGGCTCGACGCGACGCGTTCAAGCTGCTTGCCGATGCGGGGCGACCGGTACAGGCCGGGATAGACTATCCGCAGGTAGCCGCGCGACTGCGCAATGAGTGTAATGCCACTGTCGCCATCCATATTGCCTGGGCCGTCTCGCCGTCGATTGCCCGCGATCCGGGCCTATCGTTCAGAGCGTGCGGCACGGCCCAAAGTTCAACGCTCATTCGCCTGGCTGGTGCAGCCTGTCGATTCCCTGCTTTTTCTTTTCATCGGCCACCATCGCGCGCACATCGGCACGCAGTTGCACGGCGTCATACACGATGCCGTCCTTGATGGTGAAATCGACCCCGCCCACCCGGTGCGGTTTGCCGTCGCTGCCGAGGCGGATGTGGCCGGTGCCGTACAGCACCTTCAGGTTGGCCAGCGGGTTTTCCCACAGCACGGCCATATCGGCCAGCTTGCCCGGCTCGAGCGAGCCGATGGTGGCCTGGGCGCCGATCGCCTGCGCGCCGTACAGGGTGGCGCTGCGAATCACTTCGAGCGGGTGGAAGCCTGCTTCGCGCAGCAGTTCCAGTTCCTGGATCGTGCCGAAACCGAAGGTTTGGTAGATATAGCCCGAATCGCTGCCGACGGTGACGCGGCCGCCGTGGTTCTTGTAATCGTTGAGGAAAGCCATCCAGCGGCGGTAGTTGTCGCGCCACGCCGTTTCGTCCTCGGTGCTCCAGTCATAGAAGAAGCTGCCGTGGTTGTCGCGGTTCGGCTCGAAGAACTTCCACAGCGACGGCAAGGTGTAGGCATCGTGCCAGTCGGCGCGGCGGGCCCGCATCAGGTCGCGCCCGGCCAGGTAGATGGTCAGGGTCGGGTCGATGGTGAAATCGAGCTTGAGCAGTTCGTCGCGCACCGCATTCCATTTGGCCGAACCGGGCGCAGCCGCCTGCGCCCACAGGCGGCCGGCCTGGCCGAAGCGGTCGGCCTCGTTCTGGTAATTGTAGGCCGCAGGATAGTTCTGCACGGTTTGCCCATCGAACAGGGCTTCCGGCAGGCCGTACCAGTGCTCCATCGTCGTCAGGCCCCAGCGCGCCGTGGTCAGCACATTGACGCGGCCCACATCGAGCTGGGCGTGGTGGCAGGCGCTGCGCATGCCGAGTTTTTTGACTTCATCGAGCGCCGCCGCCAGGATCTCGGGGCGGTAGCCGAAACACTTGATGCCGACGGCACCCTTGGCCTTCATCTCGCGCACCCAGGCGCGCGCCTGCTCCGGTTCGGCAAATGGGGAGTCGCGACCCTGGCCGAAAAAGACATAAGGGAAGATGCGTGGCGCCGTGATGCGATTGCTCGCGCTGCGCGCCTGCTCACCGGTGCAGAAGGCGATGCCATTGCCGCAGCCCGGCTCGCGCACCGTGGTGATGCCGTGGCCGAGCCACAGCTTGTAGACGTAGGAAGCGGGCGCGCCCTGCTCGTCGCCGCTGATGTGGCCGTGCATGTCGACGATGCCGGGCATGACGAAGCGGCCGGTCCAGTCGATCTCGCGCCCGCCGGCCTTGAGCTTGGGCCGGCCTTCCGGCGCGATCGGCGTGTTCGGCGAACCGACCTTGGCGATCCTGGTGATGCGGTTGCCCTCGATGACGATGTCGGCCGGGCCGTAGGCCGGCGCGCCGGTGCCGTCGATCACGGTGACGCCGCGCAGGATCAGCTGGCTGTAGGGGCCAGCGCCCTCGCCGCCCGGACGGTCCGGCGCACGCGGCACTTCGGCTTGCGCCGCAGCGCATAGGAGGGCAAACAAACCAGGCAAGATGCGTTTCATCAGGTATCCGTTATTGCAGCCAAAACCGCATACTACGCCGACTGTTCGGCTACGGCAAAAAATGTACAATACAACGCTGCACCGCACCTGGGCCATCAATGAACGACTCTTACCTCAAATTCGCCAATTCCCCTTTCGGCAACTGGCTCGCCAACGCGCTTGGACTGCCCAAGCCGCTGCCGCTTGAACGCTTTGTGGAGAGTGCGCCGCTGATCCAGGGCGGCGTATTGATTGGTGCCGGGCCGGCCCCCGCCCTGCTTGGCGTGCTGGCCCAGGTATTGCGCGATATGGGCGCGCTGACTGTCGCCCATGCGCAGCTGCCACAGTGGATGGACATCGCCAACCGGACCGGCATGATGACGGGCCGCTGGGGCGTCGACGGCCAGCCGGGCGAAAAGGTCAAGGCGCTGGTGTTCGACGCCACCGGCATGACGGACAGCAGCCAGTCCGGCGCGCTGTACCAGTTCTTCCACGACAGCGCGCGCTCGATCCTGCCGTGCGGCCGCGTGGTGGTACTGGGCCGCCCGCCGGAAGCCTGCACCACGCCGCGCGCTGCGACGGCCCAGCGCGCGCTGGAGGGGCTGACCCGCGCGCTGGCCAAGGAACTCAAGCGCGCCATCACCGTGCAGCTGGTCTATGTGGCCGAAGGCGCGCAAGGCCAGCTCGAATCGACGCTGCGCTTCCTGCTGTCGGCGCGCTCGGCCTATGTGTCGGGACAGGTCATTCGGATTGGCGCAGCCGAACACAAACCAGTCGACTGGTCCCGTCCATTGGCCGGCAAGACGGTGCTCGTCACTGGCGCCTCGCGCGGCATTGGCGTTGCCATCGCCCGCACGCTGGCACGCGACGGCGCCAAGGTAGTTTGCCTCGACATCCCGCCAGCCAGAGCGGAACTGGACGCTGTCGCCGCCAGCATCGATGGTAGCGCCCTTGCCCTCGACATCGCGGCAAGCGACGCGGCCGAGCAGCTGCGCGACGCGGCGCTGCAGGGCGGCGGCTGGGACGTCATCGTCCACAACGCCGGCATCACGCGCGACAAGACCATCGCCAATATGAAGGAGCACCTGTGGCAGCAGGTCGTCAGCATCAACCTGACGGCCCAGGAACGCATCAACGAAGTGCTGGTCGAATCGGGCGCGCTCAAGGCAGGTGGCCGCATCGTGTGCGTCTCCTCCATCTCGGGGATTGCGGGTAATATGGGGCAAACCAATTACGCCTACTCCAAGTCGGGCGTGATCGGCATGGTGCAGGCAAACGCGCCGCTGTTGGCGGCCAAGGGCATCACGATCAACGCCGTTGCGCCGGGCTTCATCGAAACGCAGATGACCGCTGCCGTGCCCTTTGCGATGCGCGAAGCGGGCCGCCGCATGAACTCGATGAGCCAGGGCGGGCTGCCGGTTGACGTGGCCGAAGCGATCGCCTGGTTCGCCAGCCCGCAATCGGGCGGCATCACCGGCAACGTAGTGCGTGTGTGCGGCCAGAGCATCATGGGCGCTTGAGCGATTCGATCACAAAAGGAACCGTATGAGCAGCATTCGCCGCGTCGCCGTCCTTGGCGGCAACCGTATCCCCTTCACCCGTTCCAACACGATGTACGCCGAATCGTCCAACCAACAGATGCTCACGGCGGCGCTGCAAGGCCTGATCGACCGCTACAAGCTGCATGGCGAGCGCCTCGGCGACGTCGCCGCCGGCGCGGTGATGAAGCACTCGCGCGACTTCAACCTGACGCGCGAATCGGTACTATCGACCACGCTGGCCAAGGAAACCCCGGCGGTCGACCTGCAGCGCGCCTGCGGCACCGGACTGGAAGCGGCCATGCTGATCGCCAACAAGATCGCCCTCGGCCACATCGAGTGCGGCATCGCCGGCGGCGTCGACACGACCTCCGACGTACCGATCGGGCTTAACGAGAAGCTGCGCAAGGTTCTGCTCAGTGCGCGGCGCGCCAAGAGCGGCATGCAGCGCCTGTCTGCCTTGTCCGGCCTGCGCCCTGGCATGCTGCTATCGCCGTCGATTCCGCAAAATGGCGAGCCACGTACCGGCCTGTCGATGGGCGAGCACACTGAATTGATGGCGCGCGAATGGGGCATTGCACGCGAGGCGCAGGACCAACTGGCACTGAAGAGCCACTTGAACCTGGCCAAAGCGTATGACAGCGGCTTCTTCAACGACCTGATGACACCCTTTAACGGCTGCGCGCGCGACAACAACCTGCGCGCCGACCTGACCATCGAAAAACTGCGCAGCCTGAAGCCCGCGTTCGACAGGAAAGTCGCGCCAGGCCAGGGCACCCTCACCGCCGGTAATTCGACACCCTTGACCGACGGCGCCTCCTGCGTGCTGCTCGCTTCGGAAGAATGGGCTCGTGCGCGCCAGCTGCCGGTGCTGGCCTACCTGAGCTTTTCCGAAGTGGCCGCAGTCGACTTTGTCGAGAAACAGGAAGGCCTGCTGATGGCCCCGGCGTATGCCGTGCCGCGCATGCTGGCCCGGGCTGGCCTGACGCTGCAGGACTTCGACTATTACGAGATCCACGAAGCATTCGCGGCGCAGGTGCTGTGCACGCTCATGGCCTGGCAGGACGAGGCCTGGTGCAAGGACAAGCTGGGCCTGCCCAGCGCGCTCGGCGCCATCGATCTGGCCAGGCTGAACATCCACGGCAGCTCGCTGGCAGCCGGCCACCCGTTTGCCGCCACTGGCGGGCGCATCGTCGCCACGCTGGCCAAGATGCTGGCGCAAAAAGGCTCCGGGCGCGGGCTGATCTCGATTTGCGCTGCGGGCGGCCAGGGCGTTGTCGCCATATTAGAACGATAGGTCCAGTAGCTTGTCGGACTGAACGAATCGAGGCAGGAATTCGGCTGGGCGAGGCCAGATTCTGATGATTTTTGGGTCAATAGTGGTTCGTATTGACCCAAAAATCGGCGAAATATGAACCGGCCAGGCGGATTTCCTGACCGATTCCGTTCAGTCCGACAGGCTGCCAGGGCCGGTATTTCGCTTTCCGGCGTGGCCGGGGTACACTTGCCGTACCAATTGATTTTTTGATCAGGAGACCACTATGGCACTTACCATTTCCATCGATATGGCGTACGAGTTCGACGTCAAGGCCAAGGCCGCGGATGTCTTCGCCGTGCTGTCCGACGTGCCGACCTCGGCGAGCTTCTTCCCCAAGGTGAAGAAACTGGTCGACCTGGGCAACGACAGCTACCGCTGGGAGATGGAAAAAGTCGGTGCCGGCCAGGTCAGCCTGCAGACGATCTACGCCTCGCATTACAAGTCCAACGCCAAGAAGGGCTCGATCGTGTGGACCCCGATCGAAGGCGAAGGCAATGCGGAAATCGGCGGCAGCTGGGACATCAAGGACAACAAGACCTCGACCAATATCGTCTTGTCGCTCAAAGCCCAGGTCCACCTGCCGATGCCGGGCATGATGAAGATGATCGTGGCGCCGATTGTTGAGTCGGAAAACGAAAAACTGGTCGAGAAATACATCGACAACCTGATCGAACACTTCGGCGGCGAAGCATGAGTCCGCGTGGGTAACTGCGTTACTCACCCTTCCAGGACTTCGGCGGCGAAGCGTAAGTCCGCGTGGGCAAGGGGTCGTCGCACGGTTGTTGGTGCGGCGACATGCCCACCCTACGTAATCCGCGTGGGCACGCAGTGGCCACCCTACGTAATCCGCGTGGGCACGCAGTGGCCACCTTACGTAATCCGCGTGGGCACGCAGTGCCCACCCTACGTAACCCGCGTGGGCACGCAGTGGCCACCCTACGTAATCCGCGTGGGCACACAGTGCCCACCCTATGTAATCCGCGTGGGCACGCAGTGGCCACCCTATGTAGGGTGGGCACTGCGTGCCCACGCGGCAGCATCGCCCGAATCAAGCCCGGGCTACGCCATGGCCATGGATGTGGCTCACCCCTTCCACCGGCACAGCAGCATCGCCCGAATCAATCCTGGGCTACGCCATGGCCATGGCTGTGGCTCACGCCTTCCACCGGCACAGTGGCCCCGCCCGGTCCTTCAAAGAAGAACGCCTTGCGCGCCTTCGGCGTCGCCCCCACCTCATTCATGGTCGCCGAATCGTACAGCCGGCCATTGATCATCACCATCGTCACCCGATCCGACTTGCGGATATCGGCCACCACGTCGCCATCGATGACGACGAGGTCGGCCAGCTTGCCCACTTCCAGCGAACCGAGATCCTTGTCCATGCCCAAATGGCGGGCCGGATTCAGCGTTGCGGTACGAATCGCTTCCAGGCTGCTCATGCCGCCGGCCGCCATGGTCCACATCTCCCAGTGCGCGCCGAGGCTCTCGCGCTGGCCATGCGCCCCCGTATTGACGGTCACACCCAGCTTGTGCAGGTCGTTTGCCGTGCGCGCCACCTTGAACACGTTGAAGTCCTCATCCGGCGCCGTCTCGCGGCGGATGCTGCGCGGCTCCAGCACCGAACGCGGCACGTAGCGCGACAGCAGCGGGTGCTTCCACACATCGGTGCGCGCATACCAGTAATGCTCGCCATCGAGACCGCCAAACGCCACCACCAAGGTCGGCGTATAGGCCACTTTTGACTGCGACCACAGCTGCAAGACGTCGTCGTAAGCTTTCTCCACCGGGATCGAGTGCTCGATACTGGTGTGGCCGTCGACGATCATTGTCAAATTATGCTGCACCAGCGAACCGCCTTCCGGCACCACCATCAAGCCCGTCTGGCGCGCAGCTTCCAGGATTTGCTGGCGCTGCTCGCGGCGCGGCTGGTTATAGCTCTTGACGCTGATGGCGCCAAGCTCCTTGAGGCGGCGAGTATGGGTCAGCGCATCGTCCAGGCTGTTAACAATGGCCGCGAAATTGCCCTTGGCGCCATACAGGATGGTGCCGGTCGAGTAGATGCGCTGGCCAACCACGCGCCCTGCCCGCTGCATTTCCGCATGGGTGAAAATGGTAGCCGAATCGTTGGAAGGATCATGAATGGTCGTCACGCCCAGCGCCAGGCCAGCGTAGTTGACCCAGCTTTGCTGCGGAATGAAGCCGTCCTCGCCCATGGCGCCATGATAGTGGGCGTCGATCAGGCCGGGGATGATGGTTTTTCCGCTGGCATCGATGCGGGTCGCGCCAAGGGGAATGGCGACGTCAAGCGCCTTGCCGACGGCGACGATGCGGTTGTCCTTGACGACAATGCGGCCCCTGTCGATGACTTCATCTCCTTTCATCGTGACGATGCGGGCACCATCGATAACAACGACCGCCTTCGGCACCGCCGCCGCAGCGCGGAAGCCGATCCTAACGCCAGGCTGGCGGTGCAACGCGGCCACGCGCAGCTTCTCCTTTGCCGCATCAGGATCCGGCGTGGCGAATGCCTGCGTGAGCTCGCGGGTAAACAACTGGTCGCCCAGCGCGTAGTGAAGTGACTTGCTGTCGCCGGACCAGTGCAGGTAGTCGCCGGCGTCGAGATCGAGCTGGCGTGCCGGCAGTGCTTCGGTCTTTTCACCGATGCTGATGACGGCGCCAGCCGGCGGCAATGGCGCCACATAGGCGTGAAAACGTTCGCCGTAGGCGAGCCATGCGCCGTCCGGCGACACCCCGAACTGGGTCACGAACTCGCCCTTGGCAACCGGGTGTTCATCGAGGCGGTCCAGGCCGATCCGTACCAGGGTCGTCATCGAATCGACTTCATTGGTGCGCGCGGTGCGGGTCACATACAGCTGGCGGCTGTCGTCGGCAAACTGCGGCGCGCGGCCGTTATCGGTCACCAGCACCGGCTGGCCCTTGCCATCGCTCGGCGCCTGGTAGACGCCGGTCTCAAGGCCATACCACGGCGACAGCAGGGTGCGGCCCTTGGTCTTCACGTACACGACGCTGTTGCCGTCCGGCGCAAACGCAGGCTCGACATATATGCCGGGCACGCTGGTGACTGCGTGGTCCTTGCCGGATTTGAAGTCGAACACGCGCACGCTGCCCAGCTTCTCGTCATCCCAGCTCACATAGGCAAGGCGCTGGCCGTCGCGCGACCAGGCCGGGAAGAACTCGAACTGGCTGGCCTGTGCCGTCAGTCGCTTCGGCTCACCATTGGGAAGGTCGCGCACGTACAAGTGGCCGAGCGCCGAATACACGACTTTGTTCCCCTTTGGTGCCACCTTGACCCAGCGCAGCTGGCGCACGTCGAAGCTCGCTGGCGCCACATCCTGCTGCACGCGCTGCGCTGCGCGCATTTCGCGCGTGTCGGCCACATGGAAGGGAATCTCCCTGGCCGCCTTGGCAAAGGGATCGACACGCCAGATTTTGCCCTTGGCCCAAACGACAATCTCTTTGCTGCCAGGCATCCAGCTCAATGCCGGGTAGACGCCGTGGATCGCCCAGGCTTCCTGCATATCGCGCTCAAGCTCGCCCCACACCGGCGTTTCGCGGCCCGTCGCCAGGTCCTTGAGGAATAGCGTCGACTGGTTGCGCACGCGGCGCACGAAGGCCAGGTATTTGCCGTCCGGCGAAGGGGTCGGGCGCACCGCGCCGCCCGGGCCGCTGATGAAGGCCTGGGTCTTCTGGCTCTTCAGGTCGCGCCGGAAGATCTCGTAGATCTGGGTGTTTGCGTCCTTGTTGTATTCAAAGACTGTGCCCGCCGTCGAATCGTGCGAGTAGTACAGGTAACGGCCATCGGGCGAAAAGGCCGGCTCGCCCAGGTCCTTCTGCCAGTTCGGTTTTTCATTGAGCGCCAGGCCGCCACCGGCCAGCGGGAACATCCAGATCTCGCCCGAGCCGAGCGAGCGCGTGCCCGAGTAGTGCTTGCGCGCTGCGATGTACTGCCCGTTCGGGTGCCATACCGGGTTGTTCAGCAGGCGGAACTTTTCCTTGCTCACTTCGCGCGCGCCGCTGCCGTCGGCATTCATCAGCCAGATATTGTCGCCGCCCGCCGCATCCGACACATAGGCGATCTGCTTGCCATCGGGCGAAAAGCGCGCCTGCATCTCCCACGCGATCGAATGGGTCAGGGCCTTGGCTTCGCCGCCGGCCACCGGCATCACATACAAGTCTCCCAGCAGGTCGAACACGATATTCTTGCCATCGGGGCTGACGTCGACGCTCATCCAGGTGCCGCTGCGCGTATCGATGCTGGCAATGACGGCTTGGCCGGGCGGCTTGTTGACGTCCCATTTCTTGGCAGCGTCCTGGGCCTGGGCAGCCAGCAGAGGGCCAGCGACCAAGGCGGCCCCAATTGCAGTGCGCAGAAATTGCATGTGTGTCCCCTGTTGGAATTTATTAGCGTACGGAAAGTTTCCCTTATAACATGAATCTGGCGGCCTTGCCAGATTGGCCAGACCAAACTAAGATGCCCCATTCTGTCCTCACCTACACGTCAATACGCGTGCGCCAATGAAGAAACCGATAGCAGCCAGCATTCCAGACAATGAGCCGCGCCTGTACCGCGTCGTATCGCAACGCATCGAAGAACTTATCCGCTCCGACAACATCGCACCGGGCGAGCGCCTGCCGTCCGAGCGCGACCTCGCCGCCAAGCTGGCCGTCAGCCGCGCCTCGCTGCGCGAAGCCCTGATTGCGCTCGAACTGGGCGGCATCGTCGAAGTGCGCGGCGGCTCCGGCGTCTACGTCAGTGACCGCGCCGTGGCGGCGGCGGGAGTAGCCGAAGTGGGACCGGGCCCGTTCGAAGTGCTGGCGGCGCGCCGCACCATCGAGTCGGAAGTGGCGGCCATCGCCGCCAAGAATGCGACCGACAGCGCGATCGACGCGATCCTGAACGCCGTGCTCGAGATGGAACAGAACCACGACAACCGCGCTGCCAATGAACAGGCCGACCGCAACTTCCACCTTGCCATCGCGCGTGCCACCGGCAACAGCGCCCTGGTCGGCGTGGTCGAACATCTGTGGAACCAGCGCGGCACGCTGTGGCACAAGCTCAAGGAACACTTCCAGACCGAAGAGCTGCGCAAGCAGACCCTGCTCGACCACCGCCTGATCCTGCAGGCGATCGCCTCGCACGACGCGCCGGGCGCCCGCGCCGCCATGCGCGCCCACCTCGACCGCGTCACCAAGACCTTCTCGCGCGGCTGAACTTGTTGCTGGATTGGGTCAAAATGGCCAGTCCAATTGCAAAAGTGGTCTGACCAATATAGAATTGGCCGGATGAACCCATTCCCTGCCCTCCTGCGTGCCAGTCTGCTTGGCGCCGCACTGCTGTCCTCCCCAGCCCACGCCACGGCGCCGCCACCTTCCCCAGTAACGAAGGCGGCGCCGGTGCGCCTCATCCTGGTCGGCGACTCGACCATGCAGGGCCGCCAGGGCTACGGCGACGCGCTCTGCCAGCATATGGCAGCCGACGTGGTGTGCCTGAACCTGGCGCGCGGCGGTCGCAGCACATCGAGCTTCCGGCGCGACGGCCGCTGGATCGAGGTGGAAAGCCTGCTGCGCGACAGCGCGCGCTACCGTGCCACGCTGGTGCTGATCCAGTTCGGGCACAATGACCAGCCGGGCAAGCCGGGCCGTTCAACCGACCTGGTCACAGAGTTCCCCGTCAATACCGCGCGCTACGCAGCCGAAGTGCGCGCGCTGAACGGCACGCCGGTACTGGTGACGCCGCTGACGCGCCGCAGCTTCAAGGGCGCCTACCTGCGTGACGACCTGGCGCCATGGGCCGCCGCCACCCGCCGCGTGGCCAAGGAAGGCAACACCGCCCTGCTCGACCTGCACAGGATCAGCGCTGCGGCCGTACAGGCAATGGGCCCGCGCGAGGCGGACACGCTGGCGCCGCCCCAGTTCGATTACACCCACCTCGGCGCCAAGGGCGCAGCTTTCTTCGGCGCCATGGTCGCGGGTGAACTGCGCCGCCTGTTCCCGGCGCTGGCCGCATCGATGAACGCCGCTCCGGCCAGCGTCGAGATGCCGGCGTGGGCGCGCGAGGTACACGGCGACAACGGCTGGGCCGGCCAAACCGGCGTGCGCGGCGGCAGCACAGCCAGCGCGGCCAATATCGCGACGGTCAGCACGCCTGAACAATTGAGCGAAGCGCTGCGGCGCAACGGCGATGCCAGCAAAATCATCATGGTCAAGGGCGTCATCGACATGCGCGGCGCCACGCCGTTTGCCAGCTCGGTCGACCAGGCCAGGCGCGGCACGGTGCGAATCGGCAGCAATACCACCCTGCTCGGCCTGGGCGCACAGTCCGGCTTCGTCAATGCCCACCTTGAGATCGGCAACGCCAACCAGGTCATCGTGCGCAACCTGCATCTGCAGAACCCTTGCGATGTCGGCCCGGTGTGGGATCCGAATGACGGCTCGAAGGGCAACTGGAATTCGCTGTTCGACGGGATCACGGTATCGAATTCGCAGCAGGTATGGATCGACCACAATAGCTTTACCGATGCGCCGCTGACGGACGACCAGCTGCCGGCAGAGAACGGCATGAAGAAGCAGTGCCACGACGGCGCGCTCGACATCAACCGCGCGTCCGACTTCGTGACCGTGTCGTACAACTATTTCGCGCAGCATGAGAAGACTATGCTGATCGGTTCCAGCGACAAGGCCAGCGGCGACGAAGGCCACCTGCGCGTGACGCTGCACCACAACCTGTTTGACGACGTTGCGGAACGCGCGCCACGGGTGCGCTTTGGCCGCGTCCACACCTACAACAACCTGCACCGGGGCGATCGCAAGCGTTCGGTGTATGCGCATCGCTACAGCATCGGCCTGGGCAAACAGGCCAAGGTCATCTCAGAGAATAATAGTTTTGTCATTGAAGGCGCGCGCGCATGCCGCGACGTGGTGCGCAACCACGACAGCACGCCGCCCACGGCCTATATCCAGGAATCGGGCTCGCTGCTCAATGGCCAGCCGCTGGGTATTTGTGCCGACCGGCGCGCCGCCGACTGGACCATACCGTATCTGTACACGCCAGTGGCCGCAGCCACGCTGGCAGACCGGTTGCCTAAGCAGGCAGGCTCAGGCAAGCTGAAACAATAACCGACGCAGCCCGTGACTGATGACGAAAATATCACTCTGCGCGTTCGAGCTTGTCGCGCATCAGGTAGAGGCTGTCTTTTGAGACGAACCACTGCGTTAGGCCACAATTGCCGCAGATGATATTTTCAAAGCGGGGTCCGTGCAATAGACCGACAGGAAGCATCGATCCTTTTTCGCCACCCGCGAAGACAGTAGCCATGTAGTGCTCAGTGCCTCCGCAATTCCCACAGACTTTTGTCGCGCTCATCGTCTCCACTTCGTTGCTCTTTTTTATGGACGTCACTTCAGCGCACCATCCCAGTGTTCCGCGATTTTGCCAGCTTCAATTCGGAACATATCGAACCAAGTCGTCGTGAACTTCCTGGTCGCGTCGCCTGATTCTTTATGCTCACGGACAAAGCTTACGACAACCAGATTTCCTTCCGCCACGATGGAAACAATTGGGGCTTTCACCTTCGCCTCGATGGGTTTCGGTTTGACGAATTTGGAAAAGAGCCCGACGAAACCAGCCCGCCCGCCAGGCACGGTGGGGTTGTGCTGGATGTACGACTCGGCCAGGTACTTTTCGGCAAGGTCCATGTGACCGCCTTCGAATACTTCGCGGTAAAAATCGTAAACCATGCGCTTATTGGCGGCGACCCGAGGGTCAGCGCTTGCAAGCAGTTCATCATGATTGGCGCTGGCCTGCACGGGAACTTGAGCCAGCGCTGTATTACTGACAAGCGTACAAAATGCGAGCAGGACGGTCAGGACGGTGTTGCGCATATTTCTGTGAACTCCGATAGAAGACAACGGTGACGCGGCAGTTATCGTGCACGGCTATTTTTATATAGAAGGAACAAACCTGTAACCGGCGCAAAAAACCAGCCCAAGAAGAACCACAACCAGGCGCTTCGCTGGGTAGTCTGTGCCCAATATGCACAGAAAATCCCAAACAGGAAAAACACCATGCTTGTTGTGGCAAAATTTGAATTCGTCATAAGTGTGTTTTCGCGAATATTTTCTGAGGGCGTCGTTCGTTTCGGTTAAAGCTGGAAGCTGTCCACGTCATACTACTTCCACTTTCCACCGCCAACTTCGCACACCTGCCTGGCGTGGCCGCTCTTCAACGCATAGTCGCCTTCCATGTATTGCAGGTTCAACTTGCTGCCAAAGGCGTCTGAACAAATGCCTTTGACATTGGCCGGGCATGCGCCGAGAGTTTTCATTGAGATACTGTTGTCTGACTTTTTGCCGCCTGCATTTCCCCCTTCCGTTTCAAATAGGTCCTGACAGACGGTCTTGAAGTCTTGATCGCTCATTCCCTTATTGGCGGCGCAGTAGTTCGATGTCTGGGATATCCCGTTCGAGGTAAGCGTTCCCTGAATCAGGCAGCCATTGTCCTTTGCGGACGCGGCGAAAGCGGAGGTGGATGCGACGATACAGACGCAGAATTTCGTGAAGGCTTGCATATCCAAGTGGTTCCTCATCGTTATTTGTGAATTTCTCTAATGCAAATTTGGCACACATATAACATTAGCATGCCCTAAGCAGAAATTACAAATACGCCTCCAGGAATCCAACCATGGCGTCGACGGTCGGCGCCAGCCACGGATCGAACATCCAGAACGAATGCGGAGTCGCCGGCAGCTTCACCACCTGGTGCGCCACGCCGGCAGCGCGCAGCTTGAGCGCCATCTCGTCACGGCCCACGCTGTAACGTGACTGCGCGCTTGCGATAAACAGCATCGGCGGAGTTGTCAAAGTCACATAGAAGGTCGGCGAAGCCTCGTGCCACAGGGCCGCCTTGGCGGCGTAGTTGCCGCCGAACCAGGCCCCGGCGGCCGTTGGATTCTTGGCCGGATCGTCTTCATGCTTGCGCGCCTCGGCGGAAGTAAAGTCCGACAGGCCATCGATATTGACGATGGCTTGCACCAGGCCGCTGCGCACGCCGACCAGGCTGGCGATCTGCCCGCCCGCCGAGCCACCGGCGATGGCGATGCGGCGCGGATCAATGCCAAACAGCTGTGCATGGTTCCTGAGCCAGTTGACCGCCCCCTTCACGTCTTCTATCGCTGCCGGGTACAGCGCCTGCCCCGACAATCGGTAGTCCACTGTGGCCGCCGCATAACCGCGGCTGGCCAGGCGCGCTGCCAGCGGCGCCATCTCGCGCCGGTCGCCGCTGCGCCAACCTCCGCCATGCACCAGCACGACCAGCGGCGCTGGTCCGCTGGCCACCGGCAGGTACAGGTCGAGCAGCAAGTCCTTGCCATACGCCTGCCCCGCCAGCAGGCGCGTGCCAGTCGCCGGCGCCGCGTCGGCAATGCTGATCAAGGGGTAATCGGGCAGCAGTTTGCGGTAGGTCGTGTCGGCAGTATAGGGACTGACCAATGGCGGACCGGCTGCCTGGCTGGAGGTCGCTGCGGCCAGCAGCACGAGGGCAAGTACGTTTGCCACTGTCGGCATATTCCTCATTCTTCCACTTTGGCCAGCAGGGCGCGGTTGCGCCCTTCCTGCTTGGCGCGGTACAGCGCTTCGTCGGCCAGCCGGATCAAGGTCTCGGGCACGGCATCGTCCTCCGGCACCATCGAGGCGACACCAATGCTGACCGTGACGATGCCATACGATGAACGCGCATGCGGCAGTGCCAGGCGCGCCAGGTTGAAGCACAGCTCCTGCGCCAGCAGCAGCATGTGCGCGCCGTCGGTGGCCGGCGCCAGCAAGGCGAATTCCTCCCCGCCATAGCGTGCCGCCACGTCGGTCGGCCGCTTGGCATGCCCGGCAATCAGCTGCGCCACCGCCTGCAGGCAGGCATCGCCGTCCTGGTGGCCGTAGTGGTCGTTGTAGAGCTTGAAGGAGTCGACGTCGATCATGGCCAGCGCGATCGACCTGCCTTCGCGCTTGGCGCGCGCCCATTCGCGCGCCAGCGCCGTGTCGAAGCCGCGCCGGTTGGTGATCGCGGTCAGGCCGTCGGTGGTGGTCAGCGCCGCCAGCTTGCGGTTGCTGGCCTCCAGCTCCGCGGTACGGGCCAGCACTTCGGCCTTCAGCGTGGCCTGTTGCCGCGTCAGCCGCCGCACGCGCAAACACTAGGCCAGCGTCAGCAGGCCAAGCGCAGCGGCGGTGGCCAGCACATTGAACCACCAGGTTTTCCAGAACGGCGGCAGGATCGTCACCGCCAGCCTGGTCGGTTGGTCGTTCCACACGCCGCGGTCGTTCGAGGCCTTGACCTGGAATACATATTCGCCAGGATTGAGGTTGGTATACGTCGCGCTGCGGTGGGCGGCATCGGTCAACACCCAGTCGCGGTCGAATCCTTCGAGCCGGTAGGCGTAGCGGTTGCGGTTGGGCTGGGTGAAATGCAGGGCCGCGAATTCGAACGAAAACACCGATTCCTGCACCGACAGCGTCAGCGAACGCGGCGCCGTCACCGCGCCTTCGAGCTTGATGCCGGCGCTGACGGCACCACCCTGCTTGAGCGAGCGGTTGAACACGCTGATGTCGGTTATTGCCACTTGCGGCGTGGTGGTGCGGGTGCGCACTTCGGCCGGGCGCACCGCCGTCATGCCGCGCGAGCCGCCGAAGTACAAGGTGCCGTCCGGCGCCGCATGCGACGAGGCCACGGTGAAGGCGTCGCTGACGCCGTCTTCGTCGATGAAGCGGCTGCGGATGCCGCTGTTGGGGTCGAGCCGCATCAGGCCGCCCGGCGTGCTGATCCAGATATTGCCGGACTTGTCGCTGCGGATCGCCAGCACCCGCGTCTCCCCGACGCTGTCGGCGCCATAGAAGGAACGCAGCGTGATGCTGCCGTCGGCTGCCGTCAGGATCTCGTGCAGGCCCTTGTCGGTGCCGACCCAGATGCGGCCGGCCTGGTCTTCGAACAGCGCCGTGACGACGTCATCGGCCAGACTCGACGGATCGCCGGCGACATGGACAAAGTGACGCATCTTGCCGCTCTTCTGGTCAAGCAGGTCGAGCCCGCCGCCGCTGTTCTCCGAGCCGATCCACACGCGGCCGCGCCGGTCCTCGATGATGGCGGAAGTGCTGTTGACGCTGCGGCTGGCCGGGTCGGTGGCGCTGTGGACGTAGCGTTCGATCGCGCCGCTGCTGCTGTTGTAGTGGACCACGCCGCTGCCGGTGCCGATCCACAGCCAGTCCTTGGCGCCAGGCGAGATCGAGTTGATGAAGGCATTGGCGCCGCTGCCGAGGTCGATCAGCTTGAGCTTGCCGTCAACATGGTCGAGCCGGTGCAAGCCGCTGGCAGTACCGACCCACAGCGGGCCGCCCGGCTGCTGGTAGACCGAGTACACCAGGTCCGACTGCAGCGCGCCCTCCTTTTGCGGTTCGGCGCGGTACAGCTTGACGACGTCGCCATTGGACGGGTCAAACAGAGAAAAGCCGCTGGTTCCGGCCAGCCACATGCGTCCGCCCGGTGCGCCGTCCATCGCGCGCAGCAGGTTGTTGGGGCGCCGGTTGTTGGGGGCGACATCAAAGGGGATCATGCGCTCGAATCCGGTCGACGACAGATTGGCCACGCCGATGCCGTCGATGAAAGTGCCGGCCCACAGCATGCCGCTGCGATCGACCATGATGGCGCGCACATTGTCGGCAGGCAGGCTATATGGGTCGTTCGGCCGGTACACGTGGTGGATCGGGGTGGTGCTGCCCTTGTCCCAGCGCAACAGGCCGGCCGAAATGGTGCCGCCCCACATGGTGTCGTCGGGATCGAGGTAGAAAATATTGACGCGGCTGTCGGGCGAGTCGATGCGCCGCCGTTCGCTCCACGGGGTGCCGTCTTTCCAAGTCAGGGCGCCGCCCTCGGTGCCGATCCACAGCGTTTTATGGCGGTCGTACTGCAGCGCGCGCACATTATTGAGTTTGCTGTTGGGTTCCTCGGCCGAGTCGACCCTGAAGTGCTGGAACTCCTTGCTGCCGGCCGGCAGATAGTCGATGCCGGCCGGCCAGGTCGAGGCCCACAGGCCGCCGCGTTCGTCGAGCGCCAGCGCATTGACGTCGTCGGAAGCGAGGCTGGTGGCTACCTTGTCGTTATGGTAGTACTGGACGAAGGTGCCGGTCTCGGGATCGAAATGCTGGACCCCGCCCCAGGTGGCCAGCCACATGCCGTGGCGGCCATCGGCGATGATGGTCTTGATGTCGAAGCGGCGGCTGGGGCCCTCGGCCGGCGCGTAGCGCGTGAAGTCGTCGGTGGCCGGGTCGTAGCGGGCCAGGCCGCTGCGGGTGCCGACCCAGATGCGGCCGGCCCGGTCCTGGTACAGGGCGGTGACGCGGATATTGGGCACGCTGCGCGGATTGCGCGCGTCATGGCTGTAGCGCACGGCCTGGTAGCCGTCGAAGCGGTACAGGCCACCGCTCTGGGTTCCGATCCACACGAAGCCCTGGCGGTCCTGCAGCAACGACAGCACCGAAGGATTGGACGGGTTGGTGAGGTGGCGGAAACGCAGCGGAGAGGTGACCGTGCCCCACGACGATACGCAGGCCACGCACAGGGCGACGAAGAGCCAGGCACGGATCCGGGCCGTCAGGCGGCCGGCGGCGTTCGGTATCGTTCGCAAGGCGAATGGATGGGCGGGCTGGTTCATGCTGGCGCCATCGTTGACGCAGCGGGCAAGCTGTCGGGCGCGGCCGGGACCGGGACGGCAGCGGCCTGCGTTATCGCGGGCGCTGCCGGCGCGGGGGTGCTTGGCGCATCCGCCCCTGCCGCCGTCGGTTTCGCCGCGCCCGGCTCCTGCGTGCGCATGCGCTCGGTGTACGCTTTGACCGCCTGCTGCGCGCCCTGCGCCATCTGGCGGGCCGACGCTGCCTGCGGGTGGCCGTCGCCCAGCGCCACGGCCAGCGCCTGGGCCTCGCCGGCGATGCTTTCGAGCGGACGCAGCAAGTCGTGGCGCAGCATCCGTTCCACATCTTCGCGCAGGCGCGCGTTCTCCAGCAGGGTGTCGTATTCGGCCTGGCGCTGCAGATGCAGCGACACATAGCGCATGAAATTGTCAACCCGCAGTTGCAGGATGGCCGGGTCGACCGGCTTGCTGACGAAGTCCACCGCCCCCAGGTCGAGTCCGCGCTTCTGCGACGCGTCGTCGCTGAGCGCAGTGACGAAGATGACGGGAATATGCTCGCTGTTCGGATGGGCGCGCATGCGGCGCGCCACTTCGAAGCCGTCCATCCCCGGCATCATCACGTCGAGCAGGACCAGGTCGGGCGGGTTGTCGGCGGTGCAGACGGCGAGCGCCTTGGCGCCGTTGGCGGCCACCTTGACCTTGTAGCGGCCTTCGAACAGGTCGGCGATCAGGCGCAGGTTTTCCGGCACATCGTCGACCACCAGCAAGGTCGGTTGGCGCAGCTCGGCCTTGGCCGGCGCTGCTCCGGCCGCGGCCGCGCGCGGCGCTCGCTTGCCGAGCGCGCTGGCGATCTTTTCCTCGAGCCGGGCCGTGGTGTAGGGCTTGACCAGGAAGTCCGATACGCCAAGGCCGATCGCCTGGGTGATTTTTTCGCGGTCGATCTCGGCCGTCACCAGCACCAGCGGCGTCCTGGCCAGCGTCTCGCTGGCGCGCATCGCCTGCAGCAGGGCCAGGCCGTCCATCACCGGCATTGGCCAGTCCGACAGTACCACGTCGATGTGGCCGGTCTTGAGCAGGTTCAGCGCCTCCTGGCCATTGGCCGCCGTCTGCACGTCGCACGCGCCGAGCGCACGCAGCTTGTTGGCCGTGACCTGGCACATGGCGCTGACGCTGTCGACCACCAGAAATTTAAGTGTTGCGTAACTCATTCACATCCCTCTGGGTATCGATCGCCTGGCGCGCCGTCGCCAGCAGCGCCAGCGCGGCCTCGAATTCAAACTGTTCCACTGCCATCTGCAGCGCCCGGAAGTGGTGCGGCAGCACCGCTGCCAGCAAAGCTTCGTGCTCACGCAGCAGGCTGTCGGCCCGCGCGTCGTCCTCGCGCAGCAGTTCATGCAACTGGTCGAGCACCGCATCGCGTTCGACCGGATCGACGTCAGCCGCTGCCATCGTTGCCACCGGCTGAGGCACGCCGCTGTCGATCGCCGCCACCAGATCGTCGAGCGCAGCGGCCAGTGCGCCGGCCTGCGCCCTGGTGTCGATGCCGGCGGCGATCGATGCCTCCAGCGCACGCGCCAGGTCGGCCAGCGCGCGGGCGCCGATATTGCCTGCCAGGCCTTTGAGGATATGCAGGCGACGCCCCGCCTCGTCCTGCTCGCCGTGCTCGAGCGCGGCGGCGATGTCGCTGCCGGCGCTGCGCTGGTCGCTGCCGAAGCCGCGCAGCCGCCGGGCAAAGCGCTCGCGCTTGCCCAGCGCGCGGCGCAGGCCATCGGCCATGTCGATGCCGTCGATCGCCGCCGGCAGGATGCCGTCCTGCGCCTGCGCGGCGGCGTCCGTCGCCGGCATCGTGTGGCGCGCCGGTATGGCGCGCAGCAGCGCGCGCCACAAATTGTCCGGTTCGACCGGCTTGGTGATGAAGTCGGTCATGCCGGCCGCCATGCAATGCTCGCGGTCCGACACCATGGCGTTGGCGGTCATCGCGATGATCGGCAGGGTGGCCAGCCCGGGCAGCGCGCGCAACAGACGGGTCGCAGCCAGACCGTCGAGGCCGGGCATTTGCATGTCCATCAGCACGGCGTCGAAGCCGCCCTGCCCCGCCATGGCGACGGCCGCATGGCCGTCTTCGGCCAGCTCGACCTCCAGGCCGGCGTCGATCAGCAGTTCGCGCGCCACCTGCTGGTTCAGTGCGTTGTCTTCGGCCAGCAGTACGCGGGCGCCGGCGATGGTGGGCATGGCCAGGAATGGCGACGCTTCCTGCGCCGGCGCCAGCGTGCCGGCGCTGCCAACGCCGAGCTGTGCGGTGAACCAGAAGGTCGAGCCGGCACCATACACGCTGTCGAGCCCGACTTCGCCGTTCATCAGTTCGGCCAGCTTCTTGGAGATGGCCAGGCCGAGTCCGGTGCCGCCATACTTGCGCGTGGTCGAACCGTCGGCCTGCTGGAAGCTCTGGAACAGGCGCGCGCTCTGGGCCGGCGTCAGCCCGATGCCGGTGTCGCGCACGGCGAAATACAGTTTGACGCTGGTGTCGTCGACGGTGTGCACCCTGACCACCAGCGTCACTTCGCCGCGCTCGGTGAACTTGACGGCGTTATTGGCAAAGTTCAGCAGGATCTGGCCCAGCCGCAGCGGGTCGCCCACCAGGTAGGGCGGCACGTCGTGGCCGACATCGATGTCGAGCACCATCTGCTTGGCCGCCAGCTTGTCCGACACCAGGCTGCCGACATGTTCGAGCAGGCTGTCGAGGGCAAAGGTGGTGTACTCGATGTCGAGCTTGCCCGCTTCGATCTTCGAGAAGTCGAGGATATCGTTGATCAGGGCCAGCAGGTGGCCGCTGGCGCGCTGGATCTTTTCCACATAGTCGCGCTGGCGCGCATCGAGGCCGGTCTTCAATGCCAGGTGGCTCATGCCGATGATGGCATTCATCGGGGTGCGGATCTCGTGGCTCATATTGGCCAGGAAGTCCGACTTCATGCGGGTGGCGTCTTCGGCCAGGTCCTTGGCCTGGCGCATATCCTGCTCTGCCAACTTCAGCCCGGAAACGTCGACCAGCCACGCCAATACGCCGTCGCTGCCGTCGAATTCGGTCTGCAGGTAGGTGGCCAGGAAAGTGCGGGTGGTGCCGTCGTGGCCGGGCAGGTTCAGTTCCACGTCGCGCACCACGCCGTCCTGGGCAAACTGCGCCATGTGGGCGTGGTCGAGCGCGACGGCGCCCGAATCGAGGCTGCCCATCATGTCGTCGAAGCGCGGATTGTGGAAGCGCGTGACGCCGTCGGAACTGATGGCGACGCCGACCGGCGCCGTGTCGAGGATGCGCTGCAGGCGTTCGCGTTCCTGCGCCAGGATCTTGTCGGTGCGCCGCTTTTCGGTGATGTCGGTGGCGATCGAGCACACCGCGCGCGGCTTGCCGTCGTCGTCGAACAGGGCGAATTTACTGGTCAGCAGCGAGCGCTGGCCGGCCGCGGTCCGGATGTCCTCTTCGAACTGGCGGGTCTGGCCGCTGGCGATCACTTCGGCATCGGCGGCGCGGATCTGCGCCAGCGTTTCCGGCGGCAGCTCGCCGATCGCGTCCTTGCCGATCGCCTCGCCCGGAGCGATATGGAAAAGGCGGTCGAACGCCCGGTTGGTGAACAGGAAGCGGCCGCTGGTGTCCTTGATCAGCACCACGGCCGGGCATTCGTCGAGCACGTCCTGCATCAGCTGCTGGTCCTGGCGCACCTTGGTGATGTCGACATAGTAGCCATTCCACGTGATGCTGCCATCGGCCTGGTCGGGCGGGTCGGGGAATACACGTGTCTCGATCCAGCGCATCTGGCTGCCGCGCCGGCGCCGCATCAGCAGGTCGACCGGGGCGCTGGGGCGGCCCGCATACAGGTTGTCGGCGGCGACCCGCACCGCCGCCATATAGGCATCGCTGTCGTCGGGCTCGATATTGCGGTGGCGCTGGGCCGGGTCGGCCATGATCTCGGCGGCCGACACGCCCAGCACCTCGAGCACCCGGCTCGAGACGAAATTGCAGCGCGGCGGGCCGTCGATGAAGGTCTGCACCTGGAACATGCACAGCGGCAGCGCGTCCGACATCGCCACCAGCTGCTTGCGCGCCGCCTCGGCATTGGCACGCGCCAGCTGCATGTGCTGCTCGGCCGTGCTGCGCTCGGCGATCTCGCCGGTCAGCCGGCGGTTGAGCAGGCCGATCCAGGTGGCCACCCCGAACAGGATCGCGGCGAGCAGGCCCCCGCCGACCAGTACCTGCTTGAGCCAGGCCGGCAGCGGCGCGCCGGCCGGCTGGTAGATCAGGCCATCCATGCGGTCATCCTCGGGCGGCAGCATGTCGAGCGAACGGTAGGTGTTGGCGATGTCGTGCCAGTGCGACGCACTCTGATAGCCCAGTTCGATCAGCTCGGGCTGGATCAGCGTCGCCATCTGGTTCGCCTCGTACATCAGGGCGGCGCGGGTCTTGCGCTTGGAATAGACTGCTCGGATCATGTCGACCGTTTCCTCGCGGTGCGACAGGGCGTAGGCCCAGCCGCGCAGGCTGGCGGCGCGGAATGCCTCGACCCGGTCCGGATGCACCTTGACGTGGGCGCTGGTGGTAAACAGGTTGTCGCCGTAAAAATCGATGCCGATCGCACGCGGCGACAGCGCCACATAGGGCACGCCCAGCTGTTCAAGCACAAACGGTTCGGAGGTGCTGTAGGCGACCATCGCGTCCGCCTTGCCGTCGAGCAGGTCACCCGGTTCGCCGTAGCCATCGATTTTCTGGATGCCTGCGTAGCCGATCCCCGCGCTCATCAGCATGGCCGCGATGTCGCCGTTGCCGGGGCTGTCGATCAGGGTGCGCCCCGCCAGCTGCGACACGGTATGGATGCCCTTGCTGCGCGGGGCCAGGATGATGGCCGGCGAATGCTGGAATACCACGGCCAGCACCGTCAGCTGCCTGCCGCGCGCCCGTTCGAGCAGGATTTGGGAGCCGCCCACGCCGAACTGGGCGCGCCCGGCGACCACTTCGGCGGCGACATCGACGGCCGGCCCTCCTTCGATCAGCTGGACGTCGAGCCCCGCTTCGCGGTAGTAGCCGTTCTCCAGCGCCACGTAGTAGCCGGCGAACTGGAACTGGTGGTGCCACTTCAGCTGCAGTTTGACGGCGTCGGCCGCCGCGGCCCACAGGGGCAAGGCCAGCAGGACAGCCAGCGCCACGCGCCGCCATCCCGATCGCAATCGAGGCAGACTGTTGCGGTCGATCGATACCGCTGCCTTCATCTGAGTTCCTTGGGCGCCGTCTAGTTTGTATCAAGCACTATACCGCTAACGGCCGCCCGATGACAAAGGGGCGGAATGAATCCGCCCCTCGTTGTTGCATTTACAACAGGCGCAGCATCGCGCCTTGCCAAAACCTAGAACTTGTAGCGCAAACCGAGCAGCACTTCGCGGCCCGTATAATTGTTGACCACGACGCTGTCACGGGCCCGGCTGATGAACTGGTCGTTCGGCTGATTGGTCAGGTTGACGCCTTCGAGCGTGATGTCCATCTTCGGGCTGATCTTGTACGAGAACGACATGTCGACGTTGACGGAACTGTTCTTGCCTTCGACGTCATTATTGTTCTGGCCAGGGACGCGGGTCAGGAACGACGAGCGGTTGGCGGCCGACAGGCGGGCGCTGAAGCTGCCGTCATCATAGTAGACGGTGGCGTTCCACGACGTCGGCGACAGGTTCAGCAGGTCGTCGGTGATGGTGGTCGCCGACGCCGGCGAGACGACGTAGTTGATCTTCGAGCTGACCTTGGTGTAGTTCAGCAAGGTGCCGAAGTGGCGGCCCCAGCCGGGCAGGAAGGTGAACGGCTGCTGGTAATTCAGTTCGAAGCCTTTGAGCTTGCCCCCTTCGGTATTGATCGGCGCCGTCAGCGCGAACACTTCTTCGCCGGTGAAGTTGCTCGGCAACAGGTTCATCGGCAACCCCGTGTCCTTGTACGCCACATTGGTGCGCAGGTTCTGGATATAGGTGTCGATGTTCTTCTGGAACAGGCCCAGTCCGAGGAAGGCGTTCTTGCCGAAGTACCATTCGAAGCTGGCGTCGAAGGTCTTGGCGCGGAACGGCTTGAGCGTCGGGTTGCCGGAAGTGACGGTCAGCGTGCCGGTGGTCGAGATGGTGCCGCCCGGCGACAGGAAGCCCAGCTGCGGACGCGCCATCACCTTGGCGGCGGCGATGCGGACGATGAAGTCGCGGCTCAAGTTGGCCGCCAGGTTAAACGACGGCAAGGTGTCGCTGTAGTTGTTCTCGACCGTGACGGCGGTGCCGCCGCCCGCAGCCTGGTAGCCGGTCGCGCTCTGCTTGGTGCGCACATAGCGCACGCCGGCATTGCCGCGCAGCGGGAACGGCAACAGTGTGTCGTTGCTGAACTCGCCCATGACGAACACGCCCTTGTCGTCTTCGCCGACGGCGCGGTTGTTGCCGCGCGCATTGCCGTTGGTGATCGACGACAGCGTGAAGTCGCCCGGGCCGCCGGCCGGGCCGCTCTTGAGGCAGTTGCAATAAATGTCATAGGCGGAGGCGATCGCGTTCAGGTTCGGAATGACCCAGCTGGTCGGCGTGCCAGCCGGCAGGCTCTGGCCTTTGCCGAAACCGGACAGGCTGGTGATCAGGCCCGCCATCGAGGTGCCGGCCGGCGGCGCGAAGATGGTGTCGTTCTGGTTGACGCGGCGCGACTCGTAGGAATCGAAGCGGTACTTTTTGAGATCGGTACCTGCCTTCAGGCTGAAGTGGTCGGGAATCACATCCCACACCAGGTCGGCATGGAACACGTCATTGGTGTTGGTGGCGCCCTGCGGACGGATGCGGATTTCGCTGGTCGTCGTGTTCGGCACTGAAGTCGGCTGGGTGCCGCTGGCCACGGCCGGCACGCCGACCAGTTTGAGCGGGCCGGTCGCCGAGTTGACGTCGAAGCCGTAGGCGATGACCGGGGTGCGGTCGCTGTTGCGGAAGTCGATCGTGTAGCCGTTGACGTTGAGGGCGTCGAGCGTGGTCGTGGTCTGCACCGGATTGCGGAACTTGGACGAGGCGCGGCCGGCCTTGACGTTCAGGCGCAGCGCATCGGTGATGTCCTGGTCCCAGGTCAGCGTCGGCTGGGTGAAGGTGGTCGACAATTCATCGAAGCGCGACTCGGCGCGGATGTCGACGCCGTTATAGGTGCCGTACAGCAGCGCGCCGTTCGGCGCGTAGGCCGTGCTGACGACCGAGGTCTGCGGCTTGCCGCCCTGGCTGGCGCTGCGGCTGAACGAAATCGCCTCGAGGAAGTCTTCCTGGCGCGTCGCATCCATTTTCGAGTACAGCATGTCGAGCGTCAGCTTGGTGCCCTTGACCGGCTTCCATTGCACCGAACCGGTCAGGCCGAGGCGGTCCTGGTCGTGGGTCAGGCGGCCGTAGCGTGGCAGGCGCGGGTGGAAGTTGCCGGCCGCTTTCGCCAGGTTGTAGGCGTCGGTCGCCGCACTCGATGCCGGCAACCGGGCCACGCCCTGGGCAGCCGGGCCGCAGGTGGTGGCGGTCGAGTTGCTCGGGTTGTTGGCCACGCCGATCGGCGCGCACCAGCCGCCCGACGATGCCCCATTGTCCCAGCGCACCGTCGAGAAGCCTTCTTCGTACACCTGGCGCTTCGAGTAGGCGCCCGAGATCAGGGCGCCGAAGGTGCGCGACTCATTGGTGTGCGAAGCGAGGAAAGACATGCGCGGGTCGGTCTTGCCCGACAGGTCGTTGTAGCGGGCCTTGGCGGCAAACGCCGCGGTATTGCCCTTGGCCAGGTCGAGCGGACGGGTCGTCTGCAGGTCGACGGTGGCGCCGAGCGAGCCTTCGTCGACGTCGGCACTCGGGCTCTTGCGCACCGTCAGCGAGTTGAACAGGTCGGACGAGAACACATTGAAGTCGAAGCCGCGCGAGCGGTTGGCGCCGCCCGAGCTGTCGGTGCCGCCGGTGGTGGCCAGGCCTTCGATGCCATTGATGCGCACCCGCGTGAAGTCGTTGCCGAGGCCGCGCACCGTGATATTGCGGCCTTCGCCGGCGTCGCGGTCGATCACCACGCCCGGCACGCGCTGCAGCGACTCGGCCAGGTTGGTGTCAGGGAACTTGCCCATGTCTTCGGCTTTGATGACGTCGACAATGCCGTTGTCGTCGCGCTTGTTCTTCAGTGCGCTCTCGAGCGAGGCGCGCAGGCCGGTCACGACCACGACTTCGGTCTGGGCCGGCGCAGTCTGGGCATAGGCACTGTGGACGGCAAAGGCCATCACAGTGAGTGCTATCGGGCGTATCATTCGCATGATGGAAGATCCTTTGTCTCTGTATAGGTTTTTTATCGGGGGGGGAAGTCTTGTTACAGCGGGTAAAAGCTTTCGTGGATGCCCTGCGCACCGGGACGCAACAGAATCGTCGCCCCGGCCCATTCGTCGCCCTCGGGCTGGCCGGCCGAGATCGACGTCACTAATAATTCATCCATCGCCGCGCCGCCGAAACTGCACATCGACGGCTTGGCCATCGGCACGTCGATACGGCGGTCCAGCACGCCGTCAGGCGTGAAGCGCAGCAGGCAGCCGGCATCATTGCCGCAAATCCAGTAACAACCGTCGGTATCGACCGCTGCGCCGTCCGGGCGCCCGGGCAGGGGCCGCATGTCGACAAAGGTGCGGCGGTTCGACGGCTGACCGGTCGCCACGTCGTAGTCAAACGCCCACACTTGCTGGACATTCGGGTGGGAATCCGACAGGTACATGGTGGTGCCGTCCGGCGACCAGGCCAGGCCGTTCTGCACCAGCAGGCCCTTGACCACCGGGGCCGACAGGCCGCTGCCGGCATCGAGACGGTACAGCTTGCCTTCGCGCAGAGACGTGGCAGCATCCATATACATGGTGCCGCTCCAGAAGCGGCCCTGGCGGTCGCAGCGGCCATCGTTAAAGCGCATGCCCTCGCCCAGTTCGGGCGGCGCGGCCAGCCTGCGCGCGCCCTTTGCAGCGCCAGGGTCCAGGTGGAAAATGCCGCTCTCCATGCCGGCGATGAGACCACCGCCGCTGGCCAGCGCCAGGCAGGCGATCATTTCGTCGCACAGGCTATGGCTGATGGCGCCGCTCGAGGCATCCATGCGCCACAGTTCGCGCGCGGTGATATCGACCCAGTACCAGGCACCCTCGCGGCCGTTCCACAGCGGGCCTTCGCCCACCGCGCCGCGCCGGGTGCCGACCCGTTCGATCGCCACTGTCATCGTGCAGGCTCGCGGATTTCCTGGTAGCGCGGCACCAGGGTTTTCATCACGCCCCACGCCAACAGGTAGGCCACTGCGCAGCCGGTGAACATGATGGTGTAGCCGGTCTGGATCTGGCCCATGGCGCCGTAGTAGTCGAACAGCCAGCCGCCGATCTTGGTGATCAACACGCCACCCAGGCCGCCGGCCATGCCGCCGATGCCGACCACCGAGCCGACCGAGCGTTTCGGGAACATGTCCGACACGGTGGTGAACAGATTGGCCGACCAGGCCTGGTGGGCCGAGGCACCAATGCCGATCAACAGTACCGGCACCCAGAAACTGATATAGCCAAACGGTTGCGCCAGCAGCACGACCAGCGGGAACAGGGCAATGCACAGCATCGCCTTCATGCGACCGTCATACGGGTTGGAACCCTTATTGATGAAATAGGTCGGGAACCAGCCGCCGCCGATACTGCCGATCATCGTCATGCTGTACAGGACGGCCAGCGGCACCTGGAAGTCGTCCTTGCCCATGCCGTACTGGGCCGACAGATAAGTGGGCAGCCAGAACAGGAAGAACCACCACACGCCGTCGGTCATGAATTTGCCGAAGGCGAAGGCCCAGGTCTGGCGGTAGCCGAGCAGCGACACCCAGCCCAGCTGGCGGCCGGACGGCAGAGCGGCCGGGTCCAGTTCGTCGCTCTGGATATGGCCCAGCTCAATCTTCGACAGGCGGCTTTGCAGTTCAGGCTTGTCGTAGAAGACATACCACAGTCCCATCCAGATGAAGCCGATCGCGCCGATGACGATGAAAGCGGCTTGCCAGCCCCAGTAGCTGGCGATCTCCGGCACCGCCAATGGTGCCAGGATGGCGCCGACGTTGGCGCCGGAGTTGAAGATGCCGGTGGCGAACGAGCGCTCCTTCTTGGGGAAATATTCGGCGGTGGCCTTGATCGCGGCCGGGAAGTTACCCGCTTCGCCCAGGGCCAGCACGGCGCGCGACACCATGAAGCCGAGGATCGAGACCGGTACCGCGGCCAGGCCCAGCCAGCTCATCGCTTGAGCGATGCCAGTGCCCATCTGGATCGAGAACGCGTGCATCACGGCGCCGATCGACCAGACCAAGATCGCCAGCAGGAAGGCGGCCTTGGTGCCCAGCTTGTCGACCACGCGGCCGGCGAACAGCATCGAAATCGCGTACACGAACTGGAATACCGCCGTGATATTGGCGTAGTCGGAATTGGACCAGTTAAATTCCTTCGACAGGTCTGGCGCCAGCAGGCTCAGTACCTGGCGGTCCAGGTAATTGACGGTGGTCGCAAAGAACAGTAAGGCGCAAATGGTCCAGCGGTACTTACCAATGGCAGGTTGTGTCATTTTGTCTCGATATCTTATGGTTATGTGGGGTGGGTAACTTGTTACCCACCCTACGGTGGAGTCAGCGTCCCATCGAGCATCCGGCTCAGCTTGAGCGGATTGCCATCCTGCAGAGCCGCCGGCAGCAAGGCTGCCGGCAGGTTCTGGTAGCACACCGGCCGCAGGAAACGGTCGATCGCGGTAGCGCCGACCGAGGTGCTGCGGCTGTCCGAAGTCGACGGGAACGGTCCGCCATGAACCATCGAATGGGCCACTTCGACTCCGGTCGGGAAGCCATTGAACAACAGGCGCCCCGCCTTGCGCTCGAGCGTCGGCAGCAGCGCGCCGACCAGCGCCTGGTCGCCGCTGGCGGCATGCACGGTGGCGGTCAGCTGACCTTCGAGGCGGCTGGCGAAACGCAGCATCTCGGCTTCGTCGGCGCAGCGCACCAGCAGCGAGCACGGGCCGAAGATCTCGTCGTGCAGCGCCGGGGTCGACAGGTAGGTGCTGGCGTCGCAGGCATACATCGCCCCTTGCGCCGAGCATTCGGTATTGCCAGGCTGGCCCATCGCCAGCAGCGCTACCCCGGCCACGCCCGCCAGGCGCGCCACGCCGCTGCCGTAGGCATCATGGATGCCCGGGGTCAGCATGGTCGCGCCGGCCTTCGCTTGCAGGGCCGCGACGAGCGCGGCGCTGAACTGCTCGAGCGCCTCGCCCTTGATGCCGAGCACCAGCCCAGGGTTGGTGCAGAACTGGCCAGCGCCCAGGGTCAGCGAATCGACAAAGCCCTGTGCCAGCGCCACCGGATTCTCGGCCAGCTTGGTCGGCAGCAGGAACACCGGATTGACGCTGCTCATCTCGGCGTAGACAGGAATCGGTTCGGCACGCGCAGCAGCGGCGCGTACCAGGGCCAGGCCGCCGGACCGCGAACCGGTGAAGCCAACCGCCTTGATCGCCGGGTCGCTTACCAGCTGTTGGCCAACGACTCGGCCGTCGCCGACGAGCAGCGAGAACACGCCTTCCGGCATATTCGATTCGATCGCCGCCTGCCGCACGGCGCGGCCAACCAGTTCAGAGGTGCCGAGGTGGGCGTTGTGGGCCTTGACCACGACCGAGCAGCCGGCCGCCAGCGCCGAGGCAGTGTCGCCACCGGCGACCGAGAACGCCAGCGGGAAGTTGCTTGCACCGAAAACGGCAACCGGGCCGACGCCGATTTTGCACATGCGCAGATCAGGCCGCGGCGGCGCCCGCTCCGGCAGCGCCGAGTCGAGCGTCGCAGTGAGGAAGTTACCATCGCGGACCACCTTGGCAAACAGGCGCAACTGCCCGACCGTGCGGCCACGCTCGCCTTCGAGGCGGGCTTGCGGCAGGCCGGTTTCCTGCATCGCCCGTTCGATCAGCGCGCTGCCGATGGCGACGATATTGTCTGCTATCCGTTCGAGGAAAGCGGCGCGCTGTTCCAGGGGGGTGGCGCGCAACGGATCGAACGCCAGCTCCGCCAGCGCGCAGGCGCGCACCACATCGTCGGCAGTCGCCAGGCCGAAGGCCGGTTCCATTTCGCTCAGCGTGGCCGGGTTAATGGCGCGCAGTTTGCCGCCCGTGCCGCGCACAAGGTCGCGGCCAATCAGCATGCTGCCGTCAAGGACACTCATTGCGCCCCCTGCTTTGCCATCAGCTTGGCCAGCATCTCGCATTCGTCCGCGTCAAGGTCGGTCAGCGGCGCGCGCACCGGGCCGCCGTCGTAGCCGGCAATCCTGGCGCCAGCCTTGACGATACTGACCGCGTAGCCCGCCTTGCGG
>CBDDRJ010000150.1:0-81922 GCA_965233055.1 uncultured bacterium
GCCGTCCAGCCGCCGCTGCGGCGGGTCCCGGCGCCAGCCCCCGAACTGCGCGGCCGGGCGACAACAGCCGTCCTGCCCGCCCCGGCGACAGTACCCGTCCAACCCGGCCCGGCAGCCCGCGCGGCCCGCGCCGTCCTTGAGGTCCCATTTCCATCCACATCGATAGAGATTGAGCATGTCCACGACTCCTGCTTCCGCGCCATCGACCGATTTCTTCCTCGCTCGCCAGCCTATCCTGGGGCGCGACCAGAAAATCGTCGCCTTCGAGTTATTGTTCCGCAGTGCCGCCGGCGGCGGCCCGGCCGGCGTGTCCGACGACACGGCCGCCACCCCCCCCGTCATCGCTCACGCATCGCAGCTGGGCATGGAGCAGGTGGTCGGCGACAGCCTGGCGCTGGTCAATGTCGACGCCGCAGTGCTGATGAGTGACTTCGTGCGCTTCCTGCCGAACGACCAGGTGATTCTGGAAATTCTCGAAACCGTCATTGCCACCGACGAAGTGGTGGCGCGCGTGATCGAGCTCAAGGCGGCCGGCTTCAAGTTCGCCCTCGACGATGTGATCGCCGATTCGGACGACGTGCAGAAGTTCCTGCCGCTGGTCGACGTCATCAAGATCGACTTGCGCGGCCTGGAGGCGAGCACGCTGGCCGGCCTGGTGCGCCAGATGAAGAGCGGCGACAAGAAGCTGCTGGCCGAAAAGGTCGAAACCTTGGAAGAATTCAACCACTGCCTGGGCCTGGGCTTCGATTACTTCCAGGGCTATTACTTCTCGAAACCGGTGGTCCTTTCCGGCAAGAAAATTGCGCCGTCCGAACTGACCATCATGCGCCTGCTCGACATGATCAATTCCGATGCCGAAACGTCCGATATCGAAAGCAGCATCAAGCGCGACGCCCTGATCAGCCTGAACCTGCTGCGGCTGGTGAACACGCCGGCGGCGGGCGCGCGCAGCAAGATCGACTCGATCGGCCAGGCCCTGATGATCCTGGGCCGGCGCCAGCTGCAGCGCTGGCTGCAGATCCTGCTGTACGCCAAACCGGGCGGCTCGATGGAATTCACGTCGCCGCTGCTGCAGATGGCCACCACCCGCGGCAAGCTGCTCGAACTGATGGTCAAGCATGTGCGCCCGTCGCACCGGGCGGCGGCCGACGTCGCGTTCTCGGTCGGCATCATGTCGCTGATGGATGCGCTGTTCTCGATGACGCTGGAAGACGTGCTGTCGACCTTGTCGGTGACGCAGGAAGTCAGGGACGCGCTGCTTGAGCGCAAGGGCGACCTCGGTGCCATGCTGACGGTGGCCGAACTGCTCGAGCGCGGCGCCGACGACGGCGCGCTGCTGCAGGCGCTGCAGGCTCTCGATATTTCCCCAGGCGATATGAACGCCATGCAGCTGGCCACTTTCGAATGGGTCAATGAGCTGGCGCACTCGCTGTAAGCGCTGATGTAAGTGCTTTACGTAGGATAGATTCGGGGTGGGTGGAAATTCACCAAACCGGTGTTAATTTCCAGTTGCGCTGGTGTATAGTGACGGTTGCCTTTTTTCAATAGAGGCATGCCCGAAGGTGTGCCATCGATCGTCACTTGGAGTACGGAATGCCATCTGAAGCGGCTGTTGCCTTGCCTGAACCAGGAACTGTGTCGGACGATTTCTTCCTGGCACGCCAACCGATCCTGAGCCGCGACCAGCTGCTGGTTGCCTTCGAACTGCTGTTCCGCAATGGCGGCAGCAAGGCCACGGCCGACGTCACCGACGACGCCAGCGCCACCGCCTGCGTCATCTCGCACGCGGCCACGCTCGGCATGGAGCAGGTGGTCGGCACCAGCCTCGCCTTCGTCAATGTCGACGCCGTCGTGTTGATGAGCGACTTCATCCGTTTCCTGCCGAACAACCGCGTGATCCTCGAGATCCTCGAGACCGTCAAGGCGACTCCGACCGTCGTGGCCCGCATGCGCGAGCTCAAAGCGCTCGGCTTCAAGTTCGCGCTCGACGACGTCGTCGCCCAGTCGCCGGATGTGCAAATCCTGTTGCCGCTGGTCGAGGTGATCAAGATCGACCTGATGGGCGTCGAGCCGGGCACCTTGCCGGCGCTGGTGAGAAACATCAAGACCCCGGGCAAGAAGCTGCTGGCCGAAAAGGTCGAGACGCTCGAGCAGTTCCACGTCTGCATGGAGCTGGGCTTCGAATACTTCCAGGGCTATTACTTTGCCCGTCCGGTGATCCTGACCGGCAAGACCATCGCGCCGTCGCAGCTGGCCATCATCCACCTGCTCGAACTGATCAATTCCGATGCCGACAACAAGGATATCGAACTGGCCGTCAAGCGCGACGCGCTGGTCAGCCTGAACCTGCTGCGCCTGGTCAACAGCGCCGCTTCCGGCGTGCGCAACCGCATCGATTCGCTGGGCCAGGCGCTGATGGTGCTGGGCCGCCGCCAGCTGCAGCGCTGGCTGCAGATCCTGCTCTATACCAAGCCGGGCGGGGCGGTCGAATTCAATTCGCCGCTGCTGCAACTGGCCACCACGCGCGGCAAACTGATGGAACTGATCTACCTCGCCCTGCAGCCGAAGCAGCAGGCGCGCGCCGAAGTGGCGTTCACGGTCGGTATCATGTCGCTGATGGACACGCTGTTCTCGATTGCGATGGAAGACATCCTCGGCACCGTCACCGTCAACGACGAGGTGCGCACCGCGCTGCTCGAGCGCAAGGGCGAATTCGGCTTCATGCTGGACCTGGTCGAGATGCTGGAAAACCCGCACAAGGGCGCAGAGATCAAGCACGCTCTGGGCGCGCTGGGCCTGACCACGATCGACCTGCGCGACATCCAGATGGAAGCATTCGAGTGGGTCAATAATATGGCCGAGGAGGCCGCGTAGGGTGGGCACTCTGTGCCCACCGTTCAAAGGCCGGGCGCTTTCCTGACCAGGCCCAGGGTGGGTAAGTTTGCTTACCCACGCGGCATCACAGCCCGTGCGCCTTGCGCACCAGCAGCGACAGCTGGCGGGAAAACGCATACACATCGCCCGGCCAGCGCGCCGATACATAATTGCCGTCCGTGACCACCCAGGCCGGCCGCGACTCGTAGGTACTGTCGCGGAATATGCCGCTGTTCTTCATGAAGCTGTGCGGCGCGTCGTCCGGCACGTCGACAAAGTCGCTGTCGCACGCCAGCGCCCGCGTCACCTCGGCCTGCACGCTCCAGTAACCGGGCGGCTCGTCGGGCGTTTCGCGGTAGGTGCGGTAGTAGCCCGCGTCCCAGAAGCGCCCGGCCCATTGCATCAGGCGCCAGGCCTTGCGTTCCATCGCCCACGGCAAGCCGGTGGTCTTGCGTCCATGCAGCACCGAGCGCCCGGTGAGCGGCGAGATACTGCGCGCGGCCAGCACCACGCCATGGCACACGGCGCCGACCGGCTTGCCGGAATCGAAGAACGCGGCGACCTTGTCCTGCAGCGCGGTATTCTCCAGGTAGGCCCGCATGCCGCGCGCGCGGTGTCCGCCCGGCAGCACCAGGCCCTGGAACCTGTCGATATCGATGGCCGAGAACTTGATCGGACGCAGGAAGCGCGGGTCCTGCGCCATCACCCTGTAGGCCTGGCGCGTCGCCGGCCCGGCCCGCAGCAGCAGGCCCAGCAGCTTGAATTGATTGAGCAGGGGCAGGGCGCCCCACAGGTCCAGTCCCTCGCCCGACAGCATCATCTGGTCCGCTTCCGGCGTCGCCCCATCCATGGTGGCGAACTCGATCTCGATGCCGTTGTCGCGCATGACCTTCCATGTGATCGCCACTTCGGTCGGATCAAAGTCCTGGTTCGGCAGCGGGATCAACACGGCAGGTTTAGCGCTCATATCATTGGGCTAGCAGTAGGAAAACGGTGGGTTTCTTATGGAAGTCCGGGCCCTTGCCCGCCTTGAGCAAGGCCTTCCACGCGGAGCCGGGCAGGGTGCGGATCGTCTCGCCCGGCAAGGACAGGTCGGTCGCCACGCACACCAGCGTGCCCGGCTGGCAATTGGCCACCAGCGCTTCGAGCATGGCGGCATTGCGATACGGTGTTTCGATGAACAGCTGGGTCTGCTTTTCCTTGCGCGCGCGCGTCTCCAGTTCCTTGATGCGGGCGCTGCGCTGGGCCGCGTCCTGCGGCAGGTAGCCGTTGAACGCGAAGCTCTGGCCATTCAAGCCGCTGGCCATGACCGACAGCAGCAGCGACGACGGGCCGACCAGCGGCTTGACGGTGACGCCATGCTGGTGCGCCATCCTGACCAAATCGGCGCCGGGGTCGGCCACGGCCGGCACGCCCGCTTCCGACACCAGGCCGGCATCGCGCCCGGCCAGCAGCGGCGCCAGCAGGGCCGACAGCGCGGCTTGCGGCGTATTGACGTTCAGTTCGGCGATCTCGATTTCCTGCAGCGGCCGCGCCAGCGGGTGGTCCAGGGCGACGATCTTGAGGAAGGCGCGCGCCGTCTTGGCGTTCTCGGCCACGAAATAATCGAGCCGGGCCGTGATTGCCCGCACCTGCGGCGGAATCACGCCGTCCAGCGCGCCGGGCACTGCTTCGGTCGGGCCCAGCGTATTGGGGATGAGGTAAAGGGTTCCGGTCATTGGGTCTGAATGTTGAAAAACGGCAATCCCGCTCGCCGCAGCATACTGGTCAATGCGATCAGGGGCAAGCCGGTGAGCGCGGTCGGGTCGCTACTGTCGATCTGTTCCAGCAGGGCAATGCCGAGGCCTTCGTTCTTGGCGCTGCCGGCGCAATCGTAAGGTTGTTCGATGTGCAAGTAGGCGTCCAGTTCGGCGTCCGGCAGGTCGCGCACCGTCACGAAGGTCTGCACATTGGCCAGCTGGACCGGCTCAGACGAGCGCGCATCCCACACGCACAGGGCGGTATGGAAGGTGACGCGGCGCCCGCGCATCTGTTGCAGCTGGGCCAGCGCATTGGCGTGGTTGCCCGGTTTGCCGATTTGCACGCCATCGAGCGTGGCGACCTGGTCCGAACCGATGACGACCGCGTCCGGCCCCGCTTTGCCGGCCACCGCCTCGGCCTTGGCGCGCGCCAGCCGCAGCGCCGTCGCCTCCGGAGGTTCGCCGGGCAGTGGCGCCTCGTCCAGGTCGGGCACCATGACGTCGAACGGTATTTGCAAACGGGAAAGTAATTCACGCCGGTAGGGGGAGCTGGATGCGAGAATCAGGCGGAAAGGCGGGTTTTTTGGTATCATGCGCGGCGCGTCAGTCCGGTAGGAGTGGAAATAAATGCGCTAAGTCTTTGACTTGGCAGCGAAAAGCCTGTTATTATCGCAGGTTTTCCGGGGATTGTTACTGCACATGAGCGCTTTTGTCATCGACGCTTTTGAATTTTGTCGAAGCATGGGTCGCCGCGAAGGGGTCACTCCTGTCGCCCAGATGCTCCGGTTAAGCAAGGAATGCGCGGACCTGTCGGGTGAGATCACCTGGTCGGTCGAAGGCGGTTCGCACAAGATGGGTTACCCGCAGATGGTGTTGTCGGTAGCCGGCACGGTGCAGCTGACTTGCCAGCGTTGCCTGACCCCGTATGCGTATGCGATCCGTTCGAACACCGTGCTGGTGCCGGGCAAGACGGACGACGATGCCGACGAGATCGAAGAGATCCTCGACGATGAAAGCATCGACGTCATCGTCGGTTCGCGCGACATCGATGTGCGCGACCTGTTCGAGGACGAAGCCTTGCTGGCCTTGCCGCAGGTGCCGAAACACGAAGTGTGCCCCGACCATGACGCCATCGAGGCGCACGCAACAGCCAAGCCGAATCCGTTCGCCAGCTTGAAGGCCCTGAAGGGCGAGCATTAAAGAATATAGGGTGGGTAAGCTGCGCTTGCCCACGCGGTAGTCGGCAAAAGTTGCCGCATCCACCAAAGAACGTGTCAAACGCGTGTTGTAGTCGAGTATGAAGTAGTGGCAGTCAATGAAGCAAAGCGTTTAAACATGTCGGCAATTATTTGCCGCTGGGATACTCGATTCGCATGTTTTTGCTAGTCGAATGTGTTAGAATTTTAGAACTTATGTATTAGGAGTCATCATGGCAGTTCAGCAGAATAAGAAGTCCCCATCGAAGCGCGGCATGCACCGTTCGCACGATTTCCTGGTAGCCCCACAACTGGGTATCGAGCCAACGACCGGTGAAACGCATCTGCGTCACCACATCAGCCCGAACGGCTTCTATCGTGGTCGTAAAGTCCTCAAGACCAAGAACGACGAGTAATCGACGTTTTTTTGCTTGAGTTGAGACGAAGCGGTGCAACGTTTATAGCAAGCGTGGCGCCGCTTCTTCTTTTTCAGCGAGGCATAAGTGCACTGTCACAGTGCGCTGCCGACGCTGACAATGATGCCATGTGCCGCCTCGCGCGGCCGGGTTGAATCAATACAAATGACAATTAAAATCTCAATCGACTGCATGGGCGGAGACCACGGCCCGTCGGTTACCATTGCCGCAGCCATTTCCTTCGTTAAGCACGAACCGAACGCCGAGCTGATCCTCGTCGGCCTGGAGGCGGAGCTGCACGCGGAACTCAAGAAGCACCATGCGCAATCGCATCCGCGCCTGTCCGTCGTGCACGCGTCCGAAGTGGTGACGATGGATGACCCGCTCGAAGTGGCGCTGCGCCGCAAGAAGGATTCGTCGATGCGCGTGGCGGCCGAGCTGGTCAAGGACGGCAAGGCGGACGCCGCCGTGTCGGCCGGCAATACCGGCGCGCTGATGGCGGTGTCGCGCTATGTGCTCAAGACCATGGTCGGCGTCGACCGCCCGGCCATCTGCTCGATCCTGCCGAACCAGAACGACGGCCCGACCTATATGCTCGACCTCGGCGCCAATGTCGACTGCGAGCCGCACCACCTGCACCAGTTCGCCATCATGGGTTCGGTGCTGGTGTCGGCGATGGAAGGCAAGAAGGCCCCGACCATCGGCCTGCTCAATGTCGGCACCGAAGATATCAAGGGCAATGAAGTGGTGAAGGCCACCGCCACGCTGCTGCAGGCCGACCACGCCAGCGGCAAGCTCAATTTCTATGGCAATGTCGAAGGCAATGATATCTTCAAGGGCACGGTCGACCTGGTCGTGTGCGACGGTTTCGTCGGGAATGTGACGCTGAAGGCGATCGAAGGCCTGGCCCGTTTCCTCGGCAATACCATCAAGACCGAATTCAAGCGTAATATCTTCACGATCATCGGCGCCGCCTTCGCGATGGGCGCCTTGAAGTCGATCAAGAACAAGATGAACCCGTCGCGCTATAACGGCGCCAGCCTGCTCGGCTTGCGCGGCCTGGTGTTCAAGAGCCATGGCGGGGCCGATGCCTACGCCTACGAATTCGCCATCAAGCGCGCTTACGACGCGGCCAATTACAATATGCTTTCGCAACTTTCATCGATGATCGCCGAGCTGATGCCACAAGCACCTGCCGCGGTTACGGAAACGGAAGCACCAACCAATTAGTGGACGGCACGGCATGACTTTGTATAGCAAAATTATCGGTACCGGCAGCTATTTGCCAAAACAGCGTGTCACGAACGACGACCTGACGGCCCAGCTGGCCGCCAAGGGCATCGAGACCTCGGACGAATGGATCGTCTCGCGCAGCGGCATTTCCGCGCGCCACTACGCCGCCGTCGACCAGCAGTCGTCCGACCTGGCGGTCGAAGCGGGCCGGCGCGCCGTCGAGATGGCCGGCATCGACATGCAGGACATCGACCTCGTCATCGTCGCCAGTTCGACCCCGGATTTCTACGGCAGTTTCCCCAGCACCGCCTGCATCGTCCAGCGCAAGCTGGGCATGACCAATAACAGCGCCGCGTTCGACGTGCAAGCCGTCTGCAGCGGCTTCGTCTACGCGGTATCGGTGGCCGACAGCTTCATCAAGTCGGGCGCGCACAAGAACGTGCTGGTGATCGGCGCCGAAGTGTTTTCGCGCATCCTCAATTTCGACGACCGCACCACCTGCGTGCTGTTCGGCGACGGCGCCGGCGCGATCGTGCTGACGGCATCAAGCGAGCCGGGCATCCTGGCCACCAAGCTGCACGCCGACGGGCGCCACGCCGACATCCTGTCGGTGCCGGGCACCCTGGTCGGCGGCGCCATTGCCGGCAGCGGCTTCCTGTATATGGATGGCCAGGCCGTCTTCAAGCTGGCCGTGTCGGTGCTCGAGGAAGTGGCCAATGAAGTGCTGGAAAAAGCCGGCATGAAGGCCAGCCAGCTCGACTGGCTGATTCCGCACCAGGCCAATATCCGCATCATGAAAAGCACCGCCAGGAAGCTCGACATGTCGCTCGATAATGTCGTCGTCACGGTCGACCAGCACGGCAACACGTCGGCCGCATCGATCCCGCTGGCGCTCGACACGGCAGTGCGGGACGGCCGCATCAAGCCGGGCCAGCACGTGCTGATGGAAGGCGTCGGCGGCGGCTTCACCTGGGGCGCCGTGCTGGCGCGCATGTAAGGATGTAGGGTAGGTAAGGTTGTTACCCACGCGTCCGCCGGCAAATGGCCGATGCAACCAGACAGGTAGGGTGGGTAACTTTGTTACCCACGCGTCCGCCGGCAAATGGCCGGTGCAACCAGACAGATAGGGTGGGTAACTTTGTTGCCCACGCGCTGGCCGGAAAATGGCCGGCGCATCGAGAATATTAGAGGAAGAATGTCATGAGCAAATTCGCATTTGTATTCACCGGCCAGGGTTCGCAAGCGGTCGGCATGCTGAACGGCTTCGCCGGCAACGCCGTCGTCGACCAGACCGTCGCCGAAGCGTCCGACGCGCTCGGCATGAATCTCGGCAAGCTGATCGCCGAAGGCCCGAAAGAGGAGCTGGACCTGACCACCAACACTCAGCCGGTGATGCTCACTGCCGCCGTGGCGGTCTACCGCGCCTGGATCGCCGCCGGCGGCGCGGTCCCGAGCGTCGTCGCCGGCCACAGCCTGGGCGAATACTCGGCGCTGGTCGCCGCCGGCGTGATTGCCTTCAAGGATGCAGTGCCGCTGGTGCGTTTCCGCGCGCAGGCGATGCAGGATGCGGTGCCGGTCGGGCAGGGCGGCATGGCCGTCGTGCTGGGCTTATCAAGCGACGAGGTGCGCGCCGTCTGCCTCGAGGCCGTCGCCGCCAACCCGGGCCTAGTGGTCGAACCGGTCAACTTCAACGAACCGACCCAGATCGTCATCGCCGGCCACAACGCCGCCGTCGAGCGCGCCTGTGAACTGGCCAAGGCCAAGGGCGCCAAGCGGGCAATGAAACTGGCGGTGTCGGCCCCGTTCCACTCGTCGCTGCTCAAGCCGGCATCGGACCGCCTGCGCGATTACATGGCCAAAATCGACTTCAATGCACCGCAAATCGCCTTGATCAATAACGTCGACGTGGCTATCCTGAACGATCCGGCCGGCATCAAGGACGCCTTGGTTCGCCAGGCCGCAGGCCCGGTGCGCTGGGTCGAGATCATGCAGAAGATGGCCGCTGACGGCATCACCCAGGTGGTCGAATGCGCCCCGAGCAAAGTGCTGATCGGCATGGCCAAACGGATTGACGGCAATCTCGCCGGCGAAGCCCTGGTCGACCAGGCTTCCCTCGAGCGCGTGATGGCGTGGCTTAACTAAAAAAATGCGTGGGTAAATCCTTACCCACCCGACGAGAAACGTGTGGGTGCGCAGCGCCCACCAACGAGAAGGATAACAATGAATTTGACCAATCAAGTCGCCCTCGTTACCGGCGCATCGCGCGGCATTGGCAAGGCCATCGCCGTCGAACTGGCCCGCCAGGGCGCCAAAGTGGTCGGCACCGCCACCACCGAAGCGGGCGCTGCCGCCATCACCGACTACCTGAAGGAACTGGGCGGCAAGGGCGTGGTCCTGAATGTCACCAACGCCGAAGCCTGCGGCGCCGTCGTCGACGATGTGCAGAAGACCTATGGCAGCCTGTCGATCCTGGTCAATAATGCCGGCATCACCCAGGACCAGCTGGCGATGCGCATGAAGGACGAAGAGTGGGATAATGTCATTGCCACCAATCTGTCGGCGGTCGGTCGCCTGGCGCGCCTGGTATTGCGCGGCATGATGAAGGCCAAGGCAGGGCGTATCATTAACATCACGTCGGTGGTCGGCTCGTCCGGCAACCCGGGCCAGATGAATTATGCGGCGGCCAAGGCCGGCGTGGCCGGCATGAGCCGCGCGCTGGCGCGCGAGATCGGCAGCCGCAACATTACCGTCAATTGCATCGCACCGGGCTTCATCGACACCGATATGACGAAGGACTTGCCAGCAGAACAGCACGCCGCCCTGCTGACGCAGATTCCGCTGGCGCGCCTGGGCACGCCCGAGGACATCGCGCACGCGGTGGCCTTCCTGGCATCGCCACAGGCAGCCTATATCACGGGCACGACGCTGCACGTGAATGGCGGCATGTACATGAATTGATGCCGCGAACCCCCTGCGGCCCGTGCAGGACTGGGCCGATTCGGGACAAATCGGCAGTTTTAGCAGTAAATTCGGCAAACTTAGCGCTAGACGCCGAAAAGTGTTTTTAGCCGCGCAAACCTGATAAAATGCGCGCACTTTCCGTAACACATACAATGGAGCCATAACATGTCGGATATCGAACAACGCGTTAAAAAAATCGTCGCTGAGCAACTGGGTGTTGCAGAAGTCGACATCAAGATCGAATCCTCGTTCGTTGACGACCTCGGCGCCGACTCCCTCGACACCGTCGAGCTGGTGATGGCACTGGAAGACGAATTCGAAATGGAAATCCCTGACGAGCAGGCTGAGAAGATCACCACCGTCAAGCAAGCGATCGATTACGCGACCGCCCACGTCAAGGCCTGAGCCTGACGATTGTTTAAATTCGGGAGAATCGCTTGAGCCGTTCACGAAACCGTCGTGTCGTCGTCACCGGCCTCGGATGCGTCTCACCTATTGGCAATACCATTGCTGAAACGTGGAGCGCGGCCCTGGCCGGCAAGTCTGGCATCGGCAACATCACCCTGTTTGACGCTGAACCCTTCTCGACCCGTTTCGCGGGCGAAGTCAAAGGCTTCAATATCGAGGATTACATCCCCGGTAAGGATGCCCGCCACATGGATCGTTTCATCCATTTCGGCATGGCTGCCGGGATTCAGGCGCTGGCTGACAGCGGCCTGGAAGTGACCGCGGAGAACGCAGAGCGCATCGGCGTCATCATCGGTTCGGGCATCGGCGGCTTGCCGTTGATCGAAGAAACCAAGGAAGACTACAGCAAGCGCGGCCCGCGCCGCATTTCGCCGTTCTTCGTGCCTGCGTCGATCATCAACATGATTTCGGGCAACCTGTCGATCAAATTCGGCCTCAAGGGCCCGAACCTGGCGATCGTGACGGCGTGCAGCACCGGCCTGCACAGCATCGGCGCGGCCGGCCGCCTGATCGAGTACGGCGATGCCGACGTCATGGTGTGCGGCGGTGCCGAAGGCACCATTTCGCCGCTCGGCCTGGGCGGCTTCGCGTCGGCCCGCGCACTGTCGTCGCGCAATGACGATCCGGCCACCGCTTCGCGCCCCTGGGACCGCGACCGCGACGGCTTCGTGCTCGGCGAAGGCGCCGGCGTCATGGTGCTCGAAGAGTACGAACACGCCAAGGCGCGCGGCGCGAAGATCTACTGCGAATTGCTCGGCTTCGGCATGAGCGGCGACGCTTACCACATGACGTCGCCGGTCGAAGACGGCGAAGGCGCGTCGCGCTGCATGGTGTCGGCCATGAAGAATGCCGGCGTCAATCCGGACCAGGTCGACTATGTCAACGCGCACGGCACGTCGACGCCATTGGGCGATGTGGCCGAAGTTGCCGGCCTCAAGCGCACCTTCGGCGACCATGCCAGCAAACTGGTGGTCAACTCGACCAAGTCGATGACCGGCCACTTGCTGGGCGGCGCAGGCGGCCTCGAAGCGGTGTTCACCGTGCTGGCGATGCATCACCAGGTGTCGCCGCCGACGATCAATATCTTCAATCAGGATCCGGCTTGCGATCTCGATTTCTGCGCCAATACGGCGCGTGACATGAAGATCGACGTCGCGGTGAAGAACTCGTTCGGCTTTGGCGGTACCAACGGCACGCTGGTGTTTGGTAAGTATTAAGCTGTCGTGTCCGCGTGGGTGGCTTCGCTACCCACGCTAGCTGTCGGAACTAAAAACGCCCGCTCCTGTCAAAGGGGCGGGCGTTTTTTATTTCCAAATCCTTTTTCGTTTCCATGAACCATGGCGTCGATTGCACTGACTGCCGTTGTCCATCCGTCACGCCTGTTGCGCGCGGCCTTGCTGCTGTTCGCGCTCCAGGCCGGTGCGGCGGCGGTGGCCGTCTTGCTGTCCGGCGCTGCCTTCCATTTCCCCTGGCTGATTGCCGCCTTTTGCGCACTCGCTTGCGCGCTCGCCTTGCACGCCCGCGCGCGCCACGTAAAGGCGCACCAGATTGATATATCTGGACTCGGTCAGATTCGGCTGACGGTACAACAGAACATGAACAGCACACCAGTGGCGGTGCCGGTGCAGCTGCTGAGCGCATCGACCCTGTGGCCCCGGCTGCTATTGCTGATCCTGCGCGATGGCGCCGGCCAGGTGTCGGCCGTGGTGGTGCTGCCCGACAGTGTCTCGCCCGCGACCTTCCGTGCGCTGGCCCTTGCCTGCCGCACGCTGTGCCGGCGCGAGGGTGCCGCATAAAAAGGTGAGGAAGCGTTGAACTTATTGCAGCCGGCCAACTCTTATACAAAGAGACGGCCGCGCTGCTTCACAAGGACAGAAGCAGTGACGACAGAACGCGAATGTGATCAACTCTTGGTTGAACGCGTCCAGGCCGGCGAGCGGCAGGCGTTTGACTTACTAGTTGCAAAATATCAGCGCAGGCTGATGCGCCTCGTGTCGCGCCTGGTCCATGACCCGGCCGAGGCGGAAGATGTGGTGCAAGAAACCTTTATCAAAGCGTACCGTGCCTTGCGGCATTTTCGCGGCGATTCAGCTTTCTATACGTGGTTGTACCGGATTGGGATCAACACGGCCAAGAACTTCCTCGTCACGCAGGGGAGGAGGGCGCCGACCTCGACCGACACAGACGCCGAACGCGCCGAAGGCTTCGACGACGCGGACAGTTTGCGCGACATCAACACGCCGGAGTCGATGTTGGCAAGCAAGCAAATTGCCCATACCGTCAATGCGGCGATGGAGGCCCTGCCGCTGGAGTTGCGCACGGCCATCGTGTTACGAGAAATTGAAGGATTAAGTTACGAGGAAATTTCAGAAGTCATGGCCTGTCCGATCGGAACGGTGCGCAGCCGCATCTTTCGGGCGCGCGAAGTCATTGCAGAAAAATTGAGGCCGCTACTCGATTTTCCGGTTGACAAGCGACGCTAGGCTTGGCGATGATGATCCTGCTCGCAACTGTCTTGGTCGCACCTCACCTGGGATGGAGTAGTAATGGATACAGACAAGAAAAACCTTGAGCACATCAGTGCACTGGGCGACGGAGAACTGCCTGAGACCGAGGTTGAACTTGCGTTTGCCGCCCTGCACAGCACAGACGGCAAGCAGGCCTGGATGACCTACCACCACATCGGCGACGCCTTGCGCGCCGCGGCTACGCCGGACTTGTCCGAAGGCTTCACGGCGCGGCTGGCGGCGCGCCTGGCCGACGAGCCCAGCTATGGCAAGCGGCCCGGCACCACCGAGCTGGCTGCCGACCTTTCCCAGATCATCGCAATACCGTAAAGCGCAGTCCCATCGCCGCGCCAATGCGCAAGGCCATCGATGCGTCAATTGTGCCAGGCCATCGATGCATCAATTGTGCCAGGTCATCGATGCGCCAATGCGCAAGGCCATCGATGCGTCAATTGTGCCAGGTCATCGATGCGCCCATGCGCAAGGCCATCGATGCGTCAATTGCGCAGGGCAAGCCGCGGTGCCGGGTCGACCCGCGCTGGCGGCCTGTCCGGCACCAGGCGCCGGCTTGGCAGCGGCGCGCGCAACTGGCTGGGGGCTGCCAGCTTGAATACCTGTAGTGCCTGCATCACGTTGACCGTTTGTTGTTTAAGGCTCGTCGCCGCCGCCGCGGCCTGCTCGACCAGCGCGGCGTTTTGCTGTGTAACGTCGTCCATCTGGACGACCGCCGTGTTCACCTGAGCGATGCCTTCGCTCTGTTCGGCCGAGGCCAGCGCAATGTCATTCATGATGTCGGTCACGCTCCGCACCGAAGTGATCATCTCTTTCATCGTGCTGCCAGCACGCTGCGCCAGGGCAACGCCGACATCGACCTTGTCGCCTGAATTGGCCAGCATCTCCTTGATCTCCTTGGCCGCCGCTGCGCTGCGCTGGGCAAGATTGCGAACTTCCGAGGCCACCACCGCGAAACCGCGCCCTTGCTCGCCGGCCCGCGCCGCCTCGACGGCGGCATTGAGGGCCAGGATATTGGTCTGGAATGCAATGCCCTCAATGATGCCGATAATATCCGACACTTTCTTCGATGCATCTCCGATGTCGGCCATCGTGTGCACGACGTCGTCGACCGCCACGCCGCCATTGGTGGCGATGCGCATCGCCTCGCTCGCCATATTGTTGGCCTGCGCGGCGTGCCTGCTGTTTTGCTGTACGGCCGCAGCGAGTTCTTCCATGCTCGAGGCCGTCTGCTCCAGCGCGGATGCCTGCGCTTCGGTTCGGTTCGACAGATCCATATTGCCAGTGGCGATCTCACCCGTGGCGGTGCCGATCTCGTCGAAATGGGTGCGCACATCGCCGATGATCGATCTCAGGTTCACCCCCAGCTGCCGCAAGGAACGCAGCAGCTGGCCGATTTCATCCCTGCGGTCGGTCTGCACATTGAAGGTCAGGTCGCCGCCGGCCATGGTTTGACAGGCAAGACGGGCTTGCCGCAGCGGGCCGAGTACCGACTGCTGGACCGACAGCCAGTAGCCGGCGATGCACAGCAGGGCCAGCGTCGCCAGGATGGCGCTCCACAGGCCATGCGCTTGCGCGCCGCCGGGCAGCAGCGCCAGTGCCAGCACCAGCAGCATCGCGCTGCCCAGGCTCAGCGCGGTACGCCTGCCCAGCGACATGTGGCGCAGACTGGCCAGCCGCGTCAACAGGCCCGTGCCAAGCGCGCTCCCCTGGCTGATACGCAATTTCTGTTGATTGCCTGCCTTGAACTGGCGGTACAGGGCGTCAGCGGCGGCCACCTCGTTGCGGCTTGGCTTGGTCCGCACCGACATATAGCCGACCATGCGCCCAGCTTCCATCACCGGCGTCACATTCGCGTTGACCCAGTAGAAATCGCCGTTCTTGCGGCGGTTCTTGACCATGCCGGTCCATGCCTGGCCGCGCTTGATCGTATCCCACAGATCGGCAAACGCCTGGGTCGGCATATCCGGGTGGCGCAGGATGTTCTGCGGCGCGCCGAGCAGCTCCTCCCTGGCGAAGCCGCTGACGTGGATAAAGTAAGGATTGGCGTAGGTGATATTGCCTTCGAGATCGGTGGTGGAGACGATGGTTTCCGTGTCGCTGAGCTCATACTCTCTGTCGGTCACCGGGAGATTGGTCCTCATCTTCTTTCCTCTCAAAATGATTGCTGTGGAAAGCGCGCCGCCATCAATGCTCTCAATAGGTACTGGCTTGAATTCACAATAGGCCTTCGATGGTCCGAAAACCTTGATGTGGATCAAAATGGAATATTAAAAAGAACTGGTTTAAAAAGAACTGGTGGTGTGGCGCCTTTTCGGGCGGTGATCGAGTAGGATTGGTCGGCGCGAAGGAATGCCGTCCGTTATGGCTGGCAGCGACGACAAGTCGCGCATTTTCGCTTACCATGGCATGTGACCGACCCAAGCGTGAAACCATGACCCTACCGACTCCCGTCCGCGCCAGGCTTGCCCTGGTGCTGCTGTTTGCCCTGGCTTGCCCGCCACTGTACGCTGCCGAGGCAGCCGTTCCCGTCGTGCCGCCGTCGGTGGTCGGCCTGCCCGATTTTGCCGACCTGGTCGAAAAAGTCGGCCCGGCAGTCGTCAATATCCGCACCACCGAACGCGTGCGCACGGCGCAGGGCGGCCCGACCGACGAGGAGATGCAGGAATTCCTGCGCCGCTTCTTCGGCGGCCAGATCCCGCGCCAGCCGAGTCCGGCACCGGCTCCGCGCGGGCGCCGCCAGGCCCCGCAGGAGGAAGAGGTGCAGCGCGGCGTCGGTTCCGGCTTCATCATCTCCGACGACGGCTATGTGCTGACCAATGCCCATGTCGTCGACGGCGCCGACGATGTGCTCGTGACCCTGCTCGACCGGCGCGAACTCAGGGCCAGAGTGATCGGCGCCGACAAGCGCTCCGACGTGGCCCTGCTGAAGGTCGAGGGCAGCAAACTGCCGCACCTGCGCATCGGCGACTCGAGCAGGATCCGGGTCGGCGAGTGGGTGATCGCGATCGGCTCGCCGTTCAACCTCGAAAATACCGTCACCGCCGGCATCATCTCGGCCAAGTCGCGCGACACCGGCGACTACCTGCCGCTGATCCAGAGCGACGTCGCCGTCAATCCCGGCAATTCGGGCGGCCCCCTGATCAACCTGCGCGGCGAGGTGATCGGCATCAATTCCCAGATCGCGACGCTGTCGGGCGGCTACAACGGCATCTCGTTTGCCGTGCCGATCGACGAAGTGATGCGCGTGTCCGACCAGCTCAAGAAATCCGGCAAGTACACCCGCGGCCGCCTTGGCGTGCTGATCGGCGAAGTGAGCAAGGAAGTGGCCGAGTCGCTCGGCCTGGGCCGCGCCCGCGGCGTCGAGGTCTCCTCGGTCGAGCCGGGCGGCCCGGCCGACAAGGGCGGCATCAAGCCCGGCGACATCATCCTCAGTTTCAATGGCGTGCCGATCGAGCGCAGTTCCGACCTGCCGCGCCTGGTGGGCGGCACCGCGGTCGGCAGCCAGGCCACCGTCACCCTGTGGCGCAAGGGCGCGCAACAGGACGTCAAGGTCACCGTCGTCGAGCTGCCGGACGACAGTCCCAAGGGCAGGAAGCCGGCGCCCAAGCCACCCAAGCCGGAGCAGGCTGCCAATGCGCTCGGCCTGCACGTGAGCAACCTGTCGGACGCCCAGCGCAAGGAATTGCGGATCGACGCCGGCGTGCTGGTCGATGCCACCGAAGGCATGGCGGCCCGCGCCGGCCTGCGCCCGGGCGACGTGATCCTGCAGATCGACCGCACCGAGGTGCGCGACGCCAAGGCCTTCGATGCGCAAACGGCCAGGCTGGATCCGAAAAAAAGCGTCGTGCTGCTGGTGCTGCGCGAGAACGCGGCCCAGTATGTTGTCGTCAAACCGCGCCAGTAAGGGCAGGGCGATGCACTTCACGCTGTATTCGCGCAGCTATTGCCACCTGTGCCAGGAGATGCACGATGCCTTGCTGAGCCTGCTGGCGGGGCGCGGGCCGGTCAGCGTCGACGTCGTCGATGTCGATGCCGACCCGGCCCTGGTGGCCCGCTTCGACGAACTGGTGCCCGTCCTGTTCGGCAAGCTGGACCAGCCGGAACTGTGCCACTACCACCTGGATCGGGCCGCCGTGCTGGCCTACGCCGACGCCGCTTATTAGTTATTTGGCAATTATTGTCATTCTTTTATAGCGCTGCGGCTCCGGGGCTTCGCATAATCCGGGTTTTCTCCTCTGAATTCCTGTAAAATGCGGGGTCGGACAAGCACACTGTTCTGGCAGGGGTGCTTCCAAATCGCTAGCTAAGGCGCTCGCCTGGGGATGCCATGCCCCCTCGGAGCGCTTTTTTCTATTGCGCGCACCCGGTCCACATCGCACCACCACCATTGGTTTGAATTAGTAAATGAATAACATACGCAATTTCTCGATCATCGCCCATATTGACCACGGCAAATCGACGCTGGCTGACCGCATCATCCAAATCTGCGGCGGCCTGGCTGACCGCGACATGGAAGCGCAGGTACTCGATTCGATGGACCTGGAAAAGGAACGCGGCATCACCATCAAGGCCCAGACCGCGGCGCTGCACTATAAGGCCAAGGACGGCATCACCTACAACCTGAACCTGATCGATACGCCGGGCCACGTCGACTTCTCGTATGAAGTGTCGCGCTCGCTGTCGGCCTGCGAAGGCGCGCTGCTGGTGGTCGACGCGTCGCAGGGTGTGGAAGCGCAGACCGTGGCCAACTGCTACACGGCGCTCGACCTCGGCGTCGAAGTGGTGCCGGTGCTCAACAAGATCGACTTGCCGCACGCCGACCCGGCCAACGCGATTTCGGAAATCGAAGACGTGATCGGCATCGATGCCACCGACGCGGTGCGCTGCTCGGCCAAGAGCGGCCTGGGCGTGGAAGACGTGCTCGAGTCGCTGATTGCCCGCGTGCCGCCGCCGAAAGGCGACCCGGACGCGCCGCTGCAGGCGCTGATCGTCGACTCGTGGTTCGACAACTACGTCGGCGTGGTGATGCTGGTGCGCGTCATCAATGGCACGCTGAAACCAAAAGAAAAGATCATGCTGATGGCGACCGAGTCGGTCCAGCTGGTCGAGAGCGTGGGCGTGTTCAACCCGAAGTCGTTCCCGCTGCCGCAGATCTCGGCCGGCCAGGTGGGCTTCGTGATTGCCGGCATCAAGGAGATCAAGGCAGCCAAGGTCGGTGACACCGTCACCCACGCCGGCCGGCCGGCCAGCGCACCGCTGCCAGGCTTCAAGGAAGTCCAGCCGCAGGTGTTTGCCGGCCTGTTCCCGGTCGACTCGCACCAGTACGACGCGCTGCGCGATTCGCTGGAAAAACTGAAATTGAATGACGCGGCGCTGATGTACGAGCCGGAAGTGTCGCAGGCGCTGGGCTTCGGCTTCCGCTGCGGCTTCCTCGGCCTGCTGCACATGGAGATCGTGCAGGAACGCCTCGAGCGCGAATTCGACATGGACCTGATCACGACGGCGCCGACCGTGGTGTACGAGGTGCTGATGAAGGATGGCAGCATCCTCAAGGTCGACAACCCATCGAAGATGCCGGAGCCGACCAAGATCGAGGAAATCCGCGAGCCTATCGTCACCGTCAACCTGTATATGCCGCAAGAGTATGTCGGCTCCGTCATCACGCTGTGCATCGGCAAGCGCGGCGTGCAGATGGACATGAGCTACCACGGCCGCCAGGTCAAGCTGATCTACGAAATGCCGATGGCCGAGATCGTGCTCGACTTCTTCGACAAGCTCAAGTCGACCTCGCGCGGCTATGCGTCGATGGACTACGAGTTCAAGGAAAACCGCGCGTCCGACGTGGTCAAGGTCGACATGCTGATCAACGGCGAAAAGGTCGATGCGCTGGCCATCATCGTGCACCGCGCCAACGCGACCTACCGCGGCCGCCAGGTCGCCGCCAAGATGCGTGAACTGATCCCGCGCCAGATGTTCGACGTCGCAATCCAGGCCGCCATCGGCGTCAACGTGATCTCGCGTGAAAACGTCAAGGCGCTGCGCAAGAACGTGCTGGCCAAGTGCTATGGCGGCGACATCAGCCGCAAGAAGAAACTGCTCGAGAAGCAAAAGGCCGGCAAGAAGCGCATGAAACAGGTGGGTTCGGTGGAGATCCCCCAAGAGGCATTCCTGGCAATTTTACAAGTGGACGAGAAATGAACCTGCAATTGATTCTGGGCAATTTCGCCCTGATCCTGTTTGTCGCAATGGTGATCACGGGAATTATCTGGTTCCTCGACATCTTCGTTTTTGCTAAAAAACGCAGGGCCACAGCCGATGCGGCGCTGGCCGCCTTCGACGCCCGCAACGCCAAGCTGACGGCCGACGGCATCAAGGTCGACAACACCAGCCGCGCCGCGATCGAGGCGGCCCTGCTGCGCCAGCCGACCTGGATCGAGTATTCGGGCGCCTTCTTCCCCGTCATCGCACTGGTGTTCTTCCTGCGCTCCTTCCTGTACGAGCCGTTCAAGATCCCGTCGACGTCGATGGTGCCGACGCTGCTGGTCGGCGACCTGATTCTTGTCAATAAGTTCACATACGGCATCCGCCTGCCTGTGCTGAACAAGAAGATCATCGATGTGGGCGACCCCAAGCGCGGCGATGTCATGGTGTTCAAATATCCAAAAGATATGTCCCAAGACTATATTAAGCGCGTGATTGGCATTCCAGGTGATAAAATTAGCTATGAAAACAAACGCTTAACCGTCAATGGTAAAGAAGTTTCTTACACTGCAATGGATGACTACCTGGACGACGAGCGTCCGATCTACCACAAGCAGTTCAAGGAAGAACTGACGGGCGCCCCGCACCGCATCCTGAATATGGACGGCCGCCGCTCGTTTGAGTTTGGCTCTGTCGAGAATTTCCCGCAGCGCGAGGCTTGCGTCTATACCTACGACAAATTTACGTGTACCGTACCTGAAGGCAATTACTTCATGATGGGCGATAACCGCGACAATAGCCAGGACAGCCGCTACTGGGGCTTCGTGCCAAACAAGAATATCGTTGGCAAGGCTTTCGTCGTTTGGATGAACCTGGGTAACCCGCGGCGTATCGGCGGCATTCACTAATAGCGAGGATGGCGATGACTGAACTGAGCTTCAAACCTTTCCGTAAGCAAGGCGGCGTTTCCCTGTCGGGCCTGATCGCGGTGCTGGTGGTGTTTGGCGTGCTGGCGGTGCTTGGCATGAAGGTGTTGCCGAGCGTGATCGAGTTCCGTGCCATCAAGGACGGCATCGCCGCCGCCAAGGCCACCAATGGCACCGTGCGCGAAATGCAGATCTCGTTCGACAAGAACGCCGACATCAACGGCGTGACATCGATCAAAGGGCGCGACCTGATCATTTCCAAGGAAACGGGCGAGACCGAAATCAGCTTCTCCTATCAAAAATGGATCGGCCTCGGCGGCCCGGTCAGCCTGGTCATCGATTATGCGGGCACGACCAACCCGAGCGGCGAAGTTGCCCAGGCCAAGGCGCCGGAATAAGACCCCTACAACCAGAACAAAGATGAATCTTCAGTTACTGCAAACTCGCTTAGGTTACACGTTCCAGGATGCTGGCCTGTTGCAGCAAGCCTTGACGCACCGTAGCCATAGCAGTGTGCATAACGAGCGCCTCGAGTTCCTCGGCGATTCGATCCTGAACTGCGTTGTCGCATCGATTTTGTACGAGCGCTTTGCCGCCATCGACGAGGGCGACCTGTCGCGCCTGCGCGCCAACCTCGTCAAGCAGCAGTCGCTGTATGAAATCGCGCAGAAGCTCGAACTGTCGCAGTTCCTGCGCCTCGGCGAAGGCGAACTCAAGTCGGGCGGCTTCCGGCGTCCATCGATCCTGGCCGACACGCTCGAGGCGCTGCTAGGCGCTATTTTTTTGGATTCCGGCTTCGACAGCGCGCGCGCCGTCATCCGCGCGTTCTACATCCCGATCCTCGACTCGGTCGACCCGCGCACGCTGGGCAAGGACGCCAAGACGCTGCTGCAGGAATTCTTGCAAAGCAAGAAGATCGCACTGCCACAATACAATGTGGTGGCCACCCACGGTGCCGCCCACAGCCAGGAATTCGAAATCGAATGCCTGGTCCCCAAGCTGGGGATCCAGGTCTACGGACGGGGCGGCAGCCGCCGCGCCGGCGAACAGGCGGCAGCTAAGCTGGCGCTCGAGGTGGCCCAGCAGGCCCTGCTGAAGACCCCGTCCGCAGCGCGCAAGGCCAAGCCGCGCGCCGCCCAGCTCAAGCTGGCCGGGATCGCCACCATCCAGAGCGACGGCCATGGCGACGGCGACGAGCCCGAACCGAAAGCCAAGCCCGCCAAGAACGCCGCACCCGAACCGAAGACTGCTTAAATCATGACCACCAACGACACCACCAGCCCTGACCCTTTCCGTTGCGGCTATATCGCCATCGTCGGCCGCCCCAATGTGGGCAAGTCGACGCTGATGAACCAGATGATCGGCGCCAAGGTCAGCATCACCTCGCGCAAGGCCCAGACCACGCGCCACCGCATCACCGGCATCCAGACCACCGGCCAGGCGCAGTTCATCTACGTCGACACGCCGGGCTTCCAGACGCGCCACTCGAATGCACTCAACAAGACGCTCAACAAGACCGTCAGCAATACGCTGATCTCGGCCGACGTCATCCTGTTCCTGGTCGAAGCGGGCACCTTCGGACCGGCCGACCAGCAGGTGATCGACCTGCTGCCGTCCGATGTGCCGGTGCTGCTCGTCATTAACAAGGCCGACCGCGTCAAGGACAAGGCGGCATTGATGCCGTTCGCCCAGCAGGTCGCCGCCAAGTTCAACTTCGCCGCCATCGTGCCGGTGTCGGCCAAGCTGCGCTTCCAGCTGGAGAACCTGGAAGGCGAGATCGCGCGCCACCTGCCTGAAAACCCGCCGATCTTCGGCGCCGACGACATCACCGACCGCAGCGAGAAATTCCTCGCCGCCGAGATCGTGCGCGAGAAGCTGTTCCGCCTGGTCGGCGACGAGCTGCCTTATACCAGCACCGTCATGATCGAGCAGTTCGAGCAGGAGGGCGATCTGCGCCGCGTGTTCGCCGCCATCCTGGTCGAGCGCGACACCCAGAAGTCGATGGTCATCGGTAACAAGGGGGCGCGCCTGAAAGAGATTTCGACCCAGTCGCGGCTCGACATGGAAAAACTGTTCGGCGGTCCGGTCTATCTCGAGATCTGGGTCAAGGTCAAGTCCGGCTGGGCAGACAACGAGGCAGGCCTGCGCGCTTACGGCTACGAGTAAGCAAGGTCGAGTACAAGCCAACATCAGCATGGCCACCATCGACGCCGACCCGCCAGCACTGGCAGCGCCCCCGCTTGCCAATGCGCCGCGGCGTGTGCGTTCTGCCCCGCAGGGCAGCGTGCCCAGCGGTCGCATCCTCGAGCAGCCCGGCTTCGTGCTGCACAGCTACCCCTACAAAGAAACCAGCCTGATCATTGATATGTTCACGCGCGACCATGGCCGCGTGGCCGTGATCGCCAAAGGGGCCAAGCGGCCGTTCTCCAAGCTGCGCGGGGTGCTGCAGACCTTCCAGCCGCTGTCGACCAGCTGGAGCGGCAAATCCGAGCTGCGCGTGCTGATCGATGCCGAATGGGTCGGCGGCCTGCTGCCGCTGGAAAAAAATGCGCTGCTGTGCGGCTTCTACCTGAACGAACTGCTGGTCAAGCTGCTGGCCAAGGACGACCCGCACCCGGCACTGTTCGACCATTACGTCGACACCCTCAACCAGCTGGCCCACAACGAACCGCCCCAGATCGTGCTGCGCAAATTTGAGCGCACGCTGCTGGCGCAGACCGGCGTCGGCGCCGACATGCTGCGCTGCACCGAAACGAGGCGGCAGGTAGAATCGGAGGTGATGTATGTGGTGGACCCGGAACGCGGCCCGCGCCCGGCGCGTGGTGGGGAGCTGGTGCCGGCCGTGTCGGGCAAGACCCTGCTCGATATGGAGCAGGGCGACTACCTCGACCCGGCCACCCAGGCCCAGAGCAAACAACTGATGCGCTACCTGGTAGCGCACCACCTTGGCGGCGCGACGCTGAACACGCGCCAGATCCTGATCGACCTGATGCAGCTATAGGCAAACTTTGATAAGAACACCATGAGCTACCTAGCCCCAACCGGCCCCGTCATCGACCTGGGCATCAATATCGACCACGTCGCGACCTTGCGCAATGCGCGCGGGACCGCCTACCCGGACCCGGTGCGCGCGGCCCTGCTGGCCGAGCAGGCCGGCGCCGACGTCATCACGCTGCACCTGCGCGAAGACCGCCGCCACATCAAGGATGCCGACGTGCTGGCGATCCGCCCGCAGCTGATCACCCGCATGAACCTGGAAGCGGCGGTGACCCAGGAGATGATCGACTTCGCCTGCCAGGTCAACCCGCAGGACGTGTGCCTGGTGCCGGAGCGGCGCGAGGAAGTGACCACCGAAGGCGGGCTGGACGTGGTGCGCTACTACAAAGAGGTCGAGGCGGCCGTCAGGCAGCTGCAGGCCCAGGGCATCCGGGTCAGCCTGTTCATCGACGCCGACGACACCCAGATCAAGGCTGCCGCCGCCGTCGGCGCGCCGGTCATCGAACTGCACACCGGCCGCTATGCCGACACCGAAGGCGCGGCCCAGTTTCACGAGCTCGAGCGCATCAAGGCCGGCGCGCGCGTTGGCGTCGAACAGGGGCTCAAGGTCAATGCCGGCCACGGCCTGCACTACACCAACGTCCAGGCCATCGCCGCCATCGCCGACATCGGCGAACTCAATATCGGCCATGCCGTCGTCGCCCATGCCGTGTTCGCCGGCTGGGAAAACGCCGTGCGCGAAATGAAGGCCATCATGGTGGCGGCACGGCTGGGAACCCGGACCGCGCGATGATCTACGGGATCGGCACCGACATCGTCCAGATCTCGCGCATCGAGCAAGCGCTGGCACGCAGCGGCCCGCGCTTTGCCGAGAAGATCCTGGGGCCGGAGGAGCTGGTCAAATACCATGCGCGCAGCGAGCGCAATCCCGTGCGTGGCCTGCGTTACCTAGCCACCCGCTTTTCGGCCAAGGAAGCCTTCTCCAAGGCGATCGGCCTCGGCCTGCACATGCCGATGACCTGGCGCGCCTGCCAGATGCTCAATGCGCCGTCCGGCAAGCCAGTGATCGTCTGCAGCGGCGTGCTGGAGCAATTCATGATCGAACACCGCCTGACGGCGCAGGTGAGCGTCAGCGACGAGGCGGAATACGGCGTGGCCTTCGTCGTCGTCACCCAGGCGCCATGAGCGACAAGCCGGACAGCGCGAACGACAAGCCGGACAGCGCGAACGACAAGCCGGACAGCGCGAACGACAGTGCGGCCGGCGCCGCCGCCGCGGCGCGCGCGCAGGTGATGGCCACCGTGGCCAAGCTCCCCAATCTGCCGGGCGTGTACCGCTACTTCGACGCTGCCGACGCCGTGCTCTACGTCGGCAAGGCGCGCGACCTGAAGAAGCGGGTGTCGAGCTACTTCCTGAAGAACCTGTCGAGCCCGCGCATCGCGATGATGGTCGAGCGCATCGCGCGGCTCGAGACCACCGTCACGCAGAGCGAAGCCGAAGCACTGATCCTCGAGAACAACCTGATCAAGGCGCTCAAGCCGCGTTTCAACATCCTGTTCAGGGACGACAAGTCCTATCCGTACCTGAAGATCACCGGGCAGGCCGTGCCGCGCATGGCCTACTACCGCGGCGCCGTCGACAAGAAGAACCAGTACTTCGGGCCGTTCCCGAGCGGCTGGGCAGTCAAGGAGTCGATGCAGATTCTGCAGAAGGTCTTCATGCTGCGCACTTGCGAGGACAGCGTGTTCTCCAACCGCACGCGGCCCTGCCTGCTGCACCAGATCGGCCGCTGCAGCGCGCCGTGCGTGGACGCCATCAGCATTGATGACTACGCGGCCGACGTCAACAACGCTGCCAAATTCCTGCGCGGGCGGCAGGGCGAGCTGATGGCCGAACTGGAAGCGAAGATGCAGGCCTTCGCCGCCGACTACAAGTACGAGCAGGCGGCGCTGGTGCGCAACCAGATCCAGTCGCTGTCGAAGGTGCTGCACCAGCAGAGCATGGAAACCACCGGCGACCTTGATGCCGACATCATCGCCGTGGTCGTGCGTGGCGGGCGCGCCTGCGTCAACCTGGCGATGGTCCGGGGCGGGCGCCACCTCGGCGACCGCGCCTACTTCCCGACCCAGGTGGCGGACGCGATTGCCGAGGCGCCGATCGAGGTCGAAGTGCTGGCCGCTTTCCTGGCCCAGCACTACAGCGAAAAATTCATTCCGTCGACGCTGATCCTCAATATCGACTTCGACCAGCCGGCGCTGATGATGGCGCTGACCGAGCAGTGCGGCCACCGCATCAACCTGATCTTCCAGCCGCAGGAGCAGCGCCGGCAGTGGCTCGAGATGGCGCACAAGGGCGCCGAGCTGTCGCTGGCGCGCCTGCTGTCGGAGCAGGGCTCGCAGCAGTCGCGCACGCGCGCTCTGGCCGACGCGCTGTCGATCGACAACGAAGACCTCGACACCCTGCGTGTCGAGTGCTTCGACATCAGCCACACGCAGGGCGAAGCGACCCAGGCCTCATGCGTCGTGTTCCACCACCACGCAATGCAGAACGGCGAATACCGCCGCTACAACATCAACGGCATCACGCCGGGCGACGACTATGCCGCCATGCGCCAGGTGCTGATGCGGCGCTACGAAAAAGTCGCCAATGGCGACGGTGTCATGCCCGACGTCGTGCTGATCGACGGCGGCAAGGGCCAGATCGAAATGGCGCGCCAGGTGTTCGCCGAGCTGGGGCTCGATATCAGCCTGATCGTCGGCGTGGCCAAAGGGGAGGGGCGCCGGGTCGGCCTCGAGACCCTGATGTTCGTCGACGGCCGCGCTCAGCAAGAGCTGGGCAAGGAATCGGCCGCGCTGATGCTGGTGGCGATGATCCGCGACGAGGCGCACCGCTTCGCCATCACCGGCATGCGCGCCAAGCGCGCCAAGACGCGCCAGACCTCGCGCCTCGAAGAGATCGAGGGCATCGGCGCCAAGCGCAGGCAGAAGCTGCTGGCGCGCTTTGGCGGCCTGCGCGGCGTGGTCGACGCCAGCGTCGAGGACCTGATGTCGGTCGACGGCATCTCGACCCAGCTGGCTGAAGAGATCTACAAGCAGCTGCACTAGGGAGCGGCCCGAAAATGGCCGCTCCGCGTCTGGGGCAGTCTGCAAACGACATGCCCTGCTTCGGTCAGGCCACGTTAAGCAGCGGGACCGCAGGGAAGTCCAGCGGCACGTCCAGCGCGACGTTTACATAGTTGGTGAAGATGTTGAGCGCGACATGGGCCAGGATTTCGACGATCTGCTCGTCGCCATAGCCGCAATTGCGCAGCGCACGGACATCGGCCTCATCGACCTGCCCACGCTGCCTGACCAGCTTGAGCGCAAAAAGCAGGGCGGCGGCCACTTGCGGGTCTTCCGATTGGCCCGCCTGTGCGGCCGACAGCTGCAGCGCCGTCAGCCCGGCGCCCTTGCCCAGGGCAGTGTGCGCCGCCAGGCAGTAGTCGCACTTGTTCTGTTGGGCTACGGCGACGGCGATCTGCTCGCCCAGTGCGGCGCCTATGCTACCCTTGCCGAGCGCCCCGAACGCGCCCCACATGGCGGCCAATGCGGCCGGCGAATTGGCCACCGCCCTGAACATGTTCGGCGTGGCGCCGAAGCCGCCCTGGATCTGCGCCAGGATCGCTGCGCGGCTGGCGGTGGTGTTGGCAGGGTCGATGAGTTGAACGCGGGTCATGGTAAAGCCTTTCTTGTCAGTGGATCGGAGATCCGTTGCGGTTGAGTGTCGGCCTTAGGTGCGCCGACAACAGCATTTTCGGCCGAAGGCTGGTACTATATGTATCATTTCGTCGCCAGAATATATCTATTCGTACAATGCCGGCCGAGCCGCCACTAGATCGATTGTCTGCGTTGCTGGAGCGCTTTCGCGTCCGCACGCACTTCTTCCATGCCGGCCCGCTGTGCGGGGTGGATAAGTTCGAAGCGAAGCCGGGCCGCGGCTTCCTGCACCTGTTGCGCCGCGGCGAAATGGCCGTCACACACCACGCGCGCGCCGGTGTGCTGCGCAAGATAGAGATTCGCGAACCGACCTTGCTGTTCTATCCGCAGCCGCTTACCCACACGTTTCACAATGCACCGGTCGGCGGCTCGGATTTTGTGTGCGCGGCCGTTTCCTTTGCCGACGGTGCGGCCCATCCGATCGTGCGCGCTCTGCCGCCGCTCATCGTGGTTCCGCTGGCCAAAGTGGAAGGCATGGAGAGCGCCTTGGCGCTGCTGTTCGGCGAGGCCGAGCGCGCCCGCTGCGGCCAGCGCCTGCTGGCCGACCGCCTGTTCGAGGTGGTGCTGATGCAGCTGCTGCGCTGGATGCTCGACCATCCTGATGAAAGCGGCATCTCGCAAGGGTTGATGGCGGGCCTGGGCGACCCCGCGCTGGCGCGTGCCCTTACCGGGCTGCACGAGCACCCGGGGCAGGCCTGGACGCTGGAAGCGATGGCGCAGCATGCAGGCATGTCGCGCAGCGCGTTCGCCGCGCGCTTCAAGGCCGTCGTCGGCACGACGCCGGCCGACTATCTGACCGACTGGAGGCTGGCGCTGGCGAAGCTGCAGCTGCGCCGCGGCGACCTGCTCAAGTTCGTCGCCGCTGAACTGGGCTACGCCAACGCGTCAGCACTGTCGCGCGTGTTCGCCCAGCGGGTCGGCATGTCGCCGCGCGCGTGGCTCGCTCAAACCGTCCCGCAGCCGGCAATAGAATGATTGGTTTTGCCCGCGTCATTTCGCTTTTACAGTGCTGGTCTATTGCGCCTCGTCAAGGTAGACTAGCAGCTGTATACGCGCTCCCTGACTTCCTATGCCGCTCAATTTCCCGATCCTGTTGACCTGGTTGCGTGTCGCCCTGATTCCCCTTGTCGTCGGCGTGTTCTACCTGCCCACGCCGTGGCTGCCGGTGGCCGACCGCAACCTAGCCGCCACCGCCGTCTTCATTGTCGCCGCCATCACCGACTGGTTCGACGGCTTCCTGGCGCGGCGCTGGAACCAGACCTCGGCGTTCGGCGCCTTCCTCGACCCGGTCGCCGACAAGCTGATGGTGGCCGGCGCGCTGCTGGTGCTGGTGCAGCTCGACCGCGTCAACGCCATCATCGCCTTCATCATCATCGGGCGCGAAATTGCCATCTCCGCCTTGCGCGAATGGATGGCGCAGATCGGCGCATCGAAGTCGGTCGCCGTGTCTTCGATCGGCAAGATCAAGACCGCGGCCCAGATGATCGCGATCCCGATGCTGCTGTTCCACGACAATCTGTTCGGCGCGATCGACACCCATTTCTGGGGCGTGATCCTGCTGTGGATTGCCGGCGTGCTGACGGTGTGGTCGATGTTCTACTACCTGCGGCTGGCCTGGCCGATGATCAAGGAAAAATCGGGTACGCTCGACTGATATTGATTGCGAGTAGCGACCTTGACAAGTGGCATGGATAGTCTATAATGCCTGCCTGTTGTGACGAAGCGGGAGTAGCTCAGTTGGTAGAGCGCAACCTTGCCAAGGTTGAGGTCGAGAGTTCGAGACTCTTCTCCCGCTCCAAATGTCCAGCATGTTATAATCGTCGTTTCGCAATATGCGGGAGTAGCTCAGTTGGTAGAGCGCAACCTTGCCAAGGTTGAGGTCGAGAGTTCGAGACTCTTCTCCCGCTCCATATTGCAGTAGTAGGCTCCAATGCGGGAGTAGCTCAGTTGGTAGAGCGCAACCTTGCCAAGGTTGAGGTCGAGAGTTCGAGACTCTTCTCCCGCTCCAGAATATCAAAAGGGAAGCCTGGCTTCCCTTTTTAGTTGAATTAAAGTAAGTCCTCTGGCGAGGTAGCAAAGAGGTTATGCAGCGGCCTGCAAAGCCGTCTAGGTCGGTTCGATTCCGATCCTCGCCTCCAGCATAACAGGATGATCTCAGTGGCTTTTGAGGTCCGTCAAACAAACAGCCTCCCTCGGGAGGCTGTTTGCGTCTGCACTGCGCTTTCTGAGGCTGCTCGCCGCGCCGCGCACCCTGATCCCGACGGCGCGCCCATGTTGCGCATGCGGTTGCCACCCGACGGCCCGCCTGGCACTGCTGCCGTTGGCTGAAATCCATAGAGTGCAAGGAAGTAATCTAAAACCCTACTAAAATATAGGGGTAGGATGTACTTAATGTGGACTTCGGTTTAGCAGAGGCCTATACTAAGTCTCATGATTCCCTACTTTAAATTCGGGTTTGAGGATACTTAATGAAGAAAATTGAACTGATCCGGAAGCTTTCAGAGCTGGATCGGCGCGGCGTACATGTCTTGGCCCGGCGCGATATTGAGAAGTTATTCCCCGACGAAGGCGAGAAAGCGATGGAGAAGTCGTTGCAGCGGATGGTCGCAGACGGCCTCCTGCAGCGCGTGGCCAAGGGACTCTACCTGAACCCGGCCGCGACAGGCAAGAACCGCTGGGTCGCGGAGGAAATCGCCAAGGCCCTGCGCCCTGGCTACCTGTCCTATGTCAGCCTGGAATCGATCCTGTCCGAGTACGGGGCGATCTCCCAAATTCCGTTAAACCGGATGACCGTGATGACAACCGGGAAGAGCGGCGTGATCGACACCACCTTTGGGACAATCGAGTTTACGCACACCAAACGTAGCGTATCGGAGATCATCAAGCGCACCATGCTGGTCAAAGGACGGCCGCTGCGTATCGCCACGAAAGGTGCGGCCATCCGCGATCTCTTGCGCGTAGGGCGCAATGTCAACATGATTGATCGAAACGAACTCGAAAACGAGTCGCAAGGAGAAGATGCATGAGCGAGGACATGAAGGATTTCAACGAGCTGGTCGACTTGGCCATGGCCCACCCGGGCCTGTCGGCGATGCGACCGGTCGTGGAGAAGGAGCTGCTGCATTACGAGATCTTTCAGGCGCTCGACGCGGAGGGGCTGCTTAAAGACCTGGTGTTCCAAGGTGGCACCTCGCTGCGGCTGTGCCGCGGTTCGGATCGGTTCAGCGAGGACCTCGACTTCGCCGGCGGCGTGAATTTCTCATCCGCGAGCATGCAGAGGATTAAGGAGTGCATTGAAAAGCGCATCGGTGCGCGCTTCGGCCTGAAAGTCGTGGTCAACAACAAGCCAGCTAAGGTGGGTGAAGCCGGAATCCAGCATGTCCGAGTCGACAAGTGGTGGATCTCGATTCAGACTTCACCGGAGAACCGCGCGATGCCGATGCAGAAAATCAAGTTGGAGATCGCAAACATCCCGGCCTACACTCGCGAGCTGGTGCCGCTCAGAGCCAACTACGATGTCTTGGGCGGCATGCCCATGGTGCTGGTCAACGCCGAGTCGCTCGACGAGATCATGGCGGACAAGGTGCTGGCATTCCCGACGTCGCTGTTGGATAACGAAGGGCGGCCGCAGGGTTCCGACTCTGCCAAGATTCGCCACCGTGACATCTGGGACTTGTCCTGGATGGCGTCGCGTGGCGCCAAGCTCGTTCCGGAACTCGTGGTCGCCAAGATCAAGGACTATGGCGTGGTGGACTATCCCGGGCTGTTGGCGGCCGCGATCGAGCAAATGCCGCAGATTGTCAAGAGCCGAGAATTCAAGGCGCAGATGACGCGCTTCATCGATTCATCGACCATCGCGAAAACGCTGGGCATCGCCGGCTATGACGACTACCTGGCGTCGTCGGTTGGTGGCTTGTTCGGCCAGATGCAGATTGCTCTGAGCGCCATGGCCGTCGCACCTACAGCGCAGGCAAGCCATCAGAGCTGAGACTGCAACTATCTGGAATATATGGCTAAAAAACCAAAGCGCAAACTCACCACCGCCGAGAAGGCCGCCAGGTCCCGGCGCAAGGCGCAGTTCATGAACATTTTCCTCAACGGGCGCCAAAAGAACGTACGCCGTCCCGATTACATTGAAGGCCAGACTGCCCACGATTTTATTTGGAGTAACGCCGATCCCTTGTGGCTGCACCAGAACGAGATGTGGGAGCTTATCGCCGTTCCCGAGCCAGGCGAGGTTTGCTTGGCCAGTCCGGACGACGAACTCTTCTGGGCTTAAGTCGGCCAGACAGGCGTTCGCTCTATGCGCCTGCGGCCTGCGATATCGCTACCGGCTGGCGCAGGGGGGGCGACCGTTCACCGACTTTACCGTGCCGACTCCAGAAACGACTCGCTCGTGGCTTTGTCAAGACAGCAGAGCTTGAGCAAGCTCATGTAGCGGAACGGGTAGCAAACCGCGAAGTCATTGAATTTACGTGGCTAAGTCGGCCTGCAAAGCCGTCTAGGTCGGTTCGATTCCGATCCTCGCCTCCAGAATTTTTCAATAGAATCAAAGACTTAACCGCTTCGGCGGTTTTTTCTTTTGTTGCCTGATTTACCTCAAAACGTCTCAAAGTGCCTGTCTGCTACCCCGGGCGTCTTCCGCCTGGACCGCCGCCAGCGCCGCGACGCGCGCGGCCCGTTCCGGTAACGGTTCGCCAGTGCGCCACGCCAGCGCTTCGATCGCGCCGGCCAGTTCCACGCGCTCCTGGTGCTGCGCATTCCAGCGGGTGTCGGCCGCCGTCAGGCTGGCGATGCCAAGCGCGCCGCCGAAGGACAGCTGCAACGCCAGCAAGGCAAACACGCAGCGCATGCGCAGCCGGATCGACAGGTTCGACAGCATCGTTCGCAGCCCTAGCGGATCACGGGGCCGAGCTCGCCCGTAGCATAGCGTGCGGCCATGCGATCGAGCGTCACCACCTTGATCTTGGCCGCCTGGCCGGCGCTGCCGAACGCTTCGAAGCGCTGGCGGCACAGGTCGCGGGCGGCGGCGGTCGCATCCTTGAAGAAGGCGCGCGGGTCGAACTCGCTGCGCTGCTCGGCCATGGTGCGCCGCATCGCCCCGGTCATCGCCAGCCGGATGTCGGTGTCGATGTTAATCTTGCGCACGCCGTGGCGGATGCCGGCCTGGATTTCCTCGACCGGTACGCCATAGGTTTCCTTGATCTCGCCGCCGTGCGCCCGGATCACCTCGAGCCACTCCTGCGGCACCGACGAGGAACCATGCATGACCAGATGGGTTCCCGGCAGGCGTTCATGGATCGCCTTGATGCGGTCGATGGCGAGAATGTCGCCGGTCGGCTTGCGGCTGAATTTGTAGGCGCCGTGGCTGGTGCCGATGGCGATGGCCAGCGCGTCGACGCCGGTGCGGGCGACGAAATCGGCTGCCTGTGCCGGATCGGTGAGCAGCTGCTCGTGCGACAGTGCGCCGGCCGCGCCTGAGCCGTCCTCCTCGCCGGCCTGGCCGGTTTCGAGCGAACCGAGGCAGCCCAGCTCGCCCTCGACCGAGACGCCGATCGCGTGCGCGAAGTCGACCACGGTGCGGGTGGTGCCGACGTTGTAGTCGTACGAGGACGGGGTCTTCATGTCGGCCATCAGCGAGCCGTCCATCATCACGCTGGAAAACCCGGAACGGATCGCGCCCTGGCACACGGCCGGGCTGGCGCCGTGATCCTGGTGCATGCAGATCGGGATGTGCGGATAAGCTTCCAGTGCGGCTTCGACCATTTTGCGCAGGAACGGTTCGCCAGCGTACTTGCGGGCGCCGGCCGAGGCCTGCAGGATCACCGGACTGTCGCAGGCGTCGGCTGCCTGCATGATGGCGAGGATCTGCTCGAGGTTGTTGACGTTAAAGGCAGGAAGGCCATACTGGTGCTCGGCGGCGTGGTCGAGCAGCTGGCGCAGTGAAACGAGGGACATGGTAAATCTCCTTAAGGTGAAGATGGGGGCGAAATCTCAGGCGTTGTCGCGGCGTTCGAGGGCGGCCACTGCGGGCAGCGTTTTACCCTCCAGGAACTCAAGGAAGGCGCCGCCGGCGGTGGAGATGTAGTCGATACGCTCGGCCACGCCGAATGCGTGGATGGCGGCCGCGGTGTCGCCGCCGCCGGCGATCGAGAAGGCCGGCGATTCGGCAATCGCGCGCGCCAGCACCCGCGTGCCGCCGGCGAACTGCGCCATCTCGAACACGCCCGGCGGGCCGTTCCAGACGCTGGTGCCGGCCGTCTGCAAGGTGCCGGCCACGGCCAGCGCACTGGCGGGCCCGATATCGAGGACCACATCGACCCCGAGCTCGTCCCATGGCAGCTCGGCCGGGTCGCGGCAGGCCAGCACCTTTATGCGGTCGCCGTTCACCACCATGTGCTGTCCGTCGACGCCGACGGCGGCGTCGAAGCGGCCGTGGGCGCTGTCGTAGCGGGTCAGGTGGGCGCTGCTGTGCGGATCGCCCAGGTCGTTGATGGCGACGATCTCGATGTCGTGGCGCTTGGCGCCTTCGTAGTGGGCACGCAGGACGTTGCGGCCGATACGGCCGTAGCCGTTGATCGCAACTTTGATGGTCATTGCTGAGTTCCTTCGGGTTGTGGATGGGATGGAGGGGAAGGGATGGGGGCCAGGCGCGCCGCCAGCTGGTCCAGGGTATCGATGACGCCGTCGGCGCCTGCTGCCGCCGCTGCGCCAGGATAGCCGGTGCGTACCAGCCAGGCAGGCATGCCGGCCGCGCGCGCGGCGGCCACGTCGATCGCCGAATCGCCGACCATCAGCGCGTGCTGCGGGGCGACGCCGAGCAGTCGGCAGGCGAGCAGCAGCGGCGCGGCCGATGGCTTCAGACCGGCGGCGGTATCGCCGCCCTGGACCAGATCGAAATAGTGGTGCAAACGGTGGATGCGCAGCAGCGCGTCGGCGAATACCTGCGGCTTGTTGGTCACACAGGCGAGCCGGTAGCCGGCGCGGTACAGCGCCGCCACGCCACGCAGCGCGCCAGGGAAGGCGCGGCCGTGGCGGCCATTGGTGCCAGCGTAGTGGCGCGCAAAGCTGGCCACGGCGACGCCCGGTTCGACGCTGCCGGCAAGGCCGGCGGCCAGCAGCACCCGCGCGACCAGCATCGGCACGCCGTCGCCGATGAAGCTTGCGACGGTGGCCAGCGCCAGCGGCTTGCGGCCCAGCTCGGCCAACATCAGGGAGGCGGCCGCGCACAGATCGGGCGCGGTGTCGACCATTGTCCCGTCGAGGTCGATCAGCACCGCCTGCGCGGTAACGGCGATAGTGGCGGTCTCCATCAGCGCGCCTGCCCGTGTGGGTTCGCCAGCAAGGCGCGCGCGGCGGCGGCCACGTGCGCCGGCGTCAGGCCGAAGTGCGGGTACAGCTGCTCGGCAGGCGCCGATTCGCCGAAACTGTCGACGCCCAGCGCGATGCCGCCGTCGCCGACAATGGCGCGCCAGAACCAGGTGACGCCGGCTTCCACGCTCAGGCGCGGCACGCCCGGCGGCAGAACGGCGTCGCGGTAGCCTGCATCCTGCGCATAGAACAGTTCCACGCAGGGCATCGACACCAGACGCACGCGCACGCCGGCGGCCACCAGCAGCTTTTGCGCCTGCGCGGCGATGCTCACTTCGGATCCGGTGGCCAGCAACACCAGTTGCGGCGGCAGCGCGCAATCGCGCAGTATGTAGCCGCCGCGCGCCACGCCGTCCAGCTGGGAGGGATCGCGGGCAAACGGTTCGAGCGCCTGGCGCGTGAGCACCAGACAGGTCGGGCCATCGGCGCGAAGCAGCGCCGCTTCCCAGGCCAGTGCCGTCTCGATTCCGTCGCAAGGACGCCATACGCGGTTGTTGGGGATAAGGCGCAGGCTGGCCGCATGTTCCACCGGCTGGTGGGTCGGACCGTCTTCGCCCAGCCCGATCGAGTCGTGGGTGAGCACATGGATGACGCGCAGCTTCATCATCGCTGCCATGCGGATGGCGTTACGCGAGTAGTCGGAAAATGCCATGAAGGTGCCGCCATAGGGGATCGTGCCGCCGTGCAGGGCCACTCCATTCATGACGGCGGCCATGCCGAATTCGCGCACCCCGTAGCTAAGGTAGTTGCCGGCGCCGCGCGCTGTCGCATGGTTGAGCCAGACCGAGGCCTTCACATCGGTGAGGTTGGAGCTGGTCAGGTCGGCCGAGCCGCCGAACAGCTCGGGCAGCACGCCGCTCAGGTGTTCCAGCACCAGTTGCGAAGCCTTGCGCGTGGCGACCTTCTGGCCCAAGGCGCCGGGCGCGGCAAGCAGCGCCTGCATGGCGGCGGCCAGGCCCTGGGGCAGGATGCCCTCGTGGCAGCGCAACAGTTCCTGCGCCAGCGCCGGATAGGCCTTGCCATAGGCCGCGAACGCGCGCCGCCAGGCTTCTGTACGCATCTGGCCGGCTGCGCGGGCGTCCCACGCGGCTGCCAGCTCGGACGGCACCTCGAACGGCGCCGCGCTCCAGCCCTTGGCTGCGCGCATGGCCTCGATTTCATCCGCGCCCAGGGGAGCGCCGTGCACCGCGTGGCCGCCGGCCTTGGTCGGCGCGCCGCAGCCGATGACGGTCTTGCAGCAAATCAGCGTCGGATGCTGTTGCTGCTCGCGCGCGATTCCGATCGCCTGCTCGATTGCCGGCTGGTCGTGGCCGTCGATGCTGATTACCTGCCAGCCGTAAGCGGCGAAGCGGGCCGCAGTGTCGTCGCGGAACCAGCCGGCCACCTCGCCGTCGATCGAGATGCCGTTGTCGTCGTACAGGCAAATCAGCTTGCCCAGGCCGAGGGCGCCTGCCAGCGAGGCTGCCTCGTGGCTGATGCCCTCCATCAGGCAGCCGTCGCCCACGAACACATAAGTGTGGTGGTCGATCAGGGTGTGGCCGGGGCGGTTGAAGCGCGCCGCCTGCATCTGCTCGGCCAGCGCCATGCCGACCGCGTTGGCCAGGCCTTGCCCGAGCGGGCCGGTGCTGGTCTCGACGCCGGGCGTAACCCCGACTTCGGGATGGCCGGGGGTACGCGAGTGAAGCTGGCGAAAGCGCCGCAGTTCGCTCGCCGGCAGGTCATAGCCGGTCAGGTGCAGCAGCGCGTACAGTAGCATCGAGGCGTGGCCGTTCGACAGGACGAAGCGGTCGCGGTTGATCCAGCGCGGCTCCGCCGGGTCGTGGCGCAGGTGGCCGTGCCACAGCGCCGTGGCCATCTCCGCCATGCCGAGCGGCGCGCCGGGATGGCCGGAGGCGGCCTGTTCGACCGCGTCGGCGGTCAGGAAGCGCAGCGCGTCGGCGGCCGACGGTTGCGCAAGGGTGGATCGAATCATGGATGCGGTCCTTAAAGGGCGCCGCTGGCGCGCCGCTGGCGCTCCATCATGCGCAGGATGAAAGGGGTGAAAATGAGCTGCATGGCCAGTTCCATTTTTCCGCCGGGTACCACGATGGTGTTGGCGCGCGACATGAACGAGCCGGGGACCATGTTCAGCAGGTAGGGGAAATCGATGCCGCGCGGGTTGGCGAAGCGGATCACCACCATGCTCTCGTCGGGCGCCGGGATCTCGCGCGCGATGAAGGGATTGGAGGTGTCGACGCAGGGTACGCGCTGGAAGTTGACGTGGGTGTGGGTGAACTGGGGGCAGATGTAGTTCACGTAGTCCGGCATGCGACGCAAGATGGTGTCGGTCACCGCCTCCGTCGAATAGCCGCGCTTGGCCTTGTCGCGCCACAGCTTCTGAATCCATTCGAGATTGATCACAGGGACCACGCCGATCAGCAGGTCGGGGTGGCGCGCGATGTTGAACTCCGGCGTGACGACGCCGCCATGCAAGCCCTCGTAGAACAGCAGGTCGTTGTCGGCGTCGAGCTCTTCCCAGGGCGTGAAGGTGCCCGGTTCCTGCCCGTAGGGACGGGCTTCCTCGCTGTCGTGCAGGTATTTTCTGTGCTTGCCGCGGCCGGTTTCGGCGTAGGTGGCGAACAGGGCCTCGAGTTCGCCGAACAGGTTGGTGTCGGGGCCGAAGTGGCTGAAGTTGTTATCGCCTTCGGCTTCGGCGGCAGCCATCTTGAGTTTCATTTCGTTGCGGTCGTAGCGGTGAAAGCTGTCGCCTTCGATGATCACCGAGCGCACCTTTTCGCGGCGGAAGATGTTCTCGAAAGTGCGGGTGACGGAAGTGGTGCCGGCGCCGGAAGAGCCGGTGATGGCGATGATGGGATGGCGTTCGGACATGGGGTTCTCCTTTTCAGATGGCGGCGCGGAACAGGCCGCGCGGCTGGAACAGCGGATCGGCCGGCTCGGCCTGCGGCGCGCTGTGGTAGCGTTCGATGCGCGCGACCTCGTTGCGCGAGCCGAACACCAGGCCGATGCGCTGGTGCAGCGCCTCCGGCTGCACCGCGCTGATGGGCATGGTGCCGGTGCTGGCGGCGCCGCCGGCCTGTTCCATCAGGAAGGCGATCGGGTTGGCCTCGTAGAGCAGGCGCAAGCGGCCGGCGCGCTGCGGGTCCTTGCCGTCGCGCGGGTACATGAACACGCCGCCGCGCAGCAGGATGCGGTGCGCCTCGGCCACCATCGAAGCGATCCAGCGCATATTGAAGTCCTTGCCGCGCGGGCCGCCGCGTCCGGCCAGGCATTCGTCGACGTAACGCTTGATGGGCGCTTCCCAGAAGCGGCTGTTGGAGGCGTTGATGGCAAATTCCCCGGTATCGGCCGGCACCTGCATCGCCGGGTGGGTGAGAATGAATTCGCCCAGATTGGGGTCCAGCGTGAAGCCGTTGACGCCATTGCCGACGGTGAGCACGAGCATGGTCGACGGGCCGTAGATGGCATAGCCGGCGGCGACCTGGCAGGCGCCGCTTTGCAGGAAGTCCGCCTCGCCGGGCTGCTCGACGCCTTCGGGGGCGCGCAGCACCGAGAAGATGCTGCCGACCGACACGTTGACATCGATGTTGGAGGAGCCGTCGAGCGGGTCGAACACCAGCAGGTATTTGCCTTTCGGGTAGTGGGCCGGGATCTGGTAGGGCGCGTCCATCTCCTCGGAGGCCATGGCCGCCAGCTGGCCGCCCCATTCGGTCACGTGGAGGAAGGTGTCGTTGCTGAGCACGTCGAGCGTCTTCTGGGTCTCGCCCTGGACGTTGACCGCGCCGGCGCCGGCGTTACCAAGCACGTCGCCGAGGGCGCCGAACGCGACCGCGCGGGCGATGCTCTTGCAGGCCAGCGCGACGTTCAGCAGCAGGCTGTTGAAATCGCCGCTGGCGTGTGGGAAGCGGCGTCGCTCTTCGATCAGGAATTGGGTCAGGGTGGTGCGCTGGCGGGTCAGGGGCATGGCGGTCTCCGTTGTCATTAATAGGTTGGTGGTGCGGCGGCGGCCTGGCGCAGGCGGGCCATGATGGTGCGGTAGCCGCCGTCAGGGTCGGGGGCGCCGAACACCGCGCTGCCGGCGACGAAGGTGTCGGCGCCGGCGTGCGCGATGGCGCCGATGTTCTCGAGCTTGACCCCGCCGTCGACTTGCAGCCAGATCGGCGCGCCGCCGGCGGCCACATGCTGGTCGATGCGGCGGCGCACTGCGGCCAGCTTGGACAAGGTGGCGTCGATGAACTGCTGGCCGCCAAAACCGGGGTTCACGCTCATCAGGAGGATCATGTCGAGCTTGTCCATCACATGGTCCAGCACCGCCAGCGAAGTGGCCGGGTTCAGCGCCAGCGCTGCGCGGCAGCCGTGCGCGCGGATCAGCGCCAGGGTGCGGTCGACGTGGCGGCTGGCCTCGGGATGAAAACTGATCAAGCGGGCGCCAGCCTGGGCGAACAGCGGGATCAGCGCATCGACCGGCTCAACCATCAGGTGCACGTCGATCGGGATCGTCAGGTGCGGCGCGATCGCGGCGCACACCAGCGGGCCGATGGTCAGGTTCGGCACGTAGTGGTTGTCCATCACGTCGACGTGGATCAGGTCCGCTCCGGCGGCGGCCACCTGGCGCACCTGCTCGCCGAGCCGCGCGAAGTCAGCCGACAGGATCGACGGCGCCAGCCGCACCTGGCGGGGAAAAGTGGGCGCGTTCATGCCGCCACCCGCGTGCCGGCGCCGCGCCAGCGATGCAGCGTGTCCAGGTCGACCAGGGCAGTGTCGGCCGCGGCCGGCTTCTCGCGCTCGCCCAGGTGCGGCAGCACGCGCAGCGCCCCATCGAAACGTTGATCGAGGGTGAAGGCGGTCGGCGTGACGACGGTGGCGATGCCGGCCGCCGTCGCCGCCCGCAGGCCGTTTTCGGAATCCTCGAAGGCGACGCAGTCGGCGCCGGCCAGGCCGAGTTCGCGCAGCACCGCCAGATAGACGTCGGGCGCCGGCTTCTTGAGCGGAACCCGGGCACCGTCGCAGACGCTGGCAAACAGCGCGCGCCAGCCGCGGCCGAGCACCGGCGCGAGAAGCGCCGTCACGTTGGCCGGGGTGGTAGTGGTCGCGATTGCCAGGGGCAGGCCGGCGGTGTGCGCCTCCCACAGCAGGCGCAGCACACCAGGACGCAAGGTCAGCGCACCTCCGGCGAGCAGCTCGGCGTAGCGGCGTGTCTTGATCGCGTGCATGCGCTCGATGACCGACTCGACCTGGCGGCCGCACGCCTCGGCCGGATCGACGATGTGCCAGTAGTGGCGGATGCGCTCCTTGCCGCCGGCCACTGCGAGTAGGCCGGTGTAGAGCGGCTCGTCCCAGTACCAGTCCATGCCCACTTCTGTAAAAGTGGCATTGAATGCGGCGCGGTGCGCGCTTTCGGTGTCGGCGAGGGTGCCGTCGACATCGAAGATCAGGGCTCGTAACATCAGCTTTGCTCCTGCAGTGGGGGAGGGAGCTCGGCGCCGAATACGCGGCTGGCCAGCAGGTCGGCCGCGGTGATGGTGCTCAAGGTGGCGGCGTCGGCCACGCTGAGCGGGTCCCTGACCAGGCGCGAGGCATGGCGCAGGCGCGCCCGGTCAAGCGCATTGCGCACGCTGCGCGCGTTGGCGAAGTGCGGCTGCGCCATGCGCCGCTCCAGGTAGCGCGTAAACACTGCCGCCGCTTCCTCGTCGAAGCGGTAGTGCATGGTTGCCAGCATCTGACCGGCGATATGCGTCAGCTCGTCGGCCCCGAAGTCGGGGAAGTCGATATGGTGGGCCACGCGCGACGACAGCCCGGGGTTGGAAGCGAAGAAGCGGTCCATGTGCTGCTTGTAGCCGGCCAGGATCACCACCAGTTCGGTGCGCTGGTTTTCCATTGCCTGCAGCAGGATCTCGATCGCCTCCTGGCCATAGTCGCGTTCATTCTCGGGCCGGTACAGGTAATAGGCCTCGTCGATGAACAGCACGCCGCCCATCGCGCGCTTGAGCACCTCGCGGGTCTTGGGCGCGGTATGGCCGATGTACTGCCCGACCAGGTCGTCGCGGGTCACGCTCACGACCTGGTCCTTGCGCACATAACCGAGCCGGTGCAAGATCGATGCCATGCGCAGCGCGACGGTGGTCTTGCCGGTGCCCGGATTGCCGGAGAAGCACATGTGCAGGCTGGGCGAGGCGCCGGACATCCCGTGCGTGGCGCGCATGCGGTCGACCAGCAGCAGGGCGGCGATGTCGGCGATGCGCTGCTTGACCGGCGCCAGCCCGACCAGCTCGCGATCGAGCTGATCGAGCAGGGCGGCAATACCGGAGTCGGCGAGCGCCTGGGCGAAGGGAGACGCCGGTGCGTCGTTTGTCACTATGCTCGGGTTCATGGTAAGTTTCTTTGCGCCCGGGCGGTTCAGTAGCGCGCGCCTTCGGGGCGCTCCTGGACCGCATAGCTTTCGATGGTGTAGCCGATCGAACGTCCGCCCCGTTCGTGGCGCAGCAGGCGAAAGCCCGGTTCGACCGGCGGGCGGTTCACGATGAAGGCCATCACCAGCGACTCGACGCCTTCGCCGGCGTCGAACGCCGTCAGGCGGATGTAGTGGCTCGGCCATGCCGCGCGGCAGGCGGCCAGTTCGGCCATGATCGGTGCGCTCGTGTGCAGGTCGAACAGCGGCGGACCATACATCTCCCAATAGGTATTGCGCGGGTGCGGGTCGTCGGTATATTCGACGGCCAGGGCCCATCCCTTGGACAGGCAATAGGCGATCTGTTTGGCGATCTGTTCGTCGCTCAGGTCGGGCAGGAAGGAAAAGGTGCCTTGTGTAATACGCATGATGGTCCTCGGTGGCGGTAGTGGATCAGGAAACCGACGCGGTCGGGGTGAAGTCGGCGGTGTCGGTGGAGGCGTAGTTGAACGAGATCTCGCCCCAGGTGTCGAGCGCTGCGCGCAGCGGGCCGCACCAGGTGGCGGCGTCGCGCAGAATCTGCGGGCCTTCGTTGCGGATGTCGCGCCCCTCATTGCGGGCCAGCACCATTGTTTCGAGCGCGACGCGGTTGGCGACAGCGCCGGCCTGGATGCCCTGTGGATGGCCGATGGTGCCGCCGCCGAACTGCAGCACCACGTCGTCGCCGAACAGGTCGAGCAACTGGTGCATCTGGCCGGCGTGGATGCCGCCCGAGGCCACCGGCATCACCTTGCGCAGCGCGCCCCAATCCTGGTCGAAGAAGATCCCGCGCTGCAGATCGACCCTGGTGTGGCTGTCGCGGCACACGTTGTAGTAGCCCTGCACGGTCATCGGGTCGCCTTCGAGCTTGCCGACCGCGGTGCCAGTGTGCAAGTGGTCGACGCCGCACAGGCGCAGCCACTTGGCGATCACGCGGAACGATACGCCGTGGTTCTTCTGCCGCGTGTAGGTGCCGTGGCCGGCGCGGTGCATGTGCAGGATCATGTCGTTCTGGCGGCACCAGTGCGACATCGACTGGATCGCGGTCCAGCCGACCACCAGGTCGACCATGATCACCACCGAACCGAGTTCCTTGGCCAATTCCGCGCGGCGGTACATTTCTTCCATGGTGCCAGCGGTGACGTTCAGGTAGTGGCCCTTGACTTCGCCGCTGGCGGCCGAGGCGCGGTTGACCGCTTCCATGACGAACAGGAAGCGGTCGCGCCAATGCATGAACGGTTGCGAATTGATGTTCTCGTCATCCTTCATGAAGTCCAGGCCGCCCTTCAGGCCCTCGTAGACGACGCGCCCGTAGTTGCGTCCGGACAGGCCCAGCTTGGGCTTGGTGGTCGCGCCCAGCAAGGGACGGCCGAACTTGTCCAGGCGTTCGCGCTCGACGATGATGCCGGTCGGCGGGCCGGGGAAGGTCTTGACGTAGGCGACCGGGAAGCGCATGTCTTCCAGCCGCGCCGCCTTCAGCGGCTTGAAGCTGAAGACGTTGCCGATGATCGAAGCGGTGACGTTGGCGATCGAGCCTTCCTCGAACAGCGACAGGTCGTATGCGACCCAGCAGAAGTACTGGCCAGGATTGTTCGGCACCGGATCGACACGGTAGGCCTTGGCGCGGTACATATCGCAGTTGGTCAGGCGGTCGGTCCACACCACGGTCCAGGTGGCGGTCGACGATTCGCCTGCAACGGCGGCGGCGGCCTCGATCGGGTCGACGCCGTCCTGCGGGGTGATGCGAAAGACGGCCAGGATGTCGGTTTCCTTGGGAAGGTAGTCGGCGTCCCAATAGCCCATCTGCGCGTACTTCAGGACCCCGGCGGAATACCGCTTGGTCGCATCGGTGATTTGAACTGCGTCGTTGTTGCCCATCCTGCTCTCCTCGGTTGAGACAGCCGCCAGTCCGGCGACCGATAGACACGACTATAAGAAGGCGATAAGATAACGTCCAATCAAGAAATTCGCCTCAATCATCAGTTTTCACTTATAGTATCCCATGCGCCACTACACGCTGCGACAGCTCGACACCTTTGTTGCCGTGGCGCGCGCGAACTCGATCTCGCGCGCGGCCGAGCAGTTGCATGTGACCCAACCGGCTGTGTCGATGCAGATGCGTCAGCTGGAGGAGGCGCTCGGGCAGCCGCTGTACGAGTCGCTCGGCCGCGGCATCAAGCTCACCGAGGCCGGCCAGGATGTGCTCCAGTACGCGCTGGGGGCGCTGGCCCAGTTGCGCCAGCTGGAGGACGCGGTGGCGCAGCGGCGCGGCCTGCGCCGCGGACGGGTCGACCTGGCCATCGTCAGCACCGCCAAGTATTTCGTCCCGATGCTGCTGGCGATGTTTCGCAAGAAGTTTCCGGACGTGGAGGTGGCGCTGCAGATCCACAACCGCAACAGCATCATGGCGCTGTTGGCCAACAACGAGATCGATCTGGTCATCATGGGCCACGCGCCGGCCTCGCTCGATTGCGAAGCGACCGTCTTCGCCACCAATCCGATGGCCTTCATCAGTTCGCCGAACCACCCGCTGTCGCGCCGTTGCGGCGCGCCGCTGGCACTGCTGGCCGACCAGGAATTCGTCGTGCGGGAACGCGGTTCCGGCACCCGCCAGCTGATGGAGCGCCTGTTTGTCGAGCACAGCATTGCGCCGCCGATCGTGATGGAAATGCCGAGCAACGAGACCATCAAGCAAGCCGTCATGGCCGGCCTGGGCCTGAGTTTCCTGTCGCTGCGGACGATTCGCCACGAATTGGCGTCGGGGCACCTGGTGCAATTGGACTTGCTTGGCATGCCGGTGGTGCGGCACTGGCATGTGACGCACTTGCGCGCCAAGCGCCTGTCGCCGGCAACCCAGGCATTCAAGCAGTTCTTGATCGATGAGGCGGGGGCGCTGGTGCGTTTGTGGGCTTAGTCGCTCACCAAGCCCCGTCGCGCGCGGCTGGCCGCTTATTTGCGGCCGCTGCAGTGAGGTTCAAGAAATACTGTAGTTATTTAGGCGGAAAATCGGCTTCGAGCGATCTTGCGATTGCCTCGCATGTTTCCGGTTGTTGCCGAGACAGTCCTAAACTACCGAATGTTCGCGCCAAGTCTCTTGGATAAGCGATCTGCAATCAAATGAATCGCATTCCCGGCCGCCAGCCCGGACTCCGGCGTGATTTCCTGTGACAGCATACTGACGGCAAAGCCCGCAGCCAGATGGCGCCGAGGCGGTAATAGTTGAGATGTTGCAGATAGAACCCGGCGCTGACCGAATCGTCGATCTGCATGCCGCGCTGCTGCAACAACGCCAGCTGCTGGGCGTAGGAAGTAGGTGGCTTGGTGAAGGAACGCTTCATTGTTGCCGCAATGTGAAACCTACAAAAAAGTAACCCGCCGGTTTGAGGATACGCTTGCGCGCATAGCCTAGGCGAGTTGTCATGAGCCGAGAATTCAAGGCGCAGATGACGCGCTTCATCGATTCATCGACCATCGCGAAAACGCTGGGCGTCGCTGGCTTTGACGACTACCTGGCGTCGTCGGTTGGTCGCTTGTTCAGCCACATGCAGACTACCCTGAGCGCCAATACCGTCGCTGCAACAGCGCAGGCAAGCCATCAGCGCTAAGACTGCAATTGATCGGCTGGCGCAGGGGGGGGCGACCGTCCACCGACTTCACCGTGCCGACTCCTGAAGCGACTCGCTCGTGGCTTTGTCGAGACAGCGGAGCTTGAGCAAACTCATGTAGCAGAACGGGTAGCAAGCCGCTAAGTCATTGAATTTACTATGCTAAGTCGGCCTGCAAAGCCGCCTAGGTCGGTTCGAATCCGATCCTCGCCTCCAGAATAAAGCAGTAAAATCAAAGACTTGGCCCGCAGCGATGCGGGCTTTTGTCGTTTTCAGGCGGTAGGTGAAGGTCGCCACTCCGCACCAATCCCTCCTAAATTCAAAGTAAATTCGCGCCACCGAGAGGCGATCTATCCCTGAGCGGCGCCAATTTCGTCGAATACTCCTTCACAGAGACGACCCGCAGCGGCCAATCTGGCCGTTTCATAGCTAGGAATAAATGTCCCGTACTGGTTTGAGCGTGTCCATCCGCGTTGTGGTGATTCAGGCAGGGTATGTGTTTTCCGGCTTTGCTGGCATTTGCCGGGCGCAATGGACCGGGCAGCGCAAGCTGAGCCACGCCTGCCGCCGGACTAAGGCCTACAAGCCTTGCAGCCCCAGCTGTTTGGCTTGCTTGCGCAGGAAAGCGATGTGGGCGGCGCGCGTGGCCTGACCCTGGTAGGCAACGATGGTCCACAACTCGGCCGCCTTCATGGTCTGGCCCGGTTCCAGTGCGACATAGGGCGCGTGCACTTCCATTTCCAGCAGGCTCTTATTCATCTCGGCCGGCCGGTAGTCGCTGAACAATTCGATCTGCCCCTGTTCCGGATGAATCGCCGAGCGCGGTTGCAAGGGGAATTGCACGATGAATGCCTGCTCCCCACGGAAACCAGCCATCCATCCGTACGCGGGCTGGAGGAAAATTTTGCCGTTGCGCGCTGATTGTCCGGGGGGTGGCGCGACTAGATCGAGCGAAAAGATCCGCTCGGCCACGGTGTAGCGCAAGGGGGCGGTGGCATCATTGCCGAAAGCCTGAGTACGCACTTCGGCCTCATCGGCCAGCGGCACATACACCCGGGTGTCGCCATGGGTGCGGGTATTGAACCAGATGTCCCACGCCACCTGGCGGTCGCGGCGGTTGGTGGCGCTGACCTCGACCTGCAAGCTGTTGGGCTTGCCCGCAACCAGGGCATAGCGCTTTCTCAGCGCGATGCCGGAAACCGGACTGGCGGGACTGTCCACGATCAGTTCCCGAGCGGTCTTTTTGGCCACAGTGTACTTGGCCAGACTCAGGTAGGGATCGGGCGGCCAGACTGCTTTTTCAGCGCCGCGTTCCGGGTTGGCGTTCTGCTGCGACCACCACTGGCTTTGCGGTCCGAGCCAGATTTCATGGCCCAGATAGCCGACGTTATCGGTCTTGGCGTCAATCGCTTGCGCAGGATCGCCGGCCTGGTCGTCGAGCTTGAGGAAGTTCGGCTTGCCGGCCAGCGAGAATGCCAGCAAGCGCCCGCCGACCTCTTCGGTGGCGACCGCGCGGATCACGCCATTGTCGAGTTGGTGGGTGGAAATGTCCGCTCGCGCCCCGGACGCTAGGAGGGCGCAGCGAAGGGCGATGGCGAGCGCTGCCGCTATGGATGGTCGAACTGGCGCGCCGATTTGTTGGGCAAGGCAGGCCTTGCCCAACAGGCAACCCAGGACAGCGACCGTCAACGTCGGGCTGCCTGATTGCATCGTCGCCATTGCGCGTTGACCCTTAGCGTCCGACGACCTGAACCAGGCCCAGTGCGGACTTGCTGAGCGCCTTGTCGCTACCGGTTGCGCTCAGCTTGCCAGCGGCGTCGTCCCAAGTCAGCGTCGTGGTGACCGTGCCCTTGCCTTGCTCGTAGTCGTAGCTGAGCCCATCGTCATCGTAGAGACTGAACTTGCCGTTCGCGCCAGGATAGACCTTGATCCGGGCAATCGCCTGTTTGGTCGCGGTCGACTGGATGTCGGCACCGATCGGCACGATTGAACCGGCCTTGACGAACACCGGAATCTGATCGATCGGCGCGGCCACCTTGACCCAGCGTCCGCCGGCGACTTTCTCGTTGGTCCAGAAGTTATACCAGTCGGTGCCGGCCGGCAGGTACACATTCTTCTCGGTCTGGCCCTGTTCCGTCACCGGGGCGACCAGGAAGGCCGGGCCAAACATATACTGCGTGCCCAGATCGGCCACGGCCGGATCTCTCGGGAAGTCCATCCACAGTGGGCGCATGAACGGCGCGCCGGTGTCGTGGGTAAATTTGGCCTGGCTGTAAATATACGGAATCAGCTGATAGCGCAAGACGTCGAACTTGGCCATGATCGCTTCGGCCTGCATGCCAGTGGACCAGATTTCCGTGGCGCCGCGGTTGCCGTGCAGGCGCAAGGTCGGCAGGAAAGTGCCGTACTGGAACCAACGGGTGAACAATTCCGGATAGTCATGGTTCTGGCCAACCAGATCGCGTGCGTCGGACGGATCGAGCAGCGGCGGCTTGGTGGCGGTGCTGGTCGTCGGCAGACCCTGCCAGCCGCCGATATCGTTGCCCCAGTAGGCGATGCCCGAGGCGGTCATGTTCAGGCCGGTCGGAATCTGGCGCGCCAGCCCTTCCCACGTCGGGTACACGTCGGACGACCAGAACAGCGCGCCGGTGCGCTGGGCACCGAGGTAGGCGGCGCGCGACAGAACCATCGCGCGCTTGTTCGGTTTCCACGCGCGCATATTGTCGGAAAACCCTTCGACGTGGAGCAGCGGGAACACGTTATGGTAGCGGTCGCCCGAACCGATCGAATAGAAGAAGCCGTCCGGTACCAGGTCCGGTTCGGTCTCGTCCAGCCACGCATAGTCGAAGCCGTGCGACAGGATGTTGTCGCGGGACTTTTCCCAGAACCACTTGCGCGCGGCCGGATTGGTCGCGTCGATCAGGCCGCCGGTACGGTCGGAACGGAAGGGCAGGCCGTCGACGGTCTTGCCATCCTTGTCCTTGAGCATGTAACCCTTGGCATCGAGCTCGTTGAAATAGCGGCCACTGGTTTCATACCTTGGCCAGATCGAAATCATGGACTGCATGCCCATGTCGTGCAACTGATTGTTCATGCCGGTCGGATCGGGGAACTGGGCCGGATCGATGTCCATCTGGCCCATCCGGGTCCAATGGAACCAGTCGACCACCATGATGTCGAGCGGATACTTTTTCTGGCGATAGGTATTCGCCACGCGCATCACTTCCTGCTGGCTGTCGTAGCGCGCCTTCGACTGGATCAGGCCAAACGCGGCCTTGGGCGGGATCGGGGTCTTGCCGGTCACATTGGCGTAGCCGGAATACAGGTCGTCAGTCGAGTTGCCAGTGATGACGAAGAAACTGACGCGCTCGCCCACCTTCGACTGGAAGCCGGTGCGGCCGTTGATGGCGGCCACGAAACGCGTCGGCGACGGGTTATCCCACACAATGCCATAGCCCTTGGACGACACCATGAAAGGCACGCACACCGCCTCGCCGGCAGGGGCGTCGTACCAGTGCGCGCAATCGAGCATGCGGCCGCGCAGGTCCAGGCTGGACAGCGATTCCTGGTTCTGGCCCATGCCATAGTAATGCTCGTCGGCGGGGGCGGCGAACGAGGCGCCGACCTGGTAGGTCTTTTCTCCATTGACGGTCTGCGGAGACATTTCCCAGCTCGACATGGTCAGCACTTTTTCGCCCTTGGCGTTGGTGACCGTCAGGCCGACCGGGGCCAGCGAAGGAAAGAAGTATTTCGCGGTCTGGGTGGGCACGCTGGCCGGCGGGGCCGGATCGACGCGCACCGTCATGCCCGACGAGGTGAATGTATCGCCATCCTTGCCGCCGGTATGGCGGAAGGCCGCATTGTCGGCCTTGTCGGCCAGGATACCGTAGCCGGGCCCCTTGAGCGCCTCGGTCTTGTCGGCGGCGATCGTCACGCGAATGACGTTCGGACCGTAGGCTTCGATCGACACCCAGGCGCCGTTACGGTCGAGCGTGGTCAGCGGGGCGGCGAAGGCGGCAGGAACGAATGCCAGTGCCGAAGCCAGCGCGGCCAGTGTCATGTTTGGAGAAAGCGAGCTCATCGAGTCCCTCTATGGTGGATGAATCGAGGCGAGCGCGGCGCGCAGACGGCACAGGCAGGGAAGGCGCAAGCGGCGGCGCCAGCCCCAAGGCCAGGTGCCTTCCCGACAGTCGCCCCCCCCCCCCGCGTCACCTGTGTCTGACGACCACGTTCGCATCATTTTGTGACGGTATTGTGCGGCGCGCTTGTTGTACGCGCAATTGTGAAATTCATTAAACGGAGGAATGATTCGTGGCAAAAAGGCGGCGTGTTTGCGCGGCGCGCCTTCGCCGCGCCGGACATGGTGAATCCGGTCAGTTAATGCCCTGCCGCCCATTTTTTTCGGCCGGCATGAGCTCGTGGCTCAGTAGTGCTGTTGGCGATGTGCGTTGGTCCCACCACAACCACAAACTGCCAGGGCAGCCCACAGGGTCATCCCCACACCGCATTTTCTCGGGCGCAAGTCGAGCGGCGTATGCATGCTGATGGCCGCCTTGGTCAATCGGAACGGCGTCCAGTCGAACAAGTTCAGGCAAAGATCGATCGTCGTCGAGTCCAAAGCATAGACCGGGTTGGTCAGGTCGCCCCCCAAGTCCGTCTCGCAATAGAGCTTACCAGCGCGTCGAATCAGCAAGGCGGCAAAGTCGAACCAGATGCGCCAGTGGGGACCCTACGGGTAGGGCATGCTTTGCCCAAACCATGCCGCCGTGGCGGCAACTGGGCGAGTTGGCCAAAGCTCTTGCCGCAAGACGGATTCATGCAACATTCAGGATGGATATTGCGGTCGATCTTCGCTGCGGGGGATCGGCCCGCAGGGTCACGGCTGCTTCGAGCTTGCCCTGCGCAAGCCCTTACGTGGGCGGGACGATTGCGGTCGCAAATACCATTGTCGCCATGGTGCATTGGCCCTGTCTGAGGCATACCGGCTCGAGGCTACTTCTGCGCGCCTGGCCAGCGAGCTGGCCACCTTGATGGAACCGATCCGAACGGCGGTGGACGCTACCGATCCGCTGACCGGCGCTGCGGTCTTGCGCGCGGCGGTACTGGAAGCCGTCGAATTGATCATGGACGAACACGACGACTGGCACATGCTGATCAGGCCGCACCATTTGCCCTTTGGGTGAGTTGTATCAATCGCCGTGATTGCCTCTAGCGAGCTGATTTTTTGCTCGACCCGTTGAAACGGTAAGGGAAGCGGTGAAAAAAGTAGGTGACGCCATAACTCCTTGATTCTAAAGGGGCGATACGGCCTGCAAAGCCGTCTAGGTCGGTTCGATTCCGATCCTCGCCTCCAGTAAAATCAAGCACTTAGCTTGAAAAAAAGCCGGGTTATCCCGGCTTTTTTGCGTCTTGCTACCCAACCGGACACACGTCGACGTGCTCATAGCGATCCACCTCGGTCCTGATCAGCCAATTCTTGTAGTTCATATTCTCCGAAACGCCCATGACCCGCACATCCATGTTCATCGCTTGAGCAACTGTCTGACTCGCTTCGATACCAGTATCGGCAGATAGTCTTGGATTTGCGCCTGGGGCCGAAGTCTAGCCAGGACTTCTTCATACAGAGGGGCGACGTCAAGGACGGTGCGGTCCAGTTCGAGGGCGAGCTGTTCGATCACATTCTGATGTTTGCCGCGATCACCCGCGTTGCGATAGAGCATGGAAAGCTCCGCGACGTGGGGGATGGCCGGTGTCCGCATTGCGGATGGGGAAGAAAGCATCGCGGGCGTCCTTTCCCTTCGGTACAGTCAGGAGTGGCTGGCCCGAAATGGGCCTGCAATTGGACAGTTGTAACGGTAATTGATTCCCCGGGCAGATGCTGGCAAGGCTTCGCTTTAGCCGAGCGGTGGCGCCAAGCAATCGCATGCAAACAGCAACACCAATACCGGGCATCGGATGTTGCGGCTAAGTGTCTTTTTTGCGACGGCCAGCCTTCACCGGTGCGAGATCGGCCACAGCGCGCTTGAGTGCCGCTTGATTGAGGGACTTCAATATTGTCATGCCAACCCGGAACAATTCGCTCTTCTTGACGACAATGCCGGCGCTGGCGCAGGCTTTCTTCACCTGGCCCAACATCTTGTATTCCGACTCTGGCACAGTGAATTTTGCCTCCACCAGTTTCACTTTCTTGATGTTGGCCGGGTTGGGCTGCGCCGGCTTGGCACTTGCCTTGTTCGTTGCAGCGGGCTTCGCCGGCACCGATTTCCTTGCCGCCGTTGCCGGTTTGGCCGCAATCGTCGCCGCGGGCGGTGCCGCCTTGGCTGCAACTGGACGGCGTGCACTCGTTGCCGCGGGCTTCCTTGCCGCGCGGGCCGGGGCCGCTTTGGTCGTGCCTGTCGCTGCGCTATTGGACGCACTCTGACGTGCGCGTGTTGGTCTATTCATCGTGTCCTCCCCAAAGTGGTCCAAAGAATATAGAGAAACGCTCCCGGTATTGCAAGAGAAAAATATTCGTTCATTAATGCTCTTGATGTGAAGCCTTGATACGCGTGAAAGATCATCAAGTTGTCACGATGGTGGACTAGTTTGTCGTCAGACTCCTCCGTCCCCTTGGATGGGATTCTGCCCGCGGCTTAATTGTTGGTGGGCATGTTTTTCGCTATTGGTGCAAGGCAGGATGCTACCCGGCACATGAGCATGCAAGACGAGCGCCAGTGCGCTATTTGTCTGGATGTGCCCGCCGAAAACAGCTGAACCGCCTGACAATGCCTCACGCTGCGCTGGGGAAAGCGCATCCAGGTAGCCATAGATAACTTGCACCGCCGCGTCCTGTCCGCAGTGCGGGCAGCGGTGGATCGATTGGCAATCCAGCATAGTGCCTCCCTCGCTTGCAACAGGCTAGTTATTGCGACACTAGCACGCCAACATGACTGCACGATGACGCCTCAGCATTGCCGCTGATGTAAAGGGGCGCGCCTGCAGCCACAATCCGCAGCCGGCGAGGAAGTAGTATGCTGAAGACTACTGGGTCGAACTGGGGGATAGGACGATGGAGGTAGAAGTGAAGATGTTAATCGCTGCGTCTGACATCGAGGCACTGCACCAGCACCCTTTGCTCGCGCAATTTGCCACCGTTGGCGCGCGCGATTAGCAAATGGTTGATACCTATTTCGATACGCCTGAATGGCACTTCAGGCGTGCGCATGCGGCCTTGCGAGTCCGCCACGTTGGCGATGCTTGGGTACAAACGATGAAGGCGGGTGGCTGTTCCAGTGGCGGATTGCATTGCCGCCACGAATGGGAATCGACAGTGGCGGGGGCTTCACCTGATCTGGCCGATTTGCGCAAGGCAGTCAAACGGCGTAGCCCGTGGGGCAAACTATTGCGCGTGCCTGGTATCGACGATTGGATGGTCCCGCTTTTTACGATCAGCGTAAAGCGGACGATTTGGACCTTGCGCCTGGCGCGCGGCGATGAAGTCGAATGCGTGTTGGACAGTGGCCAATTGCTGTGCGGCGATGTGGCATTGCCTATTGCGGAGGTCGAGCTGGGATTGAAGTCAGGAGATCCGGCGCGGCTGTTTGAACTCGCACTCGGATTGCAGCGCGATATACCATTCCGGCTCGCCAGGCTGAGCAAGGCAGAACGTGGCTATGCGCTGCTGCTGCCGCAAGCGGGCAATACTGTCAATGCGGAACCGGTCAAATTGGCCAAGAAGATGACTATAGAGCAGACCTTCGTCCAGATTGCCACCAATTGCATTGACCAAGCACTGAACAACGACGAAGGCATTATCCAATCTGGCGATGGGGAAGCACTGCATCAAATGCGGGTTGGCGTGCGGCGCTTACGCGCGGCTTTGAAACTATTTGGGAAAGTATTGCCTGTGCCCTCGGAGCTTGAGCGCGAGCTGGACTGGCTTGGCAAGGCATTGGGCCCGGCGCGCGATTGGGACGTGCTCGCCTCGTCGACCCTTGATGTGGTTGCCAGCGCGGCGCCAGCCGACATCGTGCTGAGCGACCTGCGTCGGGTAGTGTCAGATAGGGCCGGTGTTAGCATGGACGACGCGGCCAGCGCCGTCAAGTCGCCGCGTTTTACACGCCTGATTCTGCTGTTCGGCGGCTGGATTGCCGCACGCACCTGGCGGGAAAATACGACGCCGCGACAGCAGCGGCGGCTGGGGGCGCCGCTATCCAAATTCGCCGGAAAGGCGCAGCTGCAGAGCCTGCGGCGATTGCGCAAGCAAGCCGTGGTGCTGCACGGTGCGGACCAGGAAGCGCTCCACCGGGTCCGGATCGCGACAAAAAAGGCACGCTATGCCGCCGAGTTCTTCCAGTCGCTGACGCCGTCCAAACGTAAGCAGCGCTACATCAGGGCATTGTCCGAGATGCAAGATGCGCTCGGTTGGCTCAATGATGCCGCCAATGCCGACATGATGCTAAGAGAAATTTCGCCTGGCGACCTTGGTTTGATCGGGAGCATAGCCTTTGTGCGCGGCTACCTGGCTTGTAGGCTCGAGCTCGATACTGGTGCCGTCGAGCGGGGGGGAAGCAATTTATTGCAGCTACTTCATGATGGCGCCAGGTCGCTTCGGCGTGCACTCGCACCGACGTCGGTCTGAGCAAGCTAACAGGGTGGTGAAGAGGCAGGTGAAACTGTAAGTCATTGATCGTAAAGCGGGGGCGGCCTGCAAAGCCGTCCAGGTCGCTTCGATTCCGATCCTCGCCTCCAGAAAATCAAGCACTTAGCTTGCAAAAAGCCGGGAATTCCCCGGCTTTTTTGCGTCCTGCTCTCCGCCTTGCTCCTGCTGTTTCGCATTATCCCCGCGTTGCGGCCGGACGAAAAAAATTCAATGGTGTTTGAACTTTTCGCCTGCGCGGCTGCATTAACCAAGCAGTCACGATGAGGAGCACTATGAAAAATCAATTTAAACGATCGACGATCCTGCTGTCCGGAATACTGCTTGCCGCTTGCGGGGGAGGGGGCGATTCAGGCCAGTCCGCTCCTGCGCCAAAATATGCGGCGACCATTCAGAGTACGGTGACTCAACAGGCCGTCACCGACTACTTTCCTGTCGTTCAGCAGCTGTATATCTCGTATTTCGGGCGTCCCGCCGATGCATCAGGTCTGCAAAACTTTTCCTCGCAGTTGACGCTATTGAACGCTTCAAGCGATTTGCAAGGCTTGACCTCGGACTATGAGAAAAACACTGCAATCCGCGCCCTGATTGACAGTTTTGGCAACAGCGATGAGTCAAAGGCCCTGTATTCGGGCGACGACGGCACTTTCATCGCTGCCATTTATCAGAACGTACTGGGGCGCGCGCCTAATGCCGAAGGCAAGGCATTCTGGGTCGATGCCATTTCCAGCGGACGATTGACGCGTGCGAATGCCTCGCTGGCACTGACGGCGGGTGCATTGGTAAACACCAGCGCGCAAGGTTTGCTTGACGGTAAACTGGTCAGGAACCGTCAACAACTGGGCTCCGCATTTACGGCCGCGCTCGATACGCAGGCCAAATCAGCTGCCTACAGTGGCAAAGCGGCTGCGGCTGCAGCGCGCTCAATGCTGTCCTCGATCGGCGCCGATAGCAGTAGCACCGGTTTTCAGGCGATCGTCGATGCCACCATTGCCCAGTTGGTCGGCACCCCAGCGCCTGTCGTGCCGAGCTTTGCAGAGATTCGCAGCATCATTTCCCAGCGATGTGCGTCCTGTCACTCGGGGGCCAGCGCCTTCGGCGGCGTTCGCCTCGACAGCGATATCAATATCCGTGCGAACGCCGGTGCGATTCATCGCTCAGCAGGCAACTCCGATGCCATGCCACTCGGTAACATCACCAATATGACGGAGGCCGAGCGCGAAATGATTCGAGTGTGGTTCACATCGGGAGCCAACTGAGGTCGAGTCAGAAGGCGTATGAGCCACTGATCACGATGGCGCGCCGCTGCTGTATTGCCCCGCCATTGGTGCGCCAGCTCGATGCAGTCAATGCCAGTTGGATATCCAGGTTTCCAAGGATTTCGCTCAGTCCCAGTCTGAAGTCATTGCGGTCAGGCGGCATCGGCCAATAGCCTGGTTTCGACCAGACGTGCCACCGTCCCGCTTGCGCGAACACCGAATAGCGTTCGGTCAGCCGATATCGTCCGCTCACTTCGCCGTACACGGTCTGCAGGCCAGTGTGGGCATAGTTTGGCGAGAAAAAGAGGCGGCTGCTCCATTCCGTTCCGCTCACACCCACAAACACTTCCTGATAATCGAGGCGGTTTCCCTGACTGGTGGCTGAACGGAGTATGCCCGCTTCCCATCGCCAGTTCGGCGTCAGTCGGCCCGAATAGCCGCCATATCCAATTAATTGCAGGTTGCCGTTTTCGTCAGACAGGCGCACCGGGGACAGCAACGCCCCCGCATACCAGCCATTGGGGCTGTCGTAGTCGAGCGACAATTGAGGTGTAATCCGCCCTTCATTGACCGCATTGCCGCGATAAAAGTAGCGTGATACCAGCGAGACAGTGCCGCTGACTTGGGCAGCAGCGTCGTCGCACGACAGGATTGCGGCAGCCAGCACGCAACGCCCGGCTCCATGTAGGAGCATTTTGCAAGTTGTCGTCGAATTAAGGATAGAGGGGCACCTTTTGCGCATGCAGCGCTGGACATGGACAAACGCATTTTCCGGCGGCCTGGCCCAGGGTTGCGCACAGGTCGACGCTGCCTGTAGCAGCGGTATTGATCGCTGTTGCATCGGCAAAGATGAAGGTCTGTGCCGGTTCCAGTGTCGCCAGCGGCCGTAGTTGGCCGAGCAAGGCCAGCAAGCCCGATACGTAGGCAGCGGAATAGGAGGAGCCCGAGGCGAGGCGCCAGCGGGCACCAACGCCGGTGGTGGGAATGTCGCGCCCCGGAGCGACCAGGAAGCGTCCGGAAAAACGCTGCTTGCCGCCGTCGGACACGGCCAGTACACCGGGATGCGATGCCGGAAAGCCGCCATCGGCCTGCCTTGGATCAATTGCACCGACCACTTTGATGCCGCGCGCCAGCGCAACTTCAAGCAAACGCTGTAACAAGCGATCGGGCGGCCCGGACAGGCTGAGGTTGATGATATGCGCGTCATTGGAAATTGCAAAATTGAGCGCTTTGCCCAGCGTGAAGCTATTGCAAAGTGTGATCCGTGACGGTTCTTCCCAGCACGCCCGCAAGGCCATCAGCCGGGCCCCGGGCGCCATGCCGGCAATGCCGATCCCATTGTCGGCGCGGGCAGCAATGATGCCGGCCACGCCGGTGCCATGCGCTTCCGGCAGATAGGGCCTGCCATCAACGAAATTCTGCCTGGTGGCAACTTGCCCGAGCAGATCGGGGTGGCCGTCGTCGACGCCGCTGTCGATGACGGCCACGCGCATCGCACGACCGGTCGACGTCTTGTGGATCTGCTCGATATGGCCTTTGCCTGCGCCGGGCTGGATGGCAGCCAGCGGATCGCCCTGCGCCATCCCGGTGAATACCGCCATGGCCTGCGCCCATTTCACGCGCGGATCCCGGGCCAGCCGTTCCAGCAAAGGCTCGGCGGCATCGCCGGCGGCCAGTTCCATGACAAAGCAATCGACATCGAGGGCCGGCATCGGCCACCGGTCTTGCAGCTTGAGCTTGTAGTTGCGGGCCAGATCCTGCGCAATGGCCTGACGTGCACCGCGCCCGTTGTCGTCGCCATAGCCGCGGTAGCTGCTGCCCGGCTGGAATCGCGGCGGCGGCAAATGCAGCATGACCAGGATCTGGCGCGGCTGTGCCTGTTCCTCAGGGGGCGCAAGCTCCGGCGTGCCTGCACCCCAGCCAGGACCGGGCAGCGACAGAGCCAGCAATAATAGCCATTGGCACAGCCGCATCATTTCTTGTTTTCCAGCGAAAGCTGCTCGGCCATGGTCACCGCAGGCTCCGCGCGCAGCACGGCCGCCGCCTCGGCAGGCGTTCCCGATTCGATCCGCAGCAGGAAGCCGTTGGTCACCAAGGGGCCATCGACAATGCGGGTGCCGCTGGCGCGCAGGATGCGGCGCATGTCGTCGACCGACGTTTCTGGCCGGAATACCACGACCAGATCGCCGTCATTGGCGGCCGCCGATCCGAGCGCGCGATAGGATTCCGGCTCGCCGAGCGGCACGCGGGTCAGCACGACGATCGTGGCGACGGCGACACATTGCGCGGCAAACGCCCACGGCAGCCAGCGCTGATCGGCCGACAGCAGGCGCCGCAACTTGGCCAGCGCGCCTTCGCGCAGGGTCCGCCGCGGTACCGGCAGGGCTTGATCTTCGAGCCGGGGCAGCATGCGCGCCAGCGCCCGTTCGACGTCGGGCTGGTTGCGCGGCGCTGCCAGGCTGGGATCTCGCTGCATCGTCAGGCGCAGCCAGTCCGCTTCCGCGCGGCAGGCCTGGCAGCTTGCCAGGTGCCGCTCGGCGCTCGCATGGTCGGCGGGCGGCAGCGTGTTCGCGACGAACCATGGCAACATCTCTTGCACCTGCCGATGTTCGGCATTGTCACTCAGAACTTCGTTCATTGGTTCAGCTCCATATAGCCGGACAGCAGGGTTTTCAGGCGCACGCGTGCATGGAACATGCGCGTTTTGACCGTGTTGACGGGGCAATCCATGGTTGCGGCGATTTCTTCATATCCCATGCCGTGAAAATAGGTCAGATTGACAACGGTCCTTTGCTCCATCGACAGCTTGTCGAGCGCATGCCCCAGATCACGCTCCAGCCGGCGATGGCTTAGTCCGGTCTCAGGTTCATGGATCGCAGCACCCGGCACCAGGTCGAAATCGGCCTCGACCGGTTCATCATGGCGGCGGATCGCTGCCAGTGCCGTCCGGTAGGCGATCGCAAATATCCAGGTCGACACTTTCGAGGTGTGATTGTACTGGCCGGCTTTTTGCCATACCACCAGCATGCTGTCATTGATGACTTCCTCGATCATCTGCGGCTGGCGCGTCATGCGGTCCAGAAAACGTGCAAGGCGCCCAAAATAGTCGCGATACAAGGTTTCGAACGCAGCGCGGTCGCCTTGCGCAATCCGCCCCAGCAATTGAGCGTCAGCCGACTCGATCCGGTCAGACTTGCCTCCGGCTATTCGGCCTTCGGCGGCTCTCGATTTCAACATGCAATTGCTCCCATGACCAGTAAATGCCGGTTCGGTGCAAAAGGTTCAAAGTTTTTTGAACTATTTGATCGTCGTCGCATTTCCCCGTTGCCGTAAAAGAAATGGGTGCATGGATTGAACCATTTTGTATGGCCAGTCATTTACTGCTTGTAAATGCCCCGCTGTCGGTGGAGTGGAGCAAGCGCACGCGCTGATGAACTTGGCAACCCTGGTTTCATGTGTCTAGAACATCGAATTGATTAAAGGAATATAGCATGCCAATCCAGTGGCCACGAGTATCTCTGTTGCGACGATGGCAAGATGCTGGTTCTACCCGCTGTCGCCGTTTTCATGTGGCGCCGCCGCCATCCCCCCGTCCAATTCACTGAAGTATCGTCCCGGAGTCCTCATGCTTACTGTTTCCACTTCAAGCGCGCTGGCGCGGCGCCGCATGTTGGCGCTGCTGTGCGGCCTGACATTGTCTGTGCCCGTGCTGGCGGCCAAGCTGGCGCCTGCCTTCGAGTTGCCCGGTGCCGCCGGCTCAGTCTCCCTGGCCGACTATCGCGGCAAGGTGGTCTATCTCGATTTCTGGGCGTCATGGTGCGGCCCGTGCCGCCAGTCGTTTCCATGGATGAACAGGATGCAGTCCCAATATGGCAATCGCGGCCTGCAAATCATCGGCGTCAATCTGGATGCCAAGCTGCCCGACGCCAGGGCCTTCTTGACCGAGACGCCGGCAAATTTCGTCGTTGCGTACGATCCCAAGGGGGTCACGCCGCGCAGCTACGCCGTCAAAGGCATGCCAACGAGCGTATTGATCGGCGCCGATGGCCAGGTTCTCTACCAGCATGTGGGATTTGTCGAAGCCGATCGCGCTGAACTCGAGCGCCAGATCAAGCTGGCCCTGCAGGTGGAAAAATGAGGCGCTCAATGCTGATCACGGTCCGCCTGCTCCTGTCCGGCCTGGCCGCCGGCATGCTGTCCGGCTGTAGTGGTTTGCCGCAAGTAAATGCGTGGGAGAAGGGCATACTGGCCCAGACCGCGATGACGTTTGACAGCGACAAGCTGGACAGCAAATTTTCCGAGCATGTGTATGTCAGCCGCGAAGCGGCCTCCGGCGGCAGCGGAGTAGGCGGAGGTGGTTGCGGATGCAATTAACAGACGCCGAGATGACAATGCCGGAACCGATCCGGAAGGGCGGCGCGATTCTGGCCGCGGCCTTGATGTTGCCGGGGATTCAATGCGCGCAGGCGGAAGCAGTTCCGGAACGCGGCGAGATCGCCTTCAAATACCTGCGCTACGCGGAAAATCAGCCCGGTCTGGAGCGGGTCCATGTGAATGCGCCATCGCTATCCGTGATGGTGCCCGTTGCCGGCGCCTGGACGCTGGAAGCGTCCATCGTGTCCGATACCGTGTCGGGAGCGTCGCCGCGGTATCACAGCGCAGTATCCGGAGCATCGGTCATGAATGACCAGCGCCTTGGTGCCGACGTGCGCGTGACGCGCTATTGGCACGGTGGCACCGTCGCCATCGGTGCAGCCTACTCCAACGAACACGATTACCTGTCGCGCGCGGTGTCTCTGCAAATGAGCGTGCCGAGCGAGGACAGGAATACCACTTGGACCGTCGGCGTGGGCGGCGCACGGGACGCGATCAATTCCGTCAATCGTGTGGCCACCGGCGAGACGAAAACCACCCACGATTTGATGGTCGGCGTGACACGGATACTGACGCCGACCGATATTGTGCAATTGAATATCGCGCATGTCCGGGGCAGCGGCTATTTTTCGGATCCCTACAAATTGCTCGATCAGCGTCCGCGCGAGCGGCGACAGGTCAGCACACTGCTGCGCTGGAACCACCACCTCGCCGGCTCGGCGGCGGCCCTGCGCATGGGCTATCGCTATTACTCGGATAGTTTTGGGATTTCAGCGCATACCGTAACGACGGAGTATGAGCAACCGATCCGCCATGGCTGGACCATCACGCCTTCGTTACGCCTGTATTCACAGCGTGCCGCTGAGTTCTATGCCGACGCCGTGTACGACACCAGATATGGGCCGCCGTTTCCAGTCGGCTTTGTGCCGGGAGCCGAGCGCTTCATCTCGCAAGATCAGCGCTTGTCAGCATTCGGTGCAGTCACGCTCGGTGTCAAGCTGGCGCTGAAACTGAACCGCGACTGGCAATTTGACGTCAAGCTGGAACGTTATCAGCAGCGTGGCGAGTGGCGCGTCTTTGGCCAGGGCAGTCCGGGATTGGCGCCGTTGCGGGCCAGTAATTTGATGGCCGGTTTTGCCCGCCAATTCTAATGGCGGGCGACGCGATCTGGCCGGGCCGGCTGCAGCCGCATTGCGCTCCCGCTTCTAATAATTCAATCAAAGTTGGGAGATGCAGATGTCACAGCTGTTGTCGCGGGTTTGTATTTGGTTAACGCAGTTTGCTGTGCTTGGTGCCGTGTCGGGCCCACTGATGGCTGGCCAGTTCCTGGAACCGGAGCAGGCATTCCGCCTGACTGTCTCGGCGCGCAGCGCCAAGGTGTTGGACCTGAAATGGGCAATTGCACCGCAATATCATTTGTATCGTGAGCGCTTTCAATTTCGCGTTGAACAAGGCGAGGCCGCGCTCGGGGCGCCGGAATTGCCTGTTGGTATACGAAAGTTTGATACCAATTTCAATAAAGAGGTCGAGACTTTCCAGCATCAATTGAGCATCGAACTGCCGATCGAGCGCGCGAATGGCGCATATACGCTCAGCATCGGCTATCAGGGTTGCGCAGAAGCAGGTCTATGCTACGCGCCAGCCGTGCAGCGCTTCCATATTGACGCCAAGGGCGCCGTGCTGGCCATCGCCGACGCCGCGCAAGCCACCGCTGCCCCGGTGCAGGCGGCCGCTGCCACCGCCACCGCTGCCACTGCCACCGCCACCGCTGCCCCGGCGCAGGCGGCCGCTGCCACCGCCGAAGACGACGTGTCGCTGGCTCAGCGCACCTTGCGTAGTGGCAGTGTATGGCAAATTGCCGCCGCCTTCCTGATGTTCGGCTTGCTGCTGTCGCTGACGCCCTGTGTATTGCCGATGGTGCCCATCCTGTCGTCGATTATTGTGGGGGAGGGCAATGTGTCGCGTTCACGCGGTTTCCTGCTTGCGCTCGCCTATAGCCTGGGCATGGCGCTGGTCTATACGGCGCTCGGTGTTGCTGCCGGGCTGGCAGGCGAAGGGCTCGCTGCCGCACTGCAGAAGCCCTGGGTGCTAGTGACGTTCGCGACGCTCTTGTGCGTTCTGGCCTTGTCGATGTTCGATGTGTACCAATTGCAGCTGCCCACTGGTTTGCAGAGCCGATTGTCGAGCGCGGCCGGTGGCCTGCGCGGCGGAAGGTTTGCCGGTGTGTTTGTCATGGGGGCGCTTTCCGCCCTGATCGTCGGTCCCTGCGTGGCGGGGCCGCTGGCCGGTGCCTTGCTCTACATCAGCCAGACGCATAATGTTTGGCTGGGCGGCTGGGCCCTGTTTGCGCTGGCGGCAGGCATGAGTGTCCCCTTGCTGCTGACGGGCGTGTCGGCCGGCAGCCTGTTGCCCCGGGCCGGTGGCTGGATGAATCACGTCAAGTTCATCTTCGGCCTGCTGCTGCTTGGGGTGGCGGTCTGGATCGTTTCACCTGTGTTGCCAGTCCAGGTCGTGATGGCGCTATGGGGAAGCCTGGCCATACTGTGTGCGGTGTTCCTGCGCGCGTTTCAGGCGCTTCCACAGGGTGCGTCGGCCGGCAAAATGTTTGCTAATGCACTTGGCTTGATTTTGCTGGCTGTCGGCGTGTGCGAACTGGCGGGCGCCGCCAGTTCCGGGCGCGATGTATTGCAGCCGCTGGGGCACTGGCGGGCGGCGGGCGAGGCGCCCGCGGCGCAGCGGGCAGAAATGCAATTCACGCGGGTCCGCACCCTGTCCGAACTGGACCAACAACTGGCGTCGGCCGGCCAGCCGGTTCTGCTCGATGTGTATGCGGACTGGTGCGTGGCATGCAAGGAAATGGAACGGTTCACCTTCAGTGACCCGGCGGTGGTGCGGCGCCTGCAAGGCGTACGCCTGCTCCAGGTCGATGTGACGGCCAATAGCGATGCGGACCGGGCTGTGCTGAAACGGTTCGGCCTGTTCGGTCCGCCGGGGATCGTCCTTTTTGGTGCCAATGCCCAGGAGATCGACGGGGGAAGGGTCTATGGGTATCAAGCGCCGCTGGCTTTCCTCGCTCACTTGCAGCGCTCGCTGCCGAATTAAGACCGGCTATTCGTCGGCCGCGACAGGCTGCAGGTCTTTGCCCCAAACATATAGGTGAAACGCTAAGCTCTTGATTCTACAAAAGGGGGCACCAAGACCGCGGCGCCGTCGAACGCGCCGGCACGCAGCGCGTCAAGCGCCCGGTTGGCGTCGTTCAGCGCGAACGGCACCGGAGCCGTCTGCAGATCAAACTGTTGTGCCAGCAGGAAGAACGCCTCGCCGTCTGCCCGCGTCAAATTGGCGACCGAACGCACCACCCGCTCCCCCCACAGCAGCGCATACGGAAAGCCCGGCACGTCGCTCATGTGGATGCCGGCGCAGACCACTGTCGCGCCTTTCCTGGTAGCGGCGAGCGCCGCGGGAACGAGTGCCCCCACCGGCGCAAACAGGATGGCGCCATCCAGGTCCACTGGCGGCCTGGCACCGGCGTCTCCTGCCCATTCCGCGCCCAACGACAGGGCAAATCGCTGCGAGCGGATGTCGCCCGGGCGGGTGAAGGCAAATACCTGCTTGCCCTGGAAACGCGCCAGCTGCGCAATGATATGGGCAGCGGCGCCGAATCCGTACAGACCGATACGGCGGGCATCGGCGAGCATCGCGTAAGCGCGGTAGCCGATCAGGCCAGCGCATAGCAGGGGCGCGGCGTGCAGGTCGTCGTAGCGTGCCGGAATACGGAAGCAAAAACGGCCATCGGCGAGCATGTATTGCGCATATCCGCCGTCCCGGTCATAGCCGGTAAATTGAGCGCTGTCGCACAGGTTTTCGCGATGCGATATGCAAAACTGGCACTGGCCGCAGCTGCCGGCGAGCCACGGCACCCCAACCCGCTCCCCCACTGCAAAGGCGGGCGCCAGCGGACCCGCACCGACGACATTGCCAACGACTTCATGGCCTGGCACCAGCGGCAACCTGTGCGGCGCCAGATCGCCATCGGCGATGTGCAGGTCGGTCCGGCAGACGCCGCAGGCGCTGACGCGTATCAGAATGTCATGGCCGGACGGCACCGGGATAGGCAGGCGCACCGGACGCAGGGGCGAGCGCGCATGCTCCAGCGCCATCGCGTCCATGGTATTGTCTGCAGAGCGAGCAGGGAAGGGGGCAGTGTTTGTCATCTGGGGTCGATGCTAGGCTCGATCCAATGCAATATAAATGATCTGGGTCAAAAGCCACACAGTAAATTCCGTCTGGGGGAAAACTATGCACAATGAAAAGGTCAGTCGTTTGCTCGCGCAAATGAAGGCGGTGGAAGACGAATTGGTGGCCGCATTGCATGAACAGCAAAGCAAGATGTTTTTTGAAATAAAGGGCAAACGCATCGAATTTGCCAGCGATGTCAAAATTGCGCATCGCAAACTCAAGCGAGGCTTGATCCATTGGATAGGGCAGCGGCCAAGAAACCTGATTACCGGCCCCATCATCTATGCGATGATTGTGCCGCTGCTGCTGGTCGATGCCTGCCTGAGCCTGTACCAGGCCACCTGCTTCCCCATCTACGGCATCGTCAAGGCCCGGCGCGGCGACTATATCGTGTTCGACCGCCAGTCGCTCGGCTACCTGAACTTCATCGAGAAATTCCATTGCACCTATTGCGCATACGGCACCGGCGTGATCGCCTACAGTGCCGAGATCGTGTCTCGCACCGAGCAGTATTTTTGTCCGATCAAGCACGCACGCAAGATGCTCGGCACGCACTCGCGCTACGCCGGCTTCCTCGCCTTCGGCGATGCCGAAGACTACCAGTCCAGACTCGAGCAGTTTCGGGTTGCGCTCGGCAAGGAGTAGGGCATGCTTTGGGGTCAACTCGATAGGCAAGGTCGGTAACGATGACAGATGCAGCGGCTCCCGACCAAGGTCTGACTGAGGCGGAGGCCGATCGCCGCCTGCGGCTGGACGGCGCCAACGATGTGCCGGCATCACAGCAGCGTTCGCTGCGCCATCTGTTGATCGACGTGCTCACCGAACCGATGTTCATCCTGCTCGTGGCGTGCGGCGCAATCTACCTGCTGCTGGGCGACCGGGGCGAAGCGTTGATGCTGCTCGGTTTCGTGTTTGTCGTCATCGGAATCACTTTCTCTCAACAACGGCGTGCCGAAAATGCCCTGGCCGCATTGCGCGACCTGTCCAGTCCGTCTGCAATGGTGGTGCGCGAGGGCAGGGCGCGCAGGATTGCTTCCACTGCCCTGGTGTACGGCGACATCGTGCTGATCTCGGAAGGAAGCCGGGTGCCGGCCGATCTGCACCTGATTGCATCGTCAAATCTGATGTTGGATGAATCGATGCTGACCGGGGAATCGGCCACGGTCGCGAAATTTGCCGGTGCGTCGAACGGGGCCGACGCCACGACTGCCGGCCTGCAAGCACAATCCCGTGTCTTCGCCGGCACGCTCGTCACCCAGGGGACGGCACGCGGACGAGTTGTCGCCACCGGGGCCCGAAGCGCACTGGGTCGGATTGGCGCATCGCTGGCGGGCATTCGCACCGAGCTGACGCCAATACAACAAGAAATACGGCGAGTGGTGAAGCAGGTTGCGCTGATCGGCCTGTTTCTGGCGACCGTCCTGGCCTTGCTGTACTGGACCTTGCGCGGTGACTGGCTGCATGCGGTGCTGACCGGACTGACGTTGGCGATGGCGCTGTTGCCGGAAGAACTGCCCGTGGTGCTGGCAATCTTCCTGGGCCTGGGGGCCTGGCGCCTGGCGCGCGAAAACGTTCTGGCGCGGCGCATTCCGGCGATTGAACTGCTCGGCGCCACCACTTTGCTGTGTGTCGACAAGACAGGCACGCTGACCCAGAACCGCATGGTGGTGCGCAGGATCTGGTGCGAAACCGCGGCCTTTGAAGCCAGCGCTTCGGAGGCAGCCATCCTCGAGGAGTCCTTGCACGGCACACTTGAATTCGCCGTGCTTGCCAGTCATCGGGATGCCTTCGATCCCATGGAACTGGCGATCGGCAACGCCGGCCAGCAGCTGCTGGCCAACACCGAGCACTTGCACGGGGACTGGACGCTGGTGAGCGACTATCCTTTGTCGAAGCAGTTGCTGGCGATGTCACGCGTATGGCAATCGCCAGACCAGTTGGCCAAGATGATTGCGGCGAAAGGAGCGCCCGAATCGATTATCGACCTGTGCCATCTTGATGCCGGCCGCAGCGCCCTGATTGAATGCGAGGTTGAGCGCATGGCTGCGCAAGGGCTGCGTGTGCTCGGCGTGGCAAGTGCCGTGTTTGATGCGGCTAGCTTGCCCGGCAACCAGCACGACTTCGATTTCGAGTTTCTTGGTTTGCTGGCGCTGGAGGATCCGTTGCGTGCCGACGTTCCAGAGGCGATCGCGCAATGCCGCATGGCCGGCATGCGCGTCGTCATGATCACCGGCGATCATCCGGCGACGGCCATGTCGATTGCACGCCAGGCCGGTCTGGCCATCGGGGGCGTCACCGTGACAGGGGCCGAGCTTGCTGCGATGGATGAATCGGCGCTGGGCGATCGCCTGTCCGATATCGACGTATTTTGCCGGATTCAGCCGGAGCAGAAGCTGCGGCTGGTGCAGGCGTTTCGTGCCCGCGGTGACATCGTCGCCATGACGGGCGACGGTGTCAATGACGCACCGGCACTGAAAGCGGCCGACATCGGCGTCGCGATGGGTGCGCGCGGCACCGATGTGGCGCGCGAGGCGGCCGCGCTGGTGTTACTCAACGACGATTTCGGCTCTCTGGTCACTGCCGTGCGGCATGGTCGGCGCGTGTTCGCCAACCTGCGCAAGGCGATCGTGTTCGTCGTGGCTGCCCATATTCCCATCGTCGTGCTGTCGATCCTGCCGGTCCTGCTCGGATGGCCAATCCTGCTGATGCCGGTCCATATTCTGTTCCTGCAACTGCTGATTGATCCGGCCTGCTCGGTGGTCTTTGAAGCCGAACCAATCGAAGCCAATGCCATGCAAGCGCCTCCACGCAAGCCTGATGCCCGGCTTTTTGAGCGGGAAGTGCTGGCGCGCGGCCTGTGGCAGGGGGCCGGGCTCTCGCTGATGCTGGTGGGTGTCTATGTCGCCAGCGGCATACTGGGCAATCCGGATGAGGAAAGCCGCGCGGCCGTGTTCTGTGTACTGGTGCTGTCGCATCTTGGCCTGATCCATGTCAACCGTTCATGGTCGCAATCGGCGTGGCGCCGGGGCGGGGCGGCCAACCCGACCTTCCCATTGATCGCCGCCGCGGCAGTCGCGCTGCTCGGCGCGGTGCTTGCCATTCCTATGCTGAGGTCGCTCTTTTCATTCTCTGTTCCAGGCGGGGCGACGGCCGCCATTGGCGCCGTGGGAATTGGGCTGAGCCTGCTATGGTTCGAGGCCGTCAAGCGCTATTGCAACAGGGAAAGCACAGCCTGCGGCCCCGGCCCGGCCGGCCACGGCGGAACAGGGCATCCACAAGAAATTAAGTGAAATGCACTGTCGGCGAGGCATTTTGTCGGGGCAACAGCCCCTCGGCCCTGTCGGTTCGGTCGCCACTCCGGTATCATTCCGGAATGAAAAAAAATTCTTCCCTCCCGTTTGTGATTGGTGTCGCCGGCGGCAGCGGCAGTGGCAAGTCAACGGTGACCCAGCAAGTGCTCGCTTCATTCGGCACGGACCTGGTTTCGGTCGTGATGCAGGACGACTACTACTGCGACCAGTCCGACCTCACGCCTGAGGTACGCCGCAAGCAGAATTACGACCATCCGCAAGCCTTCGACTGGCCGCTGCTGGTTCAGCATGTCAAAGCCCTGCGCAATGGCGAGGCGATTGAGATGCCGGAGTACGATTTCACGATCGACAACCGATCAGACAAGACCATTCCAGTCAAGCCGGCCTCGGTCATCGTGATCGAAGGCCTGTTTGCGCTGTATGACGCGGACTTGCGCAACATGATGTCGCTGAAGATTTTTGTCGACACGGCGGCCGACGTGCGCTTCATCCGCCGCATGCAAAGGGATATTACCGAGCGCGGCCGTTCGGTGGACAGCGTCATTGACCAGTACCTCGAAACGGTGCGCCCGATGCACAAGCAATTCATCGAGCCGACCAAGCGCTACGCCGATGTGATCCTGCCGCACGGCGCCAATGGTCCGGCGGTCGATGTGATCACCGCCAAGGTCGCCAGCGTCATCGGCCAGTTAAAGCGATCCTGACCGGTACCGGCCTTCATCGTATCTATGTTCCGTGAGACTTAATTTGCCAGAAATTTCAATGCGCTTGCCCTCAAGACTGACGTCCTGAGCGGTATTACTGTCGCTCTGGCTCTGGCTCTGGCTCTGGCTCTGGTGGCGGAGGCAATAGCCTTTGCTCTCATTGCCCATGTGAACCCTTTGAGCGGGCTGTAGGCGGACGTCTTCCTTTGCCTCATTTCCGCCCTGTTTGGCGGCCGTCCTGGCATGATTTCCGGCGCCACCGGCGCGCTTGCCATGGTGATGGTGAACCTGGTCGTGCGACACGGCGCCGAATACCTGTGGAAGGTGTTGCACTTGCGGCGCTTGAGCCCAGACTGCCTGGAATTGCTCGACCACGCCAAGGAGATGGTCGAGGTGAACGCCTACGAAGATCTGCGCCACCATTTTGGCGACAACAAGCTTCCCTGGGGCGCCGCACGACTGCTGGTTCTGCCTGCCTGCCTGCGCTTGCAAGCCGGCACCGTCAGTTGGGCTGCGGTCCTTGCTGCCATGGCGGCAAAGGTGCGCCGCAATCACGGCAGTAGCGCGCGCTGGCGGCATGCCCTTCGCTCAGGCAGGCGTGGCAGGAGCGGGTCGTCACTGCGCGCGGAAGCCGCTGCGCGGTGAATTCTGCGCTGACGATTCCGGTCGGCACGGCCAGCGTTCCCCATCCCAGCAGCATCATGACCGAAGCGATGACGCGGCCGGCGTCGGTCTTCGGCGTGATGTCGCCGAAGCCGACCGTGGTCATGGTCGTGACGGCCCAGTACACGCTGACAGGAATGCTGGTAAAGCCATTGGCGGGCCCCTCGACGACATACATTAGTGTGCCCATGACCAGGACCGCCATCATGACGAAGGAAATGAACACGAAGATCTTGCGGCGCGACGCTGCCAGTGCCTGAGTCAGTTGGGCGAATTCGGCCACGTAGGCACCGAGCTTGAAGATGCGGAAAACCCGCAGCAGGCGTAATATCCGCACGTCCATCAACGCGTGCAGGCCGGGCACAAACACCGCCAGGTAAGTCGGCAATGCCGCCAGCAGGTCGATGATGCCGTAGGCGCTGCGCGCGTAGTGCAGCGGATGTCTGACGCAGGACAGGCGCAGCAGATACTCGGCCGTGAAGGCAAGCGTGAAGGTCCATTCGAGTCCAAGCAGCAGCGAGGCGTAACGGGCATGCACGGCAGCCATGCTGTCAAGGATGACGACGGCGACGCTGGCCAGGATCGCCCAGATGAGGGCAATATCGAACCAGCGCCCGGCGCGGGTGTCGGCCTCGAAGATGATCGTGTACAGGCCCAGTCGCCAGCCGGACAGCGGGCGGCCAAAGCGGACGCTGTCCGAGGTGCCGGTTGCTTGTGTATCTACCATGCTGCCGATTATAACCCGGGGTCAGCGCCGCGCCGTCCGGCCTGGCGTTGGCGGGGCAGGGGGCCGGCGCTCAGGCCTGCACCACGCTCACGCGCGCGAACCGCAGGTTTTCGAACACCCGGATGCGCCCCCTCAAGGGCCACCAGTCATACAGGAAGATCTGCACCGGCCGCCACATCGCGACCCAGCCGACGATGGTCAGGCTCTCGCGTGCAATCTTGGCGGCGTGGCTAGGTACGAGGCTGGCAATGGCTTCGGCCAGCAACAGGCAGGTGGCGACGAACAGGATGCCGATGCCCAGGCTCAAACGACCCAGTCGCAGCAATTGCCCAAGTTCGCCGCGCACCAGCCCAACCTTGAAACCATAGTAATGGTGAACGGCTTCAGCCACGAGTTCGGAGGCCTCGGCCGCAGGCAGTTCCAGCTGTTCGACATGGACCGTCAGGTGCAGATGGCTGTTGTGCGGTAGCGCCAGCGCCCAGTTCTCGATGAACGCTTCGCACGCATGGTCGAGATCCTTGTTCAGGAACGGGGTCGGGTCGAGCGAGTTGAACAGCTGCCTCAGCTCGCGCACGCGCAATTCGAGCGTATCGGTGGCATGCTGGCTGATATGCATGGCTCTGCTCTCCGTCTTCGTTACGGCGCGCCGCTCACAGCAGGTAGAACGCGAGCATGGCGACGATGGTCGGAGGCAATGCGCCTAGCAGCAAGCCGCCGACGCCGATCGATTCGTCCTCGAAACCGCCGCGCAGCAGCGATACCCCGGCCGGGTTAGGCGCGTTGGCGATGACGGTCAATCCACCGCCGGCCACGGCGCCGGCCACCAGCATGTACTTGGCCTGCGCGCTCATGCCTTCGATCAGCGAACCGAGGTAGGTTAGGGCGGCATTGTCGGTGATGGCGGTCAGGCCAGTCGCGCCGAAGAACAGCGCGGTCGGTTCCAGTCGCGACACGATCGGCTGCAGCCACCACTGCTGCATGCCGCCCAACACGACCAGGCCGGCGAGGAAGAAGCCGACCAGCAAGCCTTCCTTGAGGATCAATGGATTCTGGTGGTGTTCATAGGCCTTGGTGTAGCCGAGGAAAAACATGAACAGGCCCATGAAGATGACTGGATGGTGGGCGAACGCCACCACGGCGGCCAGAAAGGCAAAGTGGATGGCGCTGACGACCAGTGGAATCGGCGCTGCCGCCGGTGCCAGCGGGTCGTCGTCGCGGATGTGCCGGCGCAGCATGGCCGTCACCACGGTGGCGTTGACCATCACGGCAAGCGCTGCCTTCCAGCCGAAGGTGGTGGCCATGAATGTGCTGTCCCATTGCCACGCGCTGGCCACCATCAGCACCGGCGGCGCGGCGAACGAAGTCAGCGTGCCACCGATCGAAATATTGACAAACAGCACGCCGAGCGCGCCGTACTTGAGCCATTCCGGCATGCCCTGGTCCGAGCGGAAGATCTGCGGCCCCAGCATCAGCGCCGCCAGCGTCATCGCGGCCGGTTCCGTGATCAGCGAACCGATCAGTGGCACGGCGGCCAGGCACAGCCAGACGCGCACCACGGCGTTGCGCAGCGGTATCAGGCGGGCCAGTGCCGCGATGGCGGCGCGAATGGCTTCGAGCACAGGCTTAGAAGCGGCCACCACCATGATGACGAACACGAACAGCGGTTCGGTGTAGGTGCGCGTTTCGGCGTACTCGACCGCTTCCGCGCCGCCGCTGACGATGGCCATGCTGACGATCAGCACCATCGCCCACAGCCCGAACACGACTTCGACTTCGGCAAAAAAGTGCAGCAGCCCGGCGTGGCGCGGGTAGCGGTCGGCCAGGCGCTGGAAACTCTTGGTGGCGAAGGTGTGGGCCAGGGCCAGGCCGAACAGGATGGCGGCGATCAGATCGATAGTGGGCATGCGGACTTCCTGATTGGGATGCCGTATTATAGACTGACATCCCGCTCCGATATCAAAGGCCCAATGGCATCTGCCTCGAATGATATTCTGTTGCTGGCCGCCGCGGTTGTGCTGGCCGCGCTGGGCGGAGTCAGTTTTTTCAAGGGCCTGCTTGGCGTTGCCGGATGGCTGCGCCTGCCCAATGTGCTGGTGGCGACGACGCTGGCCGCCTTTGCCACCTCCGGTCCGGAAATGGCGGTGTCGACGCTGGCGGCGCTGTCCGGGCAACCGGAGATCGGCCTCGGCGATGCGCTCGGCAGCAATGTGGTCAACCTCGGACTCATCCTGGGCGTCGCCTTGCTGTTCGGACCATTGAAAGCGGACTTTGCCGAATGGCGGCGCGACATTGCGCTGGCCCTGCTGGTGCCCGCCCTGACCATGGTGCTGATGCAGGATGGCCATTTGTCGCGCGCCGAAGGCTTGCTATTGCTGGCACTGTTTGCGTTGTGGATGGTGCTGGTGGTACGCCAGGGCGCCAGCTTGCGTCGGGCGGCACCGGCCAGCACCGGCCTGCCAGTGCTCAGTGCCGCAGGCGCCTGGCTGCACCTGCTGGTCGGATTGCCCGTCTTGATGCTTGCGGGGCAGCTATTCGTCGCCGGTGCATCCGGCATTGCCGTCGCGCTTGGGGTGCACCCGTACACCATCGGCGCGACCATCATCGCGATCGGTACTTCGCTGCCGGAACTGGTCACTGTCTTGCTGTCGCGCATGCGTGGCCACGATGATGTCGGACTCGGTACTCTATTGGGCAGCAATTTGTTCAACGGCCTTGCGATCGTCGGTGTCGCGGCCACGCTGCACCCGATTGGCGTGCCGCGCAGTCAAGCCTTCCTGGCCCTCGGGTTTGGCGCGATGACGGTATTGCTGATTCTGTCGCGCGGCGGCGCCATTGCCCGCCTCCGTGGCATCGCCTTGCTCGGTGCTTACGGCACCTTTGTCGGCCTGTCGGCGCGCGCTGTGCTGTGAGACGGCGCCGCGCCGCCGCCAAGTCGCCAAATTGCCAAGTCGCCAAGTCGCCAAGTCGCTAAGTCGCTGCTAAGTCAGTCACGTTACGATTGCACTGTCCGTTGCCCGGCTTGGTTGGGGCAGCAATCGAATGCATGCGAGGAGGGCCGCAAATTGACGAACAGCCTTGGCGCCCGGCGCTGCCGCAGGCAGCGCACGATTGCCGCCATCCTGTCGCAGGTGGCGTGCTACGCCGCCAGCCATGCGGGCCAGTTCCCGCGCAGGAAGTCCGGTCCGGATGCGGCACTGGACGGCGACAGCTGGAGTGCGATCTGTCAGGCGCTGGCGCGCGGCGCGGTGGTCGACGATTTGCAGTGGCAGTACTTTGTGCGGCGCGCCGATAGACTGGGGCTCAAGCCTTCACTGGCGAGCCTGGTCGCCGTATTCAGGGACGAGCTGGCGGGCATGCCGGCCGCAGCTGCCGGGCCGGCATTGCCACCGCCAGCGGCGGCCGCCTTGTCGCGGCGGGGCGCCGCGCGCCGCAGCGATACCGTCTCGTTCGCCCACCTGATCGAACCGCTGGCGTCGATCTGCATGGGCAGCGTGCCGCAACGCCAGCACGAGGCGGCCGAGCGCTTCCTGCACGGCAACTGGAATCCTTTCGGCGCCGCCCCTGGCCGGAGCCGCGCCAAGTGATGCAGCGGCGCCGGCGCGCCTCAATCGCCGCGGCCCGGGCCCGGACTTGCCGGCAATGCTATAACTAAGTCGCTGCCAAGTGAATGGCGTTACTATCGATGCAGACACTATCCGATCACACCGGCGCCGCGGCGCCCGCCACCAGGAGGGCGCGTTGATGTTCCATTCTGCCCACACCAGACTTGCTGCCAGCCTGTCCGCCATGTTATTGGCCACCGGCTGGCCCACGGCCGTGCAGGCCGGCGCGGCGCCGGCACGGCACGATGCGACGGCGGCGCCGGACGTGGCCACCGACTTTGCGCTGCTGGCCCGTCAGCGCCCTTGGCGTTGTGCCGGCGACAGCGCGACCGGCACGTTTGACCAGATTTGGCGTGCCGAACCGGCGCAGTGCGCCTGGCAGAATCGCTTGCGCATGCGGCGCTGGCGCGGGCCGGCCGGCATGACCGGTTCCGGTTGCGTCAGCGCCGAGGCGGCATGGTGGACATGGGCGCGCGGCCAGGGCGCAGCGCCGGCCGGCACGCCGTGGGCGTGGCGCGGCCACTGGCCGACCCAGAGCTTGCAGGACGGCAGCGGGCCGGAACAGCGCACGGTCATCATGCGCCGCCAGGCCGATGGCCAATGGGAAGCGAACGAGTGGCGCTGGCTGCCGTCGGAACGGGCCGCGACCAGACGCTGGCAACAGGGACGCTGGAACGAGCTGGCGGCCCGTGCCGGGCAGTTGCGCCAACCGGCCGCCGGCGGCGCCGGCGCGCGCGAAACGCAGATGCTGTGGGCGGTGCTGGAACAGAACCTGGGACAGCGCGCCGGCGAGATCAATGGCGAGTCGCTGCGCTGGGTGTCCGACGGCCAATGCCTGCTGGTCGATGGCGCCGCCCTGGGGCCCCAGCAGCTGCAGCTTTCCTATGCGGTCGACGACAGCCGCCTCGAGCAGCGTGCCGCCATGCAGCTGCAGCTGGCACGGCGCCATCCGAAGGCGGTCTGGCTGACCCCGTTTAGCCAGGTGCCGACCGTGCCCGCGGTGCGCAGCGGCGCCAAGTTCTATGCCGTGTGGCTCGAAGAGCGCGTCCTGTCCGGCCAGCTGTGGATGCCCACGCGTGCCGACGGTCCGCTGGTGCGGGTGCGCATCACGACGCCGCTGGCGCCCGCGCCGCAAGCTCGCGAGCTCGCCATTGCCGCAGCAAAACGCGTAGTCGAACGTGAACTGCTGGGACTGGCAGCACGCTGGGCGCAACGCTATGAATAGCGGCGTGGAGCTGCCCCTGTGGCTGATGTCGCCGCTGGCGCTGATCGGCGCCGGCCTGCTGCTGTCGCAGGTGATCGGCGTGGTGATGCAGGGGCGCGGCCTGCCCAAGCTGTATGGCGCCGTGCTGGCTGGCCTGATCCTCGGCAGCAGCGGGCTGGGCGTGGTCGATGCCGCGCTGCTGGCGCAGTTCCAGGAATTCTTCAACGCCGCTTCGGCCCTGGTGTTGTTCGAGGTCGGCCGCAAGATGGACCTGGCCTGGCTGTGGCGCAGCGGCGGCCAGGGCGCCGCGCTGGTGCTCGGCTGCGTGCTGCGCGGCGCCGGCACCCTCGCATTGCTGGTGGCATTCGGCCTTGGCTTGGGCGAGGCGGCGTTCATCTCTGCCATCCTGATCGCTGCCAATCCGGTCGTGTTTTCCTCGATGGTGTCCGATTCCAACGCCAGCGGGGTGGCCACCTATGCGGCCGCCAATACGGTCGGCATCAGCAATCTGGTGGCGCTGGTGGCCCTGTCGGCGACGCTGGCCTGGATGCGCAGCCACGGCGAGCATGCCGAGCTGGGGCTGGGGGGCGAGTTGCTGCGGCAAGGCAGCAAGCTGGCGCTCGGCGTGGCCATCGCCGGTCTGTGCTACGCTTTGTATGCGCTGTGCACCCGGCTGTCGCGGGCCCAGGCGGGTTTGCGCCCCGGGATCCTGCTGGCGGCACTGATGATGGACCTCGGGCTGTGCTCGGTGACTTCATCGAGCGCGCTGCTGTCGCTGCTGCTGATGGGCGTCTTGCTGCGCAACGCCGAGTCGCGTGAAAACGTGTTCCAGGCTCAGATCAAGACCGCCCAGGACATCGGCTACGCCCTGCTTTTCATGATGTCGGCCGCGCTGGTGCAGCTGCAGCAGCTGTTCCAGTGGATGCCGCTGCTGGTTGCCGCACTGGTGTTCGGTGCCCGCATCGGCCTGACCCGCGCCGCCCTGATGCACAGCCGCGCGTGGAGCCGCGACAAGAAGCACGCGATCGCGCTGTCACTGTGCTCGATGGTGGGCTTCGGTTCGCTGGTGGTCGACAACTCGATCACCGGCGACAGTTACCTGAGCCCGGCCGCGGCGCAGATCATGGCCGCCTTGCTGGCATTGAATGTCTTGCTTGCGCCGGGCTTGACCTGGTGGGGGCTGAAGCTGGCCGACGAAACGCACGAAGGAGACGAGCATGGCTGACATGGCCATCGAACAGCAATCGCTGGCGGCGGCGCAGGCCCGGGCCGTGGCTGGCCAGGGCCCGGCCTTCCTGCCGTCGTTCAACGCATCGCGCCTGGGCAGCATGGGGATCGAGCTCGAACTGATGGTGCTCGACCGCCTCACCTTCGATCTGATGCCGGCCGCGCCCGACATCCTGCGCCTGCTCGACATGCAGGCCAAGAAATGGGTGGCGACGCCCGAGATCACCACGTCGATGCTGGAAGTGGCCACGTCGATTCTCGATGGCTACGGACCGGCCGCGATCGAACTGGAGGAAATCCGCCGCAGCGTCGGGCGCGCCGCGTTCGAAGTCGGTGCCGCCATTTCCGGCGGCGGCGCGCATCCTTTCCAGAAATGGAACGAGCAGCGCATCTATCCGAAAGACCGCTATCGCGAGTCGGCCAAAAAATACGGCTACCTGGCCAAGTTGTTTACGGTGTTCGGCATGCATGTGCACATCGGCATTCCGGACGCCGACCAGGCGCTGCGGGTGTGCGCCTGGCTGACCCAGCGCGCGCCGCTGTTCATTGCCCTGTCGGCCAATTCGCCGTGCTGGCAGGGCGAGGATTCGGGCTTTTGCAGTGCCCGCAGCAATGTCGTCGGCGCTTTCCCGATGAGCGGCACGATGCCGTCGCAGATCCGTTCGTGGAGCGACTTCGCCGGCCATTTCGAGCGCCTGGCCGGGCATGGCATCGTCAACAGCATCAAGGACTTCTATTGGGATGTGCGGCCCAAGCCGGAGTATGGCACGGTCGAACTGCGGGTGCTCGATACGCCGCTGCACCCCGCTTTTGCCGCCGCGCTGGCCTGCTATGCGCGCGAACTGTGCGTCGAGGTGGTCGAAGCGACCGACGGCTGGCCGCGCGACGACACGCGCGAGCTCTATGCGTGGAACCGCTTCAACGCCGCCAAGAGCGGGGTCGATGCCAGCTGGATCAACCCCTGCACCGGCGTCGCGCGGCCGGTCGGTGACGTGGTGCGCGACGACCTGGAGCGCCTGGCCGCGCGCTCGGCCGACCCGGACTTCGGCCAGGCTTGCCGCCTCATCGAGGCCTTGTTGCAGGACGGCGGACAGGCCAGGTGGCTGACCGAGCATATGGCCGCCGGCACCAGCATGAACGACCTGTCGCGGGTGGCCAGCGAAATGTTCGGGGCGGCGCCGGCCGCCTTGCCCGGCGGCTGGTCCAGTGATGCAAGGGAGCAAACATCATGAGAGTGCTGCTGGTGGAAGACGATCCGATGATCGGCAGCGTGGTGCAGCAGGAGTTGCGCGATGCCGGCTACGCGGCCGACTGGGTGCGCGACGGCGAGGATGCGACGGCGGCGATCAAGGCGCTGAGCTACGCGCTGGTGCTGCTGGACCTGGGGCTGCCCACCACCGACGGCATGGTGGTGCTGCGCCAGCTGCGCGCCGCACGCAATAATGTGCCGGTGCTGGTGCTGACGGCGCGCGACAGCACCGACGACATGGTGGCCGGGCTCGATGGCGGCGCCGACGACTACCTGGCCAAGCCCTTCGTCATGAAGGAATTGTTGGCGCGCATGCGCGCGTTGACCCGGCGCCAGGACAGCATTGTCACGCCGGGCCTGAGCAATGGCGTCATCAGCCTCGACCCGGTGCTGCACGAAGCGAGCATCGGCGGCGTGGCCGTGCGCCTGACCGCGCGCGAGTTTTCCCTGATGCAGTCCTTGCTGCAGCGCCCGGGCGCCATCCTGTCGCGCGCGGAACTGGAATCGCGCATCTATGGCTGGAACGAAGAAGTGGAAAGCAATGCCGTCGAATTTCTGATTCACTCGCTGCGCAAGAAATTGGGCAGCGAGTCGATCAAGAACGTCAGGGGGGTCGGGTGGATGGTATCGAAGCCCCAATGACCGCTTCGCTGCGCTTCAGGCTGTCGCTGTGGCTGGCGCTGGCGATCGTGTTCACGGCCGGCCTGGCCGGCAGCTATTCGTTTGTCGCCGCGCTGGACGACGCCCATGCTGCGCAGGACAGCCAGTTGCGCCGCACGGCCTACCTGATCAGCCGGCTTGACGCTGTTCCTGCCTCGCCGATGGCGCCGGAACAGGTCGGCGATGCCGATTTCGATGCCCGGGTGGTGGTGCGCTTCCTGCGTTCGGCAAGCGGCGCTCCGGTACCGACCCCGTCGCGCTCGCCGGTGCTGTCAGACGCACTGCAAGATGGCCTGCAGACGGTGTCGCTGGGCAAGGAGCAATGGCGCGTCTACGTCAAGACCAGCAAGAAAGGTGTGCGGGTGGCGGTCGCCCAGCAGACCACGGTGCGTGACGTGCTGGCACAGGCGAGCGCCTTGCGCACGGTGATGCCGTTCCTGTTCCTGGCGCCCTTGCTGGTGATGCTGGTGGCCTTGCTGGTGCGCCAGATGTTCAAGCCGCTCGGAAAACTGGCGCTAGAACTGGGGCGCCGGCCGGAACACGATCTGGGCCAGCTCGACGGTACCGGTTTGCCTTCCGAAGTGTGGCCGTTCGTCGCCGAGATCAATGAACTGCTGACGCGAATGGGCAACACGCTGGCAGCGAAACGCCGTTTCATTGCCGACGCAGCCCACGAACTGCGTTCGCCGCTGACGGCCATGTCGCTGCAGGCCGAGCGGCTCGGCGCGGCGGACATGCCGCCGGAGGCGCGTTCGAGGCTTGATGTCCTGATTGCGGGGCTGCACCGCACGCGCGTCATGCTCGATCAACTGCTGACGCTGGCGCGAAGCCAGGAGCCCAATGCGGCAGCGCCGGGTGACGTTTCGCTTGACACGGCCATCCGCGAAGTGCTGGAAGACCTGATGCCGCTGGCCGAAGCCAAACGGATTGACTTGGGGGTCATCGGTGATGCGGACGTCCAGATCCAGGCTTCGCTGGTCGACCTGAAAGTCCTGGTCAAGAATTTGATCGATAATGCGATTCGATACACGCCTGAAGGCGGGCATGTTGATATTTCGGTCGGCAGCGCCGATGGAGCGGTCGTTCTGCACATCGACGACAGCGGGCCGGGCATTGCCCTCAGCGAGAGGGAGCGCGTGTTCGCGCCGTTCTATCGCGTACTGGGCAGCGGCGAACTGGGGTCCGGACTCGGACTGGCCATTGCCCGCGCGGTCGCAGCGCGCATCGGGGCCCGCATCGACATTGGCGACGCCGGCCCGTCCGGGGCCGGACTGCGCGCCCGCGTCCTGTTCGGTGCAAAAAGCAGACCATAAAATACTGCTTGCCCGCTTCAACAGGCCAGTCGCATAATACAGTCATTGTAACTAAACTACATGACATTGGGCGGGACGATATGCATGCATCCATCAGCACAACCGAGATATTCCTGATCGCCATGCTGATCATTTTCACCGTCCCCTACCTGATCTGGCGCTTGGGCGCGACGGATTACTACGCGCCGCTGGTGGTGGTCCAGATCATCACCGGGGTGCTGCTCGGACCGGGTATTCTTGGGCGTGCATATCCGGAATACTACAGTTTTGTCTTCAATCCTCAGGTGATCCAGTCGCTGAACGGCATCGCCTGGTGGGCAGTCATGATTTTCGTCATGATTGCCGGCATCGAGCTCGATTTGAAGAAGGCCTGGATCCACCGCAGGGAAAGCACCATCACCGCCTCGCTCGCCCTTGGCACGCCGCTGCTGTTCGGCAGTGTGGCCGCGATCGGCATGCTGGCCTACCCTGGCTGGATCGGCGCCAAGGCCGATTCGTGGCAGTTCGTGGTCGGCGTCGGCATGGCGTGCGCGGTGACTGCCTTGCCGATCCTGATCTTGCTGATGGAAAAACTGGAAATCCTGCGTGAACCGATAGGCCAGCGCATCCTGCGCTATGCCAGCCTTGACGATATAGCCATCTGGGGCGTGCTGGCCATCATCCTGCTCGACTGGGACCGGGTCGGACGCCAGCTCGGTTTCCTGCTGGTGTTCGGTGTGGCGACACTGGCTTTCCGCAGGCTGATGGCCGCGATCACGGAGCGTGACCGCTGGTACGTCGGCCTGATCTGGCTGGCCGCATGCGCGTTTGGCGCCGATTGGGCCGGCCTGCACTTCATGGTGGGCGCCTTCCTTGCCGGTGCCGTGATGGATGCCGAGTGGTTCGATCAGGAAAAAATGGACTTGATGCGCCACCACGTCCTGCTGGCCATCATGCCAGTGTTCTTCCTCAGTACCGGCTTGCGGACCAACTGGGCGATGGGTGGTTCGGCGGTGTTCCTGGCGGCATTGGTGCTGCTGGTCGCCTCCGTTGGCGGCAAGCTGATGGGAACCCATGCCGCGGGCAAGCTGCTGAAGTGGGGCGAGGGCGAGGCGTCGATCATCGGCTGGCTGTTGCAGACCAAGGCGCTGATCATGATCATCTTTGCCAATATCCTGCTCGACAAAGCCATCATCACCAGCGCAACCTTCACGGCGCTGCTGCTGATGGCCATCGCCAGCACCATGCTGACCGTGCCGGTGGTCTATCCCAAGCTGCGCCGGGTGGCCGCCCTGGTGTTCAAGTCAAGCTAACAATGGCCGTGGCGAAGCGCGTCGGGCCATGGACACGGCGCGGGCACAAACTGCGGGTTCGATCGATCAGGCCAGGCCCTGCGCCTTCAGGCGCCGGTACAGCGTGCGCTCGCTGATGCCCAGGTGACTGGCCAGTTCGCTGCGGGTGCCGCCGAAGGTGGCGAACACCGCCGCCAGCGAACCGGCTGCTGTTGAGGCGGGCGCGGCCGGCGCTTTGACCGGCGCGGGCGGCAGGTGCTCGGGCCGGATCACGCCGTCGTCGGCGAACAGCCTGGCCCGTTCGAGCACGTTGCGCAGTTCGCGCACATTGCCCGGCCATGGGTGCCGCTGCAGCAGCGCCAGCGCGCCAGCTTCGATCGTCAGCTTGCGCTTGCCGGCACCGGCGCGCGCAAGCAAGGAATTGACCAGCAGGGCAATGTCCTCGGCACGCTCGCGCAGCGGCGGCAACTGAATTGGAAAGGCGCTGATGCGGTAGTACAGGTCTGGCCGGAACTGGCCGTTGGCCATCATCTTTTCGAGCGGCTTATGGGTCGCCGCGACCAGCCGGAAATTGGCGTGCAGGGTTTCGATGCCGCCGACGCGCCGGTAGGTGCCCGATTCGATCAGCCGCAGCAGCTTCACTTGCATCGCTAGCGCCACGTCGCCGATCTCGTCGAGGAACAGGGTGCCGCCCTGGGCCGTCTCGACCAGTCCGGGCTTGCGCGCGGTGGCGCCGGTGAAGGCGCCTTTTTCATGGCCGAACAGTTCGCTCTCGAACAGCGTCTCCGTCAGGCCCGAGCAATCGACGACGACGAACGGGCCCCTGGCGCGCTCGCTCGCCGCATGCACGGCGCGCGCAAACAGTTCCTTGCCGGTCCCCGACTCGCCCAGCAGCAACACCGGCAGGGGCGACGGCGCCACCCGCTGCAGCGCTGCCAGCGCCGTGTTGAACGCCGGCGAGCAGCCCACCAGGCCTTCATCGCTGGGCCGCGCGGACGCGCTGCGCACCACCGTCAGGCGCTCGACGTAGGCGGTGATGGTGCCAGCTTCATCGAGGATCGGCCGCAGCTCGACGTCGACGTGCTCGGGGCCGCGCGGCGTATGGTGGATATGCAGCACGCGGTCCGGCCCGCGCAGCTCCTGCGCCTTCTTCATCGGGCAGTGTTCGCCGGCCTGGTCGCAGGGCACGTCATAGTGGTGCGAGATGCGGTAGCACTTGTGCCCGAGAAAAGGATGGTCGCCGCCGCCGAACTGGCGCTGGTAGGCGGTGTTGGCGGCCAGGATATTGTAGTCAAGGTCGAGCACGATCATCGGCTCCGACTCGTGTTCGAGGAAAGACACCAGCGACTGCACCTGGGCTGGGCGCAGCGGTGGCAGGGCGGGGGCGGACGGCAGGCTGGTCATCAGGGCGGGCTCCAAACGGTGCTGCCATAGTGTCGCAGCACTGCCATGACTGTCAAGTCCGACTGCCAGATGGCAGTCTGAAGCGGAAAAGTGCCGCCGTCCGTACTGTCGAGATGGCCGTATTCTTCATCAAATCAATCAGTTATCCTCGCCACCCCAGTGCCGCTGCAAGGCTGGCACAGGCTTTGCAGAGCGAGGGGGAAGGGCGCCGTTTGGCGGCGCCGACAGGAGACCACCATGACCGATGCCCAGCTTCATATCGAGGGATTCTTCGATCCCGCCACCAGCACCGTCAGCTATCTGGTGCTCGATCCTGCCAGCCGCCGTTGCGCGCTCGTCGACAGCGTGCTCGACTACGATCCGAAATCGGGCCGCACCTCGACCCGGTCGGCCGACCAGTTGCTGGCCCGCGTGGCTGAACTCGGCGCGCAGGTCGAGTGGATCCTCGAGACCCACGTCCATGCCGATCATCTGACCGCGGCGCCCTATCTGAAGCATCAGGCCGGCGGCAGGATCGGGATCGGCGCTGCCATCACGACCGTCCAGCAGGCGTTCGGCGCCCTGTTCAATGCCGGTAGCGACATGGCGCGCGACGGCAGCCAGTTTGACCACCTGTTTGCCGATGACGAACCGTTCACGATCGGCAAGCTGGCATGCCGCGCGCTGCACACGCCCGGCCATACGCCAGCCTGCATGAGCTATGTCGTCAGTCATGGCGACCAGACCGCCGCGCTGGTCGGCGACACCCTGTTCATGCCGGACTACGGCACCGCGCGTTGCGATTTTCCTGGCGGCGATGCGCGCACGCTGTTCCAGTCGATCAACAAGGTGCTGAGCCTGCCGGCAGACACGCGGCTCTATCTGTGCCACGACTATCAGCCCGGCGGCCGCGAGGTGCAGTTCGTCAGCACCGTGGCGGACCAGCGCGCCCACAACGTCCACGTCCGCAACGGCATCAGCGAAGCGCAATTCGTCGCCCTGCGCACCCGGCGCGATGCGACGCTGGAGCTGCCAACCCTGCTGCTGCCTTCGGTCCAGGTCAATATGCGGGCCGGCCATTTTCCCCCGGTCGAGGCGAACGGCATTCGCTACCTCAAGATTCCCCTCAACGTGCTGTGACAGAGCCCGACCAGCAATTGATGTGCTGGCGGCGCTCGGCAAGGCGGCCGGCAATGCCCAATATGACGGCTACGGCCCCGGCCCGCTGACGGTCGAACGGGGCAAGGTCGTGCTGGCCGAATTGACTGACGGCGGCAAGTTCGGGCCCGGCTTCCCGGCCTGGCTGCGAGATGGCACGCGCCCGCCGCGGCTGGCGTGGCTGTTCAATGAGCGCGTGCTGCCGCCGTTGTCCTGGAAGGGCATGCTCAAAGGGCGCGAGTCGATGGCAAA
>CBDDRJ010000151.1:0-5707 GCA_965233055.1 uncultured bacterium
GCGCGCAATCTGCAGTTGCTGGGCGCAGCCATGGCGGGCCAGGCGCCGCTGCCGCCCGGTCCGCCCGGCCGGCAAGCGGCGCAGCCGCCTGCCGTGCCGCCGGTGGCACCGCCACCGCCGCCGCTGTGGCCGCAGCGCCAGTAGCACTGGCGCGCAGCGCGTAGCCGGGTCGCCGCGCTGGCAAGCGGCTGCATGGCGCGACCGGACCCCGTCACCCTGCCACAGCGCGCAGCCCTGGACAATTTGATCTGGCCTGGCGTGCCTGCATGGTCGTGTCACGGCGCGTATCACCGCGTGGGTTCGATGAGACCGAACCCACCCTGCATTCAGCCGGCGCAGCCATTTTGCAGCAGGTGCTCGTAGGCGGCACGTGCCTGCACCAGGCCGTAACCGGTACGGTCATTGCGGCCGGTGCCGCCCAATTGGCGCGCCGAGGCAGCCAGCGCGCTGCGGATCTGCCTGCCGCTGCAGGCGGGGAAGTAGCTCCACACCAGCGCAGCGACGCCAGACACATGGGGCACCGCCATCGAGGTGCCGTTGATGTATTTGTAGTGGATCGGCTTGACCGCCAGCCCGATGCTGGTGCCGAGCAGGGCGCGCAGGCGCGCGCCGTCGTAGTCGGACACCGTAGCCGACGGGATGGCCGTGACGGTATCGCCCAGCGTGCCGTTGTAGATGCCGAATACATTGTTGTAGATGAGCGCGCCGACCCCGCCGCTGAACTGGCAGTTGACGACCTTTTCGGCGAACGAAATGCGGCCGCGCGCGATCAGGCACAGCTTGCCCGACATCGTATTGGTGACCACTTCGCCCAGGCCGAAGTCGGCCAGCGGCGCCGACACCGCCAGCAGCGGCGCGCCGGCCAGCGTGCCCGGCAGCAGCGTCTGGCCCGGCACCGACAGCTCGACCATCATGCCACCGCCCATCGGCACGGTCGAATAGACCTGGTCGCCCGGGGCCACCAGTTCGACCTTGCTGTTGTACTGGGAGTAGCTCGCATGCTGCAGCAATTCGTTGACGGCACCGACCATCAGCACGCTGTCATAGGCGCCCGGATAGGACAGCTCGCGGTTGCCCGCATTGCCGGCGGCCGCCACCGGCAGGATGCCGCGCGCGGCCAGGTCGTCGAAGGTCGCCTGCTCGGTCCTGCTGTAGTCGGCGCCGCCGATCGACATATTGATGACATGGGCGCCGGCCTGCGCGCACTGCTCGGCCGCCGCCGACAGCGTCGACGAGTAGGTCCAGTCGTCGGCGTCGAATACCTTGACGACGTGGACATTGAGGCGGTTATTTGGCGCCACGCCGACCATGCCGGTGCCTTGGTTATTGAGCGCGACGATGGTGCCGGCCACATGGGTGCCGTGGCGGCGTTCGTCCGTATACCACCAACCGGAGCCGGCATCGTAGTCGCCCGTGATATGGCTGCCGCTCGGCAGGTCTTCGTGGCTGCGGTCGTAGCCGGAGTCGATGATGCACAGCTTGCGATTGGCGGCATGGGTGTCGGGCAGCTGGTCGGCCTGCACCAGCCTGAGGCCGTAAGGCACCAGCTGGCCTTCGAAATAAGGTGCGCCGGTCGACGCGCTGGTGGCGGAGAGCAGGTAGCGCCTGGCGTCCGGTTCGATATAGTCGACGTCGCGGTCGCGCCGCAGTTTCTTGAGCTCGGCGCCGGACAGCACGATGGCGATCGCGCCGATGCGCGGCAGGTCGTGCTTGATGCGGGCGTGGCGCTGCGGGCCGAAACCCGGCGCGCGGAATTTCGCGGCCTTGCCTTTTTTGTAAGCAACGATGACGTGCTGCTCGTCGGTCTGGGCCAGCGCGGGCGGGAACGCCGCAGCCAGGGCAGCGATGAGGCACCAGGCAAAGGCACGCGGCGCCAGCTGGAACACGAAGCTCATTCAGGCCTTTCCTCGCGTTAAGTTTTCGATGACCCCGACTCAAAGTGTGCCACAAAAAAAGGACGCCGAGGCGTCCTTTCTTCTTGAAGCAAGCTGCGATTATTTACCGCAACCCAGAGCAGCGATACGGTCTTTGGCCGCTTTCGCCTGTACCAGACCGTAGCCGAACTTGGTGTCGCGGCCGACCGGGCCCAGGTCCAGCGCCGACTTGCCCAGCGAAGCGCGGATCTGTGCGCCGGTGCAGCTTGGCGAGTAGCTCCACACCAGTGCAGCAACCGCCGACACGTGCGGGGTCGCCATCGAGGTGCCGTCGAAGAACGCGTAGTTGGTCGAGGTCACGCCGACGTTGGCGCTCTGGCCCAGCTGGTTCTTCATCGCCGCGCCTTCGACGTCGGTCGCGGTGACCGAAGGGATGGTCGACACGGTGGTGCCCATGGTGCCGCCGAAGCCGCCAGCGACGTTGTTGTAGATGACTGCGCCGACGCCGCCGCTATTCTGGCAGTTCATGACCTTGGTGGCGAAATCGATGGTGCCGCGCGAGATCAGGCAGACCTTGCCAGCCATGGTCGGGTTGACGACGTCGCCCAGGCCGAAGTCAGCCAGCGCGCCCGAACGGGTGGTCTTTGGTGAACCGTCCATGCCGCCCGGTGCGTAGGTGGTCGAGCCGACCGTCAGCACCGATTCCGAACCGGCGCCCATTGGCACGGTCGACAGCACGTTGACGCCAGGGCCGGCGATTTCGACTTTGCTGTTGTACTGCGAGAACGTGGCCCATGCCTTGGCTTCGTCGACGGCGCCGACCATCATCACGCTGGCATAGCCTGCTGGGTAGGAAATGACGGTATTGCCGTCATTGCCAGCAGCGGCGATCGACAGGATGCCGGCAGTTTGCAGCGAAGTGAATGCCCGTTCTTCGGTCTTCGATTTGGCGCCGCCGCCGAGAGACATCGAAATCACGTTTGCACCAGCTGCCTTGCACTTGTTTGCCGCAGCGACCAGCGACGACGAGTAGGCCCAGCCGTCAGCGCCGAACACCTTGACGATGTGCAGTTTGAGCTTGTTGTTTGGATTGACGCCAACCACGCCAACGCCACCGTTATTGACGGCAGCGATGGTGCCTGCCACGTGGGTGCCATGGTGGTTTTCGTCGGTGTACCACCAGCCGGTGCCGGAGTCGTATTCACCGGTCACGTTGGTGCCCTTGCCCAGGTCTTCATGAGCGCGATCATAGCCCGAATCGATGATGCAAACTTTGCGGTTGCCGGCATTGACGTCGCTCAGCTGGTCAGCCTGGACTTGCTTGATGCCAAAAGGAACCAGCTGGCCGACTTGATATGGAGCGCCGGTCGACGGCGTGGTGCCGGCGAAGAATGGATAGCGCTTGACGTCTTCTTCGACATAGTCAACATCGACATCTTCTTTCAGCTTTTTCAGCTCTTTGGCGGTCAGCACCAGTGCCATGGCGTTGTGTGACGACAGGTCATGTTTCACTTTGCCAAATGCATTGCCTTTTGCCTTGGCTGCCTTGCCTGCCTTGAACGAAACGATCACGTGGTTTTCATCGGCTGCGGCCGCGGCCGCGCCCATGGCACCAACGGCCGTTGCTGCGATGACGAGTTTGATTGCGAGCGACATCTTGCTTGCTGCGAATTTCGTTTCAAACATGTTTCCATTCTCCATTTGTGTATTTCCGAACTGTCATCGCACCTTTGTAGGAACGTGCAGCGGTTTGGTTTTTATCGTTTTAGCCAGGCTCGACGTTTGGTCGGGTAAGGCAGGTTCGGAGTGTATGTCGGAATAATTCGACGGATCAATCTAAAATTCTCTCAGATTGTCACACTGTTGTTTTCGCGATGAAAGGTCATTACACGGGAGTAATTTACACGGCCGTTTTGTTAAGAATTGGTACAAACGTGATCGAGTGACATTGTTGTCCGCGCCGCAAGCGGTCTATAATTGCTGCGCTGCCGCAAGGTATGCAAACGCTAGGGGTCCTGCCCATCGCTGCTACCGCGATGGGTGGGTGAGAAAGACCCTCTGAACCTGATCTGGATAATGCCAGCGAAGGGAAGCACACAATGAAAGCGGCCTCTGGTCCGCCCCCATTTGGTCCTCCTTTGCTGGCTCCTGCACGCAAAGGAGCCACATGAACGCAGCACTGCAGTTTGTCTCAGCCACCGCCACGGTGGACCAGGCGGCCATCGCGCCGTTTCCCAATTCCGAAAAAATCTATGTCGAGGGCAGCCGCCCCGATATCCGGGTGCCGATGCGCGCCATCTCCCAGAGCCCGACCCCGGATTCGTTCGGCGGCGAAGCCAACCCGCCGGTCTACGTCTACGACACCTCCGGCCCTTACACCGACCCGCAGGCCGATATCGACATCCGGCGCGGCCTGGCCACGCCGCGCACGCCGTGGATCGAGGCGCGCGGCGACACCGTGCTGCTGGACGGCCCGAGCTCGAGCTATGGCAAGCAGCGCCTGGACGACGCCAGGCTCGACGCGTTGCGCTTCGAGCTGTCGCGCAAGCCGCGCCGCGCCATGGCCGGCGCCAACGTCACCCAGCTGCACTACGCGCGGCGCGGCATCGTCACGGCCGAGATGGAATTCGTCGCGATCCGCGAGAATATGCGGCGCCAGCAGTACCTGGCGGAGCTGGAAGCGGCCGGCCCGATGGGCCAGCGCACCGCCGCGCTGATCGGGCGCCAGCATCCGGGCCAGAGCTTCGGCGCTGCCACCCCCGAGCTGATCACGCCGGAATTCGTGCGCGACGAGATCGCGCGCGGGCGCGCCATCATTCCGGCCAATATCAACCACCCCGAGATCGAGCCGATGATCATCGGCCGCAATTTCCTCGTCAAGATCAATGCCAATATCGGCAATTCGGCCGTCACTTCGTCGATCGGCGAGGAAGTCGAGAAGATGACGTGGGCGATCCGCTGGGGCGCCGACAATGTGATGGACTTGTCGACCGGAAAGCATATCCACGAGACGCGCGAATGGATCGTGCGTAACAGCCCGGTGCCGATCGGCACCGTGCCGATCTACCAGGCGCTGGAAAAGGTGGGCGGCAAAGCCGAAGACCTGACCTGGGAAATCTACCGCGACACCCTGATCGAACAGGCCGAGCAGGGCGTCGACTACTTCACCATCCACGCCGGCGTGCTGCTGCGCTACGTGCCGATGACGGCCAAGCGCCTGACCGGCATCGTCTCGCGCGGCGGTTCGATCATGGCCAAGTGGTGCCTGGCGCACCACCAGGAATCGTTCCTGTACACCCACTTCGAAGACATCTGCGAGATCATGAAGGCCTACGACGTGTCGTTCTCGCTGGGCGACGGGCTGCGCCCCGGCTCGATCTACGACGCCAACGACGAAGCCCAGCTGGCCGAACTGAAAACGCTGGGCGAACTGACCCAGATCGCGTGGAAGCACGACGTGCAGGTCATGATCGAAGGTCCCGGCCACGTGCCGCTGCAGCTGATCAAGGAGAACATGGACCTGCAGCTCGAGCAGTGCAGCGAAGCGCCGTTCTACACGCTCGGCCCCTTGACCACTGATATCGCCCCTGGCTACGACCACATCACGTCGGGCATCGGCGCCGCCACCATCGGCTGGTACGGCACGGCGATGCTGTGCTACGTCACGCCCAAGGAGCACCTGGGCCTGCCCGACAAGAACGACGTCAAGGACGGCATCATCACCTACAAGATCGCGGCCCACGTGGCGGACCTCGGCAAGGGTCACCCCGGCGCGCAGATCCGCGACAACGCGCTGTCGAAGGCACGCTTCGAGTTCCGCTGGGAAGACCAGT
>CBDDRJ010000152.1:0-34731 GCA_965233055.1 uncultured bacterium
AAAAAGATTGGAAGATGCCGCAGCGGACGTGGAAGCTGGCAGCCAACCAATTCGCCATCATGTTTGGCGAGCGATTCACGAACGCGATTAACTAACTACGAAACCGTGGCCCCGCGCACACAAAATTCCTGACACGTCCGGGAGCGGTCGATTCTCTCGACCCAGCATTTCTTGCATGCTTCCAAAATTCCGACTCTTGTATCGCATAGGTGTTTCTTCTTTACGCAGTTTTACAAGCGAAAGAATTCAGTGCGCGCGCCGACTGCCGATAACATAAGCAATACCTCGAACTTAATGTTCCACGGCCGATCACCAACCCGAAGGGAATAGTATGTCAATGTCAATCAATGCCGCCGGAAGTGGCAGCACTCAAGGACTTGACCCATCCAGCAATGCGTCCAAGATTGCCTCACGCCTGATGCGTGATCTTGATCCCAACAATTCAAGTAAGGTCACTAAGGACAATTTTGTCTCGGCCTTGACTGCCAATGGCGTACCAGCAGCCGACGCGACCACGATGTACGATGCGATCGATACAAAAAACACCGGTAGCATCACGAAATCCGATATTGAATCAGCGATTAAGCGTGGCAGCCTTGCCCCTCCGGCTGGCGGCCAACCCACAGGAGCCGAGCGGCAGCAAAGACCTGGCAACGCAGAAGGCCCAGGAGGAGCGGGAGGTGCAGGTGCCGCCAAAGGTGCCAGCCAGCCAGGTGGAGCTGCGCCGGCCGAGAGCTACGATGCCGCAGATACCAATCGCGACGGCACAGTGTCATCGGAAGAAGCGGCCATCTATGCCTTGAAGCACCCGTTCGACGAATCAACTGCAGGCAAGCCCACAACGCAGGTACTTGGCAAGACCATCGACACGACAGCGTGAAAGCGGGTGGCAACCTCGATTTACCTGGCGAGAGATTGATCCACATCGGCATGCTGCGCCCATGTGCCCTGCGCACCGGGCTGGCCGCCAGCAGGCCCAGGGGCAGCAACATTTTGAGGTCGCGAATGGCGTTCCAGATAGCGCAAGCCGTCATCGACCAGATCGCGCTCGGACCGGGCTGGCTGCTTCAGGTGCAGCCACTGGTTCAGGCTGTGTTTACCCAGCAAGCGCTGCGGCAGCAGCGTGTCGGCCGGCGCGTAGTCGATCATCACGCTCGACGAGAGTGGATCGGCGCGCACCCTGGCCACGCCGCTGACGGTACCGATAAATTGTTCCAGCGCGCGGAAGAAGGCGAGGTCGCCGGCCGCGCCGCTCACCTTGATCTGAAGGCGACCTGGAACATGATGGATGACGCTAAAACCGGCCCGTATCACGCCCTTGAGCGCGGGGCGCACAGTGGCGCCGATCTGCGGAAACAGCTTGCCTGGTGGGGGATAGCCGACCGCTTGCATCGTACAATTCCCCGACAAATTCCAGCTATTTATAAATCTCCCTCTCGAATATCCTCGCTTATCCCAAACATTCGACAGGACATACGATGGCGATTCGAACATTCTTAATTTCAGGCCTGCTTTTTTCAGCAGGCCTTCTCTCCGGATGCGGCGGCAACGATACTGCTGCACCTGTTCCTCAAATACTAAGTTCGTTCGCGCAAGGCACCGACGGCTGGCAGGGTGGTTATGCGGACTACCACGCCGACACCGAACCAACCGACGTGACGTGGTCAATGCGTGCTTTGCCTGCCCCACTGTCTGGCAACGCCTACTTCACTGGTGGAACCAATCGCAGCGATGACCTTTTCATTTATAGCAAAAAGAAATTTGGTGGCTATCTGCCGTCGAAATCGTACAAGCTCAGCTTTGAAGTTGAGATCGCAACGAATCAATCTTCTGGCTGTGTCGGAGTGGGTGGGTCGCCGGGTGAAAGTGTCTACGTGGTGGTGGGCGCGGCTCCTACCGAGCCAAAAACCGTTCTCATTGCGGGCGAATACACCCTCAATCTCGCACGCGGCAATCAGGCTACGCCTGGCACAGCGTCACAAGTCCTGGGCGATGTCGCGAATACGGTCGCTAATTGCGGACCGCAGGTGTATCAAACCAAGATCGTCAAGAGTAAGGCTCCTCTTGCCGTAACAAGCGATGCCAACGGCGACATCTGGGTGTTCTTCGGCATCGACTCAGGCTTTGAAGCGACAAGCGCTGTGTTTTACAAATCGGTGAAGGTTGCCGTCGACTTGGCGCAATAGGCGAGCGCTGCGCCTAATGCGTGCCACCAGGGTCCGCAGGCTCTTGTTTGTTGGACCGGGCAGTGCTGTGGGCGCGCCAATTGCCTTTTTTGTGACGCAATCTGCTTTTTTGATCTAAATTAGCCCTTTATTCCAGTGCTCGGAGTTAGCGACCATGAAACCTGAAAAAGTTGTCCGGGAAAAGATCGAACGTTTCACTGACCTGCCCAATATTGGCCCAGCATCGTCTCAGGATTTCGTGCGCCTTGGATTTGCACACCCGAATGAACTTGTCGGTGCTGATCCGTTTGAACTGTACAACTCTTTGTGCCATATCACCGGTTCGTATCAAGACCCATGCGTACTGGACGTCTTCATGTCTGTCGTCGACTTCCTCGATGGCAATCAGCCTCAGCCATGGTGGCACTTTACCGAGCGACGCAAACAAGTCTACGGCGACTTGCGCAAATTGAAAAACCACTGATCGCGATAGTCTCCGGCCGCAGCAAATTTTTTCGGGATAGAATAGCCGGGCAAATTCGCCCCCTCTGTCCAATGAGCTCGAATGGAAACCTTCGTCGCCGACTTATCCCGTCTGTACCGGCTTGCCGCGGTTAGCTCTGTCGAAGAGTTTCCCAAGCAGGCAGTGGCCCAGCTCCAGGACTGGATCGGCTTCGACGGCGCCGTTTTCGGTTTCGGCGAAGCCGGAACGAATGCGCTGACGATCGGCGGTTCCGTCATTTACAATCGGGCTCCCGCCATTGTGCAGGACTATGCGGCCGTCTCCGGCGACGACCCGACGACCCGGCAGTTCATCCAGACGCCGGGCACGATCATGAATGTTGATACGAGCCAGGCTTACGCCAGCAAGCATCATGCGCGTGTAGCGAAATTTACCAAGCAACATGATATCCGCCATCTGCTCCTGCTTGGGGAGCAGTCGCGCGCGCGCGAACACCTGCGCTGGATGGTTCTGTACCGGGGCACAAAAAGGGAATTCCAAGCCCACGAGGCGGCCCGCCTGTCGGCAGCCTGGGGGCATGTGCTGTGCGCGCTGGAGCTGAACCAGGCCCGTACGCTGGACCTGCATGCCCATCCTGGCAGCGAGCGTGCCGTTGCCTTGGTCAATCGGGACGGCACGATTGAGATCGCCGACCCCGCCTTCCTCGCACTGCTGCGCACGGAATGGCGCGACCTTTGCGCCACGCGCTTGCCGCTGCCGGTGTTGCAGGCGCTGCCGCAACTGCGCACGTATTCCGGCCACAAGATCGAGATCCGGTTTTTTCAGAAGGGCGACTTCGTTTTGTGCCAGGCCCACAGCGTGTGTGCTGGCGCGCGGCTCAGTCCACGCGAAGCTCAGGTTGCACATTATTTCTCCACTGGCCACAGCTATAAGGCAATCGCCGCGCTGTTGGGCAGCTCGCCAAATACGGTTCGGGCCCAATTGGCGACCATCTATCAAAAACTTGGCATCAATGACAAGGCAATGCTGGCCAGCGCCCTGGCCCGGCTGCATCCGCATTAAGCGCACCACCGTACCTCCTCACCGCCGTACCTCGTCACCGCCGCACCGCCGCACCGCCGCACCGCCTAGTGCATTTGCATGATTCCCCTCCGTTCTAACCCGTCTTACAGTTTGCTTCCGGAGCGCGAGCATCGGCTCGGGCTTAACGAAAAAACAGAACGGGGACAAACATGCTGCAAATTCGAAAATTCAGGCCACTGCTATGGCTGCTCATCGCGGCCTTAAGTGCTTGTGGCGGTAGCGATGGCGCACCTGGCGCCACTGGACCAATGGGCCCCGCCGGCTCCGCCGGCCTCGCCGGCACCAATGCCGATGCCATCGCCACCATCGGCGAAGGGGCAATCATCATCGACGGCGTCTTGCCGACCGACCCGAAAGAAAGCATTTACGTGCGCAAGGTCGGCCATGGTCCGAAGACCATCGTGCTGGTGCCAGGCAATAACACATCGGGTGCTGCGTTTGACGGCATGCTCGGCTTTTTCCGTTCGGTTGATGCGCTCAATGATGCCTATACCGTCTACACCTTCGATTATCGCGGCAGCGGAAGGTCGAGCTACAACAAGAAGATCACGTCGCTCAAAGATTTCGCGCTCGATTTCGAAAAGGTGATGAACAAGATCACAAACTTCCCGACTTCGGACGTCACCTTGGTCGGGTATTCGATGGGTTTTGGCGCTGCGCTTGAAATGCTGATCGCAAACCCAGGCCGATACAACAATATCGTCAGCCTGGCTGGTATCGGCACACGCGGCATCCGTGTCAGCTTCAATGCGGGGCAGGCCGGCACCGATTCGACCGGGCAGGTCTGGGCCAACGGCGACTGGGTCAAGGTCACGAACGACGCTGCCGGCACCGTCGGCGCTGAATTCCAGCAGCGCTCCTGGCAAGGCGAACAGCGCACCTATGCCAATGTCCAGGCGACCTGGGACGTGGTGGTGTACAACGACATCCTCAAATACGACATCAGCAAGGCATTTACCGCAGCGGCGGTGACCGATCCGACTTTCCGCTCGACGTCGAACTATGTCAATTCACTGCTTGACGGTTTTGGCATCCAGTACATGCCGGAATCGCTGTACTACTCGCACAAATTCAATGTCTCGCCCGTTAATGTCGTCAAGCCGACGCCGAACGCGGACGGCACGGTTGTGACGATCAATGGCGACGGCAGACTTGCAAAGTTACTGGTCAAGAAAAATGCCCTGCTGGTCAAAGCGAGCACTGATTTCGGCGCATGGCGCGGCGATCAGGTCATCTATGACAATTACACGGCTACCTCCAAGTTCGACCTGAAGCAGGCAGGCGCCACGGTCACAGCCGTCATGATCAATCCTAATCAGGGATACGACCATGGATTCCCGGTGGCCAAGCCACTCGAAGCGGCGCGCCTGATCGATGCCTTTATCAAAGGTACTTTATCGCCGGCCAGCGCATCGGCGGCGCTGGGCAATGCCGCAGTGACCGTGTATCCAAACGCTGAAACAACTTGGGAAACAAGCACCTTTACCGGCTTCTAGAAATTCATTGACGTAGGGGGGCGGTCTCATCGAACCCACGCGGTGATACGCGCCGTGAAATGACCACGCACGCGAAGCCAAACCGATCTGGCCAAGGCTGCGCGCTGTGGTATCGCGCTGGTCGAGTATTTCCGCGTGGGTTCGCTGCTGCGCAGCGTACCCACCCTACAATGGCGACAACTTCAGTTCTATGCAACGCATTTCGGATTCACCACACTAGCGATCGCCGCTGCGGTCGACACTGGCCCGGCGTCGGTAGGACGACGCGGGCCGTTTAGTGGCCGTAGCTCACCACCCTTGCCAGCTTCCATTCATTTCCGTTGCGCTTCCAGATGTGCAGGAACTTAAAGGTTCCACAGTCATTCTTTCCGCTTTCAATATGGCAGAAAGTATGCTGTCCAGTCTGGATCGCGCCGTAATTGTTGACCGGGTAGACCTCCGTGCTGCCAGGCACGAGTTCTCGTTTCAGGTGCATGTTTCGGGCAAACAGCTTGCGCGTCGCTTCACTATTTTGTTCCAAGTTGCTCAATCCTCCCTTGTCGTGAAAGAACTCCAGATCCGGGGAGAACACGGCTTTCACGCTATCCGCATCCTGGCGATTGAAGGCATCGAACAGGGTTTTGTCCATTGCAATGATTTCCTTGTAAAGCGGTGCAGTGGTCGCGGCATCAGCTTGTTGTCCCTGCGCGAAAAGCATAGGGGCGGTTCCGGCCAGCACTAGGGTAAGGAGCAAGTGTTTTTTCAAGGGAGTCCTCTTCGGCTAAGTTATGGGGCACGTTCAGTGACAAGAAATTCTCTCACCGGCCGTGCCGCTTTGCCAGTTTGGGACGATAAGTGGTCGGTTCAGGCGGACGAGTGGTTCCACAGGGCGACGAAAGGCCGTCGCCCTGGTCAGGGACGCACCCCGTTGGCTGCAGTTCTGGCCCGACCTGGTCGCTTATTTCAGTACGGCCTGCACGTCGACAATTTCTACGCCTTGCGTCAATGCCAATAGCCGATCGAGCCAGGCCTTGTGGGTCGCGCCGACGATGCTCAGCACGCGGGCACCAGGCCGTTCGCGGAAAGACGCCTGGATGTTCGCGGCCATCCGCATGTTCCGGGTGTCCCAGCCAGCGACGTAAAGGCGGCCAAATTGCTGTGGCGATTTATCCTTGAGGGCGCTGCCCATGTCTGCGCTGCTATAGACCTGCTGCGCGGCCGCCAGGTTCATATAGCGGAAAAGCGGCAGTAGGTCGGTCCCTGCCGCGAGTAGCGCTTCCTGCTGCCGCACTGGTTTGCTCAGTGAATGGCCACTCGCCCACGCTGCCAGGATTGCTTTTTCGTAGGCGGCTTCGTCGCTGATGGCCGTGTTGTCGCCGGTGTGGTCATCGACCGCGAACACGCGCGCATGGCCAAGTCGCGCCGCCAGGCGAGCGGCGATTAGGTAGTTTTCGTTTTGCGCGACTTGAAGCTTGTTGAGGGCTTCGACTAGCGTCGATGGCAATTCAGGCGACGCCTGACGCTCTCCATCGGCCAGTTGCAGCCACTGTGTCAACGCCGACGCGCGTTCGTTGGCAGCAAGCAAGACCGCGGCTAGCCGCTTGCGTTGGGTTGGCGTCGGCTGGGCCGGCCAGGCTTTGAGCAGGGTATTCATCTCGGCGATGGCCTGCGGCACGTCCAGTCCGGTTGCTTTCCTGGCGATATCGGTGTCGGCGCAAAAGGTCTTCTTCACTTCCGCGTAGATCGCCGGGTGGCGGTCAAACAGGTCGCAACTCTCACCAGACAGGGCTTCAATGGTAATGACATCGGGCTTGAACGCAGCAAGGCGGTCGAGTACCGGACCGAGTGCTGTTGGATTGAATTCTTTGGGAAGGCCAGACAAATGGATGCTTCCAAGTACCAGAACCTGGGTGCGGGGGCCGGGCATGTCCTTGTCGAGTCTGGACAGAAAGTCTTGCGCAAAGGCTTGGCTGGAAATCAGGGTGGCGAACAAGAGCCAGTAGTATCGCATTGGTGCCTCCATTGGTTTAGATGGCCCATGTTAGCGCGGCACAATTGTTGCCTGCTATGCCAATGCGACAGAATGCAGCTATGCGGGTGCCAGTTGCACTGCTGAACTCAACGGTATGGCGCCGGTGATTATTTTACTTGATTACATAATATATTCTTGTATAATGAAGCCATGAACCTGCCTCCATCCGCTATGCAAGACATGCGCGCCGCAGCCGGTGATGCCACCGCCTTGCTGCGCGTGCTGGCCAACGAAGATCGCTTATTGCTTCTATGTCAACTGGCGCAAGGCGAAGCCTGCGTCAGCGAGCTGGAACAACTGCTCGACATCCGTCAGCCGACGCTGTCGCAACAGCTGGGTGTATTGCGCAACGAAGGCTTGGTGCTTACCCGGCGTGAGGGTAAGAAAATTTTTTATAGCGTGGGTGACGTGCGGGCGTTGGCCATGCTTGGCACCCTGTATAGTTTGTATTGTCCAATGCCGGCCGCTGGCCGCTGAAAGAAGAGCCATGATGAACCTGATTCGTTACTTGCTGGTGTTGGTGTTGGTGGGCGGCGCCACCGTGCAGGCGGCTGAGCCTGCCTTGTACCGGGTTGCCGCGCGCGACGTGGCCGGTGCCGTCAGCGCCGACGGCGTGGTGGAAGCGGTGCGCCAGTCGACCTTGTCGGCGCAGATTGCCGGCCAGGTGGTCGAGCTACTGGTGCAGGTCGGCGACAGCGTCAAGGCCGGCCAGGTGCTGGCCCGCATCGACCCGCGTGCGGCCGAGCAGGCCGTGGCCGGCAGCCAGAGCCAATTGGCCGAGGTCCGGGCCCAGCTGGCGACGGCGCAGCTGACGCTGAAACGCAATGAGCAGTTGTTCAAGCAGGGCTTTCTCAGCAAGGCCGCGCTCGATCAGGCCGAGCACGAATACAAGGCGGCGCAGGCGCGCGTGGGGGCGCTGCAAGCTGGCGCCGGCCAGGCATCGACCGCGCGCAGCTACGCCACCATCAGCGCGCCGTTTGCCGGCGTGGTCGCAGCGCGCATGGTGGAGCAGGGCGATATGGCCACCCCCGGCAAGCCCTTGCTGACCCTGTTCGATCCGGCCGCAATGCGGGTGGTGGCGACGCTGCCCCAGTCCAGCCTGGCGCAGCTGCTGCTGAAGCAGCCGGTGCAGGTTGAACTGCCAGCCATCGGCCAGACCGTGGCCGGACGCCAGCTGACCCTGGTGCCGATGGCCGACAGCCGCACCCACAGCGCCAGCGTGCGGATCGAGCTGGGGCAGGTGGCGGGCATCCTGCCCGGCCAGTTCGCGCGCGCCCTGTTCGGTTCCACGGCGGCGCGCCGGCTGGTTATTCCCGTGCGCGCAGTGCTGCGCCGCAGTGAACTCAATGCAGTCTATGTGCAGGGCGCGGACGGCAAGATGCAGCTGCGCCAGCTGCGCCTGGGGCCAGATGCCGGCGACGGTTTTGTCGAAGTGCTGGCCGGCCTGCGCGAAGGCGACCAGATCGCGCTCGACCCGATAAAAGCCGGCAGCAGCGCACCTGCCGGACGTTGATTGTCGCGCATTCTGATTCCAACCACTGGAGGCATCATGGCTCATATTATTGTACTGGGCGCAGGCATCGGCGGCATGCCGATGGCGTATGAACTGCGCGATCTGCTCGGCAAGGACGTGCGCATCACGGTCGTGTCGAATACTTCGTATTTCCACTTCGTGCCGTCCAATCCGTGGGTGGCGGTCAGCTGGCGCACGCCCGAGGCGATCCGCTTCGAGGTCGAGCCCTACCTGGCGCGCAAGGGCATCGCCTTCGATGCCAGCGGCGCGCGCCGCCTGCATCCGCAGCTCAACCAGGTCGAACTGGGCGACGGCCGCACGCTCGACTACGATTTCCTGGTGATCGCCACCGGACCCAAGCTGGCCTTCGACGAAATCGAAGGCCTCGGGCCGGACGGCTTCACTCAGTCGATCTGCCACGTCGACCATGCCGCCACCGCAGCCAAGGCGTGGGACCGCTTCGTGGCCGCGCCTGGCCCGGTGGTGGTGGGGGCGGTGCAGGGCGCGTCGTGCTTCGGCCCGGCCTACGAATTCGCCTTCATCATGGATGCCGATCTGCGCAAGCGCAAGATACGCGACCGCGTGCCGATGACCTATGTGACGCCGGAACCATATATCGGCCATCTGGGCCTGGCCGGGGTGGGTGATTCCAAGGGCATGCTCGAGTCGGCACTGCGCGAACGCCACATCAAGTGGATCTGCAACGCAAAGGTGCAAAAGGTCGAAGACGGCAAGATGCACGTGGCCGAACATGACGAGACCGGCGCGCTCAAGAAGATGCACGAGCTGCCGTTCGCCTATTCGATGATGCTACCGGCCTTCAAGGGCATCGATGCGGTGGCCGGCATCGAGGGGCTGTGCAATCCGCGCGGCTTCATCCTGATCGACGAACATCAGCGCAACCCGACTTTCAAAAACGTGTATGCGATCGGCGTATGCGTGGCGATCCCGCCGGTGGAGGCGACCCCGATCCCGGTCGGCGCGCCCAAGACCGGCTACATGATCGAGTCGATGGTCACCGCCACTGCCCACAATATCCGCGACCAGATGGCTGGCCGCGAGCCGTCCGAGCGGGCCACCTGGAACGCCATCTGCCTGGCCGACTTCGGCGACAGCGGAATCGCCTTCGTGGCCTTGCCGCAGATACCGCCGCGTAATGTCAACTGGTTCTCGGAAGGCAAATGGGTGCACTTTGCCAAGGTAGCGTTCGAGAAGTACTTCATGCGCAAGATGAAAAAAGGCACGTCCGAGCCGATCTACGAGAAGTATGCCTTGAAGGCGCTCGGCATCCTCAAGCTGAAAGACAAATAATATGGGTATCGCCGGCCGCATTTCGCGCTTCTTCCTGCATTCGCAGCTCACGCCCCTGGTGGCGCTGGTGGCGATGCTGCTTGGCCTGTTCGCCGTGCTGGTCACGCCGCGCGAGGAGGAACCGCAGATCAACGTCACCATGGCAGACGTGATGATCGCCTTCCCCGGCGCCTCGGCGCGCGACGTCGAGACGCTGGTGGCGTCGCCGGCCGAGCGCGTGATCTCGCAGGTGCAGGGGCTTGAACACGTGTTCTCCGTGTCGCGCCCCGGCATGGCCATCGTGACGGTCCAGTTCAAGGTGGGGGTGCCGCGCACCGAGGCCCTGGTGCGCCTGTACGATGTCATCAACGCCAACCGCGACTGGCTGCCGCGCGAGCTGGGCGTGGCCGAGCCGCTGGTCAAACCCAAGGGCATCGACGACGTGCCGGTGCTGGCGCTGACGCTGTGGACGCGCGATATGGAACGCGGCGCCTACGACCTGGAGCGGGTGGCGCACGCGATGGAAGACCAGATCAAGCGCGTGCCCGGCACGCGCGAAGTGCAGACCCTGGGCGGGCCGGGCCGGGCGGTGCGGGTGCTGCTCGACATCGACAAGCTGACTGCCCACCACCTGGACGTGGCCCAACTGCGCCAGGCGCTGGCCGGCGCCAATGTGGCGGCATCGGCCGGCCGGCTGGTGCAGGACAACCGCAGCATCGACGTCGAAACCGGTGCCTTCCTGGCCAATGCGCGCGAGGTGGGGGCCTTGGTGGTGGCGGCCAACAATGGCCATCCGGTGTACCTGTCAGATGTGGCCACCGTGGTCGACGGTCCGGCCCAGCCGCAGCGTTACGCCTGGTACGGGGTCGGCAAGGCGGGCGGCGCCGCTGGCGAATATCCGGCCGTGACCATCCAGGTCAGCAAGAAGGCGGGCGAGAACGCGGCCCAGGTGGCGGCTGCTGTCGAACGCCGCCTGGCCGAACTTAAAAACACCGTCGTGCCGGAAGGGGTGCAGGTCAGCGTCACGCGCAACTACGGCCAGACCGCCAACGACAAGGCCATCAAGCTGATCCAGAAGCTGATCTTCGCCACCAGCGCGGTGGTGGTGCTGGTGTTCTTTGCGCTGGGTCGGCGCGAGGCAGCCATTGTCGGCATCGCCGTCATCCTGACCCTGGCGGCCACCCTGTTCGCCTCATGGGCATGGGGCTTCACGCTCAACCGGGTCAGCCTGTTCGCGCTGATTTTCTCGATTGGCATCCTGGTCGACGACGCCATCGTCGTGGTGGAGAATATCCACCGTCACCGCCTGCTCAATCCGGACGCGGCGCTGCTCGACATTATCCCGCTGGCGGTCGATGAAGTGGGCGGGCCGACCATCCTGGCCACCTTCACCGTGATCGCGGCGCTGCTGCCGATGGCCTTTGTCAGCGGCCTGATGGGGCCGTATATGAGCCCGATCCCGATCAACGCCAGCATGGGCATGCTGATCTCGCTGCTGATCGCCTTCAGCGTCACGCCGTGGCTGGCGCATCGGCTGGCCGGCAAGCACACCGCCGGCCACGGCGGCGTGGCCGACCAGGCCGACAGCAAGCTGCACCGCTGGTTCAGCAACTTGCTGCTGCCGTTCCTGGCCGGCCCGCGCGCGGCAGTCCGCCGCCGCACCCTGTGGATCGCCGTCGTGCTGGCGATTCTAGCCTCGGTCAGCCTGGCGGCGCTGCAGCTGGTCGTGCTCAAGATGCTGCCGTTCGATAACAAGTCGGAATTCCAGGTGGTGCTCGACATGCCAGCCGGCACCCCGGTCGAAGGCACCGCCGCCGTGCTGCACGAGATGGGCGCCTACCTGGCCACGGTGGGCGAGGTGCATGACTACCAGGCCTACGCCGGCACTGCCGCGCCGATCAACTTCAACGGGCTGGTGCGCCAGTACTACCTTCGCCAGGCGCCCGAATACGGCGACGTGCAGGTGAACCTGGTCGACAAGCACCAGCGCGACCGCCAGAGCCACCAGGTGGCGGCCGCGGTGCGGCCGGCACTGCAGGCGATCGCGCTGCGCCACGGCGCGCGCGTGAAAGTGGTCGAGGTGCCGCCCGGCCCGCCGGTGCTGGCGCCGCTGGTGGCCGAAATCTACGGCCCGGACGAAGCCAGCCGCCACGCGCTGGCGGCCCAGGTGCGCCAGGGTATGGCCGCCACTGCCGACATCGTCGACATCGACGATTCGATCGGCACCACCGCGCCCAAGTCGGTGCTGCGGGTCGATCAGCGCAAGGCGGCGTTGCTGGGCGTGCGGGTGGCCGATGTGGTGCAGACCATGCGCGTGGCGCTCGACGGCGAGGACATCACGGTGCTGCACGACGGCCAGTCGGCCTATAGCGTGCCGGTGCGCCTGAACCTGCCGCCGGAACAGCAGTCGCGCCTGTCCTCGGTGCTGCGCATGACCGTCACTTCGGCTAGCGGCGCCAATGTGCCGCTTGCCGAGCTGGTGACGGTGCAGGCGGCCAGCCGCGACAAGGCGATCTTCCACAAGGACCTGCTGCCGCTGTCGTATGTGGTGGGCGACATGGCGGGCAAGCTAGACAGCCCCCTGTACGGCATGTTCGCCGTGCGTGCCAAGTTGAAGCAGTCGGGTGTGACGGCCAGCGAATACTTTATTTCCCAACCGTCCGACCCGCTGCGCGAACGCGCCATCAAGTGGGACGGCGAATGGCAGATCACCTATGAGACCTTCCGCGACATGGGGCTGGCCTACGCGGTCGGGCTGGTGCTGGTGTACATCCTGGTGGTGGCGCAGTTTGGCTCCTATCTGACGCCCTTGATCATCATGGCGCCGATTCCGCTGACGATCATCGGCGTCATGCCCGGCCATGCGCTGCTTGGCGCGCAGTACACCGCCACTTCGATGATCGGCATGATCGCGCTGGCCGGCATCATCGTGCGCAATTCGATTTTGCTGGTGGACTTCATCAACCTGCAGGTGGCGCAGGGCATGGGCTTTGTCGACGCCGTGGTGAGCGCCGCGGCTGCGCGCGCCAAACCGATCGTGCTGACCGGGCTGGCCGCCATCATCGGCGCCGTGTTCATCCTCGACGATCCGATCTTTAATGGCCTGGCGATTTCGCTGGTATTCGGTATCTTTGTCTCGACGCTGTTGACGCTGGTGGTGATCCCTGTGCTGTACTTCGCCGCCAACCACAAAAAACACCCACTTTGAAGGAGTTTTACGATGGATAGCAATCGCATGGTACGTATGTTTGCAGGCCTGTTTGTCCTGTTGTCGCTGGCGCTGGGCGTGCCGGAAAGTCCGCTGTTCGTCAGCAAATACGCGCTGTGGTTCACCGTGTTCGTTGGCGCCAATCTGTTCCAGAGCAGTTTCACCGGCTTTTGCCCGCTTGAGATGATGCTCAAGCGTGCTGGCGTTAAGTAAGGCGCATCAGCAGCACCGCAGTCCGCACGCCTAGTCCGCAGTCCGCAAGCCTAGTCCGCAGGGCGCAAGCCAAGTCCGCAGGGCGCAAGCCAAGTCCGCAGGGCGCAAGCATAGTCCCCAGGGCGCAAGCCTAGTCCGCAGGGCGCAAGCCAAGTGCGCAGGACGCAAGCCTAGTCCGCAGGGCGCAAGCCAAGTCCGCAGGGCGCAAGCCTAGTCCGCAGGGCGCAAGCCTAGTCCGCAGGGCGCGAAGGCGTGCCTGGCACTGCGAAGTGCTGCCATGCGCGGCGCAGCTGGGTGTCCGAACTGAAGCCGGCTGCCGCTGCTGCTCCGGTCACGTTCTCGCCGGATGCCAGCGCCGTCTGGGCCACGGCCAGGCGGATGCGGCGCAGGTACTGCAGCGGAGCGATCTGCCCGTATTCGAGGAATAATCTTGTCAGGTGGCGTGGCGAAGTGTGGGCCACCGCCGCCATGGCTGGCACCGTCCAATCGGACTGGGGCGCCTGGCTCACTGCGTCCTGCACCCGGTGGAGTGCCGGGTGCACGTGGTTGCGATAGGCCAGAAAGGGCGACAGCTCGGGGTCGTGCGGGCCGCGCCGCAGCGCCACCACCATGGTCTGCGCCACCTGGGCTGCCAGCGCCGGGCCGCAGACGGCATCGATCCGGTGCAGGATCAAGTCGATGCCGGTGGTGACGCCTGCGCTGCTATAGACGGGGCTGTCCTGCACGAATACGCGGTTGCGCACCACTTCACATGCTGGTGCCACGCTCTGCAATTCATCGAGGTGGTGGTGGTGTGTCGTAGTGCGGCGCCCCGCCAGCAGGCCAGCATGGGCGGCCAGGACGGCGCCGGCGCAAATCGTGACCAGTTCAAGCCGGCCCGGCGCCAGCTGCAGGGCGCGCAGCCAGTCGAGCAGTGCGTAGGTGTCGGGCGAGTCGATGGCAATGCTGCTACCTGTCTGCCCTACCAGTACCACCCAGCTGGCGTGCGGCGCAAGCGATGCGGGCAGCGCTTCGAGGCCAGCCAACTGCACGCCAACCGAGGTGATCGAGTCCGGCCGCGGGGCGCAGAAGCGCAGCGCGAACGGCGCCGCCTTGCCTTGCCTGAGCATCAAGCCATTGGCAATGCGCAGGGCCTCGGCCGGGCCTGCCCAATCGAGGATCAGGCTGCCCGGCAGTAGCATGAACAGCACGTCGATCATGCGGCCCGCGCCAGCGCCTGCAGGGCCGTGCACAGGGTGGCGAAACGTCCGTTCAGGACCGTGGCCGTGCGCGACTTGATATCGGCCACGCTCAAGGGGCTGCCGTCCGGCTGCAACATGTCGAAGGTATGGGTGGCGTCGGTGACGTAGTCCACGCTCCAGCCCAGGTCGGACGCGTGGCGGGTCGTCGTCTCGCAGCACTGCTCGGTGCGGATGCCGCTGATGATCAGGCGTCCGATTCCCTGCTCGGTGAGCCAGACGTCAAGCCCGGTGCCCACCAGCGCGCTGTGGCGGCGCTTCAGGAAGCTGGCGGCAGGCGCGAAGTCGCGCAAGCCGCGCATTGGGACCACGTGGCCGGACTCGAGCGCAAACGGGTTGTCTGCCTGGGCTGGGCCGTCCGTATGCAGGACACGTACGATCGGGATGCCGCGTTCCTCGCAGCCAGCGATCAAGGCATTCTGGACCTGCAGGTAGGCGGCCGTGCCGCTTTCGGTGAAGTAAGGGCGGTGGCGGAACGATTCCTGGACATCGATCACAATCAGACACGTTTTCATTTGAGGTTTCCTTTCAAGGTGAAGTATAAGCCTCTATTTTGATTGTGTATCGCCATCTTCACCGCTCTCTGCCAGACCAGTTTCGATCATTTTAGGACATAGTATTGGGTTCCTCTGCAACACCTTGGCGGCATTTCGCTGAATTGTCACGCCATCGTCGTTCCAATATGGCACAATTTCCTTTCCTTCATCTCTTCTAGTCGGATTCCATGACCCAGCTCGCCGCACGGCAGCCTGCTGCATCGCACGCGGCAATGGCGGACAGTCAGTCCTCGCAGGCCGGGAGTGCAGAGGGCTTCGTCGACCAGCGCGAATCGAGCGCCCAGCTGCGCCAGCTGGCCAGCATGGCCAATGACAGTCCGCGCAACGACAATGTGCGTTCGCTGAAACAACTGGTGGCCCAAACCCCTGCGAAGAAACCCAACAACACTGGCTTGCCGACCCAGCTTAAGGAAGGTATCGAAAACCTTTCCGGCATGAGCATGGACCATGTGAAGGTGCACTACAACTCGTCGCAGCCTGCCCAGCTCCAGGCTCATGCATTTGCGCAAGGCAGCGATATCCATGTGGCGCCTGGCCAGGAACAACATTTGCCGCACGAAGCCTGGCACGTGGTGCAGCAGGCAAAAGGCCGGGTCAAGCCGACGATGCAGATGAAGGGCGCCGCGATCAATGACGACAGCGCCCTCGAGCAAGAGGCTGATGTGATGGGGGCGCGCGCGCTGCAGATGGCGCCGACCGGAGCTCCGCCGGAAAACCTGGGCACCGCCACGGTCAACTACGGGGCACCCGTGCAGCGCTATGCCGAGCAAGGCGAATATCTGGTGTCGGAAAATCAGAAGTTCGCCGTCAGGCAGCATGGCGAACCGGACAGCCAAATGTTCGTGCGCAGCGTCGATGACCTCACCGGTATTCAGCACGTTGTGTTTGAGCCGGGTGAGCAACGCACGATTGGCGACCGTGAATACACCAGCTTGACGCCCAGGTATGCGTCTCCGGAAGCACAACTGGAAATGGAACGCATGTATTGCGGTAAGTTCTCGCGCCATGCCACCGGCAAGCTCGAAACCCAGGAAAGCAATGATGCGCCGGCTGGCCGCAGCCTGTATATGAAAACCCACGCACAGGCCAGCGCATGGGTGAACCATTACGCGCCGGTCATTATTCAGGATGACGGTGATCGCGGCACCTTTGAAACGGCCGTCGGTCTCAACTATCTGTTCTTTGGCATGTATGGCCAGGCGCTCGAGCAGTCCTTTGCATACAAGACTGAATTGTCCGGATTGATCCTTGGCCTACGTGACAACACGGTCAGCGAAGGCTTGCGCGTGCAAATCGCCGAGCGGAAGGAAAAGGGCCAGAACACAGGTGCGCTGGAGTCGGATCTGGCCCAGCAAGAAGAAGCGCGCGCCAAGGCCGAGCTGATAATTCCGGCAATGCAGAATCCACGGGCGCCGTTGCGGGAAGGCACGCGCGAGGCGGTCGAACCGCTGATAGAAAAGATTCAAGAGCATCGTGCCAAGCAGTACGATTTGCGCGCAGAGCAGGAAAAGGAAAGAAAGGAAGTTGAAGCCGAACGCGCCAGAGCGGTAGAGCGCGAGCAGGCCAGGGCCGATGCCGAGCGGCGCAGGACCGAGCGGAACCGGGCGATTGGTGTCACCATCGCCGCGGTCCTGGCGGTTGTCGTCATTCTCCTGGCAATTTTCCTTTAATCCGATTTGTGGGCACGCGGACCATATCCATGTGCAAAGCTAAAATTTGGCAGAAATGTAGGGTGGGCACTGCGTGCCCACGCGGAAGCGGGCATGATGCGAACGTCATGGTGGGCACGATCGTGGGCACGCAGTCCTCGGCGGTCCCGCCCGCCCTACGATGGGCAGCAACGGGGCGGTTGCTGACAGCCACATTCTTGGCTGAACCTGCCCCGTCAAAAGTAGGGATGGAGTTAGACCTCATCTGACAGGTCCAGTCCGTTCAAGTTTTGGCTAGTACAACTGATGGGACTGCGGGGGGGAGCAAGTCATCTTTTTCAAACTGACTCCAGGACTTCACCCCGCGACCGGTGGAACTCATCAACAATTCCGTCTGTGTTCGACCGATTGAAGGCAATGCCATTCCCATAGACTGGGGATTCATCTCCTTCTGTCGGAACTGGTCGCATGAACATATTTGTACAACGCAATAGTCTGAGCGCCGACGAACTTGAGTTGCTGGAGCTGTTCCGCGCCTGCGACCCCAATAAGGGCCATATGCTCCTGACGCTCGCCCACACGCTGGCCGACCGGACCAAACTGCGCAAAGCCAAAATACCTTGCGAAGTGATGCCGATCTTCAACATGCGCCCTAAAAAAATTCGCAGCGCTTAGCCAATACCCGTATCGACAGCACATGCCCGCTGCACTTCCTGCACCGTGGCGGGCGCATCCAGGCGGAACATTCCGTCAAGCCCCCGCTCCAGGCGCGAGGCACGAATCGCCGCCTTCACCGCGAAGAACACGCTGCTGGCCAATACCAGCGGCGGTTCGCCCACTTCCTTGGATGACAACACGCCCTCGGTCGGCATCGACGGTTCCTTCACCAAGTCACGCGGGAACAGGTGCGTATGCATGGCCAGCGGAATGCTCGACACGGCCGGTATCTTGTAGGTCCAGGTATTGAGGGTGTTGAGCGTGCCGATCGCATCGCCGTCGGGCTGGAACACCAGCTTCTCTGACAGCAGATAGCCGATGCCTTGCACGAAGGCGCCTTCCACCTGGCCGATGTCGATTGCCGGGTTCAGGCTCCAGCCCATGTCGTAGGCCAGGTCGGCGCTCAGGATCTTCACTTCGCCGGTCAAGATGTCCACCTCGACCACCGAGCAGGCCGCCGAGAAGGTGAAGCCGACGAAGTTATCGAAACTTCCAGGCTGCCCGTTCGGGTCAGCTGTCGCGCCCGGAATGGTGGGCTGGTCCTCGATCGGTTTGTAGGTCAGCGCCGGCGTAGGCGTATCGGCGCCGGCAATTGGCGCAGTGAAGCTGGCCACCAGGCCGATGCGGTACTGGTAGGCCAGGGCGATCAGGTTTTGCCAGATCAGGTGCGTCTTGCCGGCGATGGTCACTTCGGCGCCCCATCCCCTGGCGCCGTGGTTCCAGTAGTCGATGCCGTTCTGCTTGCACCATTCGGGACCGTTTTCGAGACGCAGCTGGTCGGCAAAAGCCACCAGACGGCTGCGCATCAGCTGGCAGACACGCTTGACGGCTTCGCCGTTGTACGCGGTGCCGGTCGAGCCGCCGGTGCTGGTCGGGTTGGGGATCACGCCCGTGTTGGCCGACTCGACCTGGATCATCGCCATCGGGATGTCGAGCACATAGGCGGCGATCTGGCGCACCTGCGTCAGCAAGCCCTGGCCCATTTCGACGCCGCCTTGCTGGATCACGATGGTGCCGTCACCCGAGTAGATCGACAGGACCACGCTGGCCTGTTCGAGCATCGCCAGGTTGTAGCCGGAGCCGTATTTGACGGGGATCATTGCCAGGCCTTGCTTGCGCCAGCGGTTGGCGCGGTTGAAGGCGTCGACCTGCCTGACCTTCTCGTCGTAATTGGATTTGTCCTTCAGGTAGTCCCACACTTCGCGGATATAGCACGAAGTCAGCGCCTGCCCGTATGGCGTGACGTCGCCCGGCACGTACATATTCTTGTAGCGCACGTCTTCGGCCGACATGCCGATGGCGAAGGCGGCATCGTCGATCGCGTTTTCGGTGATGATCTTGCTCTGGATGTCGCCAAAGGCACGGAAGGCCGTGCTCGGCGCCGTATTGGTGCGGCAGACGTCGATCTGGTTTTCGAAGTTGGCCACCTTGTAGGCGTTGTCGGCGCGCACCTGGATGCAGTTGGAGACGATGAAGGAGCAGTCATAGAAAGCGCCGCCGTCGCCCCACATCTTGTTCAGGAAGCCCTGGATGATGCCCTTGTCGGACGCCCGCACTTCGCCGCGGTCGATAGCGATCTGGTACTGGCCGTAGTAGGCATGGCGCTTGCCGATCATGGCCGTGTCCTGTTCGCGTGTCATCGTCAGGCGCACCGGCCCCTTGATGGCGCCGGCGGCGGCAGCAGCGGCGCCGGCGACGAATTTGGCCTGCTCGGTCTTGCCGCCAAACCCGCCCCCGACCGGAGGCACTTCGACGCCGATGCGGTTGTATTGCGCGCCGAGCGCGAGCACGGCGGTCGCGTGCATTTCCATCGGGCTTTGCGTGGACGGGCGCACGATCATGCGGCGCGCGTCGATGGGCTCTGCGATGGCGGCCTGGCCTTCCATGTAGAAGTGGGCCTGGCCGCCCGCGGTCTGGGTGCCGCCAACAATCTGGCACGGCACGCCGCCCACCATGGCGCTGCGGTTGGTGATCTGTTTGTCGAGCGGCGCGCGGCTGGTGTCGGCCCAGTCGAACTGGCTGCCGGGACGCGTGACTTTCCAGATGTGGGAGTTGAACGGTGCGGTGGTCGGATAATCCGGATAGATGCTGCCGACTGAAATGGCCTGGTCGAGGTCGAGCACAGGCTGGCCCCACCATTGCGGATCGTCGGGACCGATGGTGACGGGGCCGTAGCTGACGCAATTGCGCGTGACGTAGTCGGCGATCGATGCTGCCGCTTCCTGGCCTTTTGCGCATATCAGGGCCAGCGACTGGCCCACGTACTGCACGGTGTCGACGGCGAAGATCGGCTGGTCCATGCCCATGCCCTGCAAATTGATGGCGCCATCCTTGAAGCAGGCACTGGTGATGATGTCGACAAAATCGGGATTGTGCTGCGACAGGTGCTCGCGCAGGGCCTCAATATCGCCGACGCTTGCCGCCGACCCGCCCGGAACGCAGAACTGCCACGATGCCAGCGCGCGCGTGCTTTGGACGAAGGAGGCGTTGACCGTTTGCGGCGGCACGCTCAGCTCATGGGTGTAGTGGACCTGGCCGGAGGCCTGCTCCATGGCCAGGTACTTGATGAATGGCTGCGACACCGGGTGCTTCCATTCCTGGATCTTGTACGACTGGATGCCATTGCTGACGGTCCAGCGGTCCCAGGTGATCAAGCCGCTTGAGCGCACCTCCGGCGGCACCGCAGCGCCATTCTCCATCAGGGCATTGACGATGGCTTTGTAGAGGTAGGCCAGGCACAGCGAGACGCGGTAGGCGTCGCTGAAGCCTTCCGAAGGCTGCTCGGCCGTGCGCGCCGCCCAGCGCAACAGTTCAGCCTCCACTTCGGCGCGCAGGATCGGGGCCAGCGTCGCCATGTCGGCCAGGGCCAGCGGCTTGCCCTGCATGGCGCGCTCGGTCGCACTGGCGCGCCAGGGGTAGGGGGCGATGGCGCCGAACACCAGCGCGACGTCGTCGACGACGAGGCCGGCCCCGAGCCGCAGGCGGGTGGTCGCGTTGACGATGCTGTGCGCGTTCACTTCGCGCAAGGCCACCTTTTGCGGATACAGCACATCGGCCTCGGGACCGAACGGGAGGTGGTAGGTCACCAGTACCAGGCGGCTGGCAAAGCCTGGGTCGGCCGCGGCCCGTTCGACCAGCTCTGCCAGCGTTGCGCGTTGCGTCGCTGCCGAGGGCGTCGGCGACAACTCGGCATAGTCGACTTCGACGCCGGCGGCGACCATCGCCGTTACGGCGTCGGACGGGAAGGGCGCGCCGCTGCCGCTATGGATGTGGTGCAGGACCAGCATCGTGTTGCCGCCCAGCGTGGCTGCATTGCGCACGATGCGGCCCGCGGTGCGCTTGGCCATGTAGCTGATGGCGCCAAGGCGCGTCGTGTACTTCGGAACCGGCGTACCGTCCGGACCCGGCTCGGTCTCGCCGCGCTCAAGCATGGCGTCAGCCAGCAGCGCGATCAGGCTGGAGTAGGTAGTCGACGCCGCAATATGCAGGCCGTCGGCATCGACTCGTGGCGCACTATTGAGCTCGGCCACATAGCGCACATCAAGCAGCACCCTGGCTGCCAGGTACTGCTCCGGATAGATACCGAAGGCCGTGTTGGCGCTGACCAGGCGCGGCTGCGCCGCAGCGTGCTGCACCATCAGCGTCAGCAGTTCGGCCAGCGAAGTGGGCGAGAGCCACAGGTGGCGGCCATGGCTGGCGTTGGTGCCGCTCGGCGGCCGGCGCGCTTCCGGCGGAAACGGAATCACCAGTTGGCCAGTGGGGCGCTGCGCCAGCGCCGCGGCATCGCCGCGACACTTCATGCGCTCTTTTTCGTCGTGTTCGGTCCAGTCCGAGGCGAAGGTCTTCATGCCCGTCAGGATCGCGCGGTAGCCGGTGCAGCGGCACAGGTTGCCGTCCATTGCGCCTTCGATCTCGCGTTTGGTGGCGTTGGGATTGTTGGCCAGGAATTCGGACATATTCATCACGAAGCCCACCGTGCAGTAACCGCACTGGGTGCCATTGTTCATGGCCAGCCGCCACGCGATCGGGTTCATGCCCTCGTGCGTCATCTGCGATGGATGAATCGGGATCGTTTCGCGCAGGCGGGTGGTGAGCGGGGCGTTCATCGCCACTGCCTCGTCCACGCTGTCCTTGACCTGCTGCAGCTTGCGCACACGCGCTGCCTGTCCTTCGATCAGACCGGGCAAGGGCTGTTGCAGTGCCCCTTGCGTGCCGCGGCTCGAGGTGACCGTGGTCGGCAGGATGTCCGGGTTGGGTTGGCGTGCCGAGCCGGTGCCTTCGATCGTCGTGACGACCAGGCCGTTCAAGGCCAGTACCGGGCGCAGGCAGGAATTGACGGCGCTGTGTTCGGCGCTGCCGGTCTCGTCGTTCCAGCGCGACAGGATCACCGTGCAGCCGCCGCAGCCGCCCTGGCCGCAGGGCTTCTTCGGGCCGGCCAGTGCCACGTCGGGCGAGCGCAGGTAATCGATCAGCAGCAGATCGGGGGCCGGCTTGTGAACGGTGACGCAATGGCCGTTGAGGAAGAAATCAACACGGTCAGCGTGGGCGCGATGGGGCATGGCGGACAACTCCTGGCGAAATCAGAATGTTGGACTGCGACCGCTTAGCGTATTTGACTAATGCAACAATGTCAAATAATTAAAATCTCTGCGGCACATTTGATGGCAAATGTAACAGTTTTATCAATGAGATCGCTTTGACTGGACTTTTGCAATTGGCCAATTGGGTGGGCCATTTGGATGGTCGGCCTTAATCCTGCACCTTAACCACCGTAACGTTGCAGTTCGCCTCAGCCACCACCTGGCTCGAGACGCTGCCCAGGTAGCGCCGCAACGCCGAGCTGCCGCGCGAGCCGATGATGATGTGGTCGACGTCGTTGCTGTTGGCGTATTCGACAATCGCCAGCGCCGGATCGGGCGACTCCAGCACATGGTAGGTGATTTTTTCGGGCGCGATGCCGAGCGGGCGCGCCCAGTGCTTCAATTCCACCAGCTGCCTGACGTGGATGTTTTGCCCTCCCTGCACCAGGCTGTCGTCCATGCCGATGCGGTTGGTCTTGCGCACGGTCAGGCAGGCCAGCCGGGCCTCGGGCTTGGTCTTGAGCATGCGTTCGGTGATGGTGCGCAAGCCGTCGGCCAGCGCCGCGGCGCCATTGGCCAGGTCGAGCGCGACGATCATGATCGGCGCCTGATCGAGCTGTTCGGTAACGCTGTGCCGCAACAGCGGATCGGCGCCGGCCACCCGGATGCGTCGCTTGAACACGGTCCACATTCCATCCTGGCCGCGCTTGCTGGCGCGCGCGGTGAGGGTGATCTGCTCGGTGTGTTGCAGGGCGAAGGCGAGCTGGGCTGCCGTGGCGTAGCGCGCCGCCGGATCGACTTCAAGGCAGCGCAGCACGATCTCCTGGAACCAGGGCGGCAGCTGCGGGCAGTGGGTGATGGGCGGCACCGGGTCGCGGTACAGGCGCTTCTTCAAGCCGGTGACCGAGGTCGGGTGGCCGAACGGCCGCTTGCCGGTGGCCAGGTGGTAGAGCAGCACGCCCAGCGCAAACAGGTCGCTGCGCGGTTCATTGCGCACGCCTAGCACTTGCTCGGGCGAGATATACGGGCCGGTGCCCAGCGGCAGGCGGAATTCCTCGGCCAGCAAGTCGGGCAGGCGGTCATGGCGCGACAGGCCGTAGTCGATCAGCACGGCGCTGCCGTCCTCGCGCAAGAGGATATTGCTGGGCTTGATGTCCAGGTGGATGACGTGCTGGCGGTGCAGCTCCTGCAGCGCCTGGGCAACCCGGATGCCGATCAGCACCACCTCGTGCAATGGCAGCGGCGAGTCGTCGAAGCGGGCGCGCAGCGAAGGGCCGGCGATGTGTTCCATGACGATATACGGCTGGGTGTCTAAGCCGCCGGCGCCGTAATAGCGCGGCGCATGCTTGCCCTTGAGCTGGGGCATGATCATCTGTTCCACTTCGAACGCCACCACCGTGGTCGGGTCATTGGTGGTGAACAGCAGCGGCACCTTCATGACCAGTTCGGGCGCCACTCCTTGCGGGTCGGCAAAGCGCTGGCGCAGGTCGGTAATGCGCCACAGCGCCGCCATGCCGCCGGTATGCAACTTTTCTTCGAGCCGGTAACCGTCGATTTCCATTCCTGCCTGCAGGCTGCGGTGCTCCGACATATCAGTTCCCCGTGATTAGGCGTTGGGCCAGCACGGCGGGCAAGCCGGCGTCCAGGATTTTTTGCGCCGCCCCCGCGCTGTCGTAGGGGATGCGGAAGGTGGTCAGCTCGTGACTGTCAGTGTCGTAGGTGGCGTAGGCGGCGGCCGGATTGCCGTCGCGCGGCTGGCCGACGGCGCCGGGAATGACCAGCCACTGGCGCTGCCGGCTCAGCGGCGTGGCCTGTTCCGGTGCCGGCTGGAACTGGCCGGTCTTGCCCACCATCGTCATGTGGTATAGCGCCGGCACATGCATATGGCCGCAAAAGGTCACGTGGGCGCGGGTGGCGCGCATGCTGCGGGCCGCTTCCATTGCGCCGTCGACGTAGGCCCATTGCTCCGGCGCCCAGGCGTTGGCGTGGACCAGCAGGATGTCGTCGAGTGCCACGCGGTAAGGCAGGCCGGCGAGGAAATGCCGGTGCTCGGGCGAGAGGCGGGAGCGGGTCCATTCCACCATCTCGCGCGCGACCGGATTCATGGTGCTGGTGTCGCCGTTGAGCACGCTCATATCGTGGTTGCCCATCACCACGTGGGCGCCTTTACCCACATGGTCGATGACGGTGTCGAGCACGCGTTCGGGGTCGGCGCCGTAACCGACCAGGTCGCCCAGGAAGGCATGGCGCTGCACGCCCTGGGACCTGGCATGCTCGAGGCAGGCCGACAGGGCTTCGTCGTTGGCATGCAGGTCGGTCAGCAAGGCAAGCAGCATGGGGCGCAGTCTGATGTTAAATCCATAAGCTAGCTTACACCATTGAAAGCGCAAGCCAGGCAGTATGACAAGAGCCTGGAGTGTCCGTGCTGCCCCTTACGAGCGCCTTACGCGCTCAGGAACCGTACTTCGACAGCCAGCCATCGATGGTCGGCATGCGCTGCGTGCGGATCCGGATCGTATTCCTGATCGTGGCCACGGTGGCGTTGAGCGTCATGCGCGAACCGGCCGGGATATGCTTGTCCGCAAACGCTTCCAGTTTGCCGATGGTGTCCGGGTTGTGCGAGCCGCCCGCCAGGCGCAGCAGGTACACCTCGCGCGCATTGGCATCCAGCACCTTGTTGACTTCGTCCAGATGATCCACGGCATAGTCGAAGGCCAGGTCCGGGAATTGGCCCGACACCGCCGACATGATCGGCGCGCTATTGGTCGCGCCTGGCTCCGGCGTCAGCGCCAGCGCCAAAGCGCGCTTGGCCAGCGTTTCGTCCTTGGCCCGGCCGAGCAGGCTGTACAGGTAGTCGCGCACCACCAGGTTCTTTTCTTCGCTGGCCTGCTGGCGAATCTGCTCCCATGTCGCGGGGTCGGCATGGCGGGCGACGGCGGCCAGGATGGTCTTGCGGGTGGCGCCCGGCAGGGCCTTGGGATCGGTGGCCTGGGCCGCAAAGCGGCGCCGCGCCTCGGCAATGGTGGCCGGGTCGTCGAAGTCGCTCAAGGCGTCGATCAATGCGTTGCGCAAGTTGGACACGGTGGGTGCTTCGCCCGCCTGTGCGTCCCAGCCGATGCGCTTCATCAGCGGCTGCAACTGGGCCAGCGCATAGCGCGCGAATTTGGGTTGCCGTGCCGTGTCTCCGCTCAGGCTGTCGTGGATGCTGGTGAGCGAACGCACCACCTTGCGCCATACCTGAGGATCGGCGTCGGCCGGCAGCGAGCGGCTCAGGTCGAGGAAGTTCGACAACGGCCGCTGGCCGGCCAGGCCCATGGCCCAGCTGTCGGACAACAGGCCCAGCTGGTCAATCGTGCTCAGCTGCGCGAACTGCGCGGCCAGCTGGCTGAAGTTGCCGTCGGAATAGGCGGTTCGGTAGTAGCCGTACTGGCCGGCATTGACGACGACGGCGCCGCAGCCTTCCATTGTCAGCCTGGCCTTGCCATTGGTGACGACCACGCGCTGGCCTTTGTCCTGGCCCTGCACTTTGGCAAACACGGGTACGCGCCAGCGCAGCGGCTGCTTGTTCGGCGCATCCTTGCTGAACTCGCCCTGGGTCAGCTCGACCGTCGTGCGGCCCGCCTGGCAGACCGGCTCGCCGACGGTGATCATCGGCACGCCCGGCTGCAAGGTGAAGTCGTGGGCAATGCCTTTGATCGGCTTGCCGCTGGCTTGTTCGATCGCCTTCCACAAGTCGTCGCTGCGGGTGTTGCCGTAGCTGTGCTTGCGCAGGTACCGGCGCACCCCATCGCGCCAGCCTGTTTCGCCCACATGCGCTTCGAGCATGTCGATCAGCGCCTTGCCCTTTTCGTAGGAGATCGAGTCGAACGCCTGCCCCGCGTCTTGCACCCGGGGAATCTGGACGACGACGGGGTGGGTGGTGGCCAGCGCGTCCTGGCCCATCGCCAGGTCGCGCTTGGCGATCGAGTTCAGCCGGTAGTTCCACTCGGGGTGCAGACGGTCGGTGGTGCGTCCGTCCATCCAGGAGGCAAAGCCTTCGTTGAGCCACAGATCATTCCACCAGCCCATCGTGACCAGGTTGCCGAACCATTGGTGCGCCACTTCGTGCGCATTGGTCTGGAATGAGCGCTCCCTTTGCGCCTGGCTGCTGAACGCCGGGTCGAGCAGCAGCGAGTATTCGAAGGTGAGGATGGCGCCCCAGTTCTCCATCGCTTCGAAATACTGGCTGCTGCCGGGCGCGGCGACGTTGTCGAGCTTGGGCAACGGGTAGGGGATGCCGAAGTAGTCGTTGTATTCGCGCAAGACCGCCAGCGCCGCGTCGAGCGCGAAGCCGGCGTTGGCGCTGCCGCCGGTCTTGGTGACGATGCCGACCTCGGTGTTGCCGACCTTGGCCGTCACGCGTTCGAATTCGCCCAGGCCGAAGAACAGCAGATAGGTCGACATGGCCGGCGTGCGCGCAAACTGCACCAGGCTGCGGCCGTTGCCGAGTTCGGTCGTCTTTTCGACCGGCATATTCGACACGGCCATTTCCTTGCTCGGGATATTGGCCGACAGCGTGAAGGTGGCCTTGTGGGAAGGCTCGTCCCAGCTTGGCACCATGCGGCGGGCGTCGGCGTTTTCAAACTGCGTGTACAGCGCGCGCTTCTTGGCGCCGGCGCTCTCGTAATCGACCGCGAACAGACCCGATGGCTGGGTGTAGATCTTGCCCGAATAGTCAAGCGCGACCTGGTATTTGCCCTTGGCCAGCGACTGCGGGAAACGCAGCCGCGCCGTCTGCTCGTGGGCGTCGAGCGTCACGACGGCTGGCAGCTGCTTGCCGGCCGGCGTGCGCAAGGTCGCGCTGGCGATGGCCAGGTCGGCCGCCTGCAGCGTCACGGTGTCGGTCGGGCTGAGCACTTCAAAGTCGATCTGCACCTTGCCAAGGAAACTCAGGTTCCACGCGTCAGGCGTGATCGTCACGGCGTAGTGGAGCGGGCGCGCGTTGCGCGGCAATTGCGTGGTGGTCTGCGCTTGTGGTGCGGCAAATGCGCTGGCGCAAGGTGCAGCGCAGGCGAGGGCGATCATGGCGGCGACTAGAGTACGTTGCATTGGTGGCTTTCTATCGTTTAGTAAGGAAGGGGCCGGGTCGGATGAACGGTGACGGTTTGTTGATCGTCAACGTTTCTGCGATGCCTATTGCAAAATGCGTGCCATTACGCCCGCCGAGGGGAGCGGGGGCGGCAGAGGATGTCTTGGCGGGGTGGTGGACGTCCGTGGACGGCGCGCGGACATTGGCGCCACTGCCGGACCGTATTGCATAGTCTGCCGGTACAGTAACTTAAGCTTTTTGCATCGGTGTATAGGTACTGTACTGGCTTTCAAAATTACAATAAGACCGACAACGCCATCCGGCGGATTGAAAGCTCACTATGGCAGCCACGTTTTCCCCCATGCTGGATCAATTGCTTCCGCTGGCCCTGTTCGCCTTTGTCTCGTCGATCACGCCTGGCCCGAACAACATCATGCTGACGACCTCGGGCATCCGCTTCGGCTTTGTCCGCTCGATTCCCCACATGCTCGGCATCTCGGCCGGCTTCGGTCTGATGCTGGCGCTTTGCGCTGCCGGCATCGGCTCGCTGATTCTGTCGCTGCCTTCAATCCAGCTGGCACTCAAAATAATCAGCTCAGCTTATTTGCTCTACCTCGCCTGGCAACTGCGCTCCATCGCCGTCAAGGCCAGCGATTCGGCCGATGCCGCACCGATGCGCTTCACTTCGGCTGCGATGTTCCAGGCAGTGAACCCGAAAGCATGGGTAATGGCGGTCACCGGCGTGGCGGCTTTCATGCCGCAGGCCGATTCCGTATGGCTGGCGATCGGGATATTCTGCCTGGTGTTTTGCACCATTAACCTGCCTTGCCTTGGCGTCTGGGCCGGAGCGGGGGCAATTCTGCGCCGCTATCTTGAGCAGCCAGTGTGGCGGCGCGCTTTCTGTTCGCTGATGGTCGTATTGACCGTTTATTCTGCGGTTGCGGTTTGGCTGTAGCAGTAAAATGGCGCTCTTTAGCTATTCGAGTCGACCATGATTATCCTGAAGGTACCATTTGCAGAGAAAGACGAAGCCAAGGCGCTCGGCGCTCGTTGGAATAGCGCGCGCAAGGTCTGGTATGTGCCGGACGGGCAGGCCGCGGCACCGTTTGAGCGGTGGTTGGGAGCGCAGCAGCCAGGCAGCGCGCCGGGCGGGACGGCCAGCCAGTCCAAGCCTGTTTCTGGCCGCGTCGATTCCTATGTCGGCAAGGCATCTATCGGCAAGTACTACGTCGAGTTGGAACACGACTGCAATCCTTTTATCGAATGCCAGGTATGCCGGCCGTTGCTGGAGAAGTCCGGTTGGATCGCTGCGCATGAAGCATCGACAAAAATGCTCCAGGCCCTGGCTGGAAAATAGGGGGGCAATTCGGGTTCGTTCAAATTATGTCATCATGCTTCCCCGCCTCAAGAAAATGGAGAATTGACTTCAATGCGCGACGACGAACTTTTTCACACATTGCATGCAAACGGCATCTTGTTGCTGTCGAATTGCTGGGACGGCGGCAGTGCCCGCCTGGCCGCTGCGGCAGGCAGCAAGGCTCTGGCCACCAGTAGCGCCGCTGTCGCCTGGGCGCATGGCTATGCTGACGGCAGCACTTTGCCGGGAGAGTTGTTGCTGGCCACCGTCAAGGATATCCGCCGCGCCAGCACCTTGCCGCTGACCGTCGATGCCGAGGACGGCTATTCGGCTGATCCTGTACAGGTTGCCAGCTTGATCCGTTCGCTGGTGCAAGCCGGTGTTGTCGGCATCAATATCGAAGACGGTTCCGGCTCGCCGGAACTCTTGTGCAGCAAGATCAGCGCGATCCGCCGGATGGCCGATGCCGAAGGCGTCAAGCTGTACATCAATGCCCGCTGTGACGTCTACCTGCGCGCGCTGGCGCCGCCGGAACAAAGGGTGGCCGAGACGCTGCGCCGCGCCAGGCTGTACAAGGATGCCGGCGCCAGCGGTCTGTTCGCCGCCGGCGTGCGCGACGAAGCGGAGATCGCCGCCATCGCCGAAGCCTGCGGCATGCCGTTGAATGTGCTGGTGCGCCCCGGTTTCCCGCCTTTGGCCCGGCTGGCCCAGCTGGGCGTGCGGCGTCTCAGTGCCGGCTCCGACATCTCGGAGCGGATGCTCAGCTATGTGGCGCACGCCATGCAGCAGTTCCTGCAAGACGGCACCATCGCCGCGCCGGGCGCGCCGGTGCTGACCTATCCGCAGCTGAACGCGATGATGGCAGGCTGATAACGCAGAGTGTTCCGCAGTAGCAAAAAAGTCCACTGGTTTGCCTAAAATGCATTAACCAGTGGACGCGCGCGCATCCCTTCAGTATTCTCAACATATTGTGTTGGACAGCAGGCGCGGCCCCCATGGGAAAGTGCTTTTGGAGGATACCTTGGGCGAGCATCCGGATCCGCAGGCGGCGCTAAAAGCCTTGCAAGGCGCGCGCGCGCTGCAGGGCGAAGTCACGCTATTGCGTGGCACGCTCGGCCCCAGGTCGGCCACTGGCGGCCGGGACCTCGCCGCAAAAGAGGAAATCATTCGCTTGCTGAGCAAGGTGATCCTGTTTCGCCTGTCTCTTGCCGACACCGATATTGATCAAACTAACGACGAAAATAATAGGGGTAAGCCATGATTACGGATGTAGACCGCGTTGCCTATGGCACGGAAGATTTATTGACCAGTTTGTGCAATTCGGTCACCCGTGTGCTGAACGTGGCAATGCAAAGCAAGATCAATTATTCGGCCATGGTGCAGCGCATTACCAAGATCGGCCTCAAGCCCGATATCGGCTGCTTCGTGCTGTTCGACGGCGGTTTCACCGGCCTGGTGGTGCTCAATTTCGGCGCCGACACGGCGATGGAAATCTACGAAAAATACATGCTTCACATGGGCATGCCAAAGTCGGAACTGGCCGGCTCGCACACGTCCGACGAAGTGGCCAATATCCTCGGCGAACTGATGAACCAGATCGTCGGCGACTTTACCGGCAAGGTGCGGCGCGAACTGCAGACCAATATCACGCAGAACCAGCCGAAGATGCTGGTGCTGAACAAGCAGGTGATGCTCAGCGTCGATACCCCGCTTGACCGCCCTGAAATGCGGCGTGTTTCGTTCTTTACCGAGCGCAATAACATCTTCTACCTGGAACTGGCCATCGACCGCACCGAATTCATCAAGCTGCACGACTTCGAAGCGAACGAAGTGCCCGATCCGGACGCGCTGCTCGCTGCCGAGCACGCCAATCCGGACGCTGTTACGCCGAGCGACGGAGGTGGCGACGACAATTCAGAACTGCTCAAGTCGCTGGGCATGTAAGTCCGCCCAGTTCCGCGCTTGGCCATCGGGGCCGCATCGTTCGATGCGGCCCCGATTACATTTGAACGACAATTGGGGGAATTGCGTCGAGTTATACTTGTTGCAATTATTCCGGGTTAGTACAAATACATGATTCGCCAGCTCTTCGTAGTGCTCCTTGCAGCATGCGGCATGTCTTGCGCGTGCGCCGCGGGATCGGACATCGTTTTCATTGCCGCGACCAACCATGCGATGCCGCTGTCCCAGTTTGAGGACGGGCGCCTTACCGGCGGCATCATCAAGGATCTGGGCGACTCCATTGCCAGGCGCCTCGGGCGCCGCCCGGTGTATATCAGCGTTCCGTCGAAGCGGGTGCCGAAGGTGCTTGCCGATGGCGACGCGGATAGTGTCTGCTACGTCATGCCGCGATGGATCATCGGCGACTTCAACTGGAGCAAACCCCTGATTCCGGCCACCGGAGTGCTGGTGGCCCGCGCCGATGCGCCGGTGGTCACCGGCCTGCCGGATCTGGCCGACAAGCGGGTCGGCACCGTGCTGGGCTACCGTTACCATGGTTTCGATGAAGTGCTGGGCCGGCACTTCTCACGCGAAGATGCGCCTATGATGGCGAGCAATATGCACAAGCTGCAGGCCGGCCGCATGCAATACGCGATCGCCGAGAAGATGACGGTCGAGTACCTGATGCGCTCGGGCGCGCCGGCCAATCTGCGCATCGACCTGGAGTTCGAGCCGTTCAAGGCGCGCTGCGCGTTTTCGCTTAAATCGCAGGTGAAGTTCGCCGAGGCCAACCGGGCCATCAATTCCCTGCTCGACGACGGTTCAGTCGAGCGCATCCTCGCGCAGTATCGCTAGGCCGGCGTCGCCTCGTAGAACGCGATGCCATTGCGGCCGGCGTCCTTGGCCTTGTACATCGCGGCGTCGGCCCATTTCAGGATGTCGTCCTGGCTCGCCTCGTGGCCGCTGAACAGGGAAATCCCGATGCTGGCCGTGCAGCGGTGGACGAAGATCGCGCCGGGGCCGATCGCCAGGCTGTAGGGCTCGGCCAGCGCAACCCGGATCTTCTCGGCGACGGTCTTGGCCAGGCTGGTCGATTCGCTCCGGTCGGCGCTCAGTTCGGGCAGCATCACGACAAATTCGTCGCCGCCGAAGCGGCCGACGGTGTCGACTTCGCGCACGCAATTGCGGATGCGCAGCGCCACTTCCACCAGCAACAGATCGCCCACGCCATGGCCATGGCGGTCGTTGAGCGGTTTGAAGTTGTCGAGGTCGAGGAACAGCATGGCGCCGAAGCAGCCGCTGCGCCGGTTGCCTGCCATGGCGTGGCCGAGGCGGTCATTGAGCAGGCGCCGGTTGGGCAGGCTGGTCAGGGTGTCGTAGAAGGCCAGCTGGCGCACCTGGTTTTCCATCCGCTTGCGTTCGGTAATGTCGGAGTAGACGCCGACGTAATTGGTCACCACGTCATGGTCCTTGACCGCTGAAATGGTCAGCCAGTGCAGGCGGATTTCACCATTCTTGAGGCGGTTCCAGATTTCGCCTTCCCATGCGCCGGTCTTGAGGACGGATTCCCACAAGGCCTGGAAAAACCTGGCATCGTGCCGGCCCGAATTGAAGATGCTCGATCTGCGGCCGATGATTTCGTCCGGCGCATAGCCGCTGATGTCGGAGAAGGTCTGGTTGACCTTCAGGATGACGTCATCCGGATCGGTGACGATGATGCCCTGGTGCGATTCGAAGGTGGCCGCCGCGATGCGCAGCTGCAGATTGCTCGCCTGCTGGGCCTGCGAAATGCGGCGCGCGATCAGGATGGCCACCAGCAGCAACAAGGTGATGGCCGCGGCGGCGACGGCAGCCATGGCGACGGCCCGGTTCTTGGCCGGCGCGTAGACGGTCGAATCGGACACGCCGACAAAGGCCACCCAGCCGGTCACTGGCATCGGCACGACCGAGAAATAGCGCGTCACGCCGTCAATGGCGAGGCTGGCGAATTCGCCGTCCCTGACGCGCACGATCTCGCGCGCCGCCTCGGCATCGGGCCGGGTGCCGATCACTTGTTCTGGGTCGATATTGCGCCAGACCATGACGCCGTCTGCGCGGAAGAAGCCGTAGCGGGCGTCCACCGGCAGCAGCTGGGCAGGCAGGCGCGGGTCCAGTTCCTGCAGGTCGAGCGTCATGCGGACCACGCCGATCATGCGCTGCTCGGCATCGACGATCGGGGCGCCCATATGGATCACCCATTTGCCCCTATGCTTGGCCATTGCCACCTGGCGCAGCGCCGCCTGCCTGACGTCCATCCTGGGGCCCGGCTGGCCGATGGCGGAACACACCAGCTGGCCGTCCAGGCCGGCAACTTCGATATTGATGTAGGCCGCTTTCAGGCTGCGCAGGTCTTGCAGGATGGGGTCGCAGTTTTCCGCATCGAGCAGTTTGGTGCGGGGGCGCCGCGCCACGGTCTCGAGGAAGACCTGGGTACTGTATAGGGTCTTGCCGGTGTTGGCGACCATGCTCTCGGCCAGCGCGCGCAGCGACTTCTTGCTCTGGTCGATGGTGTGCTGCATGTCGGCGTAAATGCCCACGCTGAGCGCGGCGATGAGCGGGATTGCCATCGCCAGGACCAGCAACAAAAGATGCGTTCTGATAGACAGCAATGTCATTGACCGCGCCCCTGATTTCTTAGTGACTTGCAGTAGTGCAATGATATTCGCCTATTATCCAAGGCAAATCAAACATGATTTTTGGCAACGTTCCGATTAACCACGCCGCTCCGGGATATTGTTGTCTTGCGGAACTAAATTCGCAGGAATGCGAAATTGTTCCGGGGCGAGCAGTACAATATATGTTGCTGGCTGTATAATTATTTGGTTCGCGTGCCGCGACCCCATCCAGGCTGAAACGACATTCCGATGTCTCCTTTCGACATACCCACCGATTCCACGATGTCTGACGTGCCGGTCCTGCAGGACACGCGGCCGGCCCCGCGCGGCTGGACCACGCGCGCCGTCGACCTGATCATCAGCACCGATTTCAAGCAGCGCCGCTGCTTGCTGATGCTGCTGCTGACCGGCTTGCTGTACACGGTCGGCTCGGCGCTGATGGTGTACGGGATCGCGATCGGCATCTTTGCGGTGGAGCGCGTGTCGTGGCTGGCGGTGCTCGCTTTCATCTCGGTCAGCAGCTTCTACATCCTCATCCGCAGCGGCCTGAACCAGCGCTTCGCCGAACCGACGCTGGCGCTGCCGCAGGCGCTGGTGGCGCAAAGCCTGATCGCCGGCGCCTACGCCGTCACCGGCCCGGCCCATTCCGGCATCCTGATCCTGATGGCGCTGGTGATGGTGTTCGGGATGTTCAATATGCGCATCGACAGCGCGCGCATCGTCAGCGTGTACGCGACGACCCTGATCGGGGTGATCATGATCTGGCGCTCGCGCACCGACCCGGTCGGCTACCCGGCCCACCTTGAACTGATCAATTTCGTGCTGGTGGCGACGGTGCTGCCGGCGATGTCGCAGCTGACCTGGCAGCTGATGAAGATGCGGGCCCGCGTCAACGCCCAGAAGATCGCGCTCGAAACGGCACTCGCCCACATCCAGGAAATGGCGACGCACGACGAACTGACCGGCTTGGCCAACCGCCGCCGCATGATGAACCTGATGAAGGAGCACGCCAGCCGTCGTGCCCGCGGCGGCCACCCGTTCTATATCGCGATGGTCGACCTGGATCACTTCAAGAGCGTCAACGACACCCATGGCCACGCCATCGGCGACGAGGTGCTGCGCGCGTTTGCGAAACAAGCCCAGGCGATCCTGCGCAATACCGACATCGTCGGGCGCTGGGGCGGCGAGGAATTCCTGCTGTTGCTGCCCGAGACGCCGCCGGGCGAGCCGACCATCGGCGTCGCGCGCCTGCGCGGCCACCTGGCCGAAACCCAGGTGTGCGCGACCGTGCCCGATTTGCGGGTCGCCTTCTCGGCCGGCTTTGCGCGCTATGTGGAAGGGGAGCAGATCGACCACACCATCGAACGGGCCGACCGCGCCCTGTACGCCGCCAAGTCGGCCGGCCGCAACCAGACCGTGGTGCTGTAGGTAGGAGCCTGCGCGGCAGAAGCTCGTCGGCCCAAACAGGTGGAGAAAAGTCCCACTTCGCCCCCATTTCTCGGGCTGTAGCTATGGCTACAGCCCTCAA